>MUGG01000190.1 GCA_002148405.1 Alkalinema sp. CACIAM 70d | reverse complement strand
TCGATTCCGTTGGAAAGATCGAAATTTACGCATAACACAACATGTAATCGGTGATTAATTCATCAGGGCGGAATCCTGAACTTATCCCGGTGGAGCTTCGGGAAGGGGTGGCTGACTTGAGAGCAATTGCGTAGACTGAACTGGAATTGCGGGATCTGCTTCCAACTGGGTCGATCGCTGATCCTTGGGAATATAGGGTTGGCTCCGACCGATGCGCTTCACCCGTTTTTGGCTTTGGGAATAGCTCCAAAACGAAGATAGATAGCCCCAAATTTCGCTGCGTAATAGGCCCCACGGAGTTTTGTGTCGTCCCAGAATACGATCGCGGATTCGTTCCGTCAAATACCGTGGCATTTCCTTAAACAGTTGTAGAAATCCCCGCCGATCGCGTTCCTGCCGCCACATCAAAATGTGATAACACATCCCCCCGCGCATGTGCCCCACCGTTTGACGATAGAGGCTCGCGATGCTCTGACGGTGGTGGTGCCAAGCGTAGGCATCCGGTTCGTAAACCAGGGTAAATCCCGATCTCAGCACTTTGTAAATTAAATGGTTCTCTTCGCCACCCAAGGCGGGGGTTCCAGGGCCAAGAACTTCATCCATCAGCCCGATCGTCGGATGGGAAAAAATCGTCGATCGAAAGGCCGCATTGGCCGAGACACCCAACTCCCACACTGGCGGTGCACAGACTTCAAAGGAATCGAGCCAGCTTTTATCCACTTCAAAGGGCACAAATCCGGGGCTAAGTCCCCCTTTTAGGTCTTCAAACATCACCTGGGCTGGAGTTGCCAATTCCAGGGGCAAAACATTCCCCGTCACCACCATCACCTCAGGCCGTGCCATGGGCGCAATCAACGTTTCTAACCAATCGGGCGGCACCACCACATCATCATCCACCATCGCTACAATCTCCCCGCTGCTGGCGGTAATGGCGGTATTTCTGGCGTAGGAGCTGCCGGCTCGGGGCTCGGGTATATATTTCACGCTGGGGAATTGGGCGACGATCGGAGCGGTGATGCCAGATTGGGGCCGATTATCCACCACGATGACTTCAAAGGGCCGATCGGTATTTTGCGCCAATACATGCTGCAAACAGCGGACTAAATCCTGGGGCCGATCGCAGGTGGGAATGATGACACTCACCGTCACGGACTGCGGCAGTCGGTCATAGCGCGTGCCAGTCTGGGGAAGTTGCGTCATCCCCTTGGGTGTCCAGTGCTCAGCGATCGCCTGTTGGGTTTTGTTCCAAGCCTGGGCTGTGTCGGATTGGTAGGGTAAGGCCAGTAACTCCAGGGTGAGCTGGTCGGCGATCGAGCTTGCCAATCGGGTTTGGGAAATCGGCTGGCCGTCGTGGGCGATGTCAACGGAACCGATTAAGCGACGGCTCAGTTTGACAAAAATCCGTACTGCCTTAGCTTCTGGAGCTTGTAGTTCTTTGGGCAGCGGTTTACTGAGATCTACTTCCCGCACAGCCATGGTCAGCGATAACGCAGGCGCTTGCAAGGCCAACGGGGTTGGCGACAGGGCCGCAACTTGATTCAACGCTTTGCCATAGCCGCCCCAACTGCCGATCGCCCCCCGCAGTTCCGCCCACTTCCACAGCCGTGGAATATAACGTCCCCCAACAATCAACATTAGGATCCAAGTTAACTTCCAGCAGCCCAACAGGAAAAACCGTCCCTTCAGATCTGGGTAGCGGCGACGACCCACGCTGACATAGCTGAAAAAAGTCCGTCCAAATTGCTGGGCCGATCGGGCCATCTCCCGCCGGGTTTCTGGTAAGGAATGCCGCACCAGCAGCGCCGGATCATACAGTCCCGTTTGTCCCGCCAATAGGCCCCGACAGAACAATTCCCAGACGCCACTGCCCAACCCAGTGAGTTGAGGCAGATCCAAAGCCGGATCAAAGGCTCCGATCGCGCTCAAGGCCGATCGACGAGCTGCAAAATTCATAGGAGCGGCCATCTGCATCCGGCCCAACTCCGGCCAAGGGGGATTATCCGACCAGTGGAACCAGCGCCGTTCGTGGCCCCGCTCCAAGCTGTAACCCACTTCATAGCGCCGTTGCCGCTCCCGTTCGACAGTCAGGGGAACAACTAAGCCAGTCAGCAGGGCGAGATTTGGATGCTGGACAAAGGTTTGGGCGATCGTCGTCAACCAAGTCCGATCGACCTGGGCCAACGGGGTTGTAAAAGCGACAATCTCCCCTTGGCTTTTCTGAATCCCTAAATTCCGTGCGGCGTTGACGCTGGGACTGGGGGTGGAGTGGTAGCGAAAGCTGGGATATTCGGTGCGGAGCAGGGTTTGTAGCCGATCGTGGCTGGGGGTGATTTCGACGACGAGAACCTCTAGCGGTACCGTGGGCATTGTCGAGAATGCCTGCTGAACCGCCTGCTGGAGCGCCTGTAATCCTTCCGTGGCGCGATCGGCCTCCTCCGGCAGAACGGGGACGACGACCGTTAACGATGGCCAGTTAGGCAGAGCCGTTGACGATCGATCGGGCAGACTGCGATCGTGGGACAGTAGATCAAACCAATCCTGGATGCGCCAACTGGTCAGATCAGGCTGGAGCAACCGCCGTGCCAGCAGTTTTTGACTCACGAGACGGGCGTATTTGGGAAAGATGGCCTCGGCGATCGCGGCGGCGGAACAGACGCCACTCTGTACCGGAATCCAAACCCAGCCCAGCACTTCCCCCTTCAGGCGTACCAAACCCTGCACCTGGTGATAGCTACCCAAACCTGTCAGCGTGGGTAAAGGCTGGCTCAGTTCGATGTCAATAAACTTTTGGCGGTAGGACATGGTGTCGGATCTGAGTGAGGATCCCCCTAAATCCCCGAATCAAGGGGGACTTTGAACGGAAGATAATGAACGAATAGCAAAAGAACAAATTGAATCCGGTTCCCCCTTTTTAAGGGGGGCTAGGGGGGATCGAGTCTCTAGCACTTAACGATCGGCCTTTGCTAATCGGCGGTTGACGACTGAAGCCGAGCCGCTTGACCCGCAGGTACGATCGCCCCAAGGCCCAAGGCCCAACCCAAGTGCCCAGCATTTCCCAGAGGACTAACCGAATGGGATAGTCGCTCCAGCCCCGCAAGCGATGGTAAATCCGCCGCGCGTCATGCAGATTAATGCCCACGAGCAAATTCATCAACCCTCGCCATTCCCCGGTTTGCAACCATGCCGTTAAGTGATGCCCCACATGACCTTTGCGATAGTTATACACCTGTCGGCAGAGGGCTGTCATGTCCCGGCGATGGCAATGCCACACCCAAGCACTCGGTTCGTAGACCAACGTGCCGCCCGATCGCAGGACTCGATAGAGAAAATAGGTATCCTCCCCGCCCCCGATCGGCAGTCCGGCCCCCAGAAATTCGCTCAATAACCCGACTTGGGGATGGTTGAATAAGGTCGCCCGAAAGGCCGCATTGGCGGTGGCTCCCAGTTCCCAGGTGGGGGGCGAAAACCAGCGGGTTTGCTGGAACCAGTGGCGATCGGCTTCCCGACGGTTCCAGCCCCGCCCCAACCCGCCATAGTGATGTTCAAACAGTTTCTGGGCACGGGTTTCCAGTTCGATCGGTAGAATATGTCCTGTTACCGCGATCACCTCTGGACGGCTAAAGGGGGCCAGCAGTGACTCCAGCCAATCCGGTGGCACCCGCACATCATCATCCACCATGGCAATAATCGCCCCTCGGCTGACCAAAATTCCAGCATTGCGGGCATAGGAACTGCCCTGGCGCGGTTCCTGGACGAGCTTTACCTGGGGAAACTGCTGCACGATCGCCGGGGTGATGCCCGAGGCCGGATGGTTGTCCACCACGATGATTTCCACGGGGCGATCGCTGTTTTGCTGCACTAGTCCCGTCAGGCAGGCGGCCAAATCCTGGGGCCGATCGTAGGTGGCCACGACGATCGACACCGCAATGTCCTTAGGCAAGGGCGGGTCGATGGGCTGAATCTCCAAACGGGGTTGGGTTGCAGGTGGATCGATCGAAGGCTCTAGGTTCATGGTGTGTTACTTGCCTCCTGCCGCGATCGGCCCCATTCAAAAATCATGCCGCTGGCCGTCGCCACCTGAGCCAGCAGGATCAATAACATTAGCCCCGTGGCCCAGAGGCGCGTCCGGGGGGTTTTGGGGGCAACGGCGCGATAGGGATAGCTCAGTAGGTCGCGGTAGAAGCGCAGGCGATCGGGGTGGTGATCGGGGCGAGATGATGAAGTCGCAGAGGTTGAACTGACCCGAGGGGTCTGACGCTGGGCGTGCAAGCGATGGAACCCAAAACCGCCTCGACCATAGTTGAAGTGCTGTTTCCAGAAGCTGAGTAGATTGAGATCATGGCTGTGGAAGACCTGCGCCGCTGGGCAATAGATCAAGGCTGCGGGTTGCTGACTCCAGCGATCGCACAGTTCCCGATCCTCCGAGGCAATGCGAAAAGCCGGATCGAAGCCGCCTAAGGCCAGGAAGCGATCGCGCGGGGCCGCTAGATTGTTGGAGGTAAAAAAACGAGGGGCTTGGGGATGGTCTGCAAAGTGTTGATAAAGGTAGCTGATGATTAATTGGCTGGCTTCGGCAAAGGGATTGCGGTGCAGCCGATTGTGAATCGCTCCCCCCAGCATGGCAGTGGGATGGGTTTGCGCTTGGCTGGCTAAGGCTCGTAACCACTGACGATCGGGTTGGCAATCATCGTCGGTAAAGGCCAAATAATCGCCTCGGGCTTGGGTCGCGCCGTGGTTGCGGGCGGCTCCAGGGCCAGCGTTGGCTTGCCGAAGCAGCTTCAGGGAGAGGGGCGTGATGAAGGGTTGCACGATCGCGTCCAAGGGCTGGGTGCCACCATCATCCACCACAATCACTTCCAGGCGATCGCGGGGATAATCCATCTGCGCGATCGCCTGTAAACACGCCTGTAATGATCTGGGACGATTGTAGGTCGGCACAATCACAGAAAAACTAGGATTAACATCTGAAGATTGGCTCATTCAATGGCATGGAGTAAATATCCGGTCAACATTATTCATGAACTTTAGTTCAAACTGTCAGACTGCAAAATATTGAGGGACTGCATAAATGTACTGTATAAAATTTTGACGCGGATGTTTACGTTTACCTGAGTCATCCTCCCAACAATCCCGATCGTGACATAGCAAATATACTGATGGAATCGCTTGTAAGTTGACCCGCCTCAGCAATGGATTTCATGGGAGTTTCATCCAAGGTTTGTCAAAGATTCAAATAATTTAGAAATTCCCCGACGTCTTCATTCTATTGATCCACAAAGGAGCTAGAAAACTAGTTTTTTGCAATGGACTGAAAAGACAGCCGATCGCTCAATCTGCGGCTTTTTTAGGCTTTCTCACTCAAAATGAGGATTGACGACCGATTGAAAACCTATTATCAACACTGGGTTAAACCAATAGAAATCCTGAAAATTTGAGAGAACTTGCAAAAAGATGAATCTATATTCAGGATTCTTCATAATCGCTTGTAATTTCTAGGGGAAAATTCGGATTCCTACAAAGAGTCGATGAAGAGAATGGATCGGCTGTAGCTTGGCTCAAGGCGGATCTAATACCATGCGGAGCATACGATTAACAGAAGATGTACCGTTGAATTACTTAGGTAATTTCCAGCAGTTCGGTGGCTTTTGTTACTTCTACCTCCAAACTAGATACCGTTCAGATTCAGATCAGATTGTCGCCCCTATGAGTCCTACTGCCTCCATTGCAGCGGTAGATAGAGTTCCTGCTATCCCCCTGCTTCACCTGTCAGAGATTTCTATGATCATTCCGGTTTACAACGGCGGGGAAAGTTTTCGCCGTTGCTTAGCCAGTTTGGAACAATTTGTGCCGCCTACGGTGGAAGTGATTGTTGTGATCGATGGGGGCAGTGATGCCTGTGAACAAGCAGCCCGATCGTTTGGCGCGAAGGTGATTCGCCTCGATCGTAACCGGGGGCCTGCCTACGCACGCAATGTGGGGGCCCAGGCGGCAAGGGGGGATCTGTTGTTTTTTGTGGATGCGGATGTCGCCATTCACTGGGATACGCTCACCCAGGTTGCTTTGGCTTTTGAGTCTAATCCGAAGCTCGATGCATTGATTGGTTCCTACGACGATACGCCGGGAGCTGCAAACTTCCTATCGCAGTATAAGAATTTATTACACCACTACACCCACCAAATTTCCCGTGAGGAAGCCTCTACGTTTTGGGGGGCTTGTGGTGCCATTCGTAAATCCGTTTTCTTTGACGTTGGCGGATTTGATGAAGCCTATCGCTATCCGTCGATCGAAGACATTGAACTGGGCTATCGGCTCAAGCAGTACAACTATTCCATTGGCCTGTGTAAGCAAGTGCAGGTGACTCATTTGAAACGCTGGGGGGTGCGATCGCTACTGAAGGCGGATTTCTTTTACCGCGCCCTGCCTTGGACAGAATTGATTTGGCGCGATCGGACACTGGTGAATGACTTAAATCTAGATACCAACAGTCGCCTCAGTGTTGTTGCAGTTTATAGTTTAGTTACTTGTCTGATCTGTATTCCTTTCAGTTTCTGGGCTGTTAACGGTGCTATTGTCTGTAGCTTGGTTTTGCTCTTGCTAAATGTGTCGGTCTACCGTTTCTTTCTTCATAAACGGAGTCTGCCCTTTGCCCTGCAAGTTATTCCTTGGCACTGGCTCTACTATGCCTACAGCGGGATTGCCTTTGTGCTGGGAACTGTGAAGTATTGGATACGGTCTGAAAGTGGGGCCGATCGGCGTCGCCGTTTTGCGGTGGCTCAGCCTAGTTCTCGTCTGATGACGCAAAAATAATCAGCAATTTCCATCGTGGAGGTATGAACGGTGAAGCAACATCCTGTGGTGGTGATTGGGGCTGGCCCAGCGGGGCTGACTGCGGCCTACGAATTGGTGAAAAACGGTGTGAAGCCGTTGGTACTGGAGCGATCGGATCAGGTGGGTGGGATTGCCCGCACGGAGGTTTACAAGGGCTATCGCTTTGATATTGGCGGCCATCGCTTTTTTACGAAAGTCGATGTGGTCAACCATCTGTGGCAGGAGGTCATGGGGGATGAGTTCATCAAGGTGCCCCGTCTGTCGCGGATTTACTACAATGGCGACTTTTTTAACTATCCCTTGGAATTGTTGGATACGTTAGGTAATTTAGGGATTCGCGAAAGTGCCAGAATTCTGCTGAGTTATCTCAAAGTGAAAGCCCGTCCGATTAGGGCGGAAGCAACGCTGGAAGATTGGGTGACAAATCGTTTTGGGCGTCGGTTATTCCGCACGTTTTTTAAAACCTATACGGAAAAAGTATGGGGCATTGAATGCGACAAAATTGAAGCGGATTGGGCAGCCCAGCGGATTAAGGGCCTATCTTTGCGCACGGCGGTGATGAATGCCATTTTCAAGGTCAATAATACGAAGACCTTGATTAAAGAATTCGACTATCCGCGCTTGGGGCCAGGGCAAATGTGGGAACGCTTCCAGCAGGCGATCGAAGCGCGGGGCGGAACGGTGGCGATGAATACGGGGGTCGTGCAGATCAACCGTAAGGGCAACCGCATTTGCAGTATTACGACGCGCCAAGCTGGGGAAACGCTGGAGATCCCGGCGGAACAGTTTATTTCCAGTATGCCAGTGACGGCCTTGGTGCAACGGTTGAATCCGCCTGCGCCACCGGAGGTGCTGGAAGCGGCCCGATCGCTGAACTACCGTGCTTTTATTATTGTTCCGATCGTGATCGATCAGGCGGATCTGTTCCCGGATAACTGGATTTATATCCACAGCCCGCAGGTAAAGGTGGGGCGGATTCAGAATTTTAAAAATTGGAGTCCAGCGATGGTGCCCGATCCGAGTAAGACCTGTTTGGGCATGGAGTATTTCTGTTCTGAGGGCGATGCCCTGTGGGAAATGTCCGACACGGAGTTGCTGGATTTGGCGACCCGTGAGGTGGCCGCGTTGGGCTTGGCTCCGGTGGAAGCGGTGGAGGATGGAACGGTGATCCGGCAACCGAAGGCGTATCCGGTCTACGATCGCGACTATCGCCAGCATTTGCAGGTGATTCAAAACTTTCTCGGCACGATCGAAAATCTGCAAACGATCGGACGCAATGGCATGCACCGTTACAACAATCAGGATCACTCAATGCTGACGGCGGTGTTGGCGGCGCGGAACCTGTTTGGCGAATCCCATGACCTGTGGGAGGTGAACACGGAGCGGTCTTACCACGAGTCGTTTACCCAGGCAGATTGGCAGGCTAAGCAGCAACAGCAACGGACAACGGCAGCGGCTCGATCGAATCCTTTACTGGTTAATTAAATATTTCTGTCAACGTCTAAGAGGGATTTTTGCTAATCTAATCTAATTTTAAGTTTTTATCTTGTACTAAGCGTTGTATGTTTGATTCGCCCTCGCTACTTATGTGGTGCTTCCTAGCGATTCATCTAGATTAGATGTATTGCTAGGAAAGTAGTTTTGCAAATAACTCAGGGCTAATTTTTTAGTCTCTAATACTAGGCGCTGACGACGTATTGGGTCTTGATCGATCGATAGCCACAGCAAATTCCCAATCACCTTAATCACCACAAACCCGACCACTTCGCAATCCTCTTGGGTCAAAGTTGGGTTGCGTTGGGCAAAGGCTGTACTTAAATCCTCAATCAAGGCCATATCTGCGGCTCGATCGATTTCATTGAAGTCAGGAATCGTACTTTGTGCCTCCATAAAAATGGCGTAATAGCCCGGATTCTCGGTGAAGAATTGGTCTGTGGCATCAATCAACTGCTCTACGTATTCCGGCAACGGTAATGCGGCAACGTCCGCTGTATCTAACAGTCTCTTCAAATATTGTTGCAATTGATTCGTGTAACGGATAGTGAGCGCTTGCAAAATGGCTGCTTTGTCAGGAAAAAACTGATAGAACGAGCCGATCGGGACTTGGGCTTGAGCCGCGATCGCGTTCGTGGTGGTTTTCCCGTAGCCTTCGGTGGTAAATAGGGCCTCTGCAACTGCCAAGATGCGATCGACTCGCTCTTGGCTACGGGCTTGACGCGGCTTGCGCCGAAGCCCCGCAGTATTCAACTCACTGCTAGAGTTCGACGCACTGTTAGAGTTCGACGCACTATCAGACATGGCTTAAAGACTCTCCCCTGGAAAATTCTCCTAAAAAAGCGAGGAATGCTCACTTTTTACTTGACAAAACATGAGTAATACTCGCATTATTAAAACATGAGCATTACTCATATATTAACCGACTTTCCTTAGGAGCAGTTGCCATGAGCCTTAATTTACTTGCCTTAGCTGCCCTTGACAGTTCAGACTGGTCAGCTACATTCAACACCTTGGTAGATTACGTTCTCTTCGAAAGTTACCTACCCGCGATCGTGATTTACTTTGGGATTACACTTTCGGCCTTCTATGTTTTTTGGGTCTGGTACAAACAACCAATGCAGCCGCTTCGTATTCAGCAGAAGCAGCGTAGCTATGAACAACAGTGGCGTAAAGAAATCCGGAACTCACTGGTCTCGATCGGTATTTTTGGTCTCATGGATCTTGGTGTTTATTTAGCCAAACAGCAGGGATGGACATTGCTGTATGACAATGTTGCACAATACGGCATCCCCTATCTTTTATTAACCATGGTGCTGATGTTGTTCTGGCAAGATACCTTTTTCTATTGGGCTCACCGTTTGATGCATTGGAAACCACTGTATAAGTTTTCCCACAAAGTTCATCACGATAGTATTGATACAAGTCCCTTCACCGCCTATTCTTTCCATCCTGTAGAGGCGATCGTAGAAGCTTTGCCAGATTTAATCATTGTGTTTGTCTTACCCGTGCATTGGTGGGCATTGCTGGGATATCAAGTGGCATCAATGGTCATGAATGTGATTGGGCACCTGGGGTATGAAGTCATTCCACAGAGCTGGACTCGACATTGGCTAGGGCAGTGGAAAACCTCTTCAACCCACCACAATATGCATCACTCGAAAGTGAATGGTAACTATGGCTTGTACTTCCGCTTTTGGGATGTTTTGATGGGGACGGAATTCAAGGATTATCAGACTACGTTGAATGCGGTTTACGATCGTAATCGTCAAAGTCAAAATACACTGCATCTGCCTAGAGTGAATTAGGGGTCAGCGATCGCAGTCATGCAATCTCTTTAACGAAAACTTAGAACGAAAACTTAGTTCGGGTGGCTATTCATAGATGTCCAGCGTTCCATCGTTGCCACTTAGGGCCGTAGTTTGCTTCAGAGGAGTCTAGGGGTAATGTTAGAAGCGCGTTAGAGTCACCCATTCCCCCGATTCTCCTCAATGTTGTGCTATGGAGGTGATCCCCAGCTCTCTTGGTGCCCAGCGCTCCAATCCAGTACCTGGGGATTGTCATAGGTTGCAGACACAAATGATTAGGTGTGACTCAGAAATTTATCTATACAATTGTTGTTAGGAAGATATTTTAAAGGGGAATTATTTTCAATATTGAGGTTGGAAATATCTCGGATGCTCTCTATGTTAACTCCTTTATTCATTCAATGAATTCGCAACCATATACTCTGACGTAAGATGATCCTGCACTATGTATAGTCTGACTAAATTTACACTAAGGGAAATGACTGAGTGTGGAGCAGCTCTACGCAAACTTGGAGTTGGTGCAGTCAGCATGGAGGAAGTTGCCAATCGACTGGTGGGTTACTTTTACAACCAATTTCTAGATCCAGAAACTGGGCAAAGTGCCTTGGCCCTGGCTCGTATTTTTAAGACCCATAACTATGGCGATCTCCCCTTAGACCTCCAACGGATTGCCAAACAGAACCTGGGCTCTGCCTCAATTCAACCCAGCCTGAAATGTTTGACTTTACTGGCTACAGTGGGCGATCGGCCAGAATGGAATTCTCGAACTGCATCCACAGGCCACCAAGCGATTCCACTGCCGAGTGAGGAGATGGTGACCCAAGCCCCGATGATTTCACAATTAATCCAACAACTGGGCTTGACGATTGGCAGTGTCATCTCACCCGACCCCGATCTACTGGTGAATTTGCAAGAGCGTACCTATAACGTTTTTCATGTTCCAGAGGCTAAAGGCAGTCCCTACATTCCCGCTCAGGATGAGTTTGTCTGTCCTTTTCAAATTCAGTCAGTTCTGGGTTTTGGCGGCGTGTTGCCATCTGGTAACCTCATGGCCATTATTCTATTTTCCAAGGTTCCCATTCAACGCGAAACGGCAGAATTGTTTAAACCCCTTGCCTTAAACGCTAAGATAGCTGTCTTACCCTTTGATCAAGGCACAATCTTTACCCTACCCTTGTTTGAATCTATTTCGGTTTTAATCTCTTTTGACGTAGTTTTCTCTGGTTAGGCAAGCTCAGTAATCCTGGATGCCGACGCTTTTGGCAGGGGATCAGTCCTGGAAGGGAATCAGTTCAGGAGTGATCTTTTGCAGTATCCATCAAAACAAAGTTTTAATACAGACACCCCAAAATTCATCTTTTGCTTTAACACCACTATAGGTTTCAGGTTCGTTTGTAAGTTAGAGCATCGCTATGAGCCTATCCCCACTCCAAGACAGCAGTCGCCAACCTGCGGCAACCAGCGAATCGGCAACCAGCGAAGTGGAACAACTTAGGGCACAGGTGATCGCCCTAGAACAGTTGCTTGAGGTCTATGAGCAGGAGTCTATTGATAAAGCTAGTAAGCTGGAGCAAGCCTTAGCTGACCTGCATCGCCATGCCCAACACCTGACCCATGCAGAATCAGCCCTTTCAACCTTGCGATCGATGTTAAACAGCATCGGTGATCCGGTCATAGTGGTCGATCAGCAAGGCAAATTTATGTTTCTTAACGCCTTTGTCGAAAGTGTTTTAGGCATTAGCACTGGCTGTTCATCGCTGCAACAATGGGCGCAGACGTGGGGAGTGTATTACTCAGACCAAACGACTCTTTATCCTTTGGAGTCTTTCCCACTGTTTCAAGCCATGCAAGGGAAAAACGTGGATGCAACGGAGATATTCGTGCGTCTTGCACCCTCCTTGGAGGGCCATTGGTTTAGCTTAACTGCGCGGTCTTTTTACGATCAGGAAAATACTGCTCAGGGAGGAATTGCTGTTTTCCATAACATTACTAGTTTGAAACAAACTGAGATTGCCCTCCGCCAATCAGAAACTGGTTCACGAGAACAGGCTCAGCAACTTCAGCAGGCACTGCACGACCTCCACAAGATGCAAACTCAGCTCATTCAAACTGAGAAAATGTCGAGCTTAGGCCAAATGGTGGCAGGCATTGCCCATGAAATCAATAATCCGGTTAACTTTATTCACGGCAATCTGGTTTGTGTACAAAATTATATTCAAGATTTGATTGAATTTACTGAGCTCCTGCAGGAGCACTCTCCCCAAGCGATCCCAGTTGTGCAAGATAAAGCAGAAGATATTGCACTAGAGGATCTATTGGTAGACTTACCCAAAGCGCTCTCCTCCATGCGGGTAGGAACCGATCGAATTCGTCAGATTGTCCTATCTCTCAGAAATTTTTCTCGCCTGGATGAAGCCAGTCTCAAGAGCGTTGATATCCATGAAGGGATTGAGAGTACCCTGATGATTTTGCAACATCGACTTAAACCCAACGCGAAAAAGGCCGGGATTGCCATCAGTCGAGTCTATGGTGATTTGCCGCTTGTAGAGTGTTATCCAGGGCAACTCAATCAGGTTTTCATGAATATCTTGAGTAACGCGATCGATGCCCTAGAGTCAGATCAGGCCCAGCATTCTTCTAGCCAAATTACTATTTGCACTTCTGTGGTTGATTCTCAGAGGATCATGGTTACGATCGCGGACAATGGATCTGGCATTCCTGAGCACATTCAGCATCGTATCTTCGATCCATTTTTTACGACGAAACCGGTTGGCAAGGGAACGGGCATGGGCTTGTCCATCAGTTATCAAATTATCACCGCAACCCATGGTGGTAAGTTAGAGGCTTTTTCGACCCCTGAGCAAGGTACCAAGTTTGTAATTCAGATTCCCATCCAACAGGAAATTGATGAAACTGCATAACGACAAGTTGATTGCATGGCAAGCCTTTTGGGGATTTTCCAAAATCGTCATGCCTCATGTAGGCTAGACGGTTCCATTCTGAATTAGAAACGTTGTCAGATTTAGTGACGTGGATGCCACTCAGCTGCGCTTGCAGCAGCGATCGGGGCCGAATCCCCACTATTAGAAAGATACAAAACCCCTGGATCGTTAGCAGGGGTAATTTGCATAGCTGGGTTCGTCAATCTATTGGTCATGGCAGCATTACTATTGCCGGGAACGGCTCCAGACGGCATTACACCGTTATCAGTTTCTCGACAAATCTTGCGTAAATCTACAACCGTTCCGTCTGGCTTGCGATAGAAACAGGGAGAATCCTCCCCACGATTCTGAGCAATTTGACTCACTTGCTCTTGCGCCCTTTCTTCAGCAGCCGAAGATTCTGGTGAGGCCGTCCGGGTGGTCGCCAACATCATTGTGCGATCGGATTCGGTACTGTAACTCGGATTCGGTTGCCACAGGTGGACAAACAGCACAGTGAGTAGAGAAATGATGGCTAATCCGATCAGGGATATCTGTTTTTTCATCACAGGGCCTCCTAGCCTACACGAATAATTTTGGACACACTGGGCACACCCCGACTATTCAAGGCAAATAGCATGTAGTAACCGGGAGGCGTCACGTTGGCATTTGAATTCAAGTTTAAGGTGTAATTTCCCCCACTGCCCGTAAAGCTGACCCGCTTAAAGCGCTGATCGGTATTAATGCTGTGGGTGACGGACGACGATCGAACCAGGGTGAACTCCGTGACATCGCTACTGGCCTGAACCGTAAAGTTTTGGCTGTAACCCACGGCTGCTGGTGCACTGGTAATCGTGGGACGGCTGCCATTAAATAAATAGGGTGGACTATAAATTTCAGCATCCGCATGATTGACGCCACAACTCCCACACAATCCGCCGCCCCCAGCTAAGACTCGTCCATCGGGCAGCAGTAACGCCACGGAGTGATAGGTTCGGGGTGTCGCCATGCTGGCCATGGTTGACCAACTATTGGTGCTGGGATTGAACATTTCTGCGGCGAGGATTGCACCATTGTCACTAAAGGCTTTGCCGTTATTTAACCCACCGACCATCAAGACCTTCCCATCGGGTAGTACAACGCCGTTGCCATAGGCGCGGGGATAACGCATGGAGGGGACTTGTTGGACTGTGGCTTGATTGTTGTTGATATCGATCGTATAGGCAGCGCTACTGGAGGCAGTCGTCTCAGAGTTTGCGCCGTCGTAATTGGGATTGCCCCCAGCGGATAGGACTTTCCCCACGTCGTACATGACATAGACGCCGTTTTGATTAAAGATATCGTTGCCCCGCTGGCCAGCGGCTTGGTAAGACCCACTGCCACTCAGATCAAGCCACTGCATGTTAGGAGTGGGGCCCGCCCCAAACAGCTTGCCATTGGGCGCGACTACCAAGCGGGGATGCTCTTCAGCGCGGTTGAGCGAATTCCCACTGTAAAAGGGATTCATGATCGCACTGGTCAGCGTCCGCCAACCTTGAGTGAGATTCCAAATTTCACCTCGACCGTCTAGGCCAGAGGTGCGGTTGCCGCCTAGGGTGAAGACTTCGCCGTTAGGCAGGGTGACGGAGGTGTTGTACCAACGCCGCTGGGCCATATCCGCAGACCGATTCCACTGATTGGTTTGCCCATCAAAAATACTGGTGGTCGCAACCGTAGGGCCGCCCCCATTCACCAATAACCGGCCATCCCCCAACAGGGCGGTTCCGGGACAGAACATGTCGTGGTTGGTGTTGGTCACCAGGTTTTCCTGGACTTGGTTGGTCTGGGGATCGAAGACGGCTGTATAGGTTTGCTGCGGGCCTTGATTGCCAACGAATGTATTGCGGTCAAAGGAAGACCAAGTGACCACTTTGCCATTGGGGAGCAGGGCTGCCGCGACGGGCACTGAGGGGAAGGCAATGCGGCTACTCCATTGTCCTTCGATCGCGGGACTGGGAGCCGTCGGGATCGCTGCTACGGGGGTGAGCTGCCATTGTTGATTGGTTCCCGTGTGGGCTTGCCATTGAATCAGTTGAACCCCGTTGTTTTGGCTGGCACCGGGGACATCGATCGCCTTTTGGCTGTGTTTAGCAAGGATGCGATAGTAGCCATCTCCGGTCGGTTGAAAACACCAGCGCTGACTGTCACTATTGGTGTTTTGCCATTGAATCAATTTGGCCCCATTATCGCGGCTCGCTCCGGTCACATCGGCACTTTTTTGGCTGTGGCGAGCGTTGATGGTGTAGTAGCCATCGGTTAGGCGCTTCAATTGCCATTGTTGGTTGGCACCGCCTTGGTAGGGCCATTGGATCAGTGCTGCACCATTACTGGTCTGTCCCCCATAAACATCGATCGACTTACTGCTGTGGCGCGCGGTAATGCGGTAGTAAGCGCTGGTGTCGAGGTCAGCGCAGATGTTTGCTTGGGCGAGTTGGACAGGGGCTGGTTCGCGGAGCGTAAGAGGCGTTTCAGCGGATGGGCTTTTGAGTGAGGGAGGCGCTAGGGGAGTCAGTAATTGATCCTTGGCAAGAGCTGTGGCAAGGGCTGTGGGTGCAAATAGGCTCAAACAGAACCAAATCAAAAGGCTGAGGAGGATCCCAGGATAAGTGAATAACGCGACTAGTCGGTGACGTAGCCATTTCAATCCGCTTTGCAACATAGTTAACCCTGAACAAACAATCGAGTGCCCCCTGAAGAACCTTTTCAGCCTTGGAAATCAAGTTTGACAGCCGTTAAATGTCCAATACAAAATCACACGCAATCAATCAAACCCCCTCAAAAACGCGATCGCATTTCACTGGAATCACAATTTTTAGGGATTCAATTGTTAGGTGTTTCAAATTCGACAGCTCAGAGTCTTGATTAGTTAGGCTGGATGAGGCGTCTCCTCAAAAACTTTGGAGTTGTTATGACGTGATAGAGGCTAATCACAAATGCATAGAAATCTAGGCTCTATGATTTACTGTCGATAATAAAAATTAGCTAATCAGGTTTGCATCCTGCTGAAGAAATACTTGCTTGTAACGTCAAGAAAACGATACAAGCGCTGATGCTATTAGGTAACAGCTTGTGATGTCTACTTAATGACAGCTTGTTATGCCTACTTAATGAATTCTTAAGCAAAATAGTCTGATTCGGGTTGTCACAATCATTGCCGTTGACATTCTATTTCGCATAGGCAATCGATTGTTTTTTCATCAAAACCGGAATTGTCTTCAGTATTTGCAGTCAACAAATCACTGATTCTGAATCCCGGTTTTGCCTCTCCTTAGGACAACTCGTCGATCGCCCCTACTCCAAAGCCCGATCTCGTTCCATCATGCTGATGTATTTCCAGTCAGAACCCAACACCGGAATGGGGGGACTCCAGCGAATGCGATCGCAAAACCGCACCACTTGCAGTTGATTAATCGTGGCTTGAATTTCTTCGCGGGTACCGAGCAGGTAGATTTGGAAGGGTCTGCGGGAATCGTCGATCGAAGTTTCTGGGCGATCGCTGCCGCCGAAGCCAGTAAACATGGGATTTCTCCTGATTGTAGGGACGGGAGGAAACCCCAAAAATTAAAGCCACCCTTTTGCGCAGGACAAGTAGGGTGGCCCGATCGAATGTTACAATCCGTGTCAGACCGCCTAGCTGCTTAGACCAGCTTGGGGGTTTAGCTGCCCTCTGTTGTTACCAGCAACGTTGGGTAGCGCCTTAATTTTCGGGAGCTTAAGCTGATTCCATCGGGGTGTTGAAACACGGTTGTACTCAGCTATGAGAAACAAGACTACGGACAAACGAAGGTTCTGTCAACCGTATTTCAAAATTTTGCAATCCTGTAATATTTGGCAATGTCATAGGGCGATCGGCAAAATTATAGCGGTAGCCAAAATCGTTAGGACAAGCATATTTGTGATTGCAAATCGTTCGATATATTGAGTCGTGAACGGCTGCGTTAACGGTAACGATGAAGCTGAGGTGATCTACAAGTTTATTCATCTGGCAGACTGTAGGCACCTCACGGGGTGTTGCAAAAGCGATCAGTTCATTGGCCCAGAATCCCATCCGCGAAAGCAGCGATCGTAGTAGTTGAGAGCGATCGTGTAGTTTCTCACCCATCTGTGTGATGCACAGTTCGATCGGCCTTTCAGATTGTTTCGTGGGCAGTCATTTTCCGGCAAAAATCTAGAAAGACTTTATCATTGGCCTAGTACAACCGATCGTCGCACCTAACGGGCAATGCTAGACTATTTTCAGCAAAGTCAACTCGCAGCAAGTGAACTTTGCCTTATACAGCTACGCAAGCTACTGCCAGATACCCAGATGAACTTACTTGCAGTTTCGAGTTCATTGCATCATATCTTCCCACCAGTCTAGTAAGGGATGGTTTCGGTGTGGGATGTAGCGTCCCCTGGTTCGTATAGCGGTAAGCACAGATCGTAAAGTAGCAGAAGAAACATTCTCTACCTCTGACCAATGCTTGACTATTGCTAAAGTCGATAATATTTGCAGATTGGGTGCTTCCCGTTGAAAAAAGGAAATTGCTTTTTTATCATCGGTAGCGATCGCCCATTTTCGATGAACCGCAATTGCACAGGTTGCTGACTCACCATCATCTCCCAGCTCAAAAACATAGTTTACAAAGGTTTCTTCCTCACTCTCAGAATTAAAATCTGCAACTGCAAGTAGCCCCTTTTCCATAGCTGCTTCAAACTGATTTGTATCTTCATTATTCTCGCCTGCCAAGCGTTGGAGCGTTAGCAATTCTCTTTCTCTAACGACTTCAGTAACTACGACTTGAGCTGGTATGGACTGTATAATCTCGATCAAATATCCAGAAGCACAGAAGTTCAAGACACAACAGGCATCAAGAACTATATGGGAGTGTTTGATTTCCATAACTTGTCTCCCAATGTCTTATGCCTGACGCAAATCTAGATAAGCAGATTCTTCCAGCATCCCGCTGGAATGTTCACGTAATGCATCTGCTATGCGTCGAGCTTCTAACCGATCAACACCAAGGAAATCTGCAAAGCGTCCTTCGGTAATAAGTCCTTGCTCTAAAGCTTCAATAGCAAGATGTTGATAGTGGATAGGGAGTATGTCAGCCCGATGCTTGATCTCTTCTAAACCTAGTTCTTGCTGTACTTTTCTAACCTTTAATCCTCGATCACGCAACCGATCCCAAGTTCCTGATGGCAGAAGCTCCATATCTTCTAACCGATAAACAAGGGCTTCTATGGACACCCCATAATAATGAGCAAGAGTAAACAAATTAGTTGGAGTGAACTTGCCATGAGTGCGATACATATCGTTAAATCGACTCAGCAAGCCACTTGTGGGCATTAGAAAATACTTTGGAAAAGCTTCTGCTAATCGCTCACTTTCTGGGATCCTTTTATATTGCCCCTCAAAATCAACGACAGGCTTCCGTCTATGAGCTAAAAAATGGAGATAGCCATGAGCCATAGACCAACGCCGCCGTTCTTCATAGTGACCCAGGTTTATTGCCATACAGCCACCAATCTGTTCATCATAGCTGTAAATTTCTGAATATTTCGCTGGCATGTTTAGGTAGAATACCCTAATCCCTACATTCTGCTCTAAGATGTCTCGCAGCCTTGGAATTGGACCATCACCGAGTCCAAGCCGCTGGCGCTCTGAGATCGCAATACTTTCCGCCGCTGCCTCTATCGGCATACTAGCCACGTCATATTCTTGAGGATAGTTACGCGGAATTGGGGCATCCATTATCTTTTCTAGCTCCAAGTAATTTCGACACAGTTCCTCAAACCGCTCAATAATTGGAGCTATTCGTGCTTCTTCCTGTTCATTTCGCTGATAAGCAGCGCGGAACTGAACCTCAAATGGCTCAGTGACAGGACTGGAACGAACGAAATCGCTGACAGCTCGCCCGTAGGCACGAGCTAATTTTATTAATTCATTCGGCTTAAGACGCCGCTCTCCCTTTTCAATGGCAACAATGGTGGTGCGTGCAGCGTCAATAACCTTAGCCGCATCAGCTTGGGTCAGCCCACTCTTCTTCCGCGCTTGTTGTAGGAGTTCTCCTAATTTCCGTAAATCAATATTGTCGAGAACGTTGTTAGCCATAGCGTTTCCCTTCAACCCTTACTGAATCGCCATCTGAAAATCTTGAATTATTGGCTGATCGATAACTTGACTCAAGAAATCTCCTAAAATTTGAGGCTCTACAGCATCCCACTCCAAAACGTAAGTTTGATAGAGCCGAATTAAATTTTTCCTCATTTCAGGAGGTGTTAAGCCTTCTATCCCATGAGTCCTATCTACTATGTCGTCAAGGCTAGGGAATCTTCGAGTTAATGACTCCCACTGGGAAATCGCATTTTCTGAACAATTTAGCAATCCCTTAAGCGTAGAAACTTGCGTCAGCATATTCTGAAGATACAACCTGATGTCACTCACTGGACGATCGTTATGAGGCACTATGTAATAAGTTTGGTCTTCTACCCGTGAGGCAGCAAGTGCCTGTTTTCTCAATATGCAAGATGAGCAGTAGCCACATTGAATAGGTTGCTTACGATGCGGACTGTCACATGAAATAGTCAAAGCGGGCAAGTCATACTTCATATCTTTTGCTAACTGCTGGCACATCTCAGCTTTTGTCCAAAAAAGGAAGGGATTTTGTACTCTAAATCCCTCTCCTACAAGCTCTGACACCAAATCGCTAACCCGAAGAAGGGTTAAAGGATGAACTGACCGAGAATGATCAAGACCAACAGCAGATTTTCGATAGGGGAGATTAACTGCACCAATACCATTTTCATATAAGTGCAAAACTTGCTGGCCCATAAGATATGCGCAAGCTGAGCCAAGCAACGTGAATACAATGCCCCTTGCACGAGAAATTTTATTTTTTATATGCAAATTGCTTTCAGAAAAACGAATTGGAACTCTACAAAGATTTAATCGATTAGGAAAAGATGGTAGGAGTGCTTGAAATATCTGTCCTTGACGTGCATAGGAGTTGTCATTACTTCCTGTTCCAAATAGCATGAAAGATATTTGATGGTTTTCCTTAAGGCGAGTATAAAGACCAGCTAAAGCATCAAGTCCACCACTCCAAAGTACTACTTCATTTATATAGGGATCAGATGAGGTAAGTAGGGGTTGTTGCTCGACAACACGTCCCAAATCAACTCTTTGGGAAAATTCAAATATCCATCTGCTCCCGGTAGCCCATCCGAGAAGACTAGAGAGCTTATCTTGGAAAGAGCTTTGATTTAGAATCTCTGGATGACGTATTGGAAGAACAACATGAATCTGAGTTTGCTGCTGTCTCAGACTTTGAAAAGTCAAACGATCAGCCGCATGAATAGCAACTGCTAGATCAATAAGATCAGCAATTATAGAAGGAAATTCCTTTTGTATTCGGCAACTAAATGCGCTATCATCTACAGCAATTCTCACATTGCTTTCTTTATTTCTAGAGTGATCATATAAGCAGATATTTCCACCACTGCTCATCACAGACTCGAAAAGCAAGGTGAAATCGGAAGTTTGCTTACTTTGTCTTTCCATTTTGCTTAACCTGCTAAAAGATCTTCATCTAAATCAATTGCTTTTCGAGAAGAACGTCGGGGCATAGATAGCTTGGCTACACTTTGATTCCTGATAGCAGCTTGGGCAAATTGTTGAATCCCAGAATCTATACTTGGCTGCATTCCCTCAATTCGCTTGTCAAGAATTTCTTGAGTAACGCCTGCATAGTGCTCTGAAGTCAATGGAATACGTTCTTTAAACTCCGATTCATACACTTCATGAGCATACCGTCTCCAAATAGCCTCTGAAGTATGTGCAATATCTACTTCTCGTCTACTTCTAAGGTCGTTGAGATACCCCTTACCTGCGCGTAGTATCAACTCTTTGATGTAAGGTGATCCATCTGGCTGATGAACTAGGTTGTCGAATTCCAAACTAAGTTTGGCAAAGTCGCTTTCCCTAGCTTCTTCAGGATTGCTAATTATTTGTGCAACACTAGCCGCCATTGCTTGAGCCAGCAAGATGGGGAGATCACCTTTAGCTTTGATATCTTGCTTGAGTTTCTCCAGCACAGCCCTTGCACATTCATCGTTAGTTGCGGTTCCTTCACAAAGCCACTTGTACGGTTTTTGATAAAGCCGCCTGAGTCTGCTATGGACAATATCTCCATCAGGCATGACAACCTCCGCCTCTCGGAGTTCTTTGATATCCCAAAGCTAACTCATGAATCTGACATTGTCAACTATTTTTCAGATTTTCTCGTCAAAATGTCAGATTGCGGTTTTACTAAATACCCAAATGGCTTGATTTACAGGTAACGAGAAGGGGAGAATAATGCGCGTCAAGATGAAGCTGTGGCTCCAGTGTAAGTTGGGCTGTCTAATCGGGTCGAGGAGAGATTTTAACCCTTCCCTCTCACACCACCCATCGTGCGGGTCTGCAATGGAAAGATCAGGTCGCCACGAAAAAATACTGATGACTTAAGCGTAACGTTGGGCTTTCTTCCAAAGTTGCTTAATAGACTTGATTTGATAGACTTGAGGCATCAATTAGGCTAAGTTGACCTATGACTATTGCAATTGATCCAGCAATTCAACAGAAGCCACTTAGCTTTGAAGAGTTTCTTGCTCGCGATGGCAGTGATAACCACTACGAGCTGATCGATGGAGAGGTATTTGATTTGGAACCCACAGGACTGCACGAAGAAGTTGCAGCCTTCATCACAACGAAGATCTGTGTCCAGATCGACAATGCAGGTCTACCTTGGTTTGTCCTTCAGCGGGGACTCTTGCGCCCCCATAAATAGGTAGCGCCACTGAGACAAACCCTCACAACAACTCATCCCCTTCCAGCAGCATCACTGCCCACTGGATTTTACAGAATCCTCTTTACTCGCTGGATTGGGACGCCGGAAACTCGCAATTAACAGACAAGCAATTCCAATATTAATCACTGTATCCGCCACATTAAACACCGGAAAATGAATCAACCGAAAATCTAAAAAATCCACCACATGACCATCAAACGCAAAGCGATCGATGCCATTCCCGATCGCGCCACTAAACACCAAACTATAACCCGCCTGCTCCCAACGACTTAACCTCGGGCCAAAAAACGCCAACCCCATCAGCCCCAAACTCACCGCCAACGACAAAAACGGCAACCACCACGCCCCCCGAAAACTACTCCAAGCCGCCCCATCATTCCACACATGGGTTAGGTGGAATACTCCAGGCACGATCGGAATACTGTGGCAAAGCTCAAACGGCCAACCCTTTGGACACAACGGTAAATGATCCAATATCCACAACTTCGTCAGTCGATCGAGAACCAAACTGGAAATCGCTAGTAGCCAAAAGAACGGATTGCGCATAGGGACAGCCCATCAAAGGTTAGTAAAACACAGCACGGATTAGTAAAAGCACAGGTTAATAAAAGCACAGAGATTAGTAAAACATGGCACGACGAACCGCATAAGCCGCCAGCGCGATCGCGCAAACCACTGCCAATTGCCCCGGCAATAAATTCACCGAATAGGTCATCAGCGCCTGCAACAATGGAACCTTACTCGCATCAGCCAACTTCAGACCATACACCGCACTGAGGTATAGCATCCCAGTTGCATGAATCGTTGCCAACCCACTTAAGCAACACACCGCCAACCATTCCAAACGCGGTGCCGCCCGAAACGCGAGATAGCCACAGAGCCAAGCCCCCGGCAGAAATCCCAACAGATACCCAAAGGTCGGTTCTCGCAGGTAACCAATGCCACCCCCATTCATAAAAAAGGGAAATCCCGCCAAGCCCAACCCCAGATAGGCAATTTGAGAAATCACCGCCGCATTCTTACCCCCCAAACAGCCCACCAGCAAAACAGCGCCAATTTGGTAATTCACCCCCAAGAAATGCGCCGGAATGCCCTGCAAGCTCCAAGTCCAAGGCAAACCCACGATCGAAGCCTTCAAAAAGTTACCCCCGATCGTCAGGAGCAACCCAATCAATGCCCATAGTAGTTCAGTCAACGTCACCACGAACCGTCACCACGCTTGTTCGTCCTAGGCTTACCCAAGCCCTCGGTAGGCCGGTAAAGCATTCTGTGCCCGTCCAAGCATTCTGTGCCCGTCCAAGCATTCTGTGAATTGTATCAGGCTAAGGCTGGCATCCGGTGACCCAAGGGGCCAGAGTCCCTTCGCTCCCAGGTTGGCTATTCCGTGGCCAACCTAGGTCGCAAAATAACCCTCGGAAATTCCCCCTGAGGCACCCTTTCGCAGGGAATGTCGGGGACGCAGATCTGTATCATTAATTAGATTCATTTGGTACATCCTTTAGCGTCTTTACCTTGAAACCTATGGTTGCTGCTGCATCGTCCAAAACCCTCGATCGGATCCGTCAAATCTATTCCCAACCCTTGCCCGATTTGATGTTCGAGGCCCAGCAGGTACATCGATCGCACCACGATCCTCGGGCGATGCAACTCTGCACCTTAGGCAATATCAAAAGCGGAGCTTGCCCAGAAGATTGCGGCTACTGCTCCCAAAGCGTGCACAACAACTCCGGCCTCAAACCCGAACCACTGATGCAAACGGACACCGTCTTGGCAGAGGCCCAGGCCGCTAAAGCCGCCGGAGCCACCCGGTTCTGCATGGGGGCAGCATGGCGGGAAGTGCGGGATGGAGCCCAGTTCGATCGCGTCCTCGACATGGTGCGACAGGTGGCAGCCCTGGATATGGAAGTCTGCTGCACCTTGGGCATGCTGCAACCCCACCAAGCCCAGCAACTCAAGGAAGCGGGCTTAACCGCCTATAACCACAACCTAGACACCTCACCCAACTACTACGAAAAAATCATTACCACCCGCACCTACCAGGATCGACTCAATACGATTAAAGCGGTCAGTGATGCCGGAATTTCCGTCTGTTGCGGAGGCATTGTCGGCATGGGTGAGTCGGAAACCGATCGCTTGGAATTTCTGGAAGCCTTAACCACCTTGGATCCCACACCGGAGTCCATTCCCATCAACAGCCTGATTCCGATCGCAGGCACCCCCCTGGAAAACGCGCCCCCCGTCGATCCCATTGACCTGGTGCGGATGATTGCCACCACGCGCATCCTCTTCCCCAAGGCGATCGTGCGCTTGACCGCAGGCCGCTCCCAGATGAGCGATGAGCTACAGGCCCTCTGTTTCCTCGCCGGAGCCAACTCAATCTTCACCGGCCCCGTGTTGCTAACGGCCCCCAATCCTTCCCGCAACCACGACGCTGACCTGCTCGATCGCCTCGGCATAGTGCCCAGAACTCTTTAGATTTCGCTGTAAATTTAACTGGCCTACCGATCGTTACGCTCCCGTCACCTGTTCAGCAATCCACTGGAGGTAGGGTGGGGAGCCTGCCACGATCGGCAGCGCAATCACTTCCGGTACCTCGTAGGGATGGAGCGATCGCACCATCGCTTCAAGCTCACTAAACCGCACCAAGTCCGTTTTAATCAGCAGTTGCACTTCGCCCTCCTGCTGCACTTCGCCCTGCCAGGTGTAAATCGACGTGACGGGAAACAGACTGACACAGGCCGCCAGTTTTGCTTCTAGCAAGGCATGGGCGATCGTTTCGGCGATCGTGCCATTGGGTACCGTCACCAGAACGGTGCAGTATTGACTCGTCTCAGCCATCGTTCTCTTTCTATACTGAAGCAACTAGTGAATCAACGCTGGTCATCCAAGCTAGTCATCCACGCTGGTCATCCCAAAAATGATTAGCCGATCGATCAGCTTCATATTGCTACCCTTAAACCGAGACTCCTGGCAAGTTCCTATGCTACTTCGATCGATTTTTTTAGCAGTCCTGTGGATCGGTTTCGTTGGGTATGCCTTCCTGCTGGCTCCCCCCGATCGACCAGACACCCTCGACCTAATTCTTCGCCTTTCTACCGGAAAATTTGACGGCATTAATCCGTTGATCGTCAATTTGTTCAACATTATGGGCGTGTTGCCCTTAGCCTACGGCTGCCTGCTCTACAGCGATGGACGCGGCCAAAAACTTCCCGCCTGGGCCTTTTCCGCAGGATCCTTTGCAGTGGGAGCTTTCGCCATCCTGCCCTATCTAATTTTCCGTAAAGATAATCCCGCCTTTGTAGGGCCGAAAAACTGGGTGATTAAACTGTGGGATTCCCGCTGGCTGGCGATCGTCATTGCTCTAGCAGCAGGCACAATGCTCTACCTTGGCTTCAGCCAGGGCGACTGGGCGGATTTTGTCCAGCAGTGGCGCACCAGTCGGTTTATCCACGTCATGAGCTTAGATTTCTGTCTCCTCTCGCTGCTCTTTCCCACACTACTGGGGGACGACATGGCACGGCGCGGCATAACCGATCGCTGGATTTTCTGGATCGTCTCCTGCCTTCCCCTCTTCGGCACCTTGGGCTATCTGCTGTGGCGACCCTCCCTGCCGGACAATTCAGCACCCCCCGCTAGCACTCCAGCCTAGGCGGCAACGACGATAGCAACGACGATGGCAACCGTACATCTTTGGCAAGCAGGACTTGACTGCGATCGCAGCCAACTGGCCCACTATGCCCAACGCCTGTCACCGGATGAGCAGCAACGGGCCGATCGCTTTGTCAAACCCCTGCACCGCGATCGATTTATTGCAGGGCGGGGCATCCTGCGGGGGTTACTGGGGCAATGTCTGGGAATTGCGCCAGAGCGCTTGCAATTTTCCTATGGAGCCCACGGCAAGCCTGACTTGGCCTATCCCGCCAATTCTGGCTGGCAGTTCAATCTGGCCCATTCCGAGGATCAATCCCTCATTGCCCTCACCCAGGGAGCCGCGATCGGCGTTGACCTGGAAAAAATCCGTCCCATACCACAGTTAGACCAGCTCACGGCCCGCTTCTACGCCCCCGATGAACATGCCCAGATCATGTCCGCCCCGATCGCCGATCGGGAAACGCTGTTTTTCCGCTACTGGACGTGCAAAGAAGCCTTCCTCAAAGCCACCGGGGAAGGCTTGGGCAAACTCCAGCACCTGCAACTCGCCCTAGGTCGATCGGCCCAGGAGGAACCTGTCCGCATCATCACCCTCCCAGAAAGTCCTCCCACTGCATGGCAATTGCGGGAACTGCCGCTGACCGACGGGTTCGTCGGCGCGATCGCCGTGGCCCATGGGGAAATCGCGATCTCCTTCAACTCTTTCCAAAGCGGGGAGTTCCTATGCTAGTATTGTTAACTGCTGTCTAAAACTTAAAGCAAGGAAACGCAATAATCCCATGGCTTTGCTGCAAACTCGTAAGCAAGAAATCATTTCTGATTACCAAACCCACGAAACCGATACTGGATCCGCTGAGGTGCAAGTTGCCATCTTGACGGAGCGCATTAACAAGCTCAGTGCGCACCTCAAGACCAACAAGAAAGATCACGCTTCCCGCATGGGTCTGTTGCGCATGATCGGAACCCGTAAGCGTCTACTTGCCTACATCCAAGGTAAGGATAATGCCCACTACCGCGCACTGATTACTCGTCTGGGTATTCGCGGTTAAGACCTTATTTGGCAGAGTGCTCCCTATGTCGGCTGAACCGCAAAAGTCTAAGCAAGAATCCGCTTCTGAACGCCTTCCCTTTGAACCAGGTGCCTCGAAAAAAAAGGCAGCAAAGCCAGCGGAGGCCCGGGCAAGTTCTGAGAACCAGAGTCAACCTGAAAAAGCCGAGCGATCGGCCAGCGCTAAGCCGGGTGGCATGGGGGTTCCTGAAGTTGTCAGTCAACGCATGGCTCGGCGGATGGCTTTCTTCAGCGGAGTTCCTACCTTTTTAGGCATGGCAACCTTTGTGGTCAGCTACCTACTGGTAATTCAACTCCACTACAAAATTCCGAATACAGCCGTCCTGCTCGTGAGTTTAGGGTTCTTTGGCCTCGGAGTTTTGGGCTTATCCTACGGTCTGTTCTCTGCATCTTGGGATGAGGCTCGGGTGGGTTCTCTCTTGGGCGCTGACGAATTTGGCACCAACACTGGTCGCTTGATTCAAGCCTGGAAAGAAGCCCGTGCCCAGCAGTCAAAATCATCCCCTTCTAAAGACCGATAATTTTTGCACTTAGCGCACTACCCCCTTGTGGGGTTGGCGAAAGCCTGAAGAGGTGTAGATTCTAGAATGATGTCTAGGTCTGCACCTCTTCTTTTGTCTGCTGATTGTGTATGTTGAATTCATCTCTCACTGTTCGACTGGCCGAAGCGGCAGATTTACCTGAGATCGCCCGTCTGACTCGCTTTGCCTTTGTGCCCACTCAATCCAATCAGCAGGTGCAAGAGGGCTGGTTTGGCCAAGGGTTGCAGTTGCCCGATCGACGGCGCTGGGTCGTCACGGATTCCCAGATCGATCGCGTCGTCGCCACCTATGCGGAACTGGAGTTGCAAATTGCCTGTTTAGGCAGCGTGATTCCCGCGATCGGGCTAGGCGGAGTAGCCGTTGCGCCGGAATGCCGAGGCCAGTCGATCGCCCACTGGATGCTGACCCAGGCGATCCACCAAGCCCAGGCGCAACACATCCCTTTACTCATGCTCTATCCCTTCCAGCACGGCTTTTATCGCAGTTTGGGCTGGGGCTGGGTTGGGCAAGTTTATCAATATCCGATCGCCCCACAGCACTTACCTAAATACCCGCGATCGGGAACTGTCCAACCCATTACCCCTAGGGAACACCCTGCCGTCCAAACCCTCTATCAACAGGTCGCGCTGCAAAATAACGGTTGGCTACTGCGATCCGATCGGCAGTGGGAGGCATGGTTTCAACCGCTTCCAGGCCAGGATTTATGGGGCTATTGGGACGGCGAAACACTCTTGGGGTATGTCCTGCTGGGGGTGGAACAACAGGCAATCTATGGCACTAAACCGATCGCGGTCGTGCGGGAATGGGTGGCCTTAAATCTAGCAGGCTACCGAGGAATTTTGACCTTCCTACGAAGTTTGCGCGATCAGTTTTCCCGCCTGATTTGGCATACCCACAGCGCGGATCCCTTTCCCCATTTACTGCAACAGCAGGATCGCGTCCTACCCCAAGGGCACGATCGCATCTTGTTCCGGTTCAGCCATCGCCTAGGAGAAATCGGCAGTAGCTTCATGTGGCGTTTAGTAGACTGCCAAGCTGCGCTAACGTCCCGTCCAGTGCAACCTACAGCCCCGTTTAGTTTGGCTATGCAAGTTCAGGACGCAATTTTAGGGGATTCGCAGTGGTGGGTTGACTGTGCAGAGGGCCGCATGACTTGTACTCCTTTACCGTCATTGGCGGAAGCCCCTGCCATCCTTACCCTGTCGATCGAGCACCTCAGCGTCCTGTTTGCTGGAACCCGTACAGTTGAGGATCTGCTCTGGACCGAGGAAGTTCATTGGCAGGGCGATCGCACAATCCTCACTCACCTGACCCAAGCGTGGCAAAGTCCACCCCCCTTTTGTTGGGATTTTTTCTAGAAATCACCTGGGTTGGGACTGGTCTAGAAATCGACGCTAGGACAAATCCCGCTCTTCCTGTTGCCGCTTCAATTCCTTGAGACGGGTTAACTGATCTTCCACGGATTGGATTAACCGATCTAAATCCAGGCCATTGGTTTTGCCATCGGTGGAAGCGAGGTTAATACGAGCGCGATTGTGTAGCTCAGTAATTTTGTGTTGCAGTTCCTTGGCAATTGTCAACGTATCCCGGCTGAGATTCGTTAACTGCTGCTGCTGGTAGAACTTTAAGGCTGCACCGCGCAACACTTGCAGAGTTGCCTCTTCTCCTGTCGGTTTCGGAATGATGCGCAACCGTAGCAAAATGCGGTTGCGTTCATACAGCCGTTCAATCTCAACCTGTAGGGGCTGATTGATCGGCTTCAAGGGTAAACGCATTAAGCGCTTAAGCTGATATAACAACCCGTCAAATAATTCCTTACTGAGGTTGTCCAGCATCGATTTAACTACACCATTCTCGCTCCAGAGAACGCGCCCCCCTTGGGGCTGACGCTCAAAATACAACCGGCCAATCCCATCTTCTACGATACGACCCAGGAGTTCTTGAATGAGTTGCTGAGGTGGTAGGTGACTGAGAATTTCGGGAGAACTGTCGAGATACTGAGGCGAAATTTTAAGGGATGGGAGCGCATTTTCTGGCCAGGGAAAGGGGGGAACTGCCACGGATACAGACGCCAGATCAGAATTGACCGGATGATGACTAGGCAGTGGATTGCTCCGATTGCCCTCGGATGGGGAGGTCACTTCTTGGGTCAGTGGGGGCTTTGCAATGGCGGTGTCTTCTAAGGGGGGGGCTGAGGAGGTTAATGGGGTGGGATCAATCCTCGTCCCCTCGATCGGATGGGACGGGTTGGCGCTAGGGGACGCAAAAGGGGATTGCGGGATGGGTTGAATTTCGGGGAAGACTACGTCAGAAGCATCTGCCCCATCCTCTTGAAGACAGGTTTTGCCATCTTGGGTTGTTGTGCTGCGGTGCAGGGAAGGAATATTCCAGTCCGTCAAAGTCTCAGGACTTTCCAGCACGAGGGTTTCTTTCAACGAAGCAGGATTAATCGGTGGGGGCTGGGGAGGTGTTGGCTGTACTTTAGCGCCTAATCGGCTCACTGATGTTGGGGCAAGGACAGACGGTTTTCTGGCGCGATTTTCAACTAAGTTTAAATAGGCCGACAGAACCTTATGGTGAGTTTCTGAAGTAATATTTTGAGGGATTAACGAGTAGTTAAGAAACGCCAAAATGCGACGCACATAGTCCAAAGCTGCTGCATCTTGTAGATTGACCATGCCCAGTCGCAGCTTGCTCCCTTGGATCGAAAGGGGGAGGATTTGATGATACAAGCACGCTTCGAAGGGAAGAACTTTCCCAATCAACGTGAAAATGCTATCTAAATCAGTCTCTTGGTTCACCACGGCAGATGGATGGAGATTGTTAGGGTGGTGCTGATCTGCTGCTGAGGCAGAGCTTACAAACGGATCAGCTTTGTGATCGGTCGATCGATCAGACTGAAAAGAAGACTCAGAAGATGAAAAACTGAGTGGAGATGCCATAAACATAGTTCAACCAGAAACCCACTAGGTAGACCTAGTACCCTAGACGATGCTATTGGCTGAGACTCCGGAAAAAAATCTTTTACCCCCTATTCTATGCGGTTTAGGAAGGTACGTTCCAAAGATAAGCATTGCGGCGGAGTCGGAACACTTTTCTACCCCATCAAATCCCTCAAGACACTGCAAATCTCAGCTCGAGGTGGCTGAAAGCTATTGGTTTGGCCTAGGAATACCCAGGAGTCGGCCGACTAGAAGACTGCGATCGTAAACTGGGCTCAAAAGGTGAGCAATTATGCCGAAGCAGCCTATCCTGCCAATTGACTAGACTAGAGAACCTGCTGCGGCCAACGAAAAACATTCAGAAGCAACGCAGGACATTCACAGGCATTGTAGCTAATAAAAAAGTGTAGCCAATAAAAAACCGACAGTCCTCTTAAGAAACCTGTCGGCCAGTCGTGTGTTCCCTGTTGATGACTCGGCTAAAGTTGAGTCCCCTTTATTATGTCTACATCAATTCATTCTGCAAGAGATCGAGATCAGTGAAGTGGTGTGATCATGATCACATGCAGAGCATCACATTCCTTACTTGAAATGTGAAACTAGTTAAGTTGTAAATTTACAACAGAGATCGTACTGACTTTGTCTTATATCCTAGCTTGAGGTGTTCAGTAATTCTACTGTGTTTTTGAAAAATATAAATATTGGAGTCCAGAGAAATTATCTAAAGTAGTGGCAAAGAGGCCCAAACTAGGGAAATAAAGGCATTAATCGGTAGAAAGTTAGGTTGCAAACAATTATGAAATTTAAGGTTAGATGTAATTCCTCTGTAAGGTGTTTATACAACTGCCTTCAGATTTGTCAACCCTCAGATTAATCAACTCTCTGGTTTACCACCGATTAATTAGCAGTGGGAAGATGACAAAAGTTTTCTACGCAACGAACAAAAAGTTCTACCCCCAAGGCCAGCGCGGTTTCATCAAAATCAAAACAGGGGTGATGGTGGGGATAGTTTAATCCCTGGGCCGGATTGGCAGAGCCCAGAAAGAAGTAGCAACCCGGTACTTCATTTAAAAAGTAGGACATGTCTTCTCCCCCCATAGTTTGACAGTTGGGGGTGACCCCTAAGGGCGATTCAACGACTGTTTCGGCAACGGATTTCACCAGGGCTGCAATGTCTGGGTTGTTAATGACGGGTGGATAGAGTTTTTGATAGTTCAAGGTATAGGTTGCGCCATGGCTTTGGCAAATCCCTGCAATGACCTGTTCCACCCGCTGTTGAAAGAAGGAGGCGTAGTTTGGATTGAAATAGCGAACAGTGCCACTGAGTCGGGCGGTATCAGCAATCACGTTACAGGCGGTTCCGGCATGGAACTCTCCCACGGTGACGACGGCAGACTCGATCGGATCGACATTTCGGGCCACGATTGTTTGCAGGGCATTAACCACTTGAGCGGCAACGACGATCGAATCGATCGTCTGCTGGGGAATGGCACCATGGCCCCCTTTCCCAAAAATGGTGCAGCGGAAGGTTTCAACGGCAGCCATTAAAGCCCCACTGCGGATGCCGACTGTGCCAATGGGAAGCTGATTCCACAGGTGCAAGCCAATGATTGCATCCACTGTCGGGTTTTGTAAAACCCCAGCGGCCACCATTGGTTCAGCGCCGCCGGGGCCTTCCTCCGCAGGTTGGAAGATAATTTTGACGGTGCCTGCAAAGTCTGGATGGCGAGAGAGGTAGTAAGCGGTCCCCAGGGCGATCGCGACATGGCCATCATGACCACAGGCATGCATCTTGCCCTCATGCTGCGATCGATACTCGACTTCGTTTTCTTCCTGAATCGGTAGGGCATCCATGTCGGCTCGAATCGCCAGTACTTTTCCAGGCTGGCTACCGACGATCGTTGCGACAATCCCCGTTTTAGCGATCCCTGTTTGGTGGGGAATGCCCCACTCTTGCAGCTTGGTAGCAATGAAACTTGCGGTGAGTTGTTCTTGGAATCCCAGTTCCGGTCGCTGGTGCAGGTGTCGCCGCCACTGAATCATCTGAGGATGGAGCGATCGCAAATCTAGGCGCACTTGGGTAAGTTGAGGGGATGGGGAGATAAGGGGGGATGCGACCATACAGCAGCTATTACTTCTCTAGGAGGTTAATCAATCAGCGGGATCGTTCTTTGATTTTGCCATTCTCGACTGGCTTTCTGCTCAGTTAGGAAACAACATCTCTCCCAAGGCAGAATCCAAGAATAACCCCTCCCTGTGCAGTTTTGAAACCTGCTGCATGAGGTTAAGGTATTCCAGAACTATGGAAGCAAGGTGAATTCTACGGCCAATGCATTAACAGAATTAATGCAAGTTGTGTATTTCCCTTGACGATTGATTTATCCACTTTCTACGGTGGGTAAAGCTATCTGTAATTTCGTTAAATTTCCATTATTGCTTCCCTCTTGGATCAACTATGAACGTTCGATCGTGCCTGCGAAAATGGCCTATTTGGCTAGCAACATTGACGGCTGGTTTCTTAGTTTTGCTGCACGCTTGGCAGGGAACTGCAGTTGCGACCTTCCCTCCCACGTCTCAAATAGCCCAGGCAGGTGGCCAGTTCCAAGTTGCCTATGGCCCGGTTAAAAATGCGGAATTTGCACCTTTTCGGCAAGTAATGCAGGAAAGCCGGTTGTACGAAACGATCGCTGAAGAACTGAATAAAGTGTTGCGTTTACCCACAGATGTCACGATCTCTTTAGCAGAGTGTGGTACCGAGAATGCTTTTTACAGTGCTGACCACAAAAGCATTGTGATGTGTGATGAGTTATTGGCCTATTTCGGGAAGTTGTTTGCGCCTACGGCAACCTCTGATCAGGATTTGGGCGAGTCCATGCTTTACACCAACCTATTTGTCTTTTTCCATGAACTGGGCCATGGATTAATTGATTTGTACGATTTACCCACCACAGGACGGGAAGAGGATGCAGTGGATGAGTTTTCCACCATCTTGTTGCTTGAAGCAGGAACAGATGGAGAAAAAGCCGTGCTGAATGCTGCCCATTGGTTTGCATTACAAAGCGAGCAGCAGTCGGAAGATTTGGCTTTTTGGGACGAGCATTCCTTGGACTTACAGCGGTTCTATGGCATTGCTTGTTTAGTCTATGGCAAAGATCCCGAGAAATTTTCCGATCTAGTCAAGGACGGCTTATTGCCCGAAGCCCGTGCTCAGCGCTGTGGTCGTGAGTATGCGAAAAAGTCTCAAAGTTGGGACACGTTATTAGCGCCCCATGTGCGATCGTAAGGTCAATCGTAGGCCGTGATCGTGGTACGCTCCATCCCATCGGTTGTTGAGAAAATTATAGATGGGATGGACGGAGCACCTGTTGAGGTGATCGGATTAGGTTAGGCGGAATGCAACGTTTTCCAATGGTGTTGCAGATCCGCGATCGTAAACACAGCGTCAAAGTTTAAGCCTTGCTCTGCATAAAATTCCGCACCGCCCTGTTGTCGATCAACCAAGGAAATCACGCGATCGACCTGGTAGCCTACATCCCGTAGGCGGTGCACAGCTTTCATGGCCGACTGTCCCGTAGTTACAACATCTTCCAACACCACCACAGGACTGCCGGGAGGTAGAGTTGGCCCTTCAATGTAAGCTTGGGTGCCGTGACCTTTGGCTTCTTTCCGCACAATTAACGCCGTCAGCGATCGGCCTTCATAGGCAGCAACGACGCTAGCGGCGGTGACGATCGGGTCTGCCCCTAGGGTGAGCCCTGCCACTCCAACAGTCTCTGCGGGAATGTAGGGCAACAGAATGCGCCCAACGCCCAATGCGCCCTGGGGGTGCAGGGTGACTTGCTTGCCGTTGATGTAATAAGTGCTGCGCTGTCCGGAAGAGAGTAGGAAATCCCCCTCTTTATAGGCAACTTCGCAAAACAAATCTAAAAGGGCTTGCCGGAGATCAGACAGGTCAGCACTTGCCCAAGCAAAGTTAGATTGAGTCATATTTTCTAGGGTCATCAGGGCAAACTAAAAACATCAATTGGGGGCACGATCGCAACTTTGATCAACAGGAATTGGATCAACGTGAACAGAAAGTTGTCATCCAAGACTTCACTCAAATTGACTGAACTCAAAGTTCTGATTTTGGTGAACTCTTTGGTGCAACCCAGGCTCAGAAATCGGTTAATCCTAGCGATCGCGGCGCGTTAAATCCTTTGACTATTCAAGGATGGGATCTTGCCAAATTTGATCTTAGTCGGAAATGATCGGCTACCATGAATCGAAAACTTCGAATCACAAACTTCAAGGTCAATATTCTATGGGCGCAAAGCTAAAACATTGGGGTAGCTTGCTGCTCACTGTAACCCTTGGGTTTCTACCCATGGCCGCAGTGCAAGCGCAAGAACCCACCGCTGCAACAGTTTATCGGCCCGATGAAACTATTCCCGATGCGATGGATCGGGAATTTTTTGATCACGCCAAAACCTATGTGAATAGTCGTGACTTTCCAACCACGCAGAACTTTCACACCATATTTGGGCCGGAATTTCCTGAAAATGCCATCATCAAAGACGCTAAGAGTGTCCATCGGATCTATCGCTACCTGCTAGAGTTGCAGACTGATCAAGATCCCTACCTCCGGACGGCGGACTTGGAGAACCCATTTAACACTTCGGTGCAGTTTTTACCTAGCCAAACCGGACGGATGGCAGGGAATGAGCTGATTTTTGATAGTGGTGTACCGGCGGTTCCAGCTCCGGCCCCCGTTCTTGCTCCGCCACCTGTGATGGCTCCGGAACCCATTGCAGCGCCGCCTATCCGACGGCCAGTAGAAGCTAAGTTTTAGTTCCAGGCAAATCTGAACAATCGAGTGAAGTTCACCTCAGGTGAGTTTTACCCCGATCGCAGAGGTCGATCAAGATCGATCGTAGATTTTTGGAAAATCTGCGATCGATTTTTTGAGCCTTGTTATCCCCTGTAACTAGTTGCCCCCTGTGACTGGGTTGGCTGGGGATCTACGCTTACGGTTCCAGGGCTTTGAGGGCGGCTTGTACCCGTTGTACATTCTCTTCTTGGCCTTGCTGTTGATAAAGCTTGTAGGCTCGTTGGAACGCTTGCAGCGCCGCCTCCCGTTGACTGCGGGCTTGTAGCGCCTGACCTAAACCATAGAACGCACTGGCATCTTCTGGATCAAGCCGGGTTGCCTCGCGGTAAGCCGCGATCGCACTAGCATAGTCCCCCTGCTGAAAGTAACTGTCTGCAATACCTCGGTGGGCTTCCGGTAAGCCGTTATTCAACAAAATGGCCCGCTGGTACGCCGCGATCGCCGCTTCTGTTTCTCCCGCAGCTTGTAGGACTCGGCCAATCTGGGCTTGCAGCTTAGCATTGCGGGGATCCAATTGCGCAGCCCGTTCAAAGGATTGCAGGGCAGAGGTGCGATCGTTGCGCATCAAGTAGGCAATCCCTAATCCTAGGGGAATGCGGCTTGACTGGTTGTCAAACTTCGCTGCCCGTTGCAGGACATTAATCGCATCATCGGGCCGTTCCTGTTCCAGCAGGATGAAGCCAATACCCGTCCGCGCATCGGTATTTTGGCCATCAATTTTTAATGCTTGTTGATAGGCTTGGAGTCCTGCTTCATACTGATTTTGTCGGGTCAGTAATAGGCCCAAGCCCAGATAGGCGTTGAGATGTCGGTTGTTTAAGTTCACCGCTGTTCGATAGGCGGTAATCGCATCATTTTCCTGGCCTAAGCTGGCGAGGTTAAAGCCCAACGCATAGGCAAAGTCGGCATTTTTGGGATCGATCGCGATTGCCTGTTGATAGGCTTGGATCGCTTCCTGGTAACGTCCCTGGGTGGCTTGAATGTAGCCAATACTGGAGAAAATACGAGCATTTTGGGGATCTAGCTGGGCTGCTCGTTCAAAGAGGGACAGGGCTCTAGCAAAGTTCTTTGCCTCAATTTGATCCCGTGCATCCTTCAGAACCGTTTCCAGTTCTTGCTGTTCTGCACTGGGCTTGCTTTGAGCATACAGATTGGTGGATTGCGCCATTTTGGTGGATTGCGCCATTGCGGGAACACCTGTGGACAAAACCAGGGTGGTGACGATCGCCCCCAGGATTGACTTACCAAAAGAGTGGGTCATAGTGAGAGTTGTGTGAGGAACGGGCAGAAATGCTACCATCTCTGGGTTCATTTTGCGAGGATAGCCCATGATTTTATCAACAACTGATATCCTTCAGGGACTAGAAATAGACTCCTATCTTGGCTTAGTTACGGCTGAAGTGGTGTACGGCAGTAACGCTTTACGCGATTTTTTCGCTGGAATCCGGGACATTATTGGTGGCCGTACTGCCAGCTATGAGCGGGTTTTCCAACAGGGGCAACAGGAAGCCTTGGCAGAACTCGAAAAACGCGCAAAGGCGCTGGGGGCGAATGCGATCGTGGGGATTGAAATTGACACTGGAACCATCAACCTTGATCAATCTGGCGTCATGCTGTTGATCACGGCAGTGGGGACAGCCGTTCGCACTCGCTAATCAGCAACCACCTTACTGAAATTCTGGCAGCGTAATTCTCAAAGCATAAAAATAACCAATAAAAAAGAGGCTACTTTAAAGTAACCTCTTTTTTGTACGGGCTAGGAGGGATTCGAACCCCCGACACCGTGGTCCGTAGCCACGTGCTCTAGTCCACTGAGCTACAAGCCCTCGCACAAGATTTATACTAACACACCCTACTCAAAACATGCAAAACATTTCTGAAAATGCTCTGAATTCCACCTCCCTGAGCCATCTGGACGATCGGGGACAGGCGCAGATGGTGGATGTGTCCGCTAAAACGGCAAGCGTGCGACAGGCGATCGCGGAGGGCTTTGTCCGGATGCAGCGATCGACCCTAGAGGCCATTCTGGCGGGCGATTTGCCCAAGGGTGATGTGCTGGGAACGGCTCGCATTGCTGGCATTATGGCTGCCAAACAAACGGCCAATTTGATTCCCCTCTGCCATCCGCTCCCGCTGCAAAAGGTGGAAGTGCAGATCTTTCCGGTAGAAAGCTTGCCCGGTCTGCGCATTGAAGCCACTGTGAAAACCAAAGCGGAAACAGGGGTGGAAATGGAAGCTCTGACCGCTGTGTCAGTCACCGCCTTGACGCTCTATGACATGGCCAAAGCGGTGGAGAAGTCGATGCAGATTGAGGGCATTCAACTTGTGCAAAAAACGGGGGGCAAATCCGGCGACTATCAGCGGTAAGTCAGGCTGTGTATTCCTGTCACCTGGCCATTTACGCCACTTGGGAATGGAGCCGATCGGTACGCAGAATCATCTGTTCTGGGGGGAGTCCTGCCCGTCGTAGGGCGGCGGCTCCCTCTGGCGTTAACCCAACTAATCTGACCTGTTTGTGAAATTGGTGATACTTGCTGATAATTTTGGCTAGGGAACTTGCCGCAGCAAAGTCCCAGAGATGGGCGTGGTGTAAATCCAGAATGATCTGGGGCGGATCGTCGCGGTAGGTAAACTGCTCGATCAACTGGCTGGTCGAGCCAAAAAATAGTTGACCGGACAGCGCATAGACTTTGGTATCGCCCTGCCCCAGAGAAGCAGTCACCCGCACATTGGCGGCTTGCCAGCCAAAAATCAGCAGGCTGACCAGTACACCAACTACAACCCCCTTTGCCAGGTCATGGGTCAGCAGGGTAATCCCTACGGTTAAGGGCATGACAATCAGTTCTGGCATGGGAGTTTTGCGCCAAGTCGTGAGCGATCGCCAATCAAAGGTTTCAAACGCCACCATGATCATGACGCCCACCAACGCCGCCATCGGGATCTGCTGTACCCAATCGCGCAGGGCAAAGATCGAAAACAGCAAAAACGCACCCGCAACACCCGTGGAAAGCCGCCGACTCCCGCCCGATCGCACGTTAATAATAGATTGTCCTACCATGCCACACCCGGCCATGCCACCCAGAAAACCCGTGACAATATTGGCGATGCCTTGTCCTTTGGTTTCCTGATTGCGGGAACTAGAGGTATCGGTCAAGTCATCTAACAAGGCTGCGGTTAGCAACGATTCCAGAAGACCCACGATCGCCAGCGTCACAGCATAGGGCAAGATGATGCCGAAGGTTTCTAGGGTGAAGGGAACGTTGGGAAAATGCAAACTGGGCAAGTTACGGGTAATTTCTCCAATATCTCCAACGCGGCGAATGGGTAATTTGAGACCAATGGCCACGATCGTCATGGCAATGATGGCCACTAACGGTGCAGGCACCGCTTTGGTAATCCGAGGGAAGATATAGACGATCGCCAGCGTGACCGCTACCATGACGGGCATTTGCCAGGGTTCTCCAGCAAATTGCTGGATTTGTGCCACAAAGATCAAAATTCCTAGCCCATTGACAAAGCCAGCAATGACGGACTGTGGAATGAAACTAAAAACCTTCTCTAACTTGAATAAACCAATCGAGAATTGCAGCACTCCGGTTAAGACAGTGGCGGCAAAGAGATATTCCACCCCATGGTTAGCCACTAAGGACGTCATCAACAACGCCATTGAACCTGTAGCGGCAGAAATCATAGCCGGTCTGCCCCCAGCGATCGCAATCACGATGGCCATACAAAACGAGGTGTAGAGCGCCACCATGGGATTGACCTTGGCGATCGCGGCAAAGGCTAAGGATTCTGGGATTAGCGCTAAGGCGACGGTGATTCCCGAAAGGATTTCTTTTTGGACGACAGCAGGGGTGAATTGCTGGGCAACAGGGCGTCTGAGGATGCGTCGCCCCGTTGCCTTGATACGATGAACCCCTCGGATCCCGATTCCCATAGACCCAATCCCCAATGTAATGAATTGCAGTCAGTAATGACTTTGGCAGAATAACTCTATCGATTGAAGCAAGAATGACTGTATAAATACGGGTTGGTTAGTGAGCCTTACAATGTCTTTACAAGGATCCAAACTGCCTATAAAGTTCCCATGAGGTTTCGTAGGCGGGTTGAGTCTTGCCACTCACCTGAGCTATCAGTCTACGAATCCTCTAGGGAAGCGGTCGATTAGAGTTTTGTTCAAGAGGAGATAGGTTCAAACAGAGCCACGATCGCAAAAATCAAAAACAGCACGCCCCCTAAAGCAGTCACCACCCGTTCCGATAACCGCCCTGCAATTAACCGACCTCCGATGACGGCAATCAGCGCACAAATCGCGTGTCCCAGAATTGCGCCAATCGTGACGGCGATAGGATTATTGGCGGCTGCTAGGGCAATGGTGGCAAATTGCGTGCGATCGCCCCATTCGGCTAGAAACACCAATACACAGGCTTCTGCCATGATGGCGAAGGGAGCTGCTTTTTTGAGCTTTGTTTCCGCTTCTGCGATGGCTTCGACCGCTTCCTTCTCGGCCTCTGCGCTAGGGGCCATAGAAGTCATTTGGCTGGCATCGTACAGTAGCTTGAAGCCAAATAGCAGGAAGAGCCCGATCGCGGCATAATGGGTTACCTGCTTGGGGAGCAGCGCCACCAGTTGACCGAGACCAACGGACAAAATGGTCATGGCGGCTAAGGCCACGATCGATCCAACAAAGACCCAACGACGCGGGTAGCGCATCGCAAGACAAAGAGAGATAAAAAAAGTTTTATCTCCCAGTTCGGAAATTGTAATCAGTAAGAGAGAAGCAGTAAAACCAGTCAGCATGGCCGGACAGACATTGGGTACAGCGTCCAGCGTACCGGAGAGGTTCTCCAAAATTGTGAAGATGAAAAAACTATGAGAGCTAGACGAGTGAGGTTTAGCTCTGTCACTGGTTCTATCACTGCACAGGTGTGAGCAAGCTGATATGGCCTGATTGCACTAAGGCTTGTGGGCGACTAAGGATGCTCCCAGGACTTTGGACAGGAAAAACTCGATCGAGTGAATCAAATAACGCCGATCTTCTTGCGGATCAACCATTGGCCTTACCAAAATCGTGTGCATTCCCAAACGATTTCCAGCCAAGACATCCGTAAACAAACGATCGCCTACCATTCCTACTTGCTCTGGCGGCAGACCGATCGCTTCTACCGCACGGCGCAATTTTCGGCGAGACGGCTTAGCCGCTCCAGCAATGTAAGGTACTTTGAGCGTTTCAGCAATGCGCTTGATGCGAGTTTCACTGATGTTGTTGCTCACTAGCCAAATTTTTGGGGTCACCGTTTGGACAGCTTCAACCCAAGGCAAGAGTTCCGACGACACTTGCGCCATGGTGATCGGTACGAGGGTTTCATCCACGTCCAATACAAGCCCGCGCAGACCCCGTTGCTGAAGCAATTCAGGGCTGAGGCTCAAAATCGTATCCGATAGCAGTAGGTCAGGTTGCAGAAGTTTTCCCCAAGACATAGGTAAAAATTTGGGCTAGGAGGTACAAACTAGAAACAGGAAGATCGAATGATCAGCAAGACTTTAAACGAGTTTTTAAAAGCAAAAACCACAGAAAAACCGTTAAAAATAGCCTATTAAAGGCAAACTGTTAAAGACGGACTGTTAAAGGCAAACTGTTAAAGACGGACTATTAAAGACGGACTATTAAAGATATTGTACGAGTAGCATAAACGTAAGTTAGGGCAAATTTCGAGAACACCCTTGACAGATCATCAACAGATTTTTTGCCCTTAATTGAGAAATTAAAGTTGAGAAGCTGAACTCAAGTTTTAACTAATCCTTCTAGCCGCCAGCCGCAACGACCCGCAACTAACTGTGGCTTTTTAGGTTTATGGCTTTTTAGGTTTAGGAGAGGATGAAGTGGGCGCGGGAGTCGCGCTTGCTTCTACCCGATCGCGGATCTGAGTTTGGGCAGACTCATGCTCTGCTAAGGTTCGGCTAAAGACATGCGTTCCATCATAACGTGCGACAAAGTACAGATAGTTAGTCTGCTCCGGCTCCAAAGTCGCTTTCAGACTCGCTAGCCCAGGACTTGCGATCGGGGTTGGTGGAAGCCCTGGCATGATATACGTGTTGTACGGAGATGGGGTGCGCACCTGAGCCAACGTTAAGGGTTGTTCCTTAGTCTGACGAATTCCTAAACCATATTCCACCGTAGGATCCGAACCTAAGGTTATTCCCTGCTTTAAGCGATTCGTAAACACCCCAGCAATGAGGCGGCGCTCACTGGGTACAACAGCCTCTTTCTCGACAATGCTGGCGAGGGTGACCCATTGCAGCAAAGACAGTTGCAGGGGATTGGCGGCTTGTTGGGATTGATAAATCGGCAGCGCTGTTTGCTCAAAGCGATCGAGCATCTGCCGAATGACTTGCTCCGGCGTTAACGTAGTCCCGGAAACTTCGTAGGTATCCGGAAAGAGAAATCCTTCTACAAATGGCAGATTAGGCGGCAGCCAAGGATACTGCTGGGAGGGTATTTGCTGAGCTGCTTGTAAAAATGCTTCCGCTTTAAAAAAGCCTCGCTGCTCAAAGTACTCAGCCATTTGGCGCAGTGACCAGCCTTCAGGGATCGTGAACTTGTTCTTAACGACATCCCCTATCCAAATTTTGAGGGCGATCGTCTCCATGGAGTCCGTTGGTGAGATTTCGTAGGTACCCGCCTGGAATCCTCCCGATTGCCCTTTCAAGTGTTGTAGTCTTGTCCAGATTTGCCAAGCTGTCTGGGAACGAATTAAACCTGCTTTTTGTAAATTCTGGCCAATTTCTTGGGCAGAACTGCCAGGAGGGACTTCAAACATGAAGCTCTTGCTTGCTGTATTTTTTTCTACAACAGGGGCGATCGAAGTTTGCCACCAAACATTCGATCGCCACCCTCCCAGCCCTACCAGCATTAGAATGCTTAATCCAATCCATGAGGCATTGCGGACGATTTTCATGAGTTTCTGGAGTCAGACAAACTGAGTAAACAACTGACTCGTTACTCTAACGCATCAAAAAGCTGATCCTCAATCATGGGCAAAAGAGGCTCAATTTTCTCTAATTCGTCTGGAGATAGCAAATTAGGCTGACCTTTTTCATCCATCCGCGCCAGAATAAAGTACGGATCCAAATGAGCGTAGACTGAATATTCTTGATCTTGGTTGTAGAAGCTGGCTAAGAGCTGGAGCTCCTCTTGCTCATCCTCATCAAACTCACTTTCGTCATAATCTTCGTCTTCTAAGTCTGGCAGATCTCCTTCAACCGTTAAAACGACCGCAGTTCGCTTTAGAACCAGGTTTTGCTCACCTAGTACAGCTTTGGCAGTGGGGAAAATTCGCTGAACTTCCGCTTCGTCTTCCACTAAAACAGCTTCTTCTTCGTCACCACCATCGCTTTGCCACGTCACGATTTCGATCGTGGAATCCACAGGCAACAGTAGGACGTAGTCTTGACCCTCAACACTGAGCGAATGTTCAATGTAGCAGTCTAGCGTCAACCCAGATTCATCGGTTAGGGTGACAGTAGGCGCATCAAAAATTTCTTCATTCATCGGATTTTCCTTATCCCAGCTTGACGGGGCACTTTTCGCGATGCTACCGAGTAGCAATCTAGCTATGCCAGCACAGTATGCAGTGGCAATGCCTTACCCTCAGACAAGTATCGCCTAGAATGCACCCTCTGTACGGGGTTCCTCGGAGAGTTTTTAGGATTCTGATGGGAAAACGAGTGGGGCAATCCTCGCAAAGGGTTTACGTTCTCTTGCTTTGCTTACTTCCTTGGAGTGGCCCCTCCCAAAAGTGACCCGTGGGCATTACAATGCATCCATCATTCGGTCATCTGGCATCGGTCATCTGGCAGTTGTTGCGCTTTTTAAGTTTGTAGGTAATCAATCATGGGCGAGTTGGAACGCGTACCAGTCGGCATCGTGGGTGCATCTGGCTATGGCGGTGTGCAGTTGGTGCGGTTGCTTCAAGATCACCCCCATCTGGAATTAACCTATGTGGCGGGAAATAGCACCGTCGGACAGGAATTTTCGGAACTGTATCCCTACCTGTCCAATATTGTTCACCAGAAGATTGAAGCCTACGATGTCGATGTCATTGCCGATCGCTGTCGCATTGTCTTTTTAGCCTTGCCCAACGGACTGGCCTACAAGATGGCTCCAGAGCTGCTGGCGCGGGGTTGTAAGGTGTTGGACTTGTCCGCTGACTATCGCTTTACCGATCTCGCTACGTATAAAACTTGGTATGGGATGGAGCGGACTGATGGAGAGATCAATGAGCAAGCGGTCTATGGACTCCCGGAACTGTATCGGGATCAGATTGCGGAATCTAATTTAATTGGTTGCCCCGGCTGCTATCCCACCGCGAGTTTGTTGGCCCTAGCGCCGTTATTGAAGCAAGGATTAGTGGTACCGGAAACCGCCATTATTGATGCTAAATCTGGCACTTCCGGTGGGGGTCGCCATGCCAAGGTCAATATGTTGCTGGCCGAAGCTGATAACGCGATCGCGCCCTACGGCGTAGCCCGCCACCGTCACACTCCGGAAATTGAGCAAGTTTGTAGCGATTTGGCAGGCCGGGAAGTGCTGGTGCAGTTTACGCCGCATTTGGTTCCGATGGTGCGGGGCATTCTGGCCACGGTTTACGCGACTTTACGGGATCCAGGACTGGTACGGGAAGATTTATTGACCATTTACGGCGCGTTCTACCGCAATCGTCCTTGGGTCAAGCTGCTGCCGGCGGGAACCTACCCCCAAACCAAGTGGGCCTGTGGGACAAACCTTTGCTATATCAGCATCGAGGTGGATCCGAGAACCGATCGGGTGATTGTCATGTCGGTGATTGATAACTTGCTGAAAGGTCAAGCAGGCCAAGCGATCCAATGCGTTAACATCATGATGGGTTGGGAAGAAACCCTAGGCTTACCCAAGCTGGCCTTCTATCCGTAAGAGTACCTGTTGAACTTTCCCGTTGGGTTGGGTAACCAGCACAATCTCAGAGAATGGCTACAGAGATGACTATGCAACCGTTGTCACGAATTACCCTCAATCCTGAGGTGATGGGGGGGAAACCTTGTATTCGCGGATTACGTGTCACCGTAGGCACGATCGTTGGCCTGAGGGCCTCTGGTCGATCGCCTGAGGAAATCTTGGCGGCCTATCCTTATCTGGAGCTAGCTGACATATACGAAGCACTTGCCTATGCTGCTTGGCGAGTGGAGGAATCAACTGCTTACCCTGCAGTTGGTGTTGATCCTAAGCGGGCCTTTTAGCCTTTGCTCGATCGGTGGAATCGTGGAGTGGAACGATGTAGTTAAAGAAGCGTCAAATGTTTCAAGGTTCACCATTCTAAGAGAAGACTCTTGCTATGACACCTGAAGATGGCAGTTCTAAGCACCGCAGCTTCTCCGATGTGATGAAGCAATTTCTACTGGGCATCGCATTTGGGCTGGTGCTCATGCTGATTCCATTCTCCTACATTTCGCTATCCGCGATCGATTGGCAGTTACTGCACGGAGTTGCCTTAGCTGCACTGGTGATTTCCTGCGGAATCCTGGCAGCGATCGGAGGCAACAAATTTTTACGCCCATTGATGAAGTTCCTGGAATCAATTCCTCCAATTAGTTGAGCGATTCGTCTTCCCCTGGTTTCTAAACCTGGTTCGCTTAGAAGCCAGGGGGAAATGAAGCCAGGGAAAATCTTTGACGACGCCCCACCTGTTCGAAATATCCTCTTGCTAGACGTTTTTTGTTAAGGCAGGAGGCCATCTCGATCGATCGCGGAAAAGGATTCCGGAGAAACCAAACCCAACCAGGGATCGGCATCGGGGGTGAGAAACAATTCCTGGTACACCCGTGCATTGAGCGAATCCACCGATCGGGTCACGCCAAAGGTATTGCTTAGGAACCAGCCATGGATCTGGCTGTGGAGCAAATACTCGTTGCGGACGGTATCGAGGGCGATCGACTTTTCAAAGGATTGCAGAGCAGGTTGCAATTCCGCAGCAGTTTTAACACCCTTTTTGCGCTGCATGAGTTTGCGGCTATTCGTATCGAGCACCGCATCCTGGGCCGATCGTTGGGCCAGTTTTTCCCAAGCGGCTTGATCGGTCACTTCGGCGAGGGCATTGCGGTTGCGGCCTGCGGCGGACAGGACAGACAGCACCAACGGACTTTCGACTACCGCCTTCGTCATGGCAATGCGGCCTGCGGCGATCGCGTCGGGGTTTTGTCCTGCTCGGCGATCGGGCTCCAGGCTGTCCAACTGGGGCGGTTTGAGGCCCAGGCCTTTGAGATCCGCCGTCCACTGGTTTTGCAAAGCGGTGAGGCGATCGCGGTGATACTGTTGCAAAAAGGTATCTCGCTGATCCACTGGAGTTGCTTCATAGGCGGCCACGGCTTTTTCCGCCTGTTGCAACTGCTTGAGAAAGGCACTGGGGCCATAGAGACCGGGCAGCGCTTCGATCGGGCGTCCCTCGGGGCTCAGGATGTAGTGAATGCTGTTACCTGTAAGCGTTCGCTCCAACTTACGGCCATCGCCAAAATCGACGGTGACTTTGGGGGCTGGACGAACCGACTGCCAATGGAGCACAAAGCGATCGCGCAATACCGGGGCAATCTGGGCATTGGGATACAGCGCTACCCGGAAAAATCGGCTATTAGCACAACTGAGATCCTGATCCAACTGACCCAACAAGCGCAGGGATAAAATTGGTTTGCCACTGGCCCGAGCCGCAGCTTTCGCTTCTTCTAAATCGGTATACCAAAACAGTTGGGATGCATCACAATCCCGTTGCCGACAGAGCGCATCTAGTTCTGCCCGTCGTTCGGGAGATTTGGCCAACTCCGGCCCATATTGTTTGACAAATTCTGCGATCGCCGCTGTTCGATCGCCTTTCGCCAGGGTTACTGGGGTAGCAGCAGCGGCTGAACTGATCCCCAGGGTCAGGAACGGAACAACCAAACCCAGCAGCAGTGGAATACGCATGGCAGATTGGAGGGGTGAGGTGAAATCAAGATTAGATGTACCCCGAACCTAGGCAACTTATGCATTAACCTACGCATTCGCTTGATGCATTTGACTGTGACTCGCGGCGGAACAGATGCCCATGCTCTGCATTATAGAGCCGCGATCGCTGACTGCCATCCGCCAAGGGGCGATCGAGATAACCATATTCCGGCGGCACCGTTGCGCTAGTTAACGCAGGGCTAATCAAATACATTGTGGTGCGGATCAGCTGCTCCTGCTGGGTGACTTCTGCCATTTGATTTAGGGGAACCAGCCAGACCTTTTCATCAGGCCAGCCGAGACGAAAACAAATGGCGATCGGCATTTCCGGGGGATAGTGTTGCAGCAATTTGGCCTGGGCGGCTTCCACATGACGGGCGCTGAGATACAGGCAGAGACTAGCCTGGTGGGCAGCGAGGGCGGATAATTCCTCCGCTTCCGGCACTTGAGTCCGGCCACTGATGCGAGTCAGGATAATTGTCTGCACCACGTTCGGCACCGTCAGTTCTATCCGGAGTCTTGCCGCCGCCAACTGGTACGCACTCACCCCCGGCACAATTTCAAAAGGAATCTCGGCCTCCAATAGGGCAGCCATCTGTTCCTGGATTGCCCCATAAAAGCAGGGGTCGCCATCGTGGAGCCGCACAACGGATTGGCCCGATCGCACCCGATCGATCAAAATCGGTAAAATTTCTTCTAGGGTTTTGTTGGCGGTGCGGATAATTTCAGCCTCCGATCGGGCCAGTTGCAAGATTTGGCGGGGCACCAAGGAATCGGCGTAGAGAATGACATCCGCCTGTTGAACCAACCGCTGGGCTTTGACGGTCATCAATTCCGGATCCCCAGGGCCAGCACCTACGATATAGACCGCAGGTGCAAGTTGGGCTGGAGTGGGGCTTGGATTGGTCATAGACTCACTGTCAGATGGAGCAGAAGAAATGGACATGGCAAATTTCAGAATGTTGTAACGCGGCCTAACCCAGCGCAATGGGTAATCACCAGTGTCGCAGCCCAGCACTGAGGTTTGCAGTTAGGCAAGGAAATTTTTGGCTTTCCTCAATTTTTTCCGGATGGGAGGCCCTAAGCAGGAAGAGTGGAGTGGTAGATGCACCCTGACTTATCTCCCCGGAGGCTTTTATAGCTTCTGGGGTTTTTCCGTTTTAGGGAGGTGGGTGAGTTTTGTAGCGGTTATTCAGAAACCGTCGGCACACTGTCTGGAGCCGCCACATCGGGCAACGATCGCTTCACCCCATAGAGCCAAGCTAAGCCTGCAATCCCCAGTAGCACTCCAGCCAAGCTAACCATTTGCGCCATTTTCAACGGCCCCCACATCAAGCTATCCATGCGGAGTCCTTCGATCCAAACCCGCCCCAAACTGTAGAAAATGGCATAAGCCAGGAAGATTGTCCCCGATCGCAGGTTGAGATGACCCTGCCGATCTCGAATGACCAACGTCATCAAAATCCCAAAAACCATCAAATTCCAGAGGGATTCGTAGAGAAAAGTGGGATGGTAGTAAGCCACGGTTTCTAAACCCGGCGGACGCTGACTGAGGGGAATCAGGAGCTTCCAGGGCAAATCCGTCGGTGCGCCGTAGGCTTCTGAGTTGAAGAAGTTACCCCATCGCCCGATCGCTTGGCCCAAAATCAGCGCCGGAGCCACAATATCCGCTAACCGCCAAAAGGAAATCTGTCGCAATTTTGCAAAAATCAGTGCCGCGATCGTGCCACCGATAATGGCACCATGGATCGCAATTCCGCCCTCCCAAATGGCGATCGCCTTACTGGGATTGGCTGCGTAATCTTTCCACTGGAAAAGGACGTAGTACAGCCTTGCACAGGGCAGCGCTCCAACCACCAACCAGATCGCCAAATCATTAATTAGTTCAGGATCAATGTTTTGCTTACTAGCTAACTTTTGGGACAGACTCACCCCTAGCAAAACTGCCGAAGCAATTAATATGCCATACCAACGCACGACAATCGGCCCTAAATGAAAAGCGATCGGGCCTGGAGAGGTAAACTCGGCAGCCAAAAGAACAGCAGAACTGACCATGGAAATCCCATTAACGAAACCCTGTCCAATGTAGCGCGATCGTAGAACCCTATCACACCCACTCTCCCAAGTTAGACAGGAAGTCTAGATAGTGGACGATCAAGATGCAAAATAGGTCGTTGAGTTGGACATTTCAAGGTGTTGTGAAGCCTGGAAAGGCAGAAAAATAGTGAACTGGCTCCCTTGCCCCACTTCTGACTTAAATTCAACATTGCCAAAGTGCAGTTCTGCCAAGCGGCGAGTTAACGCCAAACCCAAGCCCGTTCCGGCCCGTCGCCGATCGATAAAATCATCCACCTGTTGGAAGGGACTGAATAACAAATGGTGCTTTTCCTTGGGAATGCCAATTCCGTTATCCCAAACGGTCAGACTCATGCATTGTTGATCGTGGGTTACCTCAAGGCCGATCGTGCCGCCTTCATGGGAGAACTTAATGGCATTGGAGAGCAAGTTTAACAGCATTTGCCGAATGCGTACTTCGTCAGCCACTAAGGGGGGCAGATCCTCCGGAATCGTTAGGGTCAGCGTAAGATTACGAACTTTAGCCTGTTCACTGATCAGGGCAACGGCTTCATGGCAGATCTGGGGGACAGATAGGGGCACCATTTCTAAGGAAAGTTGACCCGCCTCAATTTTAGAAAGATCCAAAATATCGTTAATCAATGCCAACAAATGTTGTCCACTGCGATGGATTTGTTGGATGTAGAGTTCTTGTTTAGCAGTTAATTCGCCAAAAATTTTCTGCTTCAAAATCGAGGAGAATCCCAAAATCGAAGTGAGTGGGGTTCGCAACTCGTGGGACATGTTGGCAAGAAACTCAGACTTCAATTGACTCGATCGAGCCAGCTCTTGATTTTCTAAGATAAGCGCCGATTCTGTTTGCTTATAAATTGTCACATCCCTAATTGTCCAGATTAGAATTAGCTGGTCGGGAATTGCGCCCACGGCGACTTCTGCTGGAAACTCATACCCATCTCTGCGACAACACCGCAGTTCGCCTCGCCACCCTTGGGTGTTGGCCTGCTGCAACAGGGGCAAACTGATGCAGGAGCGGCAGCCATCGCGGGTTTCCTGAGCCAACCAGCCATCAATCGAACCTTGATGGCGAAAGTCTTCAGGAGATGCACCTAAGAGTTGACCTGCAGAGGGATTGGCGTACAGAATCTTGCCTGCCCGATCGGTCAGCATCACCCCATCTGGCAGCGCTTGGAGCGCCTGCACTAAGAGTGCGGGGGGAAGCTTGAGGGATGCAGGAACAACATCACCAGAATCAAAAAAACCAAGGTTCGACATGCTGACTATAACTTCTAAGCTCGCAAACACGGAGCAGATAGACTCCAACTCTGTCGAGTGACGATCGGGGGCAAGAGGATTAATCCTTAAAACACCCCAGGCAGTGCCTTAAAGACACTCTTAAAGACACTTTAGCCATGCGTCACAGGAAATCCAGGTGGTTGCCTGGGAAACCCATTCATTGCAGTCTCCCCTTCAATGAAACACACGAAATTTCAGGGAAAATACTTAGACCTATTGTCTAGCGGATTAGCGGGGAGACAAGCGCAATTCTACGCATGAACAATAGAACTCAAAGGTAATATATCTCAAAAACTTAAGTAATTATGCTGTTTTGTTACCAAAACAAATTTATTCTATTTCCAGTGTTGCTAGAACAATTGCACTTATACGATCGTTCTCAGCCTTAGAAACTTATACACCCATCTATAGATGCACTATCCATAGCTATCTCATAGGTACCATGGGTTGTCAAGACGCAACATCCCCCTAGGGGTTGAGCCTAGGAAGTGACGATCGAGGGACATTTGAGCGGCGGAATCGAGGGAGAGCATCGTCATTGCGGGGTTAAAGCACAACTGTTGCCAGCCCAACTGAAAGCTGGGCTGGCAACGGTGGAAGTCCAGCCTAAAATTTGTGGGTGGAGTGGAGGGAATATCTGTCTTAGAATCGATCCAGACGCGTAGATTTTTCATAGGCCAGCTCAGCGGCACGATTCCATGACCCTTCCTTCTCCTGCTTCGGCGATCGCTTCAGAACTTTCAGTGACCAATCAGACCGTTCCTAATCCAATGCTTGCAGCCATGCCTTTGGTAGGGGCTTCGGTTCAGGACTTGACGGCTTGGGTGCAGACGCAACAACAGCCTGCCTACCGAGGTCGTCAGCTTCATCAATGGATTTATCAAAAGGGGATTCGATCGCTGGCTGACGTGACGGTATTTCCTAAAGCTTGGCGGGAGGCGATGGCGGAGTTTCCGATCGGGCGATCGCAGATTGTCCATCGGGCGCAGTCGTTGGATGGAACGGTGAAGTTTCTGCTGCAATTGCAAGATGGACAAATCATCGAAGCGGTGGGAATTCCAACCTTTAAGGGCGTTCAACCCGGTGCAGCCCTTAAGCCCGGTTCACAACCCGTTCTCGATCGCCTAACAGTCTGTGTTTCGTCTCAAGTCGGCTGTCCCATGGCCTGTGATTTTTGTGCTACGGGGAAGGGCGGCTTCAAGCGCAATCTAGAACGCCACGAAATTGTCGATCAAATTCTGACGGTGCAGGAAGAAGTGGGCCATCGCGTCAGTAATGTGGTGTTTATGGGTATGGGTGAACCGCTGCTGAATGTTGAAAATGTGGTCGGTGCCGTGCGATCGATCAACCAAGACATTGGCATTGGTCAACGGTTCATCACGATTTCCACCGTGGGCATTCCAGGACACATTCGCCGCTTAGCGGAACGGCAACTTCAGGCCACTCTGGCAGTTAGCCTCCATGCGTCCAATCAAACGGTACGGGAACAACTGATTCCCACTGCAAGGCAGTATCCCTTGGACGCCCTGCTTCAGGAATGCCGGGATTATGTCAATTTGACGGGGCGACGGGTGACGTTTGAATATATTGTTCTGGCGGGTGTGAATGACCACACTGAGCACGCGATCGAACTAGCCCATCACCTGCGTGGCTTCCAAACCCACGTCAACCTGATTCCCTACAATCCCATTTCGGAAGTAGACTACCAACGCCCCTCAGAAAAACAATTACGCCAATTTAGCCAAGCCCTTCGCGATCGCCACATTGCCGTGAGTATTCGACGATCGCGGGGCCTCGAAGCGGATGCTGCCTGTGGACAACTCCGAGCCAACCAACTGCAACGCTGGGCGAACCCTCAATCCTAGTGAGAGGGTACCGAGCGATCGGGCAGAGGCGTTAAAACTGATTGGGGCAGAGCGTGCATCCGAATTCCGGGGGCATAGGCTTCAATCACCTTACCCGTGGTACGACAGGTAATTAACAAATAGTCACAGGTCGAACATTGGGTTCGGATGAGTTTACCATCAGCCGTAAGCAGACGTTCTGCTGAATGTCCACAATTTGGGCAGGGCATGGAATAGGTCAGTGGCATGGGGTTCTCTCAAAAAAATTTGGTGAAATGGGTGTGCTAAACGAAAATAGGGCTACAAAAGGACAGTGCTCATGATTGCTCTGATCCATCATTCCCACAAATCAGAATTATTTTTGGGAATTCACTAACTCCACAGAATTGAACCCGAGGGCTCTTAATCTTACAACACTACCGACAATCCTCATCTGATCGATCGAGACTCAAAAACGATTGAGAAATAATTGAAGATGATTGAATGAATCGTTCCATTACCGGTTCCCGAAAAATACTACAAAACCAGTAACTGAGCCGATTTTAAGACTCAATCATTTCTGTCATTTCTATGATTTCCGTGACTGATCAGGGATTGATCAGGGTTTGATCAATGTCAGCAGGCAGCAAGCTAAATCACAGGTGAATAACGAGCAGACGGAACCTGAGATTTCTAAGGAATCTGCGGCAACAATTTTTGTGAACTGAGTATTTGTGAACCTTAGTATCTGTGAATTCAATTTCTGTGAACTCACTTGATTTCTAGCATTCACCAGTCCATAGAACTTATCCATTGAATACAAAAATTCATGGTAAGTTTGTGTGCGGAATTTATGCGAGAGGGGATTTTGGCCAGGCTAGCGATCGCGCTAGATTCAAAAACCAGCCTAATAATCTACGGAGAGATGCAAATGAATCGGCTTACACCAGCACACCTCCTAGGTAACCCATGGATGAACCCATTCGCAAACCAATCAGTGTTTCAACGAAGTATTTAAATAACACAACTGTTGCAACAGTACTGGATGCAACTTCATGCTCTGGAAAGGGTATTACAGAATACATAAAGTAAACTGGGTCAAATCAGTGATCCCCGTTAGCACTTCTCTATTATTAGAGGATTCTAAATAATCGGCCCGAAAGTTTATGGATTCTTTTGTTTTGTGAGAACGGCTGGGATCATTGATTCTGTAGATGATCCCCATTACTTCTAGTCTATAGATTCTCCAGCAAGATAAGCCTTGTCCTTCTAGCAGGAACCAGTATCAGACGCCATTTCTACTAGTCATCACTTCCACACCTATGGCTTGACAGGAACCTTGGGAAGATTGTTAGCCGTTGAGGAAGGAAAAAAATTGGGCGCACCAGAATTGGAGGTAGAACGACTGCTAGGTGCAGGGGTTGGTGTGGCTGTAGAGGCGGGGGCAGGGGCTGTCGGAGCAGTGGAACTATCCGGAGAAGCTGTGGGGGTGGGACTGGGGGCAGTGGCGAGTTTACAGGTTGTCAGATCGGGGGGCTGGGTCACCACGTTAACAGTTTTATAGGCTGGAACTTTGACTAACTGGCTGACCACTAACTTGGCCCGATCGTTAGCTTGCTGTAGGATGCCTTGATCACAAGCTGCCGCCGTAATTTTTTCTAAAGCTCGTTGTTGGGCCAAGGTCTGAAGTTGCGGAGCCACGTCGGGGCCAAGGCCAAGGGAACCCCGATTGTAGTCGTAGACACTCGATCGACTGACATCAATCTTGCTATCCAACCGCTGGGCGGGCGGTAGGCGCAACGTTAAAGTTTCACCGTTGGCCTGGATGTCGCTGGCTTTCAGCTTGCTCAAATCAACGCCAGCTCGTACTTCCCCAGCAGCAATATAGAGCAGCTTAGTGGTTCCAATTACAACGCCACCCACCGTTGCATCTTGCTGAGTGGGCACCACCGCCTCCATGGAAAAAATGGCAGTGGTTAACTCGCTGGCATCTTGCACTTGCTTGATGACGATCGATCTAACATCCACCTGAGGGGCGGGCTGAGGATCCGTTGCCCAACTAGTCAGTTTGCGCCAGAAATTATCCCCTGATTTCCACAGGCTTAATAGGATAAACACCCCTAGTAAGAAAGACCCACTGGAGAGCACCAGCGCGATGCTTTTCAACAACGAAGCTGGGTTTGCAGGTTTTCTAGGAGATTTAGATAGACGCATGGTTTTGCTGGAGCGGCAGTTCTACGGCATTGTACTGGGTTAATGGGGTTTTGGCTGGACGATTTTGTGCGTTTTGGCAGCTTCCTAAATTCTGGCAAGGTTACTTGTGGCCCCTAAGAATTTTGTACTGCCCCACATTAATTATTCTGACCAATCCACTTATTCTGGTGAATTTAGGCTTAGATCAAGCAGTCAAATTAGATCGAATGAATCAGCCAGCTAATCCTTAGGAATCTTTGACAGACCCCAACTAGGATAAGTTTCCGGAATTTGCTGCCAATCGGTCAGGCGATCGCGCTCCTTCCCATCGGGCGTCATAATGACAATTTGGGAGAGTCCCCAGCGTCCATCTGGGCGGCGAATGCGTTGGGTAATCGCCAGCAATCGCCCATCAGCAGACCACGTGGGCGCTGCGCAATCACTGCTGGCATCGGTCAGCCGCACAAGCTGATTGGTGGATACATTTAGTAAATATATACTATTTACCCCGTTAGGATTATCGCGATCGGAAATAAAGGCTAACCAACGACTATCCGGTGACCAACTAGGGGAGGTGTCCACTGCAGGATGGTTCGTTAAACGGATAGGTTGATCGACGGCCAGGGGAAGATTGCCTTGGACGGGGAGGTTGTAGAGTTCATAGTTGCCATCACGATCGCTGACAAAGGTTATAAAACGGCCATCCGGTGACCACGTAGGAGCGACTTCGAGTCCCTCGGAACGGGTAAGGCGATAGGACTGACGGGTCGCTACATCGACTACATAGAGGTCGTGGCTACCCTCTTGGTTAGACATGTAGGCGATCGATCGACTATCCGGCGACCAAGTGGGAAAAAGCTTCAGCCCCCCTCCATGGGTCAGTTGAGTCAAATTTGTGCCGTTGGCATCCATCACATACAGATTGACTTGATCTTGTTGCTCTGCAATAAAGGCAATCCAGCGCCCATCCGGTGACCAGGCAGGATCCATATTGGCCGTCAAGGTTTGAGCAGTTGGGGTGCGGGTCAGCCATCGTGCTTCGAGCCCATCCAAGCTCATGGTCACAATCTGGCTATTTTGTTGGGATTGGGAAGCCGTAAAAGCAATACGATCGCGGCGTAGCGATCGCCCACTTGCGGTCAGCCCTAGCAGCAATCCACAGAAGAGATAACACAACAATCGAGCTAGGGAGGCAAGACCCATAGGAAAATTCTCACTGTCAAGGGGTTCGGGCGACTTTCAATTTAGGGCAGAATAGAGCAAGAATATAAAAGAAAGTAGGTGTTTAATCGAAAGTTGTACGATCGTAGGTACAGCTTTTTTGAGAAACACCTCAGTTTGTTGTAATGACGATAACCATTTCTTGAAGTCAGCTATGACAGAACCGCGAAACAGTTGGCACTTACAGCAAATATCAGCGACAGTGGGAGGCTCGATTGCGACCCCGGAAGCCTCTAGCCAAACGGTCCGCAAGCCTTATCCCAACTACAAAGTGATCGTTCTTAATGACGACTTCAACACCTTTGAACATGTTGTTAATTGCCTGGTGCGATACATTCCTGGAATGGTAAGCGATCGGGCCTGGAATTTGGCTGACCAGATTCACCATGAAGGTCTGGCCACCGTTTGGACTGGCCCATTAGAACAAGCTGAGTTATATCACATGCAACTCACCCTAGAGGGCCTTACGATGGCTCCTTTAGAAACCGCCTAAATTCTTTTTGATTTAACAATTTGCTTATATTGAAGGAGCCTTGCCCCATGACCCAAGCCAACGCTCGGCTAGTCCTGAACCATTCCACACACATTCCGGGGCTGATTCCTCTGCTCGAAAAGCTTTCCCAAGAAACGGGCATTCAAAGCATTACCCCAGGAGCCATCTGTCCCGTCCGCGCTCACATGCCTCAACTCCGCCTGCGAGTTTCTGTGCCAATTCGAGGGGGATATAAGCTCATTGCCCGTGCTGGGAAAATTGCTCAGGAAGTCTTTGTCCTGACCACCTTGGGTCAAAACGATTTAGAAGTCGCGATCTCAAAACTGCTGCAACGGTAACGGCAACGGGTGTTGTGTAGCCTGTAGCTCCACTAAACTTGTACCGAACTAGTAGCTCCACTCAAAAAGGGAATGCCTTTGGCATTCCCTAATACTCTTGCAGATCAATAGTTTTGCTAGGTAGAGGGGTAATCAAAATCGTTGGGACAAGTCTACTTTTTGGCAAATCGTCCGATCCTCCTAAATCCCCGCGCTTTAGCGAAGCCATGCCAATAGGCTATACGCACCGCTGCGCTGGAAATTAAGGGGGACTGTGAAAGAATTGGGTCGAATTCCCTGGATCGGAGGGAAGTCTCTGGGTTGGGTTACTCCACTTGCTCCTTGACTGCCATTTGGTTCAAAGGCAGACTTAGGGCACAGGAAAAGGTCAGCATGCCTGAAACCACTGCCGTAAACTTCAGACCTAACATCACGATCGACCAGTCTGGATTAATCCAGTTTTGTAGCGCCGCAGCCAGACAATGGGTAATCCAATAGGCGAAGCTCATTGCAAAGAGCATCCATTGCGTTTCATCCAAATCTTCTTGACGAATCGTTTGATGGTTATAGAGCAAAAATAAACCTAAAACGCTGGCAAAAAAGGAAATTAAAAGAATAAATTGATACCAAACTGGATGAGCCATAACGAATGTTCTGTGCAGGAAGTGTTGTGAAATGAGGACATCAAATTCGTCAACTAATTCGTCCAACTAATTCGTTCAACCGATTCGTTTAACTAATGCGTCAACAAATTCGTAAACAGTAGTCTAGGGGATGGCTGATTCAAATCTCGTAAAATCTTACAAAGAGATATACTTTAGGGCTTTTTGTAACAAATCTCAAAACCATTTTCAGGCTGAGTCCCTCCATGGATTTACCGCTGATCTACCATCCTGACTACGTTGTGCCCCTACCGATCGGTCATCGCTTCCCAATGGCGAAATTTAAAAATCTTTACGACTGTTTATTGCGGGATGGCGTGGCCACGATCGAGCAATTCCATCAGCCTGATCGCCCCCCTAGTCCCTGGATTGAATTGATCCATGATTCCGACTATGTAAATGCCTATTGCACAGGTACCCTAGATGCCAAAGCTCAACGTCGTATCGGCTTGCCCTGGAGTCCTGCTTTGGTGAATCGCACCTGTACAGCAGTTGGCGGCACAATCTTAACTGCCCAACTCGCGCTAAAAACGGGTTTGGCGTGTAATACTGCTGGCGGTACCCACCATGCATTTCCAGCCCATGGTTCCGGCTTTTGCATTTTTAATGACTTGGCGATCGCGGCCCGATATTTGCAACAGATCGGCTTGGTTCACAAAGTCCTGATTGTCGATTTAGATGTGCACCAAGGCGACGGTACAGCCTTTATCTTTCAAAATGATGAGAGCGTGTTCACGTTTTCCATGCACTGTGAAATTAACTTTCCTGGGACGAAGCAGAAAAGTGATTTGGACGTGCCACTTCGGGCAGGCATGGAAGATGATGAATACTTGCAGACCCTCGATCGCTATTTACCCGACCTACTCACCCACGTTAAGCCTGACTTGGTTCTGTACGATGCGGGAATTGACCCCCACTTGGACGATCGTTTAGGGAAGCTGAATCTAACGGATACCGGACTCTACCGCCGAGAAATGCAAGTCCTCACCACCTGTTTATCCCTAGGGTGCCCAGTGGCCTGCGTCATCGGTGGCGGCTATAGTGAGGATATGAATGCGCTGGTGTATCGCCACTCACTGCTGCATCGCGCTGCCAGCAACGTCTATCGGCAGTATCGTCTCTAGAGCTCAGCTCTAGTTGACACTTTAGTTGACGCTTGTTTCCACCGCAGGACTGGTTGCTGGAGATTCGAATTTGTAACCGACCCCTCGCACTGTCTGGATTAACGCTGGTTGACTGGTATCCAATTCAATTTTTTTGCGAATTTGGCCAATGTGGACATCCACCACCCGCTGATCCCCGACATATTCATAATCCCAGACTTGTTGGATGAGATCCGATCGCCGCCAAACTTTCCCAGGATGGCTGGCCAAAAAATGCAGCAGGTCAAATTCTAGAGCCGTTAAAGAAATTAAATCGTCATTAATTTTGACTTCTCGGCGCACCGGATCGATCACTAAGCTATTAAAGATCAAACATTGTTGTTCGGCAGTGGTCACAATCCGTTGCCGTTTCAGAATGGCTCCCACCCTCGCTCCCAGTTCGCCGAGACTAAAAGGCTTGGTGATGTAGTCATCCGCCCCTTGGCTAAATGCTCGAATTTTATCGGCTTCGTCCGTCCGACTGGTGAGCATCAGCACAAATACGCCCGTCCGGCTTTGCATCTCTTGGCAAAGACTGTATCCATTGGCATCGGGCAAATTGACATCCAGAATCACCAGATCTGGATTAAAACTTTCAAACATCGCTAAAGCACTCTTTCCGTCCTCAGCGGACTCTACCTGAAAGTCTTGCTTACTCAAGAAGCGGTGAATGAGGTTTCGAACAGCTGATTCGTCATCAACTACCAAAATTTTGGCTTGAGCCATGGCCATAACCTTGTATTTCAAGGACACAATGTGCAATAGAAGCACTCCCGACCTAGGGCAGATTGGGGCTTTCCCATAACCTCCCTTAAATCCTTAGTCCAGTGAGTGATTGAGATCACAGGACGCGATCGTGATTACCCCAAAGGATTCTTCATAAATATCCACATTATATAAATCTATTATCAGGACTAGTATGCCCTACCTTGCCAATAAGATATCAGTGTGCTTGGGCGGAAATGATAAGCTATCTGGGAGATAGCCCTAGGAGTTGCTAATAATCACAATAATCTTCAATATCTTACAGTCATCATCCCTGAAGTTTACCTTTAAGGGTGTGCTTGGGGTTGCTAATTCATCACAATCTCAGATACCTCTCTGAAGTTTTGTCTGAAGAGTTGTGGAGGAAGGTAACCCTGAGCTACGCTGGAACTTAACTGTGGAGTAGCGGCTAATGAGTGAGCAAAGTCCTTACGAAAAGTTGGGTGTTGCTGAGGGTGCGACTTTTGAAGAAATTCAGGCAACGCGAACTCGTTTGTTACAGGAATATGCAGACGAACCCCAGAAAGTCGCCCAAGTGGAAGCAGCCTATGACGCAGTCTTGATGCAGCGCCTTAAGCTGCGCCAAGAAGGCAAGATTGCCGTCCCAGATGGAATCCGTTTTGCCGAACAAGCCCCCCCTTCTGTTCAGCAGAAAACAGCCGCAGTGGTCAAGGAGTCGGGCCAATGGTTCCAGTCCATCCTAGGGCAGACGGGGCAGTGGAGTTGGGTATTGCCTGCGATCGTCTACGTAGGACTCGGGGCTTGGGTAGGCTTGATGCCCCAGCCTCAGGTCATCCAGCTAGCAATGATGCTGGCCACCGGCAGTGGCTTGTATTTCCTATACCGCAAAGAAAGGCGTCTAGGCCGTTCAGTGCTCTGGAGCTTTGGTGGACTGATTGGGGGGTTTGTCATGGGCACGTTAAGTTACACCCTGCTCAAATCGCTGATCCCAGGGCTTCCAAATGACACGATCGTCATTAGTTGGATGACGTTCTTGGTGCTGTGGGGGATTTCAAGTTTCTTGAAATAGCACTTGAAATATCCCAGAGATAGCACAGGCTAGATTTCATAGGTTTTTCCTTTAGCCCTCGATCGCTAAGGACACCCGATCGCCTCCGACGGCTCGGAGTTGGCCGAGAATTTGCACCACTTTTTCGTAGGATAGGGCGCGATCGGCCTTGAGTAAAACCACCCCCTGGGGATCCTGTTGCAGATAGGCCGTCACTTGAGGGGCAATTTCAGGGAGGGTCGCAGGGACTTTGCCCAGATACAGCTGCCCTTGGGCATCCAACGTGACAACAATGGGTTGGGGGGCTTTTTCTTGGCTAGCTCCGGCTTGGGTACTGGGCAGATTCACCTTGACCGAAGCTCCTTTGCCACGGGTTAAGGTCATGGAAACGATGATAAAGAATGTCAAAATCGTCATGACCACATCCATCATGGGCACCAAGTTCACCTCGGGCATTTGGGATTTTTGGGACTGGCTTTTAAATTTCATGGCATTGGGAAGGGCATCGCAAAAAGATCAGGAAATCAAGATCGGGGGTGCAGGTACCGGATCAGCAGCCTAGGCATTGGGCAAGTGTGAACCCTTAAGGAAAAAGCGAAGGGCCAGAACTAAAGGGCTTGGGGGGATTGGGAGGCTCCGGGGCTTGGAAGTGCGGGCCTACTGGGTTGCTGTTATCGGTGTCAGCGGATGGAAAATGATCCCGATGGAACGGCTCATACCAAACTTGGCGATAGATTAGCTCTAGATCACTGCCAACCTTGGCGAAGTAGTCAACCTGTTTTGCTTGTAAGGTAATGGAAACTCGAAAAATCATCAGGGCCACGATCGCCACAATCATCCCTCCTGCTGTGGTAATCAGCGCTTCCCCAATCCCCGCAGCGGCTTTACTGAGGTCTACATCGGCTCCCCCTTCACCAATTTTGAGGTTTAGGAAGGTTGTGATTAATCCCGTTACCGTTCCTAACAAACCCAGCAGAGGAGCCACTGCCACGATCGTTTCCAGGAGCTTGTCCCCCTTGCGCATTTGGGAAAATTCCTGTTCCCCAGTTGACTCCAGCGCAAGGCGAAAGGTTTCAGGGCTGGGCTGCTTGAGTTTGAGGGGCGCTAGGAGAAAACGCCCAATCGGTGTGTGGTTGGCACGTTCAGCCAGTTCCTTAGCTTCGTCTAAGCTGTGTTGGGCTGCATCCAGAACTTGGTAAACAATCCGTTGTTCGCCTTGAAAGACTCGCAACCAGAACCAAGCACGCTCAAAGGCGCAGGCAAAGGCTAGGATGGAAAGCACCACGATCGGCACCATGATAGGGCCGCCCTTGGCCACGAGTTCGTAAACCGATGACGATGACATAGAGACTCTAAATTAACAGAAGGGTTTGAATACTTCCATCTACCCTACAAGGTCTTAGACCCTACTGGCATGTGTTGACGAACACTGAATTAGATTGAATTTATGTGGTCAAGTAATATTAATGTGCAAGGTCAGCAATTGAGCATAGGGAAGTCTAGATAATGCTCAGGATTGTTGCCGTGATTCATAGCTGGGAAAAGAGGCAAGGTGTCTAGCCCAAGGCTCAGATTGATGTTGGAACAACTGCGTGGCAGTCTTTTTGGAGCCTTGCAAGCTAGCACGATTTTGGATCAAAACAAACGTTGCCACCGCCAGCAAAAAGTATCCAAACCCTTTTTGAAGATGTTGGACGGACACAAACTTGGCAAAATATGCCCCGATCGCTGTTCCCAATCCCGCTAGAAACGTGAATGAAACGGTTAGCTGCCACGCTAACTCCACGTGTCCTAAGTAGCCCACAAGACCGGCTACGGAATTGCAGGCAATGATTAGCAAAGAAGTTCCGATCGCCTCTCGCATGGGAAGCTTGCCCAGCAGGACTAATGCAGGCACGATCGCAAATCCACCGCCGACTCCAATCAATCCCGTTAAGACACCCACTGCAAGCCCTTCTGTCATCAGCCAGAGCCAACAATATTTGCAAGCAGGCTGGATGTACTCTCCGGTTTCGAGTGGGTTCTGACTGTCTTGCCGATCGACGCGGTTGGTCCGATAGATCATGAGCCCTGCTGCAACCAGCATCAGCAGGCCAAACAAAATCATTTGGAATGTGCTGGTAACAAAGGGCAGGGTAGCGATTCTGGCTCCCAGATAGGCCCCTACCATGGTGGCTGATCCAAAAATTCCGGCAGCTTTAAAGTTCAGATGGCCTCGCAAGGCATAGGGAATGCTGCCAAATAAGCTAATCGTGCCAACGATGATGAGGGTCATGGCGATCGCGGGCTTGGGAGCAATTCCCATCACATAAACCAAAACGGGAAGGGCTAAGACTGACCCCCCACCCCCCAGCAACCCTAAGCTGACCCCAATGCAAATGGCTAAGAAGTAACCCACGAGCCACACCATTTTTGTCTCCCAATCATCGTTCATATTTCACTATATTACCCATTAATTATAAAGTCATATTATAGGAATACTGCATAAGCGATTGGCTAGCGAATCTATCTCGGTAAAGACCCGCAAAGAAGGTCGCGTCCATTGGAAGGGCAAGATGGCACTCGTACTACAACCTGTAATCGCTCAACTGCTGTCCATAACCGCTCTAACCAGTCCTAATAACAGCCCCTCCATCGAATCATTATGATTAGCTTGACATTTGCGTAATACAAATACTACAAATAAAGAGTCTACCAGTGAAGTAGTCCTATTTCCTTGTCTGTTCAACTTCTTGTCAGTCCTTAAGAGGCCCCGGATTATGCCCTACGAAAAACTCAAGTTATCGACGCGATCGCCCATTCTGTCTTGGGCAAACCATGACCTAGGGCACGAAGAAATTCAGATGGCCAAGAATGTTGCATCCTTGCCGTTTATTTTCAAACATGTTTCGCTCATGCCCGATGTTCACCTCGGCAAAGGTGCACTGGTCGGTTCCGTCATTGCCACCAAAGATGCCATTATTCCTGCTGCGATCGGGGTGGATATTGGCTGTGGCATGTGCGCAATTAAAACGCCCTACACCGCAGACCAATTAGACGGCAAACTCAAGAAAATTCGTCAGGACATCGAAGCGATGATTCCGGTGGGTTTTGACGAAAATAAAGATGCCAATAAAATGGTGCTGAACTGGCAGGGGTGGAAATCCTTTAAGGACTTGCATGAAGGCGTGCAACACCTAGAAAGTAAAGCACTGAAGCAAATGGGTTCCTTGGGCGGTGGCAATCACTTTATTGAAGTCTGTGTCGATACAGAAAATTCAGTCTGGTTGATGCTGCACTCTGGTTCCCGCAACATTGGCAACATGCTGGCGAAAAACCATATCCAAACGGGGCGAGAATTAGCCAAAATGGCAGGTGAAAAGCTGCCTGATCCGGAACTCGCTTACTTTGTGGAAGGAACGCCGGAATTTGCAGCCTACTGGCGGGATTTGCAATGGGCACAGCAGTACGCCCAATACAATCGTGATGTCATGATGGCACGCTTTAAGCAAATCATGGAACGTCATCTGGCGGGCGGAAAACCGTTTAAGCCAACCCTCTCGGTGAACTGCCACCACAACTATGCGGAACGGGAAACCCACTACGGTGAAAGTGTCTATGTCACCCGCAAAGGGGCGGTGCGTGCCCAGGAAGGCGATCTGGGGATTATCCCCGGTTCCATGGGTGCTAAGTCCTATATTGTGCGCGGTAAAGGCTGTGCAGAGAGCTACTGCTCCTGTTCCCACGGGGCAGGACGGTTACTCTCCCGATCGAAGGCTAAGCGTACCTACACCTTAGATGACTTGGTTCAGCAAACGAAAGGGATTGAATGCCGAAAAGATGAAGGGATTATCGACGAAATTCCAGCGGCTTACAAACCGATCGAACAGGTGATGGAAAACCAAAACGATTTGGTGGAAGTTGTGGCTACGCTGAAGCAAGTAGTTTGTGTCAAGGGATAGCCCTTCTACTGAGAGTTAGAACGATCGTCAGAAAGATATCGTCAGAAAGATACTGCATTGGGGAAGCCATGGCTTCCCCTTTTTATTGTCCAGAATGTTGATCATTAGGCATGGCCAAGGGATGGAAGAAAGGTTGAGTCTCCATTGCTTCATCCCTTGGCTCGATCGGGCTAGATCGTGGTTACTAACGAATCACGATCGTAATCGTTTTGCTCTGTCGATCGATCGTGAGTGTATCCCCTAATCCATCACTATTTGTCACCTCGGTCTGATTATTCACGACGGGTGTGGGAGTGTGGTTAACGGCTTCTTTCGTTCCAGCTCCTGCATTTCCCCCTCGAATCACTTGGCCATTGACTTTAGTTCCATTGGCTTCATTCATTGCGATTTGGCTGGGTTGAACATTCATAGCGGTTCGCGCAGAACCTGGTCGCCAGAACGTATACGTCCAGTTAATCGACCAACGGTAACTCCAGCCTTGGCTTTCTGAACCATTGGCCTTGAGGAGTAATGTGTTGAATTTCACGTCTTGATTCATCATGGGATCGAGCATATTCCCAGGATTGGGACGATACTCAAAGCGATCGATTTCCGTACTCCAATCGTCAGTGTGGGAAGTCAGCGTTACGGAATCTAAGCGAACCGTATTCAAGCTGGGATTAAAAATCCGGAAACTGACCCGCATGAAACACTCTCTGCCTGCGCCAATAAATTCCGGCTGGGCATTCAAGTCGTACCAGATGGGTCGCATCATTTCCAGGGCTTTCAGACAGTTAATGCGGCCATAGCCATATTCTGGATCGCGGCCTGCGGTGCCCAATTCATCGGCGCTGAGGTGAATGATGTCTTCCACTTCCCAGGCGCGCAAATTGGGATCAGCGGAGAGAATCAACCCCATCAGCCCAGCGACGTGGGGCGTGGCAGAAGAAGTGCCGTTGAAGTTGGGAATGTAGTTAGTGCCTGTATAACCTGCGGCTCCGGTGATATCGGTGGTGTAGATATGAACCCCCGGCGCAACGACATCCACCTCAGGGCCATAGTTGGAACCCCACCAGTTTTCCCCATCCAAGCTGGATTTGCTCTTGCGTTGATCCCACTCGTTGCTGGCTCCCACTGCAAGCAAACCCGGAATCGTTGGGGACAAATTGGCGGGATAGGCCACTTGATTCAAGTCGGAATTAGCAGTGGCGATCGCGATCGCGCAGCCCTTGCCACCCCGCCCATTGGTTTGGGCATACTGGAAGGCGCTGGTGATGGCGGTACTGGGTGCGCCGCCGCCCCAGGAGTTGGACAACACATCCGCCCCTCGATTGACTGCTGTGCGAATGCCATCGGCAATCATGGCATCACTGGTTACCCAACCGCGACCGTTGCCGTAGGCAATGCGAATCGGCAAAATCTTACAGTTGGGGGCAACGCCTGCTCCGCCGAGGCCATTGTTTGCCTTGGCGGCTACGACTCCAGCACAGGAGGTTCCATGGCCATCCCGACGTTGAGCACTGGGATTGTCGCTGCGGGTCACAGCATCGTAGCCCGGAAGCTTGTATTCAATATCTTCGTGTTGTAAATCGCAGCCTTCGTCAATCACCGCGATCGTAATGTTGGGACTCCCCATGGTGATGTTCCAGGCATCTGGAGCTTTGATTTTTTGTAATCCCCATTGGGAACTAAAACCCGGATCATTAATCGTGGCTTGCAGGCTCGGGGTGTCTAGAGTTGGTGAGGATTTAGCTCGTTTGGTCGCGGCTTTTGCCTGGGTTTTTTGGCTTTCTACTTTGAGGGGAGGAGCTAGCACAGAAGCACCATTACTCAATCCACTACTAAAGCCACGGGCACTGGGCCGCTGCGTTAACCGAACAAAGTTGGGTTGGGCATATTCGGTCAGTTGACTTTCGTGGAGCGTATTGGCGATCGTAATAGTATCTTCTGGATTTTGCACCCCGACTAAATAGGAATCTGGCTCAGGATAATCTGCTTGTAAAACGGTAATATGATTTTCGTGGAAGAGGCGATCGCGATCGGCAGCGGCAATACCCGGTTTAAATTTCACCAAGATTTCGCCGACAATCACCAAGCCTTCTTCAGTCCCCGCATTGGCGACTTCATAGACCGATGGCCCCAGGGTCATTTCCGGTTGTGCGGTGACAAAGGAGGCAATACTATGGGCGCTGGCAAAAGCAGGTGAGGCACTCCGACTGTCGTTCACCCGAATGACCGCTAAGTTATATTGCGGTAGTTCAAACACTTCACTCGTCGGATCGTTTTCGACTAAGTTGCTGGCTAGCTGGTGCACATCCGTCGATGCATTCATGGAACTGGCACGATCGGGACGCACTGCAATAAACGTTTGCGAGGGAGCGATCGGAATACGCTGGCCATCAGCATAGTAAAACGTTTGTGGTGCGTCGGGGGCTAGCTGAGTTGTCATAGCCATAAACTCCTAAAGATTAATGAGATAAACAAAAATGTCATAGACTGGATTATTTCTAGAAATCCAACCTATCACTCAACTATTAATGCAATTGAAGCAAAACAAAATAGAGAAAAAACATCGATCGAACTCTCTCTAAACCACGAAGGAATAGATTAAGAATTAAGAACTGATCTGAAAGATTGTCGGAGATGAAAACGCTTTAAACTTTTCCACCTTAATAGAACAACCTGTTCAGAAAAAGTATTGGAAATCGAAATAATTTACATCACGGCTCTTTGTGCAATGTTCAGCGAAAGATTAGGGAACCACAAACTTAACGAACCTGACTGCAAGGACAAACCTGACTTCAAGCCGGATTGACCAACCTAATTTTCCGACTTGATTGTTTAACCTAGACTTGATTTTCTAACCCAAGTGAAGCGTGACGCACACTAGTGAACTCAATCCAATGGGGTTTACCCGAAGCGAAGCGTTACGATCACTACCATTCTGATCGATATTCGGATAGATGGAACTTACCCCTTTGGGTAATTTAATATTTAGGTTGACTAAATATTGAATTAACAGAGTTGAATCAACAAAGTTCCTAAAGTCCCTCACCCAAACCAGGGATATAGAACACGAAGCCCGCATTACAATCGCGCAACACTGACCATGAGTTGCTGAATGCGATCGATCAACCTTTGCAAATCTGTTGTTAATTGGGGCGAGAGGGATGGATTGGCAGACTGTTGGAGAGATTCTTTCTTGATATGCTCCAGCATGACGTAGATGTCAAGGATCTCTGCTTTCATCCGATCGAGGCTCAAAATCACATTGCGAGGGGAGGACTGTGGCTGAATTTGGGCTACTGCACATTGTAGCGCTGCAATGGACTGCTTCAGGAACCCTTCTACTTCCCCAATGCAGAGACCGTCTTGACAAGAGGAGGAAAGACTAGGCACTACAACGGGTTCCAGCGAGATATGACCCTGGTACGCAGGCTGAGATGGCTGATCGTTGAAATGTGAGAACATAGTTGAATTCCTCTCACAGGAACCTAAAAGGGGCTAAAAGAGACTTAACGCACTGTCTAATGCACTTTCGAACAGTCTGATAGATTGTTGAACAGTCTGAGTCAAATAAGCTGAGTCAAACAAAAATATCGGTTTATTTCATTGACCCTAACCTTAAAATCGACGACTCAAAGTCCGATCGAATGCACTCAACTACAGCATCAAAGGATTCCCAGGAAACCCAACTTAGAAAGCTACACAGCAAAGCTGTATGGAAAGTACTTCAGTCACTCATCGCTATTACCGGAAACAATCTGCTACGGCCTCTGACTGACCAGTTTCGCTAAAACCATGCTTCGCTAAAACTGTGATCGATCGCTGCATGGAGCGCAGAATGGATGTGGGCGTAACAAATCAAAAGCGGTCTCAATCTTACTTAATCAATTGCTTAATAATAGGTTGTAGATGGTTTTCCTTATTTTCTCTGTGTTAAGTTAAGTAACTGCATGGGGTTTGTGAATATTTGCATTGCTTTACGGAATCAGTTGACCCTAACTATTATACATGACTCAATTTTTAGGTAATGCTGAGGTTAAGACAATTAAAAAATTGTCAAAAAATGGGTGGTAAGTACTGCGAGAGTTTGAGGTTAATTCCGCCTTGTACGCTGGGCTGGAAGGACTGGAATGGGGACTGTGGGATTGGTTACGTTCCGCCTCCAATGGCCTATGCTATGCTGCCTTTGGCTGACAACCTGTGAAACGGGAAACTGTGAACGACTATGCTCTCTTACCGCGCCAGTGGCATTTTGCTTCATCCAACATCTTTTCCCAGCCGCTTCGGGATTGGTGATTTAGGCGCTTCTGCCCGACAATTTCTTGATTTTCTCGCAGGGGCTGGGCAGCAATTTTGGCAAGTTCTACCCTTAGGGCCGACTAGTTTTGGTAATTCTCCCTACATGTGTTATTCGGCATTGGCTGGAAATCCACTGCTCATTAGTTTAGACATCTTGCAGCAACAGGGTTTGCTGGATGAAAGTGATTTGGCCCATTATCCTGAGTTTCCCTTGGATACGATCGATTTCGATCGTGTGATTGCCACCAAGTATCCTCTCTACCGCAAAGCTTGGTATCGCTTTCAGACGATCGCGGTACCCGGCCCAAAACCAGACCCTGAGCCGATCGTAATTGTGGAAGCTGCGGCTGAAGACCCTGCCCCAGAGACGATAGAGCCGGAAGTGGTTCATTATTGGGTCGATTTTGAAGACTTTTGTCATGCGAAAGCATCTTGGTTAGACGACTATGCGTTATTTATGGCGCTGAAGATTGCCCATGAGGGCCAAAGTTGGTACGAGTGGCCGAAGGAGATTGCATGGCGTAAACCGGATGCGATGATGCAATGGTCGCAAACGCTGCAAGCTGAAGTTGCCTTCCAAAAATATTTGCAGTTTGAGTTTTTCCGGCAATGGCAAGCGATTAAAGCCTATGCTGCCGATCGTCGGGTTCAAATCATCGGTGATATTCCCATCTATGTGGCCCATGACAGTGCCGATGTGTGGGCACAGCCGAAAAACTTTTCCTTGGATGAAGATACGGGGGTGGTATCCCAGATGGCGGGCGTTCCACCGGACTATTTCAGCGAAACGGGGCAATTATGGGGGAATCCGGTCTATAACTGGGAGTACCTTCAGCAAACGGGTTTTGCCTGGTGGATTCAGCGCTTTGACGCCATGCTGGATCTAGTCGATTGGATTCGAATTGACCATTTTCGCGGGTTTGAAGCCTTTTGGTCTGTGCCGGAAGGGGAAGAAACAGCGATGAATGGAGGCTGGGTCAAGGCTCCTGGCGATGAATTTTTTACGATGCTGCGGGAAAAGCTGGGTAAGCTGCCGATCCTGGCGGAGGATTTGGGCGTGATTACCCCAGAGGTGGAAGCGTTGCGGGATAAGTTTGAGTTTCCGGGCATGAAGGTGTTACATTTTGCTTTCGGGTCGGATCCGGGAAACTGCTTTTTACCGTTTAACTATCCCCGCAATTGTTTGGTCTATACCGGAACCCACGACAATGATACGACGGTGGGCTGGTTTGAGAAGTTGAATGATTGGGAGCGAGATAATCTGCTGGTGCACATTGGGGCGGTGAGTCCCTATGGGATCCACTGGGATATGATTCGGGTTGCCTTGAGTTCAGTGGCAAATTTAGCGATTATTCCATTGCAGGATTTGTTTGGGTTGGGGTCGGATGCGCGGATGAACTATCCGGGTCAACCAGAGGGCAACTGGGGGTGGCGCTATCGGGAAGAAGCCATCCAAACGGATTGGATTCGCGATCGTTTGCGTCGGATGACCGATCGGTTTGGCCGCTTGCCCTACTGATTTAACCTGAATCATTTAACCTGCATCAGCTTGCGAGTTCAGGCAAGACCAACCAAACCGAAGAATTTCCCCCGGCAGAGTCTCAGGAAAGTCTTTGGGTTAGGATGTAGTCAAAGAAATTGTGACGTTGTTGCATTTTATGACCCGCTTTCTCAGTCAATTGGTTGGTTTTGCCCTCATTCTGGCAGGGGTCTATTTTCTCAGCCAGAACGTTATTTTTACAACCCAGACAGCGGGTTATTGGTGGAAGGCGATTCCAGCAACGGGATCGATTCTGACGGTTCTGTCTGGGATCTTTTTTTTGGTGTCTGAGCGATCGAGTAACCGGGAAATTGGCTGGATTCTGGTGGGGTTGGGGATTGTTTTAGCGTTTGTTAGCGGTGGCATTATTGTGAAACCGACTTCGTTGTGGACGTTTTTGGTTTCGGCGTTGGCGTTTGTGACAGGCTATAAGTTTGTGACAACTGGGCGTTTGCGTTGGTAGTGCTTTGGGTATCCCTCCAACCCATGGTGAAAATTATATGGCAAGCCATGGGATAGGGATCTTTGCTGAAAAATACAACGTTACAGTATAGAGAATTGTGATAAGCAGGGCAACGATAGAAATCATGTAGTTACCCTGCTTAAATTGATATAAATGATCAATGAAAATATTGCCTGCAACAACAAATAGTACAGCAGCAATGAAGATGCTGAGACAGGATACGGATGGATTGGCGATCGGTGTGATCTGAAATATAAAGTCGAAGAACTTACCCATCATGATCAGCCAGACCAGTAGCCCGATCGGGGTTCCGTAGATAAAACCTGCGGTAATGCCGAAGGAGCGCAGAAAACCCGGGGAATCCGGATGACTGCCACCCATAATCGCGATGTAAACGGTCAGGCATAGGGTGAGCGGAGAGAGTAGCAGGTTCAGAATGAGCAAGCCTTTCAACAGTTCTGAGACTGAAATCATAATGTCATGCATTGGATTATAGCCCACCCTCCAGATAAGAGAAGCGATCGCGTCCATCATGCTTAGCGCGGTAGAGAGCTTCATCAGCAGATTGAAGCAATTGCTCAGGCAATCTGTGCGGGCTGGGAATGACCCAAGCCAGACCCACACTAATCGTCACCTGACCGTGAATCGACCCTTCGTGAGGAATTTCTAGGGATCTCACTGCTTGACAGATTTTCTCAGCGATGGCGATCGCACCTTCTTTTCCTGTATTAGGCAACAGTATTCCAAACTCCTCTCCTCCATAACGGGCTACGAGATCGCCCTCTCTTTGTAGACTTTTCTCAATCATACCTGCTACTTGCTTTAGGCATTGATCTCCTGCTAGGTGTCCATAGGTGTCATTAAAGCGTTTGAAAAAATCCACATCACACAGTAATACGCTTAAAAAGGTATTGGAGCGTCCGAGCTGTTGCCACAGCTGATCGAAGTGAAGGTCAAAGAGTCGTCGATTGGCAATTTGTGTGAGTCCGTCTAGATTTGCCAGTAAATTCAATCTAATATTGGTATCCCCTAATGTTGCGGCCTGCTGCTCAATGGTACGGCGATTGACGAAATTGGATACGATGGAATTAAATAGAGAAGTTGCGATGATTAAAGCAAAACCTGTGGATAAAATTCCGGAAAAATAGGCTACTATGCGATTGGTGATTGAGAAATTAAAACTAAAAATAGAAATATAAGAGATATAGAAAAAGAAATTGGCAATGTAAAGAAAAAGATTAATCTTTATAGGTCTATAAAATAGCGAAGCATAAATAAATATTCCAACGATATAGGGAGAATTTAATCCTGTGGATGCCCAAATAATTGCAAACACTCCATTAAACAGGATCACTAAGCTAATCAAATAGAGATTTGTCGCTTGAATATTTCTGGGTTGTAGGTCTCTTGGGGAGGGCACTGCTTTGTTACTGAACAGTAAATAAGCAGAAACGGCAAAGATTCCAATTCCTAATGGGTACATCAATGTAAGTGCATGGGAAAAACCAGTCTCGGGAATTAGGGAAGCTTTAGAAATAAGCAGTGGAATCGTAAGAACTGGGTAGATTAGGGTAATCCAAGCAACGGCTCTAGCCCTGAGGTAACGAATATAATGCCACTCCGCCAGAAATTCCTGCTGCCATTCAGCGGGGATTTCAGTCATCAAGCGAAACAATGTTGCAATTTTCATTTTCAAGTTCAAGCGTGAGATATTAACTATTTTTTGGACTGGGATTCATGAATAGGAAGGATAACGGCTAAAGTGGGCAGCGACAAGAGAAACTCAGTCGATCGCAAATTCCCTAGAACAGGGGTAGGGTCAGGCAAGAAGAATTCCAACCAAACCCATGACGACCTACCCAAGTTCATTATCGCCTGCCCCTGCTTTGACGGATGAAGTGACGTTGGCTGGGGCTCTCGACGGACTCCTGGAATCCTATCCCTATGGAAGGGGGATACAGCCTCCAAGATCTGTTGAAATCCTGTTACGGAAAGCCAGTCGCAGCGATAGTATTATCCTGGCTACGGGTAGCGATGTTGAACACACAAGCCAGTGATTGGAGAGTGTATTCAGTGGCAATGGCATCCGCACAGCTATCCATTTACCGTCTCTAGAATGAATTCGCGATCGACGAGTACTTTTATGTCTTAATCGTTAAGCTCTAGGCGCATACATTATGACTAAAACACCCAGTAATACAATCCAGCTCCCTAAAAGATCAAATAGATCGGGACTAACACGATCGACCGCCCATCCCCACAAAACAGACAACGCAACAAAAACACCGCCGTAGGCTGCATAGGTGCGTCCAAAGTGAGTGGGCTGCAAAGTTGGAATTACACCATACAGACCAAGAACGATAACTCCAATCACAGCTAACCAGATATCCTTACCTTCCCGAAGCGTTAACCAAACCAAATAACCTCCGCCAATTTCGCAGAGTCCAGCAAGGATAAAGAAGAAGATAGACTGAATCACTGGTTTACCTGTTGATTTATTTGTCTATTGGCAAGTCAGTCTTAATATTCTCCCGTGTTTATGTAGTGATCAGTTCACAGTGATAAAAATACACATCAATCAGCGACCCGACACCACGATCGTTGCGGCTTGGCTTCATACTGGCAACAACTACCACGATCGCGAAAATCAAGCCACAATTCCTGCCTTGGCATTCACATAGGTTTGCATTCTGTTTTGCTGCTGGTAAGACCGGGTACCTGACGATGCAGCCAAGTATCTAGTGGTGTTCCAACAAAAAGACTCACCGCTTGTATAACCAATCGTTTACCATCATGAACAGAATCTTTGTCATGTTATGAATGCGATAACGGTGAAGTTTTGAGGCGGCAAATGATCTAGAACTCTCACAAATAGCTTCTGTTCTGCTCACACCAACGCAGTGTTAGCTGGATAGCACCGCTATTCACCGTCATCCTGCTGAGCTAGCTGAGCTAGCTTTTCCTGAAGGATATTGTGGTAGCCATGACAATACCCTTTGACAAAAGCGGACTCATCAGGCAACTCATCACCAAGCTTTGAATTCTGCACTCTCCGCTCATCACCAGGCTTTGAATTCTGCACTCTCCAAGCTGCTTCTGCTTGCTGCCGAATAAATTTGGGAGATTCTTCAGGATATAGTGCAGAAAGTAATTTGGATTCCATTGTTTTACAACCTGCTACATAGCCTTGATCGTAGAAACACAGCGTTCCTTCCTCTAGCATCTTTCGACATTCCATTAGTGTAAATAAATTTCCACCTTTCAGAACAGCAGGATCTAATTCCGCTATTTGAATATCTACTGCCTCCAAAAGGTACTCGATAGGAAAATCTTCTGGGACATAAGGTTGTGGTAAGAAACCATACGCCGAGGGAAGAGAGAGTTTATGAATATGCACTGAATCATCAAACAATGATTTGTAAGCACAGGCTAGGTGAGGGAATCTGCTGGATAAGGCAACCAAAGGAAGCGCACCTTCAACTAAGTGTGCCCTATAGCGCCTCAACGTTTCTTTCTCAAAGGTGGAAAATTCCCTATAACAACCAATTTCTTCAACTAATTGACCTGACATAACTGTGATTTTCTGTCTTTTCTCAAGCTGTTTGTCGATTAGGTGAATCAACCAGTAAATAGGAAAATCAGATGGGATATCTTTAGAGGCAGTTTTAACCAGAATTTCAGATTCAATTCCTTTCATCAGATCGCGACTCTGAAATATTCGACTAAATGTGCTGAGAAGACTAAGTCCAGTCATAAGCAGAAACCTCGCTTTTTGATTTGATCATCGCTGAACCTCAGTGTTCTAAGTAACGAATCAAAATTCCAGATTCCAGATTTCCTATCTCAACTGCCACTTAGCCAGCTAACACAAATTTCACCCGCTTCGAGTTAATTTTGCTGAAAATAGTGTAGCATTGCCAATTAGTTACGACGACGGGTTAAGTTAAGCGAATCATGAAATTTGTCTAATTTTTTTATCTGAAAACAACTGCCCACGAACCAGACTGAAAAGCCGATCGAACTTTGCATCACACAAATGAGGGAGAAAATACACAATCGCTCTCAACTACCACGAATCAGCAAATCGTTTTTGCTGGAACCTCGATCGCCCTGGCTGAGGTGCCCACAGACTGCTAAACAAACAAACCTGTGGGACACCTAACGTTTTAACCGTTAACGCAGACGTTCGCGACTCAATATGCTGATATATTGCCCGTCGGAATGCACGATCGGCATCGGTTGACTCCAATGAATCCTGTCAGCAATGCGATGGGTATGCAATTGATTAATTGTATCCTGAATGAATTCTTGATGACCGATTAAGTGGATCTGTAAGCGTTGTTTCTCACGTTGAACTGCACGATCGCTCCGATCGCTAGAACCTTTCGCCATAATGTGAGCTTCTCCTGTTTGTAGTGAATCCCATCCCTGCTACAATCTTGCCCCCTGCTCCTGTTTGCGGGAGAAGGGCTGGGGATGAGGGCGGAAAGAAGCCCAAAAATTTGAGCCACCCGTTTGACATCACAAACAAGAGTGGCTCGATCGAATGTTAAAATTCTACAACAAGCCGCCTTGCTGGCT
>MUGG01000059.1 GCA_002148405.1 Alkalinema sp. CACIAM 70d | reverse complement strand
AAAAACGACCCATCGCTGATGCTGTTGTAACTTAAATCGAGCGAAGTCAGTCCTTTGAGCTCGTGTAAAAACGACCAATCGCTGATGCTGTTGTTCCTTAAATAGAGCAAAGTCAGCCCTTTGAGCTCGCATAAAAACACCCCATCGCTGATGCTGTTGTAGCTTAAATCGAGCGAAGTTAGTCCGGTGAGCTCGCGTAAAAACGACCAATCGCTGATATGGTTGGCACTTAAATCGAGCGAGGTCAGTTCTTTGAGGCCGCGTAAAAATTCAAAGCTAGCTAAATTGACCAGACTTAAATGAAGATGCCTCAGATGCCTGAATTGCTGAAAGGGAAAATCAAATAATCGTTGACTGGTGACGGGGGCCAGAAACAACCCAATCACCGTACCATCCTTTGCAACCGCATAGGAGTCTCGCTTAATTAAGTCCTGACTCGCCCAATCCCTCACATTTTTCGCCTGGATATGCCGTTCAAATCGGTCTTCCGGGATTTCTTCCAGGGGACGACCCAGCAGGTCTCCCAGTTGACGAATCAGGTCGAGGTCAGACATGGACTCAGGCATTCCATTCAAGGAGGTCGCGGTGGGCCATTGCTTAGGTGCAGGCTTTTTTCTCGATCAATCAGTATAACGTAGCCAACCCAGCGCGATCCGATCCCCCCTGGCCCCAGATCCCCCCTGGCCCCCGCGCTACGCGCCGCTCAACTAGAAAAAAGGGGGAACCGAAAAAGGCGATCCCCCCTGCCCCCCTTAATAAAGGGGAACTAGAAAGGGAGAAAATGATGATATTAGTTTAAAATCCGACCATTCTCTCAAAGTCCCCCTTAATAAGGGGGATTTAGGGGGATCGAACGATTTAGAGGAACCGGAAAGGCGATCCCCCTGGCCCCCTTAAAAAGGGGAACTAGAAAAGGGGAGAAAAATGATGATATTAGTTTAAAATCCGACCATTCTCTCAAAGTCCCCCTTTTGAAGGGGGATTTAGGGGGATCTGCACGATTTAGGGGAACCTAAACGAATTTAAGGGGAATCTGCCGAATTTAGTACGATCGCCCCACTAAGCCCGATCGCGTTCCATCACACTCACATAACGCCAACTCGAACCCGGCACCGGAACCGGCGGACTCCAACGCACCCGATCGCTAAACCGCAGCACATACAACTGATTAATCGTAGACTGCACATCCTGCTGCGTTCCCACCAGGTACACATGCATCGGCTTACGATCGTCCTCGATCACCCGATCGAGTTCCGCAAAATTAATCACCATGGGACTTCTCCTAAACTGGTAGCGGGAAGAAATCCCAAAAATTAAAGCCACCCTCTTGCGCACGACAAATAGGGTGGCCCGATCGAATGTTACAATCCGTGTCAGACCGCCCAGCTGCCTGTTACAGCTTGGGGGTTTAGCTACCCTCTGTTGGTTGCAACAACGTTGGGTAGCGCCTTAATTTCTGGGGTCCAGCCAAATCAATCGGGTTGTGACACGGTTGTAATTGGCCTTGGAACATAAGCCTACGGACAAACCAGGGGAAAAGTCAACTATATTTCAAAAAATTGCAATCCCGTCACATTCAGCAACATATTCCCTCCTTCCCCCACTTTCCCCAACAACCCAAACAAAACCCAACAACCCTCGATCGAACACTAACCCCAACAATCAAACTGACAACTAGCCAACATCGCGCGATCGACCATAGAACCAAAACAGGAATACCAAATAGATTTGTCTACGCTGTAGATTCGATCGCCCCTAACCCCCGCGCTACGCGCCGCTGACGCTAGAAATAAAGGGGGAATCAGAAAATTCGATCCCCCCTACCCCCCCTAAAAAGGAGGAAATTCAGCTAAATTCTTTCAAAGTCCCCCTTTTAAGGGGGATTTAGGGGGATCTCTCAAAGTCCCCCTTTTTAAGGGGGATTTAGGGGGATCTCTTCAGATTTAGGAGGATCTCTTCTCAACTAATCACCACTAGCAATCACAGCCGTAATATTCTCCTTCGCATTCGTCCGAAACTCCTGCACATTCACCCGCGATAACAAAACGACTGCGGCCATCATGCAACCCGCCTGCGCCACAAACACCAACCCATAGGCCAACAACGATCGCGCACCATCCGCCACAAAAATCCGACCCCCAATATCCAACAGCGAACCCCCCACGATCGTCGAAAGACCCCGTGCCAACGCCTGCGCCAAACCCCAAGCCCCAATGAAGGTACCCGCCGTTTCCGCCGCCGTTAAATCCAACATTAACGTAATCGCTCCCGTCGTCGTTGTCCCAGACGCCAAACCAAACAGGAACAGACAAATTTTCAACGTACCAGGATTCGCTGTAGTTCCCGCAAAAATAATGCCTAACAACGTCAGCGCCACGGCTTGGCAACCCAATTGCGCCGTCTTCTTCTTACCTATCCGAGGTGAAATAATAAACCCCGCAATCAGAATCCCAATCACCGTTCCAACGCCATAGGGCACATTTAATAAAGCTGTTTCTCCCGCCTTCAATTTAAAAATATCACCCCCAAACGGTTCCAGCACCGCATCCTGCAAAAACAATCCCAACGTCATCGCAATCAAAAACGTAAAGAAAAACCGAGTTTGCCGACTCGCAGTCAGGATATGCCAAGCCCGATCGAGGCCCATTTTCTCCTCCGCGATCTGCCGTGCAGGACTGTGCAAAAAGCGGGAATATTTCTTTTCAACCCCCCAAGTGGAAATCACCGCCAGCGACACCACCACCCAAGGCACAATCAAAAACAAGCGATTAATACTGGCCTGCAACACCTCGATCGTCGGATCATTCCCCAACGTTTTCAACAAAACCCCAATGGTAATGCCCCCCGCGATCGTCCCCATCAGCAGCATGGCCCAGTCGATCGCCACCACCTTCGATCGTTGATCCTCATCGGTAATATCCACCAACAACGTCGCAAAGGGCGTCGAACTCGCACTAATGGCAATGCCATACAACCCAAACAAAAACGTAGAAAGCGCAATCCAAACCGTAGCCGCTTCCCATCCTCCGGGGGATTTTAAACTTAGCCCCATTTGCCACAACGGTTGCACCGCTAAAAACGCAATAATTGCAAAGCTAATTGATCCCAAAATGACATAGCCCGTGCGATGTAACCCAAACAGCGGGCGCGTATCCGACAGTTGCCCAAACCAAATTCGACTCGGCGCAACAAACAACGTCACAGCTAAGACAATACTCGCGATCGTACCGGGCACGCCCAGTTCCTTGATCAGAATGCGATTCAGCAAACCGAACAACAGTACAGACATCATGCCCAAACCCATTTGGAACAACCCCAAACGAATCATTGTCAAAAGCGTGATGCGTGGCAGCGGAGCCGCAGGTGAAGCCATAGAAGATTCTGAAAAATTGCTCTCCATAAGGATTTCAGGCAACAGAATAGAACGTATTGAGCGATATATCCACGATACAAGATTGCGGCAAAGGCCCAGCGTCTCCCCTACCTAGAAGGAAAGCCCGTAGTCACGATCGACTAGTCACGATCGACTTTATAAATCGTTACACTATTAGGGTTCTTCATATAACCCATCTCCTAACCCCCATGACAACTCAACCCATGACAACCCTAACCCTCACTCCCACCCTGCCCCCCATCGCCCCCCTCGGCATTGGCACTTGGGCCTGGGGAGACTCCCTCTTCTGGAGCTACGGCAAAGACTACGGAGCGGAACAGGTAGAAACCGCCTTTTTCGCCGCGATCGAAGCCGGGATCACCCTCTTCGACACCGCAGAAGTCTACGGCCTGGGTGAATCGGAACGACTGCTAGGCAAATTCCTCCAACAAACCCGCCAACCCATCCTGCTGGCCACCAAATACATGCCCCTGCCCTGGCGCTTCAGCCCCAACCAAGTGCGGGACGCCGTCAAAGCCAGCTTGGATCGCCTACAGCGCGATCGCATTGAGCTCTACCAAATCCACCAACCCGTCAGCTTTCTAATCAGCCAACAGACCCTGCTGGACACCCTAGCAGCAGAAGTCCAAGCAGGTCGCATCACCGCCCTCGGGGTCAGCAACTACTCCGCAACCCAAATGCGACAAGCCCACAAAATTCTGGCCGATCGGGGGATACCCCTCGCCGTCAACCAAGTGCCATACTCCTTACTCGATCGTAAAATCGAAACCAGTGGCGTCATGGAAACTGCCAAGGAACTGGGTGTAACTATCTTGGCCTACAGTCCCCTCGCTCAGGGCTTGCTCACGGGCAAGTACAGCCCCGAAACCGCCCAGAAAACCGTCATGGGTGCCCGTCGCTTGGATCCGCGATTTAACGAGCAAGGACTGCAAAAAATTCAGCCCCTCGTGAAACTTTTACAGAAAATTGGTGAAAACTACGATTGCACCCCCGCTCAAGTCGCCCTCAACTGGTTGATGGCACAGGGGAGCGTGGTGCCGATTCCGGGTGCTAAAACCGCCAATCAAGCCCAGCAAAATGCCGGAGCCTTAGGTTGGACACTCACACCAGAGGAAATGACGCAAATTGATCTGATGACCCGATCGTGGCGATAGCCCGGATGCAAGGTCATTTAGGGTGAATTTGACTGATAACCGACTATAAACCACTGTCTCATCAGGGGTCTAAGAGTGGTATAAATTGAGTTCGTCGGAAAAATCCTTTGCGGATTGTTAAAGTCACATATCAGCGATCCAGGAACAACCTATGGGGACGGTATTAGTCGTTGACGATAGCGCTACAGCTCGGGAAATGCTGGTGGCTGAACTCCGCAGATGCGGCTTTCAAGTTGGCATGGCCGTGGACGGTGCGGATGCTAAGGATAAGATCCAAGCCAATCCCCCGATGCTGGTCATTACCGATTTGATCATGCCAAATGTCAATGGCTATGAACTCTGTCGTTGGATCAAAAATAATCCCGGTACAGAAAAAGTTCCCGTGATCATGTGCAGCACCAAAAGCGAAGACTTCGATCGCTATTGGGGCATGAAGCAAGGGGCCGACGCTTATATCACTAAGCCCTACCAACCCAAAGATATGATCAACGCCGTGAAATATCTCTTGGAGGAAGCAGGTGCCTACCGCGAAGATGTCAGCTAGGCGATCGCGAGTAGTAAAAAATTTAAACGGAGAGGGTGGGATTCGAACCCACGGTACCTTTCGGTACATCCGATTTCAAGTCGGACGCATTCGACCACTCTGCCACCTCTCCAAGCGGCTCCTAAAATATATTAACCTAGGTCTCCCCAAACCGCGCAACCAAAACTTTGCCCTTCATCCAGCCTGGTGGAACGACTTCAGTGAGTCCCCCACTCCAGCGACGCCTCAACTATTCTAAGAAATTCAAACTTGGGGAACCTTTTTGCGAAATCTAGGTTTAATAAGGGGTAGGGATCAGGAAATCAGATGCCTTTAATCCCAATTTGCGACCTATTTTGGTTTGAATTTGACTAAATCCCCATGCGCCATTTTTGTTCCGACTGCCAACCCCAAACCTTTGACCTCTTCGGCCTGCAAGCCCAGAAAAAACAGCGCCAATTAACCACCGCGATCGGTCTGATTGGCGGGTTTGCCCTCACAGAAGCGCTAATTGGTTGGAGCAGTCACAGTTTGGCCTTGGTGGCAGAAGCAGGCCACTTAGTTGCTGATTGCGCAGCGTTGGGGTTAGCGCTGTGGGCAACGTTCGTGAGTCGATCGTCCAGCAAAATGGGCTGGATCGGTACCCATCAGTTAACTCTCCAGAAACCCCAAAGCGCAGAAACCTGGGCTGCCTTTGCCAATGGCTTTGGCCTAGTGCTGATTGCCCTCTGGATTACCTGGGAAGCCGCCCACCACCTCCAGCAGCCCTCGGCGGAGATCGAAAGTTTGCCCATGCTGATGACGGCGATCGCGGGGGTTGTGGTGAACAGCATTAACGTCGCGCTATTGCACAAAGACAGTCAGCATGACCTCAATTTGAAAGGGGCTTTTCTGCATGTGCTGGCGGATATGCTGGGGTCGATCGGGGTCATCGTCGCAGCTATCGCGGTGGCAGTTCTGCATTGGCTCTGGGCCGACTGTGCCATCAGTTTTGTCATTGCGGGGTTGATTAGTCTTTCAGCCATTCCCTTAATTTGGCAAAGCGGACGGCAACTCTGGCTGCAAAATCAGCAAGCTCGGGTGATTAAGTAAGATCGTTCACCTCACGATCCAGCCTAGGAAATCGATCGGGTGTCATTCTAGTAAAATTGCAGTAGTAAAATTGAACTATGTTTGACAACCTTTCTAAATTCCTGATTCAGCAATATTCCCAGGACTTTGCAGCTTGGTTGCTGGGCGAACCGATCGCGTTAACCGAACTGCAACCCACCGAACTGTCGATCGAGCCGATTCGAGCAGATTCTGTAATTTTATTGAAATCGCAACAGGTGATTGTCCACTGTGAATTTCAAACCAATCCCGATCGGGGTTTACCGTTTCGCATGGCGGATTATGCGTTACGGATTTATCGCAAATACCCCGATCGAAATTTAGTGCAAGTGGTTGTGTATTTACGGGAAACGACCTCGGATTGGGTCTACGTGACGCAGTTTGCAGGGAATCAACTTCGCCATGAGTTTCAAGTGGTGCGGTTGTGGGAGCAGTCGCCGGAAGTGTTTTTGCAACGGCCTGGATTGTTGCCCTATGCGGTGTTGACGCAAACGAACGATCGAGAAGCTTTATTACGGGAAGTGGCGCGGCGGTTGGATGAGATTCCCGATCGTGCCCAGCGCAGTAATCTGACCGTGAGTAGTGCTGTGATAGCTGGGCTATCATTGGAGAAGGCGGTGATTCAACGAATTCTCAGGAGGGAAGTGATGCGGGAATCGGTGATTTATCAAGAGTGGGAAACAGTACTTAAGGCAGAAGGCCGCGCGGAAGGTCGATTAGAAGGTCGGATGGAAGGCCGGATGGAAGGCCGGATGGAAGGTCGCGCGGAAGGGCTGGAAGAGGAACGGCGGATCCTGGCGATGAAGATGTTGCAGGAAGGCTTATCCCTGGAGACGATCGCGCGGATTACCGAATATTCGATCGAACAACTGCAAACGATGCAGACACAAAGTGATTCAACCGATCTTTAACCAAATGCCCTGATAGAAATCGGTTCTGGGTCAAAAACAGCTCTAGCGGGCATTACCGGTACAAGGAAAACTGTTGTTCAAAGTCAGCTATGGCATTGACGAGATCATGAGAAGCTAGCTCAGTCGCTTCAAGCTTAGAGCCATCTCTATCTAGAAAACGACAAACTCCATTCCATACCGTTACAACTAAATATCTGGGTTCAAATAAACCAATACTTTCACGATCGCAATTCTCAATTGAGATTAGGCCATGCTTTTTGACAAAGTAGACTTGAAAGCCAGAGTCAACACCGACAAATTCATATTCATCCACAGTTGAATCAGTTATGAGTTTCCTTAGCCCATCTAACAAATCTGTCAAAGAAAAGAAAATCATAAATGCATCTTGAATGTCAGTGAAAATTGTCCCTTGACTACTACTCAACATCAAATTGCCCAGCGTATAACTATCCACTTCACAGTTAGCAGGAATTGTAAATTCTAGGGTCAGTTCTACCATTGGGTTCTCACTTGAACAAGGGCTGTGATGGGTAAGTCTTTAATGGAGAAGACGGTGATTCAACGAATTCTCAGGAGGGAAGTGATGCGGGAATCGGTGATTTATCAAGAGTGGGAAACGGAACTCAAGGCAGAGGGGAAAGAAGAGGAACGGCGGATCCTGGCGATGAAGATGTTGCAGGAAGGCTTATCCCTGGAGACGATCGCGCGGATTACGGAATATTCGCTAGAACAACTGCAAGCAATGCAAGAACAGATTAATTGAGTCAATTAGGTGTCGCTGTTACCAGGGTTTCCATAGGTCAGGAACCATTGTGGATCGTTGAGAACGCCTTCTGGGGTGTTGTCACTAAGGATAAACCTGAACTAAGGGGGCACCTCTTCTGCAATTTTCAATAGTATTTGCCTTAAACTCTTTTAGGACAAATTGGTTGTTCTCATAGCGATAGATCGATTCACTACTAGGATGTCCTCCTGTGAAGTCACAAATTACTTTAATAGTTAACTCGCGTGTAGCTACTTGATAGATGGGGTGTCCAAATAACGTATTAACAGAATGTGGCAAGTTTGATGGATGGGAAACCTTAAAGTCAGGTACAGCGATTTCTGGAAATGCCATGATTGTAATCGGTTGTTCCAACAAACCCTCAGTCTTTAGGAAGCGTAATAGCTGAAAAACTCGGCCACCCCTGTAAGATGCACAGTAAAACGGAATCAGAAATTCAGTATTATTGATAGGAAAAGGTTCACCAAAGCTACCCTCAAAAAAGGCAAAATCCTTCCGACAGGATTCAGCTAAAGCAGGAAACTTAGCTTGTTCCTGAGCCACTCTTTGCATTACCTTTTGATTACGGTAGCCTCTCATTTCTAATTGCAATCTCAGCGCAATCACTTCATCATCTGGTTTTATCTTACCCTTGGTCACAGTCTCATCCATACTTGATGGAGATGGCACTTCTGGAACCGCACGAGCCGCCAATTGACTTGGTAAGGAACAGGCAGGCATTAGGTAAGCAACTCCAATTAATGCACTTGTCAGTCTTATCATGGTTTATTGACCTTAAAATTTGCTCAGTTTACTGAAAAACTTTTCTGAATAGTTTGAATCGCTTAACCGTGTATACCAATGTTTAAAACTAATCTAATTGCTCATAGTGAATAATTGAAACCAGCGATCGCCCGGATTACCGAATATTCCATAGAGCAACTGCAAGCGATGCAAGAACGGATGGATTCAGTCGAACCTTAACAATTGTAGTGGTGAGGATATAGCACAGACGATCTCGATAGGTGTGCCGCTGCTAGCAACATATTGCCATTGGCTGGAAACCACTGCTGACTCACTGACTAATGTTATAAAACGTGACAGGGACAGCACTAGAATTCCATAGTTCATACAATACATATAGCATAACTCCTTCTAGGCAGGTGAGAATGATTGCACTAGCTAGAAGTATGGTTCGCCGCCAAGCTGGTTTGTAAAGATAGGAAACAGCACTTGTTGCTAGAATCTTAATCGAACTCATAATGATACTGGCAACCAAGAAAAATAATAGCTTTGCTTGATCTGATGAAGTCCATGTATAACCAGATTTTGCAAGCAAAATAACTAAAAAATGAACTATTATTGAACTCGGAATACATATTCTTAAAGCAAATTGTAAAACTTGCCAGTGATGCAATGGAGGTGGAAACATGAATTAATCCCTCTAGTAAAATGAATGTGAATCAATCTAATTAATTCAAAATCATCTCTCCTTGTTCAGCAGATTAAAGAGTATTCGCTAGAACAACTGGAAGCAATGCAAGAACAGATTAATTGAGTCGATCGCTGAAGGGAAGGGTCGATCGGACATCTCCACAACGAACGATCGTATCAATGACGGAATATTCGATCGAACGGTGAGAATTGACTTGAACCAGAGTAATAATCCTCTAGATCAGTGGCCTACTTCAAAATGAGGAGCCGGGTTGTTGGAGAAAGGCAATTTCTTCAGCCGTACTGTCCCGCCCCAGAATTTCATTCCGGTGGGGAAACCGCCCAAACTGTTCAATCACTGCCCGGTGTCGCAGCGCGTAATCGTAGGTATTCTCCAAATCTGAATCTCCCACAAATTGCTGAAACTTAGCCACCGCAAAGTTCTGATGGGCCAGATTTTCGCTATGTTCAAACGGAAAAAAGAAAAACTGGCGCAACACTGGCGGTAATGCCTCATCAAAGCCTAAGTCGATCGCGTGACTGGCCACAAACAACGCTAGGCTATCCGCTGCAAACGCCTGGGCTTGCCCCCGAAACATATTGCGAGAAAACTGATCCAGTAAAATCACCAAGGCCAAACAAGACTCCGGCTGCTCCATCCAGTCATCCAGTTGATGGGCGATCGCTTTCTCGTAGAGATCCAAAAATCGCTCCCGAATGGCATGGTCAAAATTTGGATCCTTTTGGAACCATTCCGATCGTGGCTTCAGATCCACCGCATCTCGCCACCCTGCCCCAAACCAAAATTCCAGTACCTGATTGGCCCGCACGATAGCGCCCATCACTTTTTCCCCCTACTCCTGCCTGCTATGACTGTCTCATTCATTGCCTGTCCCCTGAATTCATCGATCGCAAACGGCCTCGATCGTGAAAAGTCGCTTGTTTAACAACAAAATCATGGCTGACAATGGGGACTGAGCTACAAACAATCATCTTCCCATCCCTGTACCCCAATGACGATCGATCCGCCCACCCAGAGTCCTGTGACCCAACCCTCTCCCCGCCTCTCGGTGATGGTCAATCAGATCCAACCCTCCCCGGAAACGATCGTGCTAATTTTAGCCGTCGTTGTGGGAACCGGAGCCGGAATGGGTGTGGTCACCTTTCGCTACCTGATTGACCTGATCCATCACCTCCTATTTGCCGATGTCATGGGCAAAATTGGCAGTTGGGGATCCTGGACCTTGGCCATGATGCCCGCGATCGGCGGTCTCATCATTGGTGGGATGCGGTGGCGCTGGAAGGACTTTGGCCCTAGCGTGTCTGCCCTCATTAGCTCCGTCCAAAGCAGCCAGGAAATTTCCCCCGTTCGCCCAGTCACCAAAATGGTGGCCGCAGCGACTTCCCTAGGATCCGGTGCATCCCTCGGCCCAGAAGGCCCCAGCGTCGAAATTGGTGCCAACCTAGGGGTATTACTGGGACAGGCGCTCCAAGTCTCCCAGGAACGGCAACGGTTACTCCTCGGAGCTGGGGCGGCGGCAGGACTGGCAGCGGGATTTAACGCCCCGATCGCCGGGGTCTTTTTTGCCTTAGAAGTCGTCCTAGGCACCACCTTCGCCACCTCTGCCGCCAGTGTCGTGTTGCTCTCCGCCGTCGTTTCGTCCCTGATTGCCCAGATTGGCCTCGGCTCCCAACCCGCCTTCGATCTGCCCTCCTACGAAGTCCGTAGCCCCTTGGAACTCCCGCTCTACATTGGCCTCGGCCTCTGTGCCAGCTTGGTCGCGATCGCCTATACCCAATTGAATCGCTTCTCCCAGCGCGCCTTTCAGGGCAAGGTGGAACGGCTGCAAGTTCTTGCGAAAATTCCTCGGGCTATTCAACCGATTTTGGGAGCGACCTGCGTTGGCTTAGTCGCACTGAAGTTGCCCCAAGTCCTGGGCATTGGCTACGAAACGATCGAGGCCATGCTGCGGGATGTGCAATTTTCGATCGGGCTGTTGCTGGTGTTGCTGGTCAGCAAACTGGTGTTAACGGCCCTCTGCCTGGGAAGTGGTTTGGTGGGTGGCGTCTTTGCCCCAGCCATGTTCCTGGGGGCCACCTTGGGAACTGCCTACGGCCAAGCCCTGCCCAAGCTGTTACCCATGTTTGCCGATAGCATCGCTGCTCCCCCAGCCTACGCCATGGTGGGAATGGCCGCCGTTCTCGCCACCAGTGCTAGAGCGCCTCTCACTGCCATTTTGCTGCTGTTTGAACTGACCCGCGACTATCGCATTGTTCTACCCTTAATGGCAGCTGTGGGCCTCAGCGTCTGGTTGATGGATCGCTTTAAGGTCAAGCAGGAGAAAAAAGCCAAACAGGAGATGAAGGTTAAGCAGGAAAAGGCAGCCCAAGGGGAACCGCAGGAACCGGAGACGGCGACTCTGCCGACATCTGCGCCCACCGAGGTGATTACGGAAGTCATCGCTGAACCCGCTACCCCCGATCAACAAACCCTGTTGTTGCAACGGCTGCGGGTGAAAGATTTGATGCAGTCGAACTTTTTGAGCTTGCCTTCTTCCTTGCCCATCCCCGAAGCAGGGCTGGCGCTAACCCGACACCAATCCCATAGCGCCTTGGTCATGGAGGGTTCCACCCTGCTGGGCATTCTGACCCTGCAAGATCTCAACCGTGCTTTAACCCGCCATAGTAACAGTCCTGAGGACATCGACACCCTAGCAAAACAACCGATCGCCACCATCTGTACCGCAAAAATTCTCTTCGCTTCCCCCGATGAAACCGTCAGCGAGGCCCTCGATCGCATGGCGGCGCGCGGACTGCGACAGTTGCCCGTCCTAGATCCGGACAATCCCGATCGGGTCATTGGCATGATTGACCATGACCATGTGCTGCTAGCAGGCAGTCTGGCGCTGACCCAGGAATATTTAGCCCCCTATCTCACCCCCTCTACGGTCTAGACGGTTCCAACTTGCTACGCCCCCACCCCAGAACACAAGCACAAAAAATCGTGCAATTTTCAGACTTGCGAGTATCCTGTAGCAGTCCAATGGATTGCCAGGGTGACTTGCTGGTTTGACTCGCTGAGTTGACTCGCGATCGGGATTGAGCAATTTTGGGTGATGCATATGGAAAACGCCACATTCACATCTCAGTTAACCTTCACATCTCAGTTAAGAGCCATCTTTCACAACTCGTTGGCCGGGAACGCGCCCCAGCGGTTTGGAGTCATCTTGTCCCTAGGGTTGGGCCTAGGCACGATCGCTGCTGTACCTGCTGCACTGGCAACCCCCTTAGATGGCTGGAAATATGACCCCAGCACCAATCAACTCGAATTTGTCATCACCGATGGCATTCAGCCGCGTCACTTTTTGATGGCACAACCCGCGCGGATTATTGTCGATCTGCCCGATACCCAAATCGGCACCGCCCCTACCCAACAGACCTTTACCACTGGGGCGATTCGTCAGATTACGGTGAACCAATTGCAGCCGAATCTCACCCGATTGATCCTCGAAATGTCACCGGATGCGGTGTTTGCTCGGGGACAGGTGGCGATCGAACGGCTAGGGGATGGTGATCGCAATCTGAGCGATCGCTGGCGTATTCAGCCCCTTCTGGCCCAATCGTCCGCCGCTAAACCTGCTACAAACGTCCCAACTGCATCCGATCGACTGTCTTTTGCAACGACTCCCGTGGCAGAATCTCTGGGATCTGGAAACTTCGATCGCTTTAACCGCAGCAATGAAGTCGTAACGCCTCCCAATCCAGCGGATTATCCCCCTGGTATGGCCGCGATCGTGCGTCCAACGGAATCCACCCCCTCTACAACGAACCCTTCGTCGGAGTCCCCTGCTCCATCGATGGCTTCAGTCCGAACGGATTTGCCGAAGGCGATCGTCACAGTCCCTGCATCCAAACCCGCGTCAAACGCGCCAGTGGCTAACAACTCGACTAAAACTGCCCCAGTTACTAAAGAAGCAGTTACAGCACCCGTTACAGCGCCTGTTACGGCACCCGTTGCAACGATCGTAGTCCCTGCTCCAGCACTATCCCCTCAATCACCATCCGCTTCATCACAATCTGCTTTATCAGCAAAGCCGATTCAACCCGTCATCAAACCGATCGCTAAGCCCATTGACAAGCCTATTGCCAAACCCATTGCCCAGCCCGTCACTCAACCCATCACTAAATCGACTCCAAGCGTTACAGGCAAACCGACTCTGCCCACGATCGCGTCTCAACCCACTGAGCCCCTAGACAACCCTTCATCCATTTCCCAATCCATTCCCATTCCCGTTCCACCTGCCCAAAACCCAGGGACGATCGCGGTAGTTCCTGCCCCAGCGCCTTTGCCGGATGCTCCCACCACCACCACGCCCCCGCCCCCCAGTTTGGAACCTGTTGCCGTTAGCACGCCCCCAGCCCCACCCACAACCCTTTCACCCACAGCCCTTTCACCCACCACCCTCGCATCGAATATCCCAGACACCTTGCCACCCGCAGAGGCGACCCAAAGCACGCCCATTGCACCCACGGTTTCCGTCCCGCCATTACCGACGACGATCGTGCAACCCTCGGCACTTCCCAGCAACACGCCCCCGGCTCCGCCTCGTGCCCAAACGGTAGCGGTTCCTGCGCCTGCCGCTATGGCTCCAAAAGTCATGGCTCCAAAAGTCATGATTCCACAAGCCAAACCTGTACCGGGACAGTGGCCAGCCCATATTCCCAAGCCATCGCCTCTACCGATCGCGAATGAGACTGTGCCCCCGGTTGCCCCCCCTCAGGCAGTCATTGCATCCCCTCAGCCGATCACTCAACCCGTCATGATGCAACCGACAATGCAACCCATGATGGCCACGCCCCAAATGCCGATCGCGCCTTCAAACATCGAATTTGGTCAGCCCTTACCCAATGCAGCCCCTGGCGCGATCCCAGGAAGCGCCCAAGGTTCACCCATGGCCATGCCCCCAGCGACTGCAATGGAAACGCCACAGGTAGTAGTGAATTCGAGTACTAATGGGCTTGTGTTACCAATGGGCACTGCCTTGAGCGTTCGCTACACGGGCATTAGCAATCTGACCCTGCAAAAAAATGAAGCACGGCAGGAAATTTTGGTGTTGCAAAGCCCCATTCTCGATCGCACAGGCAGAGCGATCGCGCCGGAAGGAAGTCTAGTCCTAGGTCGCTTTGAAAGCAGTGCTGCGGGGAGTCGTTTTATTGCACAAACGATTTCCATTCAAGGCCAAAACTTTCCCCTATCTGCGGAATCCAATGCCTTGGGCGGCGTCCGTCAGCCCTCGGAAAAGAATTTGCTGCAAAATTCTGGAATTGGCGCACTAGCTGGGATTATCGTCGGGGGGCTATCCGGAGGCAACTTTATTGGTGGGGCTGCTGCGGGGGCTGCCATTACCTATGCCACGGCTCCTAAATCAACGACCATCCAGCCTGGTCAGGTGTTAGAAATTCGACTCAATCAAGATTTTGTTATCCCAACCAGTAACACAGTGAGTCAAATCCCCACAATGAGCCAGTAACCGTTAAAACTCACAACCCATTAAAACCCACACTCCATTAAAAATCACACTCCATTAAAAGTCACACAGAGGACTCATGACTGAGATGGGTAAATGACTACGCGATTTCGGCCCTGTTGCTTGGCTGCGTACAATGCTTCATCCGCTTGTTGAATTAACTGCTCCGGGGTTAGGCTCTGTGTGGGAACAATGGCAGTCACCCCTAAGCTCAGACTAACGCACTCGCTCACATCCGATTGGGCATGGGGCAGTTTGAGATAGGCTATATTCAGACGAATCGTTTCAGCAATTTGAAAGGCCCCCTCGATCGTGGTATTGGGCAAAATGATGGCAAATTCCTCACCCCCATAGCGAGCAACTAAATCCGTCGATCGCTTAACGGAGGCTTGAATGGCCTGGGCTACGGTTTGCAAACAGGTATCACCTCCCTGATGGCCATAGTGATCGTTATAGCGTTTGAAGTAATCGACATCGCAGAGAATTAGCCCAAGGGGACGCTGATCCCGCAGGAGGTGTTGCCATTCCCGCTGCAAGTAGTGATCAAACGCCCGACGATTAGCCACCTGCGTTAAACCATCTAAGGTCGCTAACCGTTGTAACTCCTCATTGGCTGCCGCAAGGGCGGCCGTGCGCTCCATGACCTTTTGCTCTAGGATTTGGGCCTGTTCTTTCTGAAACGCATATAAGCGAGCATTTTCGATCGAAATGGCTGCTTGGGCACACAGCACTTTGACAATGTCCGATCGCGCAACGGTAAAGGTCGCCCGCGAAAGCTTATTTTCTAAATAAACCACCCCTAAAAAGTTGCCCTGATGAATCAAAGGCGTCGCTAAAATTGACTTGGGTTCTGCTGTTTGGATATAGGGATCTTGGCTGAATTGACTATGATAATTGGTCAGATCGTCTAGAACAATGGTTTCCTGGGTATGCGCCACATAGTTGACGATCGAAAGTGCGATTTGATGGGCCAAGTCAACCGAACGGGATGGCTTCTCTAGATTGTGTATGCTCAGATCCAACGATCGCGATGTTGCAGCATACCAGCCCGTTTCCGACTCCAGTAATAGCACCCCCCGATCGGCTCCAGTATTTTCTAAAATGGTTGCCATGAATTTTTCGAGTAAGCGATCGAGGTCAATTTCCTGGGACAATGCCTGCGATGATTTCATCACTGTCATTAAATCTAGTTGGGAAGAATGACTATTTACACTGTCTCGCAATGGATTCAGAGAAGTTTGTGGGTAATCACCAGAATGATCTGTGTTCTGTCCTAAAATACCCACCAACAATTGAGAATATTTGATTTCTAAATGCTTGACTTTTGCGGTTGCTCCCCAGCGTTTAAACCAATAGCAAGCTTCTTGAAAATACCATTGCGCAATTTTCACTTGGTTTAATTCTAAATAGAACCCAGTTGCTAACTCACAGGCAATTGCCACCTCCTGTAAAAAGCCTTGCTTGCGGGCTGCATCAATTGCTCGATCGTAATATCCCATGGCCTTTAAGGGTTGGCGTTGCACCCGGCAGCATTCGGCTTCAATCAGCCACACTTTATGCTGATAATCGGAGGGCACATACTTGGCCCGGTGTTGTAATTGTTTCTGGGCCGTCCGAATGCGTCGCATCCACTGGAATCGTTGCAGGGGATGAATTTCTGACCACTGTGCCAAGCAGGTTAATGCCTCGAAAAAATGCCGACCCGATCGCATCAGGCGACCGAGTGCCCCTTGTTGCAAAGGCTTCAGGTGTGTGAGGTGCTGTTGTGCCAGTTCATACTCGCCAAATAAATACGCTAGGAATAACTTTTTATAGTGAAAGTTGAACTGAGATGACGGATCGACAAATACCTGAGCCTCCGGATTGGTTTCGTCATACCGCACTCCGGCGAATTGCACGGCTTGCTCCGGGGAGGGCAGTTGTAAATTGAGCAAAGTTTGCCAAACCAACCGAAATACCATTAAAGTTCGAGGTTGACGTAGGCTTTGCATCATCGGGTAATAGATTTCACAGTCCTGTAGAAGCTGATTCAGCTCTTGTCCCACCCAAACCCCGTAGCTCACTCGAAAAAATAAGCAAGCCGCCGCATATTCAAAATCGCCCACTTCGATCGCGCGATAGTGCAGTTCCAAAAGGGGATCTAGGAGGCACCGAGCGGGTTCTTTCCAGTGACGGATAAAACTTTGAAAGACCATCCCCAACCGAACTTCGGTGCGTCGATTCTCCAATTTATGAGTCAGCGCGATCGCTTGTTGGGCAATTCGATATCCCAATTCCACCTTGCCCATCACATTACATAGCATTAATCCAAAGGCTCCATACTGCAACGGAGAGGAAGGGGCTGCCCCGTATTGCAAGGAAAGTTGGATACCCTGAATCGTATTCCACAGAAGTAGATTGCGGCTTGATACGTATAGTGAACCCCCTAAGCTATCCATGATTTGGGTGATCGCCCGAGCAGTTGGGTCAGTCATGATTGGCAATTCAGCAATCTGTTGCCACGATCGTTTTAAGAACCGCTGGAGCCGCAGTAGATCGGGCAGGAGCGTAATCATCCGAACGTGCCGCTGAATCTTCAGTCCAAATTGCTGAAAACGCTCAATGCCGTAAAGAATCGCCTGTTCCGTTTGCTGCCGAGCAACATAGGATTGAATACGGATCTCATGGGCATTCATCTGATCTAACAGTGAAGTTGTATTGTTCAGAATTTCATCTAAATAATGCTCCATAACTGTGAATTTGCCACATAACAAAGCCGCATCAGCCGCCGCTTCCAACAGCATTAAAACCAGTCGATACTGGCATTGCCAAGGCTGCTGTTCTAAATATCCTAAACCTGTTACAAAGTAATCAAGGGCAATGTCATAGGCATTGGCATCTCTAGCTTTGCGACCTGCTTTCAGATTCAATTCCGCTAAATGCTGTTTGACCGCACGATCGTACAGCATCACCGGCCCCTGATTCAGGTGATTGACCAGATCAAACAGGCGATCGGCCTGCGCTTGAAGGGTGCTGTGGTTGAGGAAGGCTTGCCCAAGTTGCCAATGGAATTGTTGTTTCTGCGCCGTGGGAATTAATAAATCAACGGCCTGTTGAATGCGATCGTGGGCAAATCGATACTGCAACGGCACCCCCGCCAGGGTATCCGTGCTGGTTCCGTAGCGATAATCTGGCACAATAAATCCCTGCACCAAGGCCGGCCAGAGTTGAGCTGCGATCGTTTGCGCAGAGTCCTGCTCCAGCAGAGCTAGTGTTGCCAGATCAAAGTAATTGCCCAAACAGGCTGCAATTTGGAGTAACCGTTGAGCTGAAGGCGGCAGTTTTTGAATTTGATCAATTAACAAATCAACGACATTATTGGTAATTTGTTCACTCTGAATTCGTTCAATATCCCATTGCCAAGCCCGTTGCGAATAATCAAAATGAATTAATTTTTCCGCGTACAACGTTTTCAGAAATTCACCAATAAAAAAAGGATTACCTTGGGTTTTTGTCAGAATGAGTTCTGCGAGGGGGGCCGCTTGGGCGATCTCGCAGTACAACGTATCAGCCACCATGTGCTCTACGGATTCTAACGCCAACGGAACAAGTTCGATCTCCCCAATTGCCACTCCCCGTCCGGTCAGTTTGTTCAATGTTTGCAGGAGGGGATGGGCTTCATCCACCTCCCGATCGCGATAGGCTCCCACAATCATCAAGCCTTCAAATGCGCTATTTAAAAAGGTGAATTCTAACCATTGTAAAGTCGCGTTATCAGCCCATTGCAAATCATCCAGAAATAACACTAACGGATGATCCGTTTGACAAAATATCCTCAAAAACTCCTGAAAGACGCGATTAAAACGATTTTGAGCTTCTTGGGAGGGTAAGGGGGGCATGTCCGGTTGCGGCCCAATTAACCATTCCACTTCAGGAATCGCTTGAATGATCACCTGTCCGTTATTTCCCACAGCGTCTAGAATCTTCGATCGCCATTTCTGCAAGGCGATCTCATCCGAACTGAGTAACTGCTTCATAAGCATTCGCAGCGCTTCTACGATCGCGCTATAGGGTCTCGATCGCTGCAATTGCGCAAACTTACCAGAAATCAACCGCCCTTGAAGCTCAGCAATGGGTTGCGCCACTTCCTGCACGAGTCTAGATTTCCCAATGCCCGCATACCCTGAAATGACGGTCAGTTGTGCAGATCCCCGTTGGGTTTGCGCAAAGGTGTCCAATAACTGTTCGATCGCCCGCTCCCGTCCATACAGTTTAGACGATACCTGAAACCGATCCGATCGATCCAATTGGCCCAAGCGAAACACATGGCACACCCCCTGTTGCCACTGCGCTAGGCAATGTTCTAAATCCGCTTGCAATCCGTAAGCACTTTGATAACGATCCTCCGGCATTTTGGCTAAAAGCTTCATCACGATCGCCGACAAACTTTGCGGAATATCAGCATTTAACTCATGGGGGGGACAGGGTTGTTGTGCTAGGTGGCAATGAATTAACTCCAAGGGCTCAATGGCCTCAAAGGGTAACTGATGGGTCAGTAACTCATACAAAGTCACCCCAAGACTGTAGAAATCTGTGCGGCGATCAATGGCATGGTTCGTTCGTCCCGTCTGCTCCGGAGAAATGTAGGCCAGAGTACCTTCCAGCACATTGTTCTGAGAAAATGTGGGTTGCGATCGCGATTGCACCACAGAAAGTCCAAAATCAATGAGTTTTAACTCACCAGTGGTCGGATTCCAGACAATATTGCTGGGATTAATATCTTTATGAATGACCTGGTGTTGATGAATGATATCCAAAGCTTGGGCAATCTGAAGAGCTAACTCCAAAACCGTTTGGACAGAAAAAGGCCGCTGTGCTTGGAAGACATTCAGCGATCGCCCCCCAAAGTCCTCCAGCACCAGAAAGCAAGTATTCTGATACGCCTGAAAGTCATAGATTTGAATAACTGGCTCAACCTGCAATTTGGATAAGATTTCGTGTTCCCGACGATAATTGGCCAAGGACTGAGGATTGGGATACTGTTGGTTTAGAACTTTCAGAATGATCGGGTGTTGCGCGTGGCTAGAGTATCCCCGATAAATTAAAGAATTCAGACTGGCATAAATCTGTTCAGTAACCTCAATGTCTGGAAAATCAAACATGTTATTTAATGGGGAATGAGTACGAAATCAATAAGAACAAACGCGATCGTCTTCCTAAGTCGCTATTCAACCGAGCAATGCCCATAGAACAAGACTAGTGCCTCCAGAATGCCCCTCTAACTGAACAGGCACACGGTATATCTCCAGTACGATCTCTCCAGCGTATCTTCAGCATATCTCTAGCCCGTCCTCCCCAGAACCCCCTAAGAACTTCCCCGTCTTACGGTTTCTTCCAGCCTGCCCAAAAAGTTGGTTATGCTATATCAAATCGTCTAGTCAAATCATCTAGTCAAGCTATCCGGTTCAACTATCTGGTTCAACTATCCGGTCAAGCCGTCTAGTCACGCTATCCGGTCAAGCCATCCAGCCAAACTCTCCCCTTCCCAAAATATCTACAATTTCCATTTTGTTGCCAAGGATGATTCCAACAATCGGCCCAGCTTTTCGATAAAATTGGACTTTGTAGTATCCGCCGTTACCATTTTTCGGAAAGTCACCATGAGTCAGAGAACGCTGTTCGATAAAGTTTGGGATCTCCACACCGTCGGTACCCTGCCCTCCGGCCAAACCCAGCTATTTATTGGGCTGCACCTGATCCATGAGGTGACCAGTCCCCAGGCATTTGCCATGTTGCGGGAACGGAATTTGCAGGTTATGTTCCCCGATCGCACCGTTGCTACCGTTGATCACATCATTCCAACAGATAACCAAGCACGCCCCTTTGCCGATCCCATGGCCGAGGCAATGTTACAAGAATTGGAAAAAAACACCGCAGCCTACGGAATCCGGTTTTACAACACGGGTTCCGGTAGTCAGGGGATTGTGCATATCATTGCTCCGGAACAAGGCTTGACCCAACCCGGCATGACGATCGCCTGCGGAGATAGCCACACTTCCACCCACGGAGCCTTTGGCGCGATCGCCTTTGGTATTGGCACGAGTCAAGTGCGGGATGTGCTGGCCTCGCAAACCTTGGCCCTCGCGAAACTCAAGGTGCGCAAAGTAGAAGTCAATGGCCCCCTGCAACCGGGCGTCTATGCCAAAGATGTGGTTCTGCATATCATTCGTAAACTGGGCGTCAAGGGTGGCGTGGGCTATGCCTACGAATTTGCGGGCACCACCTTTGCAGCCATGTCCATGGAAGAACGCATGACCGTGTGCAACATGGCGATCGAAGGCGGGGCGCGCTGTGGTTATGTCAACCCCGATCAAATTACCTACGACTACCTCAAAGGTCGAGACTTTGCACCCAAGGGGGATGCTTGGGATCAGGCAGTGGCTTGGTGGGATAGCCTGCGCAGTGATGCCGATGCGGTTTACGATGACGTTGTCGTTTTCAATGCAGCAGATATTGCCCCTACCGTTACCTGGGGCATTACACCTAGCCAAGGGATTGGAGTTGATGAATCCGTTCCCACCCCTGAAGAAATGCCCCAGGATGAGCAAGCATTGGCCCAGGAAGCCTACAGCTACATGGATCTGCAACCGGGCAAACCCTTAGCCGGAACCAAGATCGATGTTTGCTTTATCGGCAGTTGCACCAATGGCCGCATTTCTGACCTGCGGGAAGCCGCCAAAATTGCCCAAGGCCATAGTGTTGCACCGGGGGTGAAAGCCTTTGTGGTGCCGGGGTCGGAGCGGGTGAAGCAGGAGGCCGAAGCGGAAGGGCTCGATCGGGTGTTTGCCGCAGCAGGCTTTGAATGGCGGGAACCGGGCTGCTCCATGTGTTTGGCCATGAACCCCGATCGCCTGGAGGGACGGCAAATTAGCGCTTCGTCTTCCAACCGCAATTTCAAAGGACGGCAAGGTTCGGCTTCTGGGCGGACGTTGTTGATGAGTCCGGCGATGGTGGCGGCGGCGGCCATTACGGGCAAGGTCACCGATGTGCGGGAGTTATTGCAGCAGTAAATTACTGGCAGTAATTTATTGCTAGTCAATGGATGTGAGTTTGATGAATTCGTGGTGTGGCGCGATCGTCGGGGCTGCTTCGCAGCGAAGATCGGGGAACTTCTCCCCGCGCCCCTGCCATGTCAGGGGACTCTACTCCCCCGACACCCCCCGAAAGTAAATTCTGCGTCCAAGGACAGCGGATTTGTCAGGGACACTGTTGTTTGTCAAACTCACGTTGAATGACAGGCTGAACATCCTACGATCGCACAACTGTTTGATAAAACGCGAGTAATTCCTTGGCCAACGCCTGATTGGTATATTTCACCATGGCCCGTTGATAGCCGCGCTGACCGATTTCCTGGGCAAATTCTGGACGATCGATCAGTTGCATTAAGCGATCGCCCAGCGCCTCCCGATCTCCCTCCGGAAACACCAACCCTGCATCCGCAATCACATTGGGAATTTCACCAGAATCAGAACCAATCACCGGAACTTGGCAAGCCATCGCCTCAATCAGCACATGGCCAAACTGCTCCTGCCAACCCACCGCCGTCAGCGTTTTGAATTGATAGGTAGTTTCCGACGGCAACACCAACGTGTCCATACTGTTGATATAGCGATAGACCTCCGCATGGGGCACACTTTCCACCAGAATCAACCGATCGCGAATCCCCAATTCCGTCGCCGTCGTTAACAGTTCCTCCTGCAAAGGCCCACGACCCAACAGCAGCAACTTCCAAGGCCGCTGTCCCAACCCTGCTGCTGCCTGAAGCAATGTCATCAGCCCTTTTTCCGGCACGAACCGCCCCACAAAACCAATCACAAAATCCGTAGGGGCAATCCCCAAGTGCGATCGCAGTTCCGGTTGGCGTTGCGGTTGGAAAATGCGATCATCAATCCCCAACTGTGGCATAACCTGCATCGCCCGATCGTAGCCCTTTTGTTTGAAAATTTCGTAACCCGCCTGATTCCCAACGACAATGCCATCAGTATTCGCTAAATTGAATTTTTCAATCAGCGAAACCGGAAATTTCAACTGATAGGGCAGATTCCACCAGGTAAAGAAAAACCGTTTAGCCCGCAAATTTAGCAGGCGATCGAGCAAAATCAACTGCGCATAGGCCAGGGACTTCACCCCCTGTTCCACCTGAATCACATCCGGGCGAAACTGGCGCAAGAGTGTAATCAACTCCGGCCCAAAGCAGAGCAAACCTTGGTTATTTTGGCTGTAGTTCAACATGGGAACCACCCGGAAATTGCCATCCTGCCAAGCCCGCGCCTCTACCACATTTTTCATTACCCCACCGGGCCGCCAGCGCTTGGGCACGACGATCGTCACTTCGATCGCCGGATCGAGCTTTGCCAACGATCGCAACTTTTCGCAGTTCAAATCCACAATATAGGAATGACTGACCACCAAAATTCGCATTGCCCCTCTCCTCACTGATTTGCTGACTGATTTATCCCGCAGGAGTCTCGATAACTTCAACCTCAGTCGATCAACGATCGGGTGCACTGCATAAGCTTCGATCCCCCTAAATCTCCCTTGATAAGGGGGACTTTGAAGTTGTTGTCCGGTTCCCCCTTTTGTAAGGGGGGCTAGGGGGGATCTCAACCCACATCGCGATCGACTGAACCTAACCAACTAGCCATCCATTGTGCGAGCTTTGCGCGTGTAAACCTGACCGTCATCCCAATAGGACTGGACTAACGTTTTCAAAGTCGCCAAAAACGCTAAACAAAAAAAGCCGCCGCGCGTCAGGATCTTAATCGGAGATTTGCTCTTGTAGCAGGGGGGATGGCCCAGAACATGGCAATCAAATAATTTGCTAAAAAATCGCACCGCTTGCCAGGGCGTCAGATTTTTCAACCCCATCAAAAAGTGGTTGTGATAGAAAGTAATTTGGTACTGCATCGATCGGGTGCTGATGTCGTGACAGCCACCAGTTTCTTCCCCCAGATGCACCAGTTGTGCCGTGGGGTCGTACCAAATCTGCAAACCCGTTTTGCGGATTCTCAGACAAAAATCTGATTCCTCCCGCACAGCGCTGCCCCGAAACCGCTCATCAAACCAAATTTGGTGTTTGTAAAAAATTTCTCGACGGTAGGACATATTGCAGCCCCGTGCACTCAAGACCCGCTGCGGCTTCACCGTATGCACCAGGTTAATGTGATACCAAGCAATTCCCGGATCCATGGCTTCCGGCGGCAAATCTTCCACCACCAAACCCGCCGCATGATCCGCCAACTTCATCCGATCGAGCACCCGTCCCGCCACCGCCCCCACCTCCGGGCGATCGTAATTCTGGGCATGGGCCGCCAAAAAGCCTACTGGCAACTCCACATCATCATCCAAAAACAGCATGACATCGCCCTTTGCCTGCCGCACCGCATAGTTCCGCGCCCCCGGCAAACTAGCCCAATTCAGTCGGAACCAGCGGATTTTTCCCGCAGCGGCCATCTCTTCCAGAAACGCCTGCACCTCCGGCCCATGGGTCGGCGTCTGATCGACCACCAGCACTTCAAACTGGGGATAGTCCTGTTTCAACACATCTCGAATCGAAACCACCAGCGGTTCTTCTCGCCCATAGGTGGGGATGATGACGGAAATCAATGGCAGCATAGTTTACAGAAATAGCTTGCAGAAAAACGGGGATGGGATGATGCTGGCAGATGCTGGAAAGGACTATCTCGATCGGGGAGATGACTTACGACGTTTGCCTTTAGGTGGAGTCGTCGTTGCCTCGGCCAGTTGGGGCACTTCGGTTTTTTCCAGTTCCGGCAACTTGAGTAAGGCTCCTGCCATAAACCAGTAGTAAACTGCAACTGGATCCACGTCGAGGGGATAGTAATAGGTGTTGTAGCTGATAAACAGGATAAACACCCACAGCGCCGCCCCCATGCCCCGCAGGTTTTTATCCTTGAGTTGGCGATAGGCGCGGAACGTCACTACCGTTAGTGTGGTCACGACCGCTAGAAAGAGCAACACCCCGATCGGGCCAATCTCAAATAACAGCTTGGGATAGTAGGTTTCAATCAGTTTCGTTTCCCCAAAACTTCGGGCCGAATTGGTTGCCCGCCCCAGGCCCCGCCCCAAAACTCCGGCCAGATCACTCACGAAATCAAACTGCGACGCAATGAACTCCGTCGGAGGCGCGGCTTCCCAGCGGCTAGAAAAGCTATCCAACCGTTCCTGTACCACCTCTGGATAGGCGGCCATGGCGATCGCGGCAAATACCCCTAGCGTGATCCCGATCGGCAAAAATCGCTTCAGATTGGCCACCTGACCCGTAACGACCAGCAGCACTGCAAATACGATCGGCACGATCGCGAGGGCAATCCGTTGCCCCGACAGCACCGCCATCGCTAGGGTTCCGGCCATTGCGCCCATCCCCACCAACCGCCAGAGAAAACTGCGATCGCTAAAGGCCGTTGCAAAACTAAAAAAGGCCGCCGAAATCAAGAACCAGCCCCACTGCCAGGGAGCCACAAAGGTTCCCGGTAGGCGGATCACCCCCTGCTCCTCGTTGTACAGCAGCGATCCCCCCACCAAACACCGCGCGCCCAGGGAGGCTTTAAACAACTCCGCACCGGATCCCACCGTGCCCTGACAGCGACCAGTTTTCAGCATCATGTATTGGGCAAACGCTAAGCTACAGCACACCAGGGTCAACACCGCCGTAATATGCATTAGGCGATAAAAATCCGATCGCTTATTTAAAAAATAGTAAGCACAGGAAATCAGCGGTACGTAACCCAGAAAAACCTTCAAGCCCAAAAGCCCCATCAAAAAGGGTTTATCTCCCTTGGGGGCCAGTTGCTGGGCTCCATTGACAAACAGCAGAACCAACAGGCAGTACCCTAGTAACAACAAGAGCGGTGTTTTCAAGCCAGTGGGCAGGATGAAAGGTAATTTTTTCCGTTGGCAGAGTTGGATTGTGGCAATCAGCGCCGGGAGATAGAAAATATCCTTTGCGAGCTGCAAAACGGGGTTACTGCCACCCCCGATCGAATAGGTGATCGTTCCCCCCAGGGGCAAATAAATCCAAAAGCCGTAGAGTGCTTGCCAGGGATACTTAAACGAGAGCATCAGCACCAACGTGCCCACAATGCCTCCCACGGCCCCTTTGACGCCCGCCACGATCGCGAGCATCATCCCGACAAAAAGCGCACAGACCGTCGCGATCGTCAGAAACTGCGTCAATTCTTGTTTAGCCTTAGCCGCTTTACGTTTTGCCGCCAGTTGTTCTTTTAGCGTCAGGGTAGGCTGTTCGATGGATTCCGGACTGCTTGCGGACTGGCGTTTCGCGGCCTTGGACGCTTTACTAGATTTCCGAGAGTTCGACTTGGCCATGGGCAGAAGAACGGCAAAGGGGGTACTCTCAGGATGCCCGATTTCCCGCTGTTAGGAACCTAAACCCTAGCAGAACCTGTCGTTTGACTCCTAGACTCTGCCCTAGGAGCCTGACACCTGCACCCTAATGCCTAAAGGTAAAGGCGCGAAATTTATACCCAGAAACTTATACCCAGAAATTTATACCAACAATAAATATTGACTTCTCGGTACAATAACCCTCTATGACAAGTCCTTCCCGCCCTGCTTCTATCCGTGCTGTTGTTGCTAGCGCCGACGCTATGCCCGTTGAGGCCATCGATCGAGAGGAAACCCCTTTGACTGTTCCGTCTGTTCCCACCGCTGCTCTGCTGGATGCGCCCCAAGGTGAATTAATTGTTCCAGCATTGTCCTTGGAGTTTCCTCTAGCATTTTCACTCGTTATTCCCACCTACAACGAAGGTGATAATATTCAGCGCTTAGTAGAAATCCTCAGTTCTACGCTGGATCAAGTGTTGCGCCACGATTATGAACTGATTGTGGTGGATGATGACAGCCCCGATCGGACTTGGGAAAAAGCCCTCGCCCTCACCCCCCACTATCCTCAACTACGGGTTGTCCGGCGACAGGGAGAACGGGGACTATCTACGGCAGTGATTCGCGGCTGGCAGGTGGCTCAGGGGCGGGTGTTAGGGGTGATTGATGGTGATTTGCAGCATCCACCGGAGGTGTTGCTGGGGTTGTGGACGCAGATGATCCAGGGGGCCGATTTAGCGGTGGCCAGTCGCCATGTCGATGGGGGAGGCATCAGTGAATGGAGCTTGTTTCGGCGGATGACCTCGCGGGGAGCCCAGATTTTGGGATTACTGATCCTGCCCCATGTCCTCGGTCGTGTGTCTGATCCGATGAGTGGGTATTTTCTGGTGCAACGATCGGCGATCGGCGATCGTGCCCTCAATCCAGCGGGCTACAAGATTTTGCTAGAGGTGATTGGACGCGGGCGCATTGGCCAAATTGCCGAGGTGGGTTATGTGTTCCAGGAACGGCAGGATGGGGAAAGCAAGGTAACTGGACAGCAGTATTGGGAATACATCCAACATCTACTGCGGTTACGCTGGGCTAAACGCGATCGCACGGCGCTGAAAAAGCTGAACCAACGCTTCCCGATCGGCAAGTTTTTGCGCTTCGGGGTCGTGGGCTTTAGTGGCTTAGCTGTGGACATGGCTGTGTTTGCGGTGCTGTTTGGGCTGCTGGGGCCAAGTCGGGCAGTCCTAGCGGCGGTACTTTCGGCGGAAGTTGCACTGATTAATAACTTCGTTTGGAATGATTTCTGGACGTTTGGCGAAATTTCCCGTGGCCAACCGGGGAAACGACGCTGGTTGAAACGCTTACTGAAATTCAATGTCGTCTGCGGTACAGGTATTGTCCTGCAAGGATCTTTAATGGGGCTATTTAGCACGGTGCTGAGCCTGAATCCCTTTGTGGCGAAGTTACTGGCGATCGCGATCGTAGTGATGTGGAACTTCTGGGTCAACCTCAAGCTCAATTGGCGCGTCACCGATGTGCAGAAGTAAGCTGTGCAGAAGTAGGCTAGCTAGCCATTGCAGAGAGCTAGGGGTTTTCTCGCTAGAATAATTGCAACCCCTCTCCTACCCTCCCACCCATGACACTTAGCAGCACCCACAGAAAACTCACCTTGGAGGAATATCTGACCTATGACGATGGGACGGATACTCGCTACGAGCTGGTGGATGGGGAGCTAGTGGAAATGCCGCCGGAATCCGATGAAAATTCAGACCTGACACGCTTTTTGTGGGTTCAACTGCTGAATTATTTTCCGTTTCAAATGATTGCTTATAAAGAAACAGAAATTGAAGTTAGTGGACGCTTGGCAAGATGTCGGGTGCCCGATTTACTGGTTCATAGTGAAGAATCGAAAGCTGCCCTAGCGGGAAAAGCACGAGCTACCATTACCCGAGAGATGCCGCCCCCCGCGTTAGTCGTTGAAGTTGTGAGTCCAGGGGTGAATAATCGCATTCGGGATTATCGCCACAAGCATACGGAATACGCCGCCCGTTGCATTGCAGAGTATTGGATTGTCGATCCCCAGGAAAAGCAAATAACCATTTGCCAATGGGTTGAGGGAGCCTATACCGATCGCGCATTCCAAGGGGGCGATCGGGTGATTTCTCAAGTCGTACCAGAATTCGCCTTAACGCCAGATCAGATTTTTGGGCTACAAGTTTGAGTGCTGCGAATGATAGATACACTCTGAGGAGCTAATAAAGATGACTAGCATTAAGGTACGCCAACGAGTAGGGCCAGATGGCATTCTTCATCTTGATATTCCCGTTGGCATCATAGAGCGGGATGTAGAAGTGATCGTTACTTATCAACTCGTTACCTCTTCACCTGTGACGGGGCATTCCCTAGAAAAGTTTTATGGGATCTGTGCGGATGATCCTATTGTTTTGGATGAGCAAGGCATCTCGGAAAATCTTGATGATGACCTTATTGGAGTGTTTGACTAAGAATGCGTTATCTGATTGATACCAATGTTTGTGTAGTGTACTTAAATGGTCGCTCACCGGAAGTATGCAATCGCTTAAATTCCACACCACTTAGTGAAATCTTGGTTTGTTCCGTGGTGAAGGCAGAGCTATTCTATGGTGCAATGCGAAGCAATGACCCAACTCGTACCTTAGCAAGGCAACAGGAATTTTTGGCAAGCTTTATCTCACTTCCGTTTGATGATGAAGCGGCACTCATCTGTGGTTGCATTCGTGGTCAACTTGCCAGCCTTGGCACTCCAATTGGGGTTTGCGATTTGCAGATTGCTTCGATCGCGTTGTCTAACGACCTTATCTTAGTCACCCACAACACTCAAGAATTTAGTCGGGTTGAAGGTTTGCAAATTGAAGATTGGCAAATGGCTCAATAAAGTTTTTTCTAAAAAGTTTGTTCTAAAGTTTGTTCTAGCTAAAAACCCATAGTCTGAATAGCTTACGTGATCAGTTGAATGATTTATTCTGGCCACGATCGCGAGTTAACAGAATGCAAAATCCTGCCCCTGCAAAAGCCAAAATACTCCCGATCGCGTTGATTTCTGTTGGAAAAGTGCCCACCTGTGCGAGGAGGAAGTTGAATAAGCTATCGGCAGCGGAACGTCCTGCAAAATAGAGACCAACCCCCAGTCCTGCTTTAGCAGCAGGCACTTGAGCCAGTGCGAAGGGAATCGCTCCGTTCAGCAGTACTCCAAACACACAGCCCAATGCAATCACAGCCAATACCTGTACACCCAAGTAGGGAATGAGTAAACCCGCAATCCACAGGGGAATGGTTGCCAGTGCCAACACCATCGATCGACGATTTCCCCATCGGGAGGCTAAATAGCCTGTCGGCAAAACGCTGATCAGTTGAGTCAACGTGAATAGATTTAACAGCAACACACTGTCAGGGCTAGGTTGAATCACCCGCCGCATCCCAACTGTCCCAAGTCCCAACCCCAGCCCTACTGCAACCAATAAACCCAAACGTTTGAAGGAGTTCGATCGCGCTGTTACTGCCTCGATCGATGGATGCGAATTGACCTGGGTAGCAGGCTGGCATTGATTCAGCACAAAGGCCGTCAGCAGCAAGGAAAAGGATCCTAGGCCAAAGGCTCCCAAATTTCCCAAATCTAACAAAATTTTGCGGTAGGCAGGTAGCGTAAACAGTCCCGTCGTTAGCCCTGCCAAGGTCAAGATGCTCGCCGCTTGGGGTAGCCCACTGGTCATCGCATACTGCCCCAATAACCCCAACACAGGACTGCGAAAAATCGCCATCGCGATCGCCCAAGCCAACAACCCGATCGGCACAAGCCATTGCAACACGGTTGTAGCACTTCCCAGAAAAGCCCAAGCGGGAATTGCAATGAAGCACACCGCAGATGCAATCATGCCCAGAAACACAAAGGGGAATCGAATTCCTAACCAAGTTCGTTGTCGATCGGATAAACTTCCCATCAGTGGTTCCAAACCGATCGCCAGGAAATTTTCAAAGGCTAGTAAATAGAGTCCAGCGACTTTAGGTAACCCGACCTGTTCCAGTAGGTTGGGAACATACAGGTTATAAATCACCCAGGTTAGCGTAATGGCTCCCTGCACAGCGGCAAGGCCAAACACGGATTTCCAGGCAATGAGCGACGATCGGGACAATGCCACACCTCACTTCTCTAAAATAATTCGCGGGGATGGTTCGGTGAAACTTGTGCAACCTTTTGGGCAATGGTGGGGTTATATAATCGTAAATAGTTCCAGTAATTCTCAAAGACGGACTTCACATAGCCCTTCGTCTCTGCGTAGGGAATCGCTTCGACAAATTCATCGGCATCCTGGGTCTTACTTTTCGCTAGCCAGCCTCCCACCGCACCGGGGCCTGCGTTATAACTCGCCACAGCCAGCATAGAATTCCCCGAATATTCCTGGTGGGTGTAGTTGAGGTACCAAGTTCCCAGTTTAATATTGTCCTCGGGTCGATCGAGTTTGTATTCCTTTAACTTGATTTGGCTGGCGATGTAACTGGCCGTCTCGGGCATAACTTGCATTAACCCCGTCGCACCCACCGAAGATTTAATCTGCGGCTCAAAGCGGGATTCCTGGCGGATTAGGGCCGTGACCAACATCGGGTTCAGTTGTCGTTGCCGCGACCAAGACTCGATCTGCGCCATGTAGGGGAAGGGATAGAGCGCTTGCCAATAGCTGGCATCTTTCCGCAAAGTGGCCACCTGTTGCCGATCGTTGGCGGATTCCCGATCGTTCAAGTTGGATATCATAAACATTCCATCCAGGTTGTCGCCCACGCCCAGACGCATTACTCCATCGGTAAACTGTTCCGCCACACTGGGCTGTTGCCGATTTTGGAATTCCACTTGCCAATAGCTCCAAGCTTCCCGATCGAAGCCCAGGTGGTGCAGTTCCCGGAGCGTGTCTGACCCCGCTGGCAGGGAATCGCGCACCTTCGGACGCACGATCGCCGGTTGTAACTGACGTACGTTATCGAAATCGCCCACATCCCAACCCAGCCGCGACGCCGATCGCCAAGCGTAATAGGATTCCGGATGCAGTTTAATCACGGCTTGGTAATAATTGGATGCCTGCTGGCCTTGGCCGGATTGTTGTGCCCATTTCCCGCCCCAAAAGCCCGCCTTGGCCGCGATCGGGCTCGTGGGGTTTTCCTTCAAAATCGCTTCGATCCACTGCTGCGCCGCAGGAAGTTTGCCACCTTTGGCTTGGTCTTGGGCAATTTTCCAGCGCAGTTCGGCGGCGGCTTCACTATTGGAATGCTGTTGCAGGAGCAATTGCCGCAGTTGACTGGCGGATTGCAGACTGTTGAGTTTCTCCAAGGCATCGGCCTTACTGGCGATCGCCTCTGGGGTTTTATCGGGGTAATGGCCAATCACTTGATCGAGATAGGCGATCGCGTCCTGGGGTTTTTCCGCCAGTTGGGCCAGTCGGGTCAGTGCCAGTCCCGCTTCGGGCGTCTTGGGGTATTTCTGTACAACGGCTTGATAGCGTTGCTGACTGCCCGATTGTCCGGTCAAATGCAATCCCCGTGCAGCCCGGTAAGCCGTTAGAGCCGTTTCCGGGGCGCGGGCATAGGCCGCAGCAGCGAGGTCGTATTTCTGGTTTTCCCAGAGGCCAAAGGCGATCGCGGCCCAATCTTCCGGTTTCAGTTGTTTACTATAGGTTTGCAGGAATTTTTCCGTCCGGCTGGCATAGTCCCGCGTTTCATAATCATATTTAGCGAGATGCAACTGCATGGGAAACAGTTTGGGGCTGTCCTGTTTGGGGTTCTCCTGTAACCGCAGTTTGGCAATGTCGATCGCGCGGGGATGGCTGGGAAATTGGGCGATCGCCTGATCCCAATGTTGTTCGCCATGTTGTTCGCCAGATTTTCCGAGAATTTTTCCTAGGTTAAATAGCGCTTCCGCAGCAGCAGGGTCTTTAGGAAATTGTTGCAGGATGGATTGATAGGCCGCGATCGCCGGTTCTTTCTGTCCAGCCGCTTCGTAGGCACGACCCCGCTGCAAAAGGACGGAGGCAGCCATGGGCCGGTACTGGGTTTCTAGATCTTTCAGGTGGTCGATCGCGGCTTGGGCTTGCCCCGCTTCGAGCGCAGTATGGGCGAGGAGGTAGCGGGCACGGTTGCGATCGAGGGAAGGTTGAGCGGCGTTGGCAAATTTCTGGAGCGCTTCGGTGCGTTGCGGGGAGGGTGGATTGGTAATCAGCGTGCTGACCGCACTGGGTGCACCGATCGTGTTGCTAGAACCCGAATGACTACCGTTGGGGAAAGGACTGGTGATCCCCGCGAATTGAAAACGACCATTCGGATCCGTTTTAACGGTTGTAGAAACCAGGGCACCCACTCCAAAGGAGGCAATCCCCAGACCGACGATGATAGTTCCGACTAATTTGCGCTGCGGCCACTCCTTCCAGTCCATTGCCGTGCTCCTCTGCTGCCATGCGTGGATGCCATTACCTTAGGACTCTCTTATAACAGACTTTTGGCAGATTTTGAGAGGAAAAGTTAGGGACGAGGGGACAGAATCTTCTGCTAACGATCGAAGGGCTGATCGAAGCGCGGAGCAGTCGCAAATTTTCGGTTTTGAGCAATGGGTCATTCTGACATCAGAATAAATCGCATGCAAATTGAAGCTGCAACAATCTCAATGATTGATTTAGCGATGTTTAGGTGAAAATTTGATCTGCTGAAAATAGCAATAGTGAAAGTATTACTGTGTATTACTGTGAATAACTTCACGAGTAACACCGAAATACTAGAGAATCGCTTGGACGAGCTTCAGACGATCAATGAGGGTAATGTCAGCGATCGATTAGAGTTATGCAAGTGTGACCTCGATTTTTAAAATGCCGGGTCTACCTTGCTTTTTATCCGATCGGGTAATCTCTTGCATTTCCCGCCCCGACTGCGCCCGTGCCAGAACGGTATATTTCCCCGGACGATCGGGTAACCAACGGTAACGCCACAACGTCCATTCATGGGGAGAACTGGGCTGATTGTGTTCCGCCACTTGCCAGGTTTGACCGTTATCGATGCTGACTTGGACTTGGGTAATGGGTGTCGATCGATCGAGGGCCACTCCCGCAAGCAAAATGCCATCGCGCCAACGATTCGTTAGGTTCGTGAGTTCGTCTTTAAACGTCACGCTGTGATGGCCATTCCACACCCGCTGCTCCTGTACTTGCCGCAGCAAAGCATGGGTTGGAATTTCCGCCGTATTTGACCAGCCTTGATTTTCCCAATAGCCCGTTTCTGGCTTCGCGATCGCCTTAATGCCCACCAGCCATTTCGGTTGCTTCTGGCCAAAGTGTCCCGGAATGATAATGCGCAACGGAAAGCCATGCTCCTTGGTCAACGGTTCACCGTTCATACGATGCACCAACCGCACCTCAGGCCGCAGCAACTCCGCCACAGGCAACGTGGTTTCGTACCAGTCATTGCCCCGCATCTTGAACTCCACCGCCTCCGGTTGCACGCCCGCTTTTTCCAAAAACGGGAGCAGCGGTGTCCCCGTCCACCGAGCATTGCCAATCAAGTTACCCCCCGCCGGATTGCCAATGCATTCCATCGTGAGATAGAACTCTTCCTGGGGTGCGTTTAAAATGTCTTCAAATTTCAACGTCAAGGGCTGCTTGACCGCCCCGTCAATTTTGAGTTCCCAGTTTTCCAACTTCACCTGGGAGGGCAGCGCGTAGGATTGCACATAAAACTCACCGATCGGGGTGATCAGATGATCCGGTAAGGGCGTTTTGGGATCAAGCAAATCCAGCAGAAAGAGCGGATCAACGCTTTGGGATTGGCAGCCCGTGAGCAAGCTTGCTCCGATCAAGCCCCCAGAAGTTTGTAAAAGTTGTTGAAGAAATTGACGCCGTTGCACAGGAGATACCGATCGATGGATTCACCTCATTCAGAATAGCAAGTTCACCCGCTAGCCGCAGGTTCCGTTGAGATCACTTCCAGTCCCGTAAACCAAAAGATGTCATCTCCTATGGGCAACTGGGGAACTCTCAGGCTAAGACTGAAATGGTGCAAATCTAGAGAAAAGACTTCATGCTGTGGATTGTTCCGGCCACACTGGCCTTGGGAGCCGTATTTTTTTATGGGGGCACTCGCTTCGGCCAGTTGATGTTGCGTCGTGGGGCAACGGCTAACGACTTGCTGAAGGGACAGGAATGGCAAACCTGGATCATTATTCTGATCTATGGGTTATTGCTCTTTCTGGCGGTGAATTTGCCGCAGATGCAATTTTTCCCGTTGGATTGGCGCGTGGTGGGAATGCGGATCACTTGGCTGATGATCCGTGTTTTGTTGATCGGAGCCTGTGGCTTTGCGATCGCCATTAGCTGGAAAACTGCACGGGTACAATTAGGCGCGATCGTCACGGTGAGCTTAATCGGCTTAATCAGTTTCACAGCCGTGGAATCCTACTATCTATCGCCCATCTACAGCGAACTAAAAAATAACCTGCGGCCCAATCAAGTCTTTAAGCAAACCTCTGCCAGTAGCTGTGCGCCCTCTGCCCTGGCCACACTGCTGCAACGCTGGGGCATCACCCAAGCCACGGAATCCACTGTAGCCAAACTAGCCGGAACCAGCCGCATGGGTACATCCAATCCGCAGGTGATCAAAGCAGCGCAGGGCTTTGGGCTGACGGGCTTGGAACTGACAGATGCCACTTGGGAGCAGCTGTGGAAGATTAATCGACCGGGAATTTTATCGGTTTGGTTAGGCTCCGGCTGGCGCAGATTACCCCACGCTGTTGCACTAATGGCCATGGATCAGGATCACGTCGTGGTGGCCGATCCCGCCCAGGGCAAGTACTACAGTTGGACGCAGGAAGAACTCCGATCGCGCTGGCGCAATGAGTATGTTCCCATCTTTCGACCTAAAGATGTTGTCTTAACCGAAGTCCAGATCTCTAACTATCTCAAGAAACAGGGATTTAGCCCAGACCCGGAAGGCATTCGTGCCTTCCAAACGACAATGAAGATCAAAGCAACGGGCTTGGCTGATCCGCTAACCGTCTTGCTCCTGACCGGACGCTTCCTGAAAAACGACGCACCCACCTTGGCGATTGACCAGTTTGAACGGGATACGATGCAGCGGATGGGATGTAGCGCCGATCCAGCAACCTGTCCCTGGTAAGCCGATCGCTGCGCTAGAAAAAAGCGATTTCCTGACACTAGCTTTGTAGACTAGATTCGGAGAAGCCGCTGTTCTTCAGCACCATTCTTCTAGGCAGATTGCCAGGAGAGAGATTCTGGGATGGGGCATAATAGTTCAGGTGTTCGAGACGATCTCAACCTGTGGTCGATCGTTAGACATCCCAGATTCCGGATTGAAGGTAGGCTATGGCATCCAGCAAAATCGAGCGAATTTACACAGATGGGGCTTGTGCTGGGAATCCTGGCCCCGGTGGTTGGGGGACGGTTATTTACTTTGCCGATGGCACTGTGCAGGAATTAGGCGGCGGCGATCCTCAGACCACGAATAACCGGATGGAAATGCAAGCGGCTGTTTCTGCCCTGGAATTTTTTGCGGCGTCGGGACAAACCACGCCGATCGTGCTCTACACCGATAGCGAATATCTCCGCAAAGGCGTGACCCAATGGCTAGCAGGCTGGAAGCGCAAAGGCTGGAAAACAGCGACGGGTAAACCTGTCCTCAATCAAGATCTCTGGGAAGAACTCGATCGACTTAACTCGCCTCAGGTGGAATGGCAATATGTACGAGGCCATTCGGGGGATCCGGGCAATGAGCGGTGTGATGAAATTGCGCGGGCCTTTTCCCAGGGGAGGACGCTGTATTTGCAGCAACGTAGTTTCGATCGGACGGATGCAGCGACCAGTCAGTCAGAAACGCAGCAACCAGAAAAGCAGTCACTGGCAGCCAGTTCTCTAGAAATCAGTTCTCCAGAAGCATCGGTCAGCCAACTCACAATGACTGAATTACTTGAGCCGTCGCTATCCCCTGAATCCACATCGGAGAAGGCAGTCCCGTCTTTAAAATTATCCGAATCTCCTGCTGCTTGGCCAACGATGAAGGCTACCAACCCAACCACAAACCCGTCCATGGATCTTAAACTGCGCTTGGAAACGCTGCGAATGGCCGATGAAATTGCCGATCGCCAGTACTTCATCACAACTCTGGAACTGGCTCAATTAATCCAACTAGAGCCCACCACAATCGAACAGAAGGCTAGTCCTTGGGTCTGGCGCAATTGGCAGATCGATCGGGTCACTCATGCAACCGGTGAGCAATTCTGGCAACTACAACGGCTGTAGAATTACAACGAACCATCCTACAGTCCCACGATCGGCAACGCTTCCAAAGTCATCCAGTTCAGCGACTGGGATCGACAACCATTCCCATGAATAAAATTGTTTCTGTTTGTTGGTCATACAACATGCAGAAAAACGGTCGATCGACCACCATTTGAAACGGTGGATTTTTGGGAATCGAGGTCGTTCCAATGCCGATCGAGGTAACGCCTGCGGCTTCCGTCCCTTCTTCATTGACTTCTACGAACGTTTTATGTTTCACTTGGCCGATGAAGGTGGGCCGATCGCTCAGGTTACTGAAATCGGCGACTCCAGGAATAAATGCGGGTTTCATGCCCAGCGCGGTAAGAGCGTCCTTGAGTTCTGTGGAGTACTCTAGTTTGAAACGCGGCAGAACAATTTCCCCATCCCGTTTGCCAAACTGTTGCTGCCAGCGTTGCCAATTTTCGGCAGTCAAGCTATTAGAAAAGGCATCTAGCATTTTACCCTTCTTCGGCAGGAAGACATAGAGACTCAGGTTGCGATCGCTATAGGGTAAGCTAATTGCTTGAAATTCGTCAGTTTCATAGTAGGGATATTTGCCAAACTGCTGCATCATTGGATGCTGTTTAGTGTCACCGTTGGCTAGCTGAAACGGCTGCTCACGGGTCTGTTGTTTGTCGAAGGGCTTTTCCCAATTCCCTTTGAAGTAAATTGCATTAATCAAATACAAAACATCTTCAGGATTGAGCCGATCGACAATTTTCTCAATGCGTCCGTTAGTATTCCGTTTTACCCAATTATTCATCACTTTGGGAGACTGCGGATCGGCAAAATCCAAGGATGCGACTTTAGCTTGATAAAATCTCTGGTTACGGCTGAGAAATTCTTGATTAAACGTCATTCCCTGTTTCATCCAGAGCGAATTTGCGATCGTCAGTTTAACTTTTGCGTTATCCGATTCCAGTCGGGTTTTCAAAGTTTCATTGGCAGTATTTAATGCATCAAGACTCAAATCTTGTAGTTGTAACGCTTCTGCCATGGCTTTTTGAGTGTCCCCGGTAGCTCCGTTGTACAGCATTGATAGCGCGATCGCTACACTGGAGGGCGAAATAAACACATTACGATCTCGATCAACTTGTCGCACTGCGGTCAGCAGGTTAAAGCTAAAGCGCGTATTAGCAGCAATGAGTTGAGGATTCACAGGTTTTGCAGCGGTTTGGGGGATTGGGTTTGCAGCGGGTCGGGTCGGGGAAGGGCGCGATCGGGGGGGCGCACTGGATGGGGAACCCGGCAGGGATGGGACGGGAGCCGCCTGGGAACAACTGACCATGCCAACCCCCAACCATAGGGTTAAAAGAGTTGTGCTGAGTAGGGTACGAGGATGGAAATGCATAGTGCGTTTTCAGAGAGTCCTAGAGAAATCATCGAAATGGAACAAACAGGAATCAGGAAGCGATCAGAACCTAATGACTGCCTACCAGTCATTCCCCTCTTACTACCGAAAATCCTTGCATTCCTGTGCAACTTTTTGGATTGGTTCACTGGGGTTGATTGGCTGGGTTGGTCATTAAACGATTTGCTTGCTTTCTTCAATGCCCTGTTGCTGAATCACAAAGTCCTGCACTTGCAAGCGATATTCCCGCAGCGTTTCATCTACCCAAGCCCGATCGCGGCCATTGGCACAAATATGAATCTGGGGTTCGCTGGCATCCGGTAAGACCAAGACCCAACTGTCATGCTGGTTATTGAAAATTTTGACACCGTCGATTAATTCCAAATCATCATTGGCATGGGTTTCCACCAAATGCCGCATTAACGAACCTTTCATGCCCCAGGGGCAGCGCACCGTATAGGTTTTGTGGGTGATGCGAGGACAGGAGGCCCGAATTTCGCCCAGGGTTCGTTCCTGCATCGTCAGCAGTTCAATCAACTTGGCAATGCAAAACATCGCATCAAAACCGGGATGGAGCTGCGGAAAAATAAAACCCATATCCCCACTGCCGCCTAAGACAACATTGGAATTGTTATAACAGGCTTCCATTAAAGCTGTGGGATTGGCCTTGGTGCGAATCACTTGGGCATCGTGGCGACGGGCAATATCTTCGATCGCGCTGGAGGTTTGTACCGGAACAACCACAGCACTGCGGGGATAAGCATTTAACATCAGTTCCACCACCAATGCCGTTAGCGTTTCCCCACGAATGGGACTGCCCGTTTCATCGACCAAGACTAGCAATTCCCCATTGGCCGAAACTTGCACCCCAAAGGTGGCCCGCAAGGCTTCCACCACATGGCCCAGTTGGTTGAGCAGGGTTTCCCGATCGGCCTGGGTAGGCGCATTTTGGGTCAAGCTAGCATTCAGCACCACCGCATCACAACCAAACTTGGCTAACAACTGCGGCAACACTGCGCCAGAGACGGCATAGGCGTAGTCAATGACAACCTTACCACCACTTTGTTGAAGAACTTGCACATTGAGATTTTGGGCAAAGACGCGACTGTAGATATCCAGAGCATGGTTGACTTCCACGACATTACCAATTTCCGTAATCGAAGCGCGCCGAAAATCTTCTTTGAAAAAAGCACCTTCGATTTTCTTTTCCATGGGTTTGGAAATGTTGATGCCCTTATCATCGAGAAATTCAATCAAAATATAGTTCGATCGCTCTGGATCAAACCGCACATGAATTCCCCCCGCCACGCCAAGGATGGGCACCACCGATCGGGAAACGGGAATCGCGGTCGCTTCTAAATTTTGTACATTAACGCCCACAGACATTAACCCTGCAATCAGCGATCGCGAGACCATCCAGGAAATACTGCGTTGATCCCGTGAAACGGTCACTTGTGATCCCGGCTTTAGGGTAGACCCGTAGGCAGCGCCTAATTTCACGGCAAATTCAGGAATGATGTCCACATTGGCAATGCCCGCCACCCCGCGCTGCCCAAATAAGTTACGGTGGGCGGTATAGCCCCAAATCAGATTACTGTTGAGCGTGGCTCCTGGTTCCACATCTTTGCTGGGCCAAATGCGGATATTGGGGCTGATTTTAGCTTCTTCACCGATCGTGCAGAGGGGGCCAACGATCGCGCCTTCCAAAACATGGGCACGACGGGCCACCCGTACTCCCCGCGCCAAAACGCAGGCTCGTAAATGGGCTTCTTCCCCAATCACTGACCCATTCCAAATAATTGGGCGTTTCAGATCGGCATCTGATCCCACAATTACGTTATCGCCGACGATCGTCCCCGCTTCCACATAAACCCGCGCCCCAATCCGGCAGTTATGCCCAATCAACACCGGCGCTTCCAGCCGCGCACTGGGATCAATCCAAGTGTCTTCGCCGACCCAAATTCCCGGCGATCGGCAAGTGTAGTCGATCTGGAGTTTGACCTGTTGGGAGAGGGCAGCGTACTGCGCTTCCCGGTAGGCATCCAAGTGGCCCACATCGCACCAATAGCCATCCGCCACGTAACCATACATCGGCTCATCTTTTTCAAGGAGCAGGGGAAAGAGATCCTTCGAGAAATCCGTTTCACAATCCCCTGGCAAATAATCTAGAACCTCTGGTTCCAGGATATAAATTCCCGTATTTACGGTGTCGGAAAAAATTTCACTTGTAGACGGTTTTTCCAAAAAGCGGCGGATGCGTCCCGTTTCATCGGTAATCACGACGCCAAATTCCAAGGGATTGGGCACATGGGTCAGGACAAGCGTGGCTTTTGCCTGTCGCTGATGGTGAAAGGCGATCGCGGCTTTGAGATCAAAATCGGTAACGCTATCACCACTGATAACGATAAAGGTTTCGTCTAGCAGTTCTGAAATATTTTTGACGCAACCCGCCGTCCCTAGGGGTTTATCTTCTTCGACAGCATAAATCATCTGAACACCAAAATCGCTGCCATCTTGGAAGTAATCGCGTAGTAGGTCAGGTAGATAGTGCAGCGTGACGATGATTTCGGTAATGCCGTAATGTTTCAGCAGATTAACGATATGCTCCGCGATCGGGCGATTCAGGATCGGCACCATCGGTTTTGGTAAATCACAGGTGAGGGGGCGAAGCCGAGTTCCTGAACCTCCAGCCATTAATACTGCTCGCATACCGTTGTCCTCTGCACAGGTCTTCTTTCTACATTTCAACCTGTGTTTTGCGGTTTGGGGGGGACGATCGTAAAAATTAAGAGTTTGCAACAGTTGCAATCAATCGTTGCAGTCAAGTTGGAAGCACGATCGCTGGCCCAAAGATTACTCTGGCGCATCAGTGGGGGCTTCAGAGGCAGGTGAGGCGGGGGAGTCGCCCTGGGCTTGGGCTAACCAAGTGACTAACTCCTGTACTGTTTGCCAATCCAACAATAATTCAGCCATCTCTTCTAACTGAGCGATCGGCAACCCGGAGATTTGCGTCACGATCGCCTCGGGTAACTCGCCAAACCGCCGCTTCAGTAGCTTCAGAATAACGGTTGCTTCCCCATGTTGGGCACCACGTTGTTCTCCAGCTTGCTCTCCCTCTGCAAAAATACTGCGATAGATCGGTGTATTTTCTAGCGTAATTCCAATCATTGCTTCGACCTCGTCACGGGTAAGGTTGGTGAACTTATAGACCATGATGGTGGAAATCATTTCTATTATTGCACGGTCATTTTGGGTTTGCTGGACTAGGGTTCTGGCCGCTGTAATGGCTGCTGTTTCCTCCAAGGTTGTCAAGATCATTAACTGGATGCCGATCGAAAGGTCTTCCCACGATCGCACCTGATCCAGATAGATGCGCGTTAATTTACCGGTGTCAATTAAATATTGGTGGGCTTCCCAGTCCGGTTGTTCTGTGGTTGCGTCTGGGTAAATGGCCACCAGTTTCCAATCCCGGCAGCGATCGCGATTGCGGTAAAAATACAAGGCAGCTTCACAGACTAGGCGTTCATACAACAAAGGATCGCGCTGAAATTGCACTTCGGCGAAAAATACAATGCCGGATGGGTCGGGCGGTAGAAACACCCCATCAATGCGAAAGCTGGTTTCCTTGACCTCGATCGAATCAAATTGATAGGCATCTGCATTACTGGGTGCTTCAGGCAAAAGATCAAACAATAGTGCAGGCGATTGTTGAAACAGTTTATAGAAAATCGAGTCGCGACGCATTACAGCAAAGTCCTAGATCACATTTAAACAACCGTATTACTAACTCAATTAGAATTTCAGTCCTTTTAAGAGTTCGATCGTCAGTACTATCATACCTATATCCATCAGCCTGAAATACTCAAAAGACAATGACGCTAGATCCTCAACTCCGTGCCCCGATCGCCATTGCCCTAGGTGCGATCGCCGGGGCTTTAGCTCGGTACTATTTAACCCTATGGTGCACTCAGCGTTTAGGTACAGATTTTCCCTACGGTACCTTTTTGATTAACGTTAGTGGTTGCTTTTTTATGGGCTTAATTGCAACTTTGGCGTTAGATGAACGGTTCATTGCTCCGGAAATACGGCTGTTGCTAACCACAGGATTTCTGGGAGCCTACACCACGTTTTCGACCTATGGACTGGATACGGTAAATTTAATTCGCCTTGATCGGCTAGTCACTGCCGCAGGCTATGGGTTGGGGAGTGCGGCGTTGGGGTTGCTGGCGGTGCAAGGGGGCACGATCGTGGCGCAACAGATCCTCCCCTGGCTCCACCGTTTGGGCAGATAAGGGGTGGCAACAAGAAGTCTCGTCCCCCCAAAAACCGGGATTTTCAGAAAATCCCGGTTTTTTATAAACCTTGGGACAACAGATCGATCGTCCTTACTCCACAACTCGATCGCGTTCCATCATGCTTATGTATTTCCAATCGGAGCCCAATTTGCTCACAGAACCAACGCAAAAATCCATCCAGGTCGGTAAATAGTTTGTTATCGGCCCGCTGAAAGCTCAGGGGAATGGCTTCGTAGCCTTGTTCCTTGGCGTGGTTCAGCACGCGGGCCATCAGCGAAGTTTTGCCCATCTGCCGGGGCGCTTTGATCTGAATCAAGGCTCCGGGCTGTACAATTTCCCGAAAACAATCGGGTTCGATCGGTGGACGCTCCATATACAAGCCTGAACTCAGCGGTACCGAGCCCCCCGGCTCGCGGTATAGTTCCGGCTCGGCGACGGGCAACGGGGGATGATCCGGACTCTCTTCCTGCGGGATAACTGGCTCAGGGACAACCATTGGGGGCGCATCTCCAGTCGAGAGCAAACTCAGTACTTCTTGTATCAGGACAGGGGTATCCAGAGAAGATTTCCATTCTCGTTGCTGAATCTGCTGTAGATAACCCCGCAGATCATAATTCAAAGGCGAATTTATCGGGAAGTTCACCCGGATGGGCAAAATCATCGGTCGCTGCTCAGCCCGACTGTTGCTTAATTGTTTTGCCCGCCGCAGTTGAGATTGCGGCCCAAGGCACGATCGTTCACCTCAAAGGGTATGGATGGGTCAAAGTATTCAAGATCGTTGCCCCAAACGGCGACATTGATTACTGGGCCACCAACGACCTAGAAATGGGTGAACTCCAACGACTGCAATTTGCTGAGTTTGGTTGGGCCATTGAGGAGTCCCATCGGGGAACAGTGCTGTGGGGTTGAACGGGCACAAGTTCGTTCGAGTCGAGCTCAACGGAATCACATTGGCTTAGCGATTCGTGCCTTTTTACGCCTGGAACTGCATGGGTTCGCCACAGGGATAAGCTGGTACGAAGCCAAGCTGGCAATCGTGCGGGATGCGATTTGAGCTTATTTGGTGGCTCCTCGTTTCCTGCTTCCAACTGTGTAACTCCTGACTATATCTATAGACTCAACAATCCATAAAAAAGCCTTAAGAGATGCTTTATCAAGCCCTTTCAGCTTCTACGATCGACCCAGTTTCGCGTTCCCTCCCCCACGATCGACCCTATGTCCCACGATGAATCCATCCCCAGCCGCGAATGGTGGGCCCAACGCTGGATTGATGTCTTGGAATCCTTTGGGTTTCGCCAACGACTGGCCCGCGCCCGCACCTATGTGCGTGAAGGCCATGTCCTCAACCTCGACTTCCAAGGCTCCAACGTCACGGCCCAAGTGCGCGGCACGGCTCCCGAACCTTACCAAGTCAAGCTCAAACTGGATCCCTTCACCGATGAGCAATGGGAATTTGTCATCGATTCCATGGCCGATCGCGCCATCTTTTCCGCCAAGCTGCTGGCGGGCGAAATGCCCCAAAATATCGAAGAAGTCTTTATTAGTAACGGTCTCAGCCTCTTTCCCTTCAGCAAGTTTGATATCCATAGCCATTGCAACTGCCCCGACCCGGTGAATCCCTGCAAACACATCGGTGCGGTGTACTATCTCCTGGGCGATCGCTTCAGTGAAGACCCCTTCGTGCTGTTTCAACTGCGAGGTCGCACCAAAGACAGTATCCTGGAAGCCCTGCGCCAACGCCGCCAAACCGAATCTTCCCCCCCTCCTACCCCTGCGCCAGAGGCCGAACCCTGGTCGATCGAACAATTTTGGCATTACACCGAGCAACTGGATCCTTCGCTAGTCGTGATTGCCCCCAGTAGTGGTGAAACTCTGCTCGATATCCTGGGCGAAATTCCCTTTCCCCAAGATCAAATTTCTACCGAACAGCGCCAAGCTCTCCTGACCCATCTCAAAGATCTCTATGCCCAAGTGGGTCAAGCGGCTGTGATGCAAGCCATGACTGCGCCCTAGAAGAAATCGCAAACACTGCGCAGGGTGTCCCCCCAACCCTGTAGACTAATTGAGGAATTTTGTGTAGTAGCCTACGAAGTCACCCGTGCGAAAAATTATTCTGGCTGGCAATTGGAAGATGTTTAAAACCCAAGCCGAAACGCTTGAGTTTGTGCAAGGGTTTAAGCCACTCGTCGATGAAGCCCCCACCGATCGCGAAATTATCCTTTGCGTTCCTTTTACAGATCTCTCCGTGCTGTCCAAAACCCTCCACGGTAGTCGGATCCAAGTAGGGGCGCAGAATGTGCACTGGGAAGACAGCGGCGCATTTACGGGCGAAATTTCTGCCTCGATGCTGGTGGAGATTGGGGTACGCTACGTCGTCATCGGCCACAGCGAACGTCGCCAATATTTCGGCGAAACCGATGAAACGGTAAACTTCCGGCTGCGGGCAGCCCAAAAAGCGGGACTCACGCCGATCCTCTGCGTTGGCGAAACCAAACAACAACGGGATGCAGGTGAAACGGAAAACGTCATTTTTGACCAGTTAGCCAAGGATTTAATCGGCGTAGACCAAAGTAATTTGATCATTGCCTACGAACCCATTTGGGCGATCGGGACAGGGGATACCTGCGCTGCCGATGAAGCCAATCGTGTCATTGGATTGATCCGAAGCAAGCTGAGTAATCCCGACGTGACAATTCAGTACGGCGGTTCCGTGAAGCCAGATAATATTGACGAGATCATGGCCCAACCGGAAATTGATGGTGCCTTGGTTGGTGGTGCGAGCCTAGAACCGAACAGTTTTGCCCGCATCGTCAACTATCAGTAATCGCGCATAAATTAAAATCCCCCGTAAACCGAACAACCCCCAGGATCCCGTTGGGTCTTGAGGGTTTTGGTTTAGGCATTCAATGGGATTCTAAAGATTGAACCCGCGATCGAACTCCAGGGTTTACCTACCGACGCTGCAACCAAGCAATCACTTGACGGTAGCCTTCCGGTTGATTGGTTTGCAGGTACAGATCCGCCGCCTGTTTGAGATCCGATCGGGCCGCTCCAGCTTGTCCCATCTGTGCCATTAACTTGCCTCGCTCAAAATAGGCATCCGCTTGCTTCGGATTGAGCCGGAGTGATTCGGTATAGTCTGCCATTGCGCCCATGCTGTCTCCCGTCATTTGCCGCGCTTTCCCCCGCTGGAAAAAGGCATTGGCATCACTGGTATTGAGAGCGATCGCTTGGGTGTAGTCATTGACTGCTTCAGCCGCATTCCCTAGTTTTTGGTGAGCTTGGGCACGGCTGGTATAGGCATCCGCTAAGGTCGAGTTATGTTGCAACGCACGGCTGTAGTCTGCCAGTGCCCCTTGGGTATCCCCTAGTTGCATGCGGATGTCCGCGATCGCTTTGTAAGCGGCGGCATCATCAGGACGCAGTTTCAGCACCTGCTCAAAGTCCCGAATGGCAGCGGATTGGTTGCCCGCCATCAAGTACAAACTGCCACGCTGGAACAAGGCATCGGCATGATCTGGCTCGACCTCAACCACTTTCGTTAAATCCGCCGCTGCCAAATCATATTTCTTCTGAAGTGTATAGCTGAGGGCGCGATTGTAGAAGGCGGCTGTGTAGTTAGCTTTGTGCTGGATTGCCGTGGTGAAGTCTTGGACGGCTTGATCCAGTTGACCCGCCTTGTGGTAAACCATCCCTCGATTGAGGTAGGCTTCCGCAAAGTTGCCTTGAAGTTGGATGGCTCGGTTGAGGTCGCTCAATGCCCCATCCCGATCGCCCAGTTGAGAACGGACATACCCCCGATTGACGAGTGCAGCGACGTTATTCGGCTGGGCTTGCAGAACGGTATCCAACTCTGCCAGTGCTTTTTGTAAATCCCCAGATTGTGCATGGGCATAGCCTGCATTCACCTGAGCCATCACAAAATTAGGATTACGCTTTAGCGCTTCGTTCCAATCCTCCAGCGCCTCCGTTGACTCGCCCATTTGATAGCGCAAATTTGCTCGTTGGGCATAGGCCAATGCATTACCGGGATCCAAGTCGATCGCTTGGTTTAAATCTTGCATGGCAGCGGCCCGATCGCCCATCTGCATCCGCACCGCGCCCCGACCTACATAGGCAGAACTGTATTGGGGATACCGCTGAATAGCTTGGTTATAGTTCGTTAAGGCTGCTACAAACTCTTTCTTTTGGGCATCTTTTTCCGCTTGTTGGAAAAAAGATTGCGCAGCCACCATGTCCGGATTGGGTGCAGTCGGTGTAGAAGAAGGGGTTACGGCTGCGTTGGTCGAGGTTTCTGCCACGGACGTTGTAGACGATGTTGCAGACTCAGCAAAACTGGGTGTCGCCAATCCGACTAGGGGGGTAACGAAGCTCAGGAAAGTCACGTAGCCCAGAATTTTACGCTGGACAGTATTTTGATTGCTCATGGCGCTGAATGGTTCGAACATGGGACAGATGAACTCGGACAGAAACTGATAGACAGAGTTTTCCCCCATGGAAGTTCCCCAGCCACAGTTTCTTTGCAAGAAGTTTAAAATTCTCGACTTTTCTTGCCTTTACTTTTCAATGCACCGTCTTAAGCAGGGGTGATTGAGCCGCTGTCACAGCATGTTGTCAATATGCCCAGTTGGATACCAAGTCACGACATCCTATGGCAGACATCTTGCCATGTGTCGTCAGCCCACAGGTCTTCAGTCTGTAGGTCTTTAGCCCATAGGTCTTTAGCTCATAGGTCTTTAGCTCATAGGTCTTCTACGAGCGAGGCTCCTGAATCCCTAACAAGAAATTCAAGAGCCAAAGATTTATTTAAAAAAATTGATCTAACCGGACCTCCTAGGATTGGAAGCGCTTAGGCCAGAATTGCTCAAATCGGAATGGCGCAACTGCGATCGCTAGGTGGGGATCAGTTCACCGGGCCGCAGCCGCGACCATTTCCCTTGATCGGCCACAAAGCTGAGGCATCCGACGACGTCCCATTCCATTTCGATGTAATCAACTTGTTCACGAATGTTGACATTAATCGTCGGTTCCGTGGCCTCAAAGTCTGGAGACTCTGTCAGATGGGGCTGCTGGTGCTGGGCTTCCACCGCATGGTAGGTGGTACAGCGATCGACATACTGACAATTTATGCAAATACACATCGTCTAACCTCTCCCTAACGCACAATGGGAATAACATCGGTAAAAAGACGCGCAGAACCGTAAGGCTTTTCTGATAATCTAACGCAGGCACAGAAATTATTCATCAGCAGCCGCATGGATTTTTGGGTGTGTCCGAGGATCGTCCAAGATTGTTGTACGGGTTCTTCGATCGCCGCTTTGCGATCCCTTTGGCGGGATTGAGACAGTTCGGATTGAGAACGTACAGCGGGCAACTTTGCCCGATTGGCCGATCTAGCGTCTATTACTTCACTGAAAGGGTGGCTGAATTTGACTCCTTCTGTAACTGTTTTGCAAGAGCACACTTTGGGTTCTTCGGCATTATCCCCAAAGACATGGCCCTTTGATTTGGCATGGCTCCCCAGTTCCGCTTGTCTGGTGGGGGGCAGTGTCCGTGATGCGCTTTTGGAGCGCCATTCTGACTACTTGGATCTCGATTTTGTCTTGCCAGAAGGAGCAGTGGAAACGGCTCGGGCGATCGCCCGTCATTACAAGGCCGGGTTTGTTCTGCTGGATACGGAACGACAGATTGCCCGCGTGGTGTTTAAGCAAGGGACGGCAGACTTTGCTCAGCAGGTGGGAGACACCTTGGAAGAAGATCTGCGCCGTCGGGATTTTACGATTAACGCGATCGCCTACAATCCCCACACATTGGAGCTTTTGGATCCTTTGCAGGGTTGCCGGGATCTAGAACAAGGCTTGCTCCGCATGATTGCGCCAGAAAATTTGGCAGAGGATCCGTTGCGGTTATTACGCGCCTATCGCCAAGCAGCCCAACTAGGTTTTCAGGTTGATGGCGAAACCCAGAAAGTGATTCGCCAGCTTGCCCCTAATTTAGCCCGCATCGCGGCGGAACGGGTGCAGTCGGAGTTGAACTACCTGCTCAGTTCTCGGCGGGGTACACCCCGGCTACAAGGGGCTTGGGAAGATAGATTGTTGCAGGCATGGTTCCCCGATGTCACCGCAACCGGACTTGTGCAGGTGGCCGCGATCGACCAAACCCTACGGCGGCTCAAGGAAGAGTGGCCTAAGTTCTATGGCGTTTTGCAGCAGCGGATTCGCACCAGTGGTTCAGGCAAGGTGATCGAGAAGGAACCAGAAGCCTCTGGTAGTACCCGCACTTGGGTAACAACTGCTAAATTAGCCAGTCTGTTACCGCCCGATCTAACTACCGCAGAGGCTCAACTGTGGAAGTTGAAGTATAGCCGTGCTGAAATTCAAGCTGTGATGACGGTGCTGAAGTATTTACCGGAATTGCAAGCGGATCCTGATTTGCAACAGTGGTCGTTGGCTCAGCAATATTTCTTTTTCCAAGGGGCGGGTGCGGTCTTCCCAGCGATCGCACTCATGGCGATTGCGGTTGGGATTCCCCTGAATGGGATAGCGGCAATGATCGATCGCTTTTTAGATTCCAAGGATCCCGTGGCCCATCCCCAACCTTTGCTCACGGGGCAGGATTTGATGACGGCTCTCAGAATTCCGCCTAGCCCCAGAATTGGTAAACTATTGGCCGCGCTCCAACTGGCTCGGGCCGAGGGCAAAATTGCCACGCGGGAGGAAGGGATCCAACTGGCCCATCAGTTGCTCAACGATCGAGAATCTTCTGAGTGGCTGTAAGGCTGAGAGGTGATGATCTAAGGTGATGATCTAAAAAGTTGTCATTAAGCCAGTTGGTTGAAATTATCCATGGCGTTTTTCATCATGGGAGCACTCAATTATGATGAGTTTCCCATGATGGATTTGCTCAAGAGTGATTCGTCAAGAGTGATGCGTTAAATTGGCGCGGGCATTTCTCCGCCACATTTCCGGCTTGATTCTTCGCAGGGCAGACGCAGGAAAACGCCGATCGTACTCCGCAGCATCGAGGGTTGCCAAATCTTGCAATTGCGGCGCAATATTATCTGGATAGGGCTGAAAGTCGGGAATATCCGTTGCTTGGGCAAAGCGTTGGTTCCAAGGACAAACATCTTGGCAAATATCACAACCCGCTACCCAGCCTTGGAGATTGCTAGCTATATCATGGGGGAGTTCATCGTTGCGATTTTCGATCGTATGGTAGGCAATACAGCGATTGGCATCAACAACAAACGGTTGAGTAATTGCTGCGGTGGGGCAAGCGTCAATGCAACGGGTACAGGTACCGCAATGTTGTGTATGCGGTCGATCGGGGATTAACACCAAGTTCGTCAAAATTTCACCTAAAAACACCCAGGAACCATATTCACGGGTAATCACATTGCTATTTTTGGCAATCCAGCCGATGCCTGCCCGCTCGGCCCAGACTTTATCTTGAATCGGCCCAGTATCGGCATAGTAGCGGGTTTGAATGGTTTCATTGTGTGCGTCCAAGCCAGTTTGAGCTTCTAGCCAAAGGGAAAAAGCTTTCAGGCGTTTGTGCAGAACCTTGTGGTAGTCCCGTCCCCAGCCGTAGCGGGAAATTTTGCCATACTCGGCTCCCGTGGGTCGTTGGTGAGGCGTGTAGTAATTGATCGCAACGCAGACGATCGATTGCACCGTGGGTAAAATTTCATAGACATTCTGCCGTTTACTAGCTGCCATCCAAGCCATTTCCGCTTGATAGCCCTGGGCCAACCACGATCGCAATTCCTGCGGCTCTACATTTGCCCAATCCGCCACCCGCACAATGCCCACTTTATGGAATCCCAGATCGAATGCCTTTTGTTTAATGGCACTAGTCAGAGTTGAGGGTTCAGTTGAGGCCATAGTTTCACAGCGATCGGCGGGTTGAGTAACCGATAATGGTAACAGGACAAACAGCCTGCTGTTGATCATTATTGGGGATCACTATTTGTATGAAACTGACGACCCGGGGTCACTACAGCGTCAAAGCTTTACTTGATTTGGCCTTTCAGCCCAACTATGGCCCCGCTTCCGTCAACGCGATCGCCCAACGGCAGGACTTACCTGCGCCCTATCTGGAAAAGTTATTAATCGAACTTCGCAAAGCGGGTTTGGTTAAGGCGGTTCGGGGAGCCCAAGGTGGGTATCAACTGGCCCACCTGCCTACGCACATTACCCTAGGACAAATTTTAGCGGCGGTGGGAGAAACGATCGAACCCTTACCCCGCCAGAACCGCGACGATGCCCAAGCTGAAGATTGGGTGACATTTGCTGTTTGGAATCGACTCCATCAAAAAATGCGTGATGTTCTCTACAGCATCAGCCTTGAAGATCTCTACTATGACGCCCGCAGTTGGCAGGCCTCCCAAGGAGCAGAAGCCAGCTTTATCGTGTGATGAGTAACGGGTAACGGGTATCGTGTAACGGGCGGGATGTACCCAATTTTCCTAGTCACAGCCCGATCGAATCAACGGTTCTGGCAGGGAATCAAGGTTGCCTACAGCCCGTAACTGATTGAGCGTAATGCGTCGCCGACTTTCTGCATCTATAAAATGGGGATTAATCCTCAGCGCTTGATCAAAATTAAACAATGCCGCTTGGTGATCACCCAGATGACTTAGGGAAACACCCCGGCCATACCAGGCTTTATCACACTCGGGATCAAGTTCTAGCACCTTGTTGTAACTTTCGATCGCGGCTTCATTGCGATTTAAATAATCCAATGCCCTTCCTCGACGGTACCAAGTCTCTAAGAGATTGGCATCAATCGCCAAAGCTTGGTCAAAACTGGCAATTGCCTCATCGTAGCGTCCCAACTTTTGTAAGGCGTTGCCCCGAGCTGTCCAAGCAACACTGAAATCCTGACGGTTTGCAATCGCCTGATCAAAATCCTGCACCGCAGCCTCAAAATGCCCCAACCGTTGTTGCAAACAGCCTTGAACATACCAAGCTTCTGCTAGGGTTGGCGCAAGCTCTAGGGCACGGGTGTAACTGGCGATCGCCGCTTCCGGCTGATAGAGTGCTTCTAGGGTTTTGCCACGGTTGTACCACACATCAGCCATTTGTGCGTCCAAGGCGAGGGCCCGATCGTAGCTCTCTAAAGCTTCTTCTTGGAATCCCAATTTACGCAGCACATTGGCGCGGTTAAACCAAACTTGAGGCAAGTTAGATTTGATTTCCAATACCCGGTTGTACTTCGTCAACGCCTCCTCATACTGCCCCAACCGTTGGAACAGATTACCTGCGTTGTAATGGGCATTGGAAAAGTGCGGACGAAACTTCAGGGCACTTTCGTAACTGGATAAGGCTGCTTGAAGTTGCCCCAGATGGGTCTGGGCGATCGCGCGGTTGTACCAAGCTTCGGCATAGTCAGGCCGCAATTGGAGCGTTTGCTCATAGCTGTGGATGGCATCTTCCATGGCATTGAGCCGCATCAGCGCATTGCCTCGGTTGTACCAGGTCTTGTAGCTATGACGGTTAAAGGCCAAGGCTCTATCGTAGCTAGTAATGGCCTCTTCATAGCGTCCTTGGGCCGCCAACGTTTTGCCTAAATGGTTCCAAGCAGGTTCAAAGTCTTCCCGAATTGCTAACACTTCTTTAAAGCTGGTGATCGCTTCGGTAATCGCTCCGGCATGCATAAAGGCTTTGCCCCGCTCGTACCAAAGGACATACCAATCGGGCCGTTGGTGAATGGCTCGATCGAAGTAAGCGATCGCCTCTTCGTAGAGTCCTGCCTTACAAAGACGCATGCCCTGCTCAAAAACAGATTCAGCTCCCAAACTGTGGCGCATATCCCACTGTATATCCCACTGTAAATAGTAGGCACGTAAATATTGGTAAGAGATATCTATCTTACTCAGGGGGGCTTTTCCAGAAAATGTTTCGACCTTGAAATGGTAAGGGATTACATGTCCTCTCCTGTTTGCAACTTTTTTTGGTGAACCCCTTGCCAAATTCCCCTAAGGTTGTGTTACTATCACTAAGGCAAGCGCGGCGAACACGCGCGAAACCAAAACGGGTCGCTAGCTCAGCGGTAGAGCACTCGGCTTTTAACCGATTGGTCTTGGGTTCGAATCCCAGGCGACCCATTTTATTAGATTCAAGCAAATGATAAGCCTTCTTTTGCCTTGGAATTCGTTCACAGGTTAGCCAATTTTCACCGATCGGGGTTATCGTCCTGCTCTCAGAACCTGCTCCGTGGTTAAAGCAAGGCTGGGAAAAGTTGGAGACAGAATGCGATCTTCCCCTTGGAACGTCTTGAACTGGTAGGTGTCATTGGTGAGGGTACCGACTCTGACCCAAGCCCGTTCTGCATCAACAATCCAATATTCCGGAATTCCCCGTTCTGCATACTCCCTAGGCTTTTGTTCGTAATCGCGTTGGTAATTGTCGCTGGACTCTGGCCCAGGGGAAGCCACTTCAATGACCAGTAAGGGATTGGGGTCAGACAACCTTAAGCAGAACTGGGAGGCATCCTCTCCAATCGAGGCAGATTCTTCTGAATGAACGATGAGGTCAGGGTCACGGGCCGAGGCATGGGGACTGGTGACCTCCACCTTTTGCTTAAAACCAATTCGATAGGAGGGCAATCCCAGCCGTAGGAAGACGCTAAACAAAAAACCTGCAATTAAAGTATTGATTTTCGACTCGTTCCCTATTTCGATTAGCAACCCATCCACAAGCTCATAGCGGGTATCGGTACCATTGTCATAGGTCAGATACTCCTCTAGAGTCAATTGTTTTTGGCTAGTGACGGTCATGGGAAGGATTTTCCTCGACTATGTTTAGTTTAACAAGCAGCCTGTTCAACGATCACGAGATTGCTTTTTACGAGTTCTACGGGGAACTTACCGGATTCGGCACCCATTTTCAGGTACGATCGAAACTCCAAAAACTTCGGAAAACAAGCCTCAACAAGATTTGCCATGGGTAGCACATTCGGTCATCTGTTTCGCATTACAACGTTTGGAGAATCCCACGGGGGAGGCGTTGGCGTTGTTGTGGATGGCTGTCCACCCAAGGTGCAGATTTCCACTGAGGAGATTCAGTTTGAGCTCGATCGCCGTCGCCCAGGCCAGAGCAAAATCAGCACACCCCGCAAGGAAGAGGACACCTGCGAAATTCTTTCCGGCGTCTTGGATGGTCAAACCTTAGGCACCCCGATCGCGATTCTGGTGCGGAACAAAGACCACCGTTCCCAAGATTATGGCGACATGCAGGTCAAGTATCGCCCCTCCCATGCGGATGCCACCTATGATGCTAAGTACGGGATCCGAGCGGTGGCCGGAGGAGGTCGATCGTCGGCTCGGGAAACGATCGGACGGGTGGCTGCGGGGGCGATCGCTAAAAAAATTCTCAAGGATATCGCTGGGGTAGAAATTATCGGCTACGTTAAGCGCATTAAAGACCTAGAAGCCCATGTAGACGATGCCACCGTCACCCTAGAGCAAGTGGAAAGTAACATTGTCCGCTGTCCCGATGGAGAAATGGCCGATCGTATGATTGAGCGAATTGAGCAGGCGCGGGATGCAGGGGATTCCCTCGGGGGTGTGGTGGAATGTGTAGCGCGGCGGGTTCCGTTGGGACTGGGTGAGCCTGTGTTTGACAAGCTAGAAGCCGATTTAGCAAAAGCGGTCATGTCTCTGCCCGCTAGCAAAGGCTTTGAAATTGGCTCGGGATTTGCTGGCACGCTGATGACTGGAAGTGAGCATAACGATGCTTTCTATATGGAGGGCGATCGGATTCGCACGATGACCAATCGATCGGGGGGCATTCAGGGCGGTATTTCCAACGGCGAAAATATTGTGATTCGGGTGGCCTTTAAGCCTACGGCAACGATCCGTAAAGAGCAACAAACCGTGAGTAAAGATGGCCAAGAAACGACGCTGTCTGCCAAGGGGCGTCATGATCCCTGTGTTTTACCCCGTGCGGTTCCCATGGTGGAAGCGATGGTGGCCTTAGTGCTGTGCGATCATCTGTTGCGGCAACGGGGGCAATGTGGCTTAGATTGAGAAGCTTTTAGATTGAGAAATACTGACTCTGGATTATGGGTCTGAAGTTGGAGCCGATCGGGTCTGCGCTAACCAGTGCTGAATTGTCATGACCAACTGTTTGAGCTGGACGGGTTTAGTCAAGTAATCATTGGCTCCTGCCTTGAGACAGCGCTCCCGATCGTCCGCCATGGCTAATGCGGTGAGCGCCACGATCGGGAGTTTGGCTAAATCGGGATTGCTACGAATTTGTTGAATGGCTTCTAATCCATCGACCTCTGGCATTTGGACATCCATCAAGATCAGATCCGGTCGCTCGGACTGCGCTAAGGCCACTACATCCTGACCCCGATTCGCCACAATCACCTGATATCCTTTAGCTGTCAAATAACTCACCATCGTTTCAATATTGGCTTCATTATCTTCTGCTAATAAAATGCAAGGAGCCGCCCACGCGATCGCGGCGGCCTCTGGTAGGGGAAATTCGAGGGCTGCATCGGCTTCTAGGGGCGTGAAGGGTGGCGAAACCTCCGTGAGCGGTAGGGTAATGGTAAAACGACTGCCGACCCCCACTTGACTCTGGAGTCCAACCGCTCCACCATGCATTTCCACAATTCGTTTGACTAAGGAGAGTCCCAGCCCGGTGCCCTGGTATTGGCGGTTTAAGGCACTGTCTACTTGGATAAATGGTTGGAACAGTTTTGTGATGTTCTCTGGAGCAATGCCAATTCCGGTATCAATAACCGCAAATTGAATTTCGACAAGGGACTTTGTCGCTGTTGGTGGCACCAGACTGACTTCTAAGGTAATACTCCCCCCCTCCGGCGTAAATTTCACGGCATTCGTCAGCAGGTTAATGAGCACCTGGCGCATTCGCCGTTCATCCACCCAAAGATCCGGCAATCCACTGGGAATCGTCACTTGAAGTTGAATTTGTTTCTTTAATGCCTGTTGTCGAATAAAGACTAAGCTGGATTGGCAAAGCTGATTAATTTTGGTGGTTGAACACTCTAGTGTGACTTGACCTGCTTCAATTTTGGCGAGATCTAAAATATCGTTGATCAATTCTAGTAAGTGATTGCTACTGCGTTCGATCGTTTTCAAGGCTTTGAGTTGGAGCGGATTGATCTCTCCAAAAACTGCATCTTGTAAGCCTTCCGTCATGCCTAAAATTGCATTTAAGGGAGTCCGGAGTTCATGGCTCATATTGGCGAGAAATTCATCTTTTAACCGGGTGGCGCGAGCTAATTGTTCATTGGTTTGTTGTAACTGCGCTTCATACTGTTTGTAATCACTGATATTCCGACAGACACAAATGAGTAAGCCTTCTTCGGTTAACGTCAAGGAAAGCCCCTCTGCAAATTGCGTACCATCTTTGCGAGTGGCGATCGCTTCCCCTTGCCAGGATCGATCGCGCCCTAAGACCGGAAAAACTTCTTGCCCAAATCGCTCAATTTCCTCTGGACTGTATAACATTCGCCAACTTTGGCCCACAAGTTCCTCTGGCTGCTCGTAACCAAACAGTGACAAATGGGCTTGATTCAGATAGATGTAAGTATCATTTTGTAAAATTGCAATGCCATCGATCGCTGCTTCCATGGCTGCCAATTGGCGTTTCATGGCTTGTTCGATCTGTTTGCGATCGGTTACATCTTCAGAAATACCCAACAAATATTGGGAATTGCCCTCTTCATCGGTAATGGCTAACTTTTTGGTATGGAGAAAACGCACACCTTGGTGACGGGTATGGATTTCATTCTCTAACAGATCGGAAATTTGTTGAGACGCTAAAATTGTTCGATCCTGGGCTGTAAACTGATCTGCTTCTTCCTGGGGAAAAAAGTCATAGTCGTTTTTACCCAGTAATTCTTCCCGAGAATAGCCTAGAAGTTCTTCCCCCGCTTTATTAAACCGTACAAATCGTAAGTCTTGAGCATCCTTCACACAAATCATATTTGGAATATTCTCGATGATGGAATCCAAGAATTTTTCGCTGTTTTGTAAGGCTTGTTCTGCTTGGCGGCGATCGGTGATATCTCGCAAAATCGCACGGGTCGCAACGGGTTGATTGCCCGCATAGCGACAATTAATACTGCCTTCCACCAAGACTTTGCGATGGTCTTTCGTGATCAACGTTAATTCAATTTGTTCAACGCTAGACAAGGTTCCCGCTTGCATCGCGTTAATCATAGACTGGTAGCTCACTTGGCAAGTCGGATGCAGCACATCAAACAGTGTCATTGTCTGCACCTCTGTTTCGCTATAGCCGAGGGCCTTTAGCCATGCTTTGTTGACATATTCCAACCGGCCCGTGCCAAGGGAGACACTTTGAATTAGGTCATTGGCATTATCCAGAAAATCCTGAAGTTGCGCTTCCCGCTCTTGTAATTCCGCCGTCCGCAGCGCAACTCGATGTTCTAGTTCCGTATTGAGTTCTTCTAATGCCTGATTAGCCTGCTGGAGTTGGGCCGTGCGTTCTTCCACTTTCCGTTCTAACTCTTCTCGGGCGATGCGGAGATCTTGCTCTACTTGCTTTAGAGAACTAATGTTTCGCAGAATTCCAATTCGCAGGAGGTGGCCACCCGGTTGAACTAAGTAGGATTCCGAGAGTAGCATCGGGCTGGATATGCCACTGGAATCACAAATTTCGACTTCTGTATCCGAAGTTAACTGGTCAAAATCGGCTGCTCTTGCCGTGACGAGTTGGGTTAGGGCTGGCTGATTAAGAACTTGAATCGATCGCCCGATCGCGGCCTCGGGAGAACAGTTGCAAATGGTTGCTAGGGATTGATTAATAAACAGTAAGCGATTGTCTTGATCTGCAATATAAATGCCATCGCGCACATGCTGGACAGCGTGGGTCAGTAATTGAATGTGTTCTTCAGACTGTTTCCGCGCGATCGCTTTATCAACTGTGGTAGATAGGATTTTGAGATAATTGCGATCGGGGTCTTTAATTAAATAATCGTAAGCTCCCTGTTGCATTAAGCGTACTGCAATTTCTTCATCACCACTGCCCGTTGCAATAATGAAGGGTAGCTTATGAGCTTGAACTTGTTCCACGAGCTCCAAAGCTGTTCCATCCCCTAAATGGAAATCCAGAATTGCGACATCAAAGGAGTCTTGATCTAAAACAGATTGCGCTTCCGCCAGAGAAGTTGCTACGGTATATTGATAGGGAAGAAACGTCTGCTTGACGCAACGAGTAAATGCCAATTGATCAATGACATCGTCTTCTACTAGCAAGACTTTAATAGATGGAGCAGCAACAGGGCTCATAGGGATGTTGGCAGGTTAGTGCGAAACAGGTTAGTGCGAAACAGGTTAGTGCGAAACAGGTCAGTGCGAAACAATAGCAAAATAGGAAGGTAGCTCAATTTTTAATGGATTAGTAATAGAATAAGGGAGAGTTCATTATGAACTAATCTCATGGGGGGATTGGCTGAGTAGCCAGTATTGGTAAATAGCCTGTAGAATATCCAGAAAGCTGTCGTAATCTAGCGGTTTAACCATATATCCTGCAACGTTCAGTCTAAAACTTTCTTTTCGATCTTTTTCCTCCTGGGAAGTTGTAAGAATAATCACCGGAATTGTCTTTAACGCTGGATCACCTTTAAGGACTTGAAGTAACTCTAATCCATTCATACGGGGCATATTCAGATCTAGTAGAATTAGAGCAGGTTTCCGATTCTGGGTGTTCCGTAAAAACTCTAAGGCTTCTTCGCCATCTTCTACAACATACAATGGGTTAGTGGCCTGAATCTCGCGAAGTCCTCGTTTGACGTTAAGGACATCAATCCGATCGTCTTCTACCAGCAAAATAGGGTCAGAGCTTTTCATACATCCTCAATCATTGGGGCTTAATCAGAAAGTCTATAGGGAAGGGTGAAAAAGAACGTACTTCCTTGGCCCACTTTGGATTGGAGCCAGAGTTGTCCACCATAGAGTTCAACAATTTTTTTGACAATGGCTAAACCGACGCCTGTACTTTCCGACTTATCGCGGGGGACTAGGGTTTGGAAAATTTGGAATACTTTATCAAAATGCCGTTCTTCAATGCCAATGCCCGTATCTGCAACAAAAAATTGCCAGCAGTCCTCCTCTTGGGTGTGACCAATCCGAATGGTGCCCTCGGGTTTGCCCATATATTTAACCCCATTGCTAATCAAATTTTGAAAGACTTGCTGAATGCGGGTGCGTTCCACAAAAACTGTCGGTAAGGTGGTCTCAATCACAATCTTAATCTCTCCTGGCGCAGCAATGATATCAATCACCTCCGCCACGAGTTGGTTCAAATCAACCTCGGTTTTTTCGTCTCGGACTCGGCCCACCCGAGAATATTGCAAGACTCCATCAATTAAGCTCCCCATGCGCCTTACCCGACCTCGCATCAGTTGTAGCATTTCCTGTCCATCTTCATCCAAGCGATCGCCATAATCCCGCAACAACCAGTCGGCTAAGGATGCAATGCCTCGTAAGGGGGCTTTGAGATCGTGGGAAACGATGTAGGCAAAGTCTTTCAGTTCTTGATTCGCGATCGCCAACTCTGCCACCAGTTGATTTTGCCGCAGTTCCGATCGCTTTCGCTCAATTGCATGCAGAATTGAACGCTCCAACAGGGTTACGCTTAAGGTTGACCCCTTGACTAAGTAATCCGCCGCTCCCGCTGCCATCACTTGCTGATCGATGTCGTGGTCACCTACCCCGGTCAGCAAGATAATTGGCTTCTTACAGCCCAGTTGCAAGGCAGCCTGTAGGAGTTGTAGTCCATTTTCTTTGCCTAGACGAAAATCTAGCAAGTAGACATCATGACGGTTTTGGCTGATTTCTGCGAGTCCAGCCTCGTAATTATCGACCCAGGTGAGTTTGAAGACCACCTGCTCAGCCTCACTTAAAAAATCTCGGGTGACAATGTAGTCATCTTCGTCATCATCGACTAGTAAAACTCGGTAAATTTCTGTAGCCATAGCTGAACTCGTTGGGAAGGCAGAACGGTTGTGGATTGGATCATGGGGACGAAAGATGGATGTCACGAAGGATACTCTAGAATCGGGGTACCACAAGGGGCATCCCCCAACGATCAGCCTAGGGTATAACCTGCACAACAACGTTCTTGCTAGAAGTTTTTTATTAAATTACCGCCTGTTGTTGCAGGGGGAAGGTGATAACAAAGGTGGTTCCGGCACCGGGCTGACTGTAGGGAACGATCGTGCCTCGATGGCGTTCTACAATTTTGCGGCAAATGGAGAGACCAATGCCCGTTCCTTCATAGTCCGATCTGCCATGCAAGCGTTGAAACACTTCAAAGATGCGATCGCGATACTTTTCCTCAAAGCCAATCCCGTTATCGGCGACAGAGATCTTCACCTTCTGCTGTTCCACGCTGGCAGTCACCCTGACCACTGGCGGCACCCCTTCACGGCTGAATTTAAGGGCATTGCCTAAGAGATTTTGAAAGAGTTGACGCATTTGTTGAGGATCAGCTTCAATCACAGGTAATTCACCCACCTCAACGGTTCCACTAACTTTTTCAATGCGAATTTCTAAGTCGGATAACACGCCATTAATGACTTCCCGTAAATTGACCGCTGTGAAGGGTTGGTTTTTGGTGGTCACCCGTGCAAAGGTGAGCAAGTTGTCAATTAGCACTTGGGCACGGTTGGCCGCGTTCAGCATGCGCTGTAGGTAGTCTTGACTTTTGTCGTCTAGTAAATGGCGCGATCGACTGTTCAGCCGATCGCCAAAGGCTTGAATTTTACGGAGCGGCTCTTGCAAATCATGGGACGACACATAGGCGAAACTTTCCAATTCCTGATTGCTGCGCTCTAGGCGTTCTGTGAGTTCGCGTAACTCTGCCTCGGCTTTTTTGCGTTCCTCGAGTTCCACCTGCAAGCAGCGATAGAGTTCTGCCTGCTCCAAGGGAATTTCCAGTTGTCTAGCCAGTTGACGCATGAAAGACACTTCCCAATCCTGCCACTGGCGCGGCTCGGAACACTGATGGGCCAACACCAGTCCCCACAGCCGATCGCCCAAAATGATGGGAATCGACAGCCATGCCTGCACCTCAAAAGTTGCCATGAACCCGCGCATACAGTCCACAATCTCCGCCTGTTCCCGATCGCAAATGCGGGTAATTCTACCGTTCAGATAACTGTCGTAGCAGCTCTGGGGAAAGGCTTCCGGAGGAAAAGTGACTTCAAAAATACTGCGCCAGGATTCCCCGACCGATTCCGCCGTGGCTTTGCTGGTGCCGTCGGCAAATACTTGGAACACCACCACCCGATCGGCTTGAAGAAAAGCTCTAACTTCTTCAACGATTGTGGTTAAAATCTGGTCTAGCTCCAGGGAACTGCGAATTCGCTGAAGGACAGAGGCCAACAAGGTGGATTGGGTCAGTTGTTGTTGGAGTGCTAGATCGCAGCCTGTCAGTTGTTTAAGGTTTCCTACATCAGTCATGGCTTGTGTGCGGCTCTTGGATGTACGGTTCTTGAATGTAATGAATGATAGACAAGCTTTGGGGCGCAATCGAGGACGGAAGAGTAAGGATGACGAAGGTGGCTTAGGAGACTCGATCGGGTAACTCAACAATTTCAAACCAGTAGGTGCCCAGCATTTTCATAATTTGCACCATAGATTCAAACACCACCGGCTTGGCAATAAACGAACTGACGCCCAAATCATAGGTACGCAGAATATCTTCTTCCGCCTTGGAGGTGGTGAGTACTACGATGGGAATTTGCCGTAACTCCGGATCAGCTTTGATTTCCTTGAGGGCTTCGCGACCGTCCTTACGCGGCATATTCAAATCTAAGAGAATTAAGCTGGGACGGGGGGCAGTTTTGGGATCGCTATAGGCTCCCCGATGGAGCAAATAATCCATTAATTCTTCTCCATCCACTACGAAATGCAGATCGTTGGCAAGACGATTCTCTTCTAGCGCCTCTTGCATCAGAAACCGATCGTCCTCATCGTCTTCTGCAACTAAGATGGTGATGCTTTTTCTTTTGTTAGTCATGATGGTTGCCTTGATTTGAATGGTTTCCAGATGCTGTTAGTAGAGGTTCTGTGGGTACAGATTCTAGTGGTAAGGTGAAGATAAACGTTGCACCTTGATTGGGCTGGCTTTCAGCGATTAAGGTACCGCCGTGGCGTTCTGCAATTTTACGGCAGATTGCCAAGCCAATTCCCGTTCCTTCGTAGGTGCCGCGTCCATGGAGGCGTTGGAAAATCTGGAAGATACGATCGGTATATTTCTGTTCAAAGCCAATGCCGTTATCGATAATCCGTAACTCACAGCAGTTTTGGTTACCGTTGGTTAGAATTTGCGATCGCACCTGAATTTTTGGGGGGATGTCTTCGCGGCGGAACTTAAGGGCATTACTGAGTAAGTTTTGTAGAATTTGGCGCATTTGTAGGGGATCGGCTTGCACAATTGGGAGCGGATCGCAATCGATCGTGGCTTCCGTTTGCTCAATGCGAATCTCTAAATCGGACAACACGCCTTCTAACACCTCCTTCAAATTAACGACTTCAAACGGCTGCCCCTTGGTTGTGACCCGAGAAAAGGCTAGCAAATCATTAATCAACACTTGGGCACGACTGGCCGCATTCAACATCCGCTCTAAATAATCTTGCCCCTTTTCATTCAGCGAGTCATGACAGGTCGCTTTTAAGCGATCGCCGAAGGCTTGAATTTTACGCAGGGGTTCTTGTAAATCATGGGAAGAGACATAGGCAAAATCCTGAAGTTCACGGTTGCTAATTTCTAACTGCTCTGCTAGTTGATGGAGTTCTTGGACAGCCCGTTGACGTTCCTCTACCTCGTTTTGTAAATGCGTTTCCATGAGTTTGCGATCGGTAATGTCACTCTCGATCGCAATGAAATGCGTCAATTGGCCAGCTTCATCAAAAATTGGATTAATTTGCAAGAGAATCCAATAGGGCGTGCCATCTTTGTGATAGTTCAAAATCTCGCCCGAAAACGATTGCTGCTGGATCAAAGATTGACGAATTTCAGCGATGGTGGCTGGCGAGGTCTCTGGCCCTTGCAAAATACTGCCTGGTTTACGACCGACCACTTCCTCCAACTGGTAACCCGTGACGCGGTAAAAACTGTCATTAACCCATTCAATATAACCTTTGGCATCCGTCACAATAGCCACGTTATCGGTTTTACTGGCAATTAGGGAGAGCTTTTGTAACGCCGCTTCCGCGTGTTTTCTGGCGGTGATATCTGTGCGAATGGCCAAGTATTGATAGGGTCTACCTTGGGTATCCAGAAAGGGCACGATCGTGGTGTCTAACCAATAATAAGACCCGTCTCTGGCTTTGTTTTTGATTTCACCCCGCCAAGTGCGGCCCTGGGCGATCGTATGCCACATCTCTGCAAAAAACTGGCGGGAATGGTACCCCGAATTCACAATTTGGTGAGTTTGGCCAATCAACTCCTCGCGTCGATATTGGGAAATTTCGCAAAACTTGTCATTGGCAAAGGTAATGATTCCTTGGGCATCAGTAATCGCGACAATGGCAGTCTGATTTAAAGCCGCGTTGATATCCTGGAGTTTCTGTTCCGCTTGTTTTTGCGCGGTGATATCCTTAGCAATACCCAGAAATCCCGTAATTTCATAGTGTTCATTCCGAATGGCTGTAATCGAAAGCAGCACAGGCAACCGCGATCCGTCTTTGCGGATATATGTCCATTCTGCCTCAGAGATTTGCCCTAGTTTTGCCTTAGCAACGAAGACTTCAAAACCTGGTTCGATCGGGGTTTTTAACTCAATGGATAACTGTCGAGATCGATCGATGACCTCTTGGACATCATGAATTAGCGCTGGCGTCACTTGTCCCACCACTTCCGCCGCTGGGTACCCTAACATCCGCTCGGCTGCGACATTAAAGGATTGAATAGTGCCATTCAAATCCGTGGAAATAATGGCAAAATTAGCGCTGTCTAAAATGGCTTGTTGAAAGGTAGACAGTCCCGTCAGTTCCTGCGAAATTTGTTCTAAGTATTGATTCTGTGCATGTAGTGCCTGTAATGCTTGCTCTAACTGAAGAGTTTTCTTGATAGATTCCTGTTCATAAAGGGATTGCAGTTGCTCGAGGGTGGCAACCTGTTCTCGCAGTTGATCTAGTTCACTAAGACGGGTATTTCTCATCATCACTCCCAGGGATCATTCACAGAGCCCATTCACAGAGCCCATTCACAGAGCCCACGCACAGGTTTAAGGGTTCAACGGCTGTCAATCGCCCCTTAGTAACCTAGCGCAGTGCTACACCCAGGCTGTCATTTCCTGGAGTCCAAAAGCAGTCAAGTCATCCATGAGAAGCCTATTGCAACACAGTTGAAGAGTACGAGAAGTGCGTTCCACCCATGGTTCAAGGGTTTGCCTCAATAGCTATACGATGCTACACGATCGCAGGAGCTAGGGCGATCGCAATTAATCGCAATTCATTGCAACTAATCACCACTAAATCACCACTAAATCATATGCAATCGTATTGTGCAATCGTAAGCAAGATGGGGATGGGTGAAATGATCAACTAAGGACAAAAAGGAGAAAGTTACAGGAGAAATTGTCGTTATCCGAGAGATGTGAACCTTATTCGTGCAATGGTTTATGCAAAGTTCGTGCAATTCCGGTGGACAGCGCAGAATGACAATGGAGCTTGGCTCCATGCCCCCTAGCAAAGCTTGGGATGATTTCCTCTAAGACTTTCCTAGATGTTATTATTCTACCCAGACTGCCACTGGTTGCTACTATGATTTGCTCCATGGCTTGCGATTAGGGTTTGCAATAATTCACAATACTGAATTGCCTCCTCGCAATGGCCCCTCGTGACTCCTTACAACAATTCCTATGATCTAGCTAGACCACTTGATAGGTAAAGCGCAAGGTTGCCCAGGTTTGGTGATCTAGGGCGATCGTTTCTGGTTGGCTGAGGCTTTGTGCAGTTGGACTGGCGGCTTGGAGATCCTGGAGGATGGCTTGAACAATTTCCAGGGGCCGATCGAGGGTGTGAAGAAAATTATCAGGATCGGTGGGTACACAGGCTTGAGTGCGAGCAAACGGCGTTGTACTGGCAATCAGAAAGGCTTCGGCCATCCCTGTGGTATTGCGCACAATCCATTCCGGATTAGCTGGACTGCTCATCAACGGTTGGGTTAAACCAGGCACAATTTCTCCAAAGGCAGAATTCAAGGTCGGTAGAATTAAGTAACTATTGCGCCGACTATCCCAACCCACCAAGAGCCAGTAGAGGATTTGGGATCCTAAATTTTGTAGGTGATATTGTAGATGACTGCCTGCAGGAACCGTTGGGCTGTCTAGGGACACGATCGTGTCTGCGGGGATTGCACCGGTCATCTGTTGGGTCAAGGCTTGGGCTTTGGGGGAAACCATGTCCAAGGTGGCTCGTAGACCCAATTTAGACGCCATTATATTTTCTGTACTACGAAGAATTTTTTTAGCCAAGAGGGTTTGAAGGGTCGGCGACAGGCGCTTAATGGCTACTTTGACGGCTTCTCCTCGATCACCTTGGGTGTGGGGAATGGGAGCTTGGGTGGGGGTGAAAAGCCCATAACCGACAGGAACTACGAGTTCCGATATCGGCGCATTGGGTAACAGCGCAACTTGGGTGGCCTGCTCATCCACTTTTGCCAACAGGCAATCAGCGGCTCCTTCCCCCGCATTGATGGCAGTCAGGTAGGGAACGTTGGACAGCGCACTGACGGCATCGACCCGTTCAACCTTGGTTAAATGCTGATCAAGGGCGATCGTTAATTCTGGTTGGCGGGATAAGACTCGGATTGCTTCCTGGAGTGCTTGACCTGGCGCGATCGCCCAAAGGTGATCTGGGGTGGTGGATTCGACAAATCGCACCTTTGCCCGTAGACCCACTCGTTCCAGGATTTGCACCTGACCGATCACGCCCGCTTCGGCTTGGACGAATAACAGCGATCGAGCCATTAATTGTTCAAGGACGGTGGCAGGCACTCCTCCTAACCAAGCTTCACCAATGCCCGTCTCAGGATTGACAGTTGTGATGACCCCAATGCCGCCTGTGGCGGTGAGGGAGAATGGCCCAGTGGCTGAAGCTTGTTCCTTAAGTTTGTTGCCTGTCAATCCTGGGAATTGGGGTTGCATGGCTGCTTGGGTCATCGCCCAGATTGTCTGAAAGGGCGTGCCCGGAGCCGCCTGCCAGAGGGATTGGGTCAAGCCATAGGTCAACCGTCCAGCACTCCAAGAGGCAAAATCTAGTTCGGTGGCTGACTGTAGAACAGATTGCCCAAAAACAGATTGTCCAAGACCAGATTGTCCAGAGGGTAGAGCGCCAAAGGGTCGGTCAGTGGTGGCAGTTAAAAGGAGCCCTGGAAAGGCGGGCAGTGGGGGGAGGCTGGAAGAGGCTGTATGCGGATCGGACAAGTCAGCGGTGACCAAGGGAGGGCGCGATCGCAGACGCACATTGCCCTGCACCCCTTCGCCACTGGATTGAAAACTGGTATCGAGAATGGTGGTGATTTTGTCGGTGGGCAGCGCCCCTAGCCACTGAGCTAATTGGGTCAAGGGAATTTCCCCTTTGTTCGCCGTCAGCAAGGTGGGCTGGCCCGTTTTGCCAATGCAGCCAAGGCCGCTGAAGTGGATGATGACGATCGTGCTTGCCGTAGCCTGTTGACCTAAGTGTTCGCGGATGGCGGTGGCGATCGCGTCGGGTGTGGCAGCATTATCCGCCAAGGTCACAATATTCTCCGGCGCAAATCCCAAGCGATAAATTAAGAGCTTCTGTTGCAGGTCGAGATCGGTCAGGCACCCCTTCAAGCTAGCGTCGGGGTATTGATTAATCCCAATCAGCAGCGCCAATTTGGGGACGTTTTGCCCGATCGGCGCAGCTTCAGCCGCAGGAATTGGCCAAAGGGTCTGGGATAGCACGGCTTGGCCCACGCCCAACCCCGTGAGTACCTGTCCTGATCTCCACAAAAAATCCCGCCGCTTCATGGGAAACAAGATGCTTGACTGAATTCTTGACTGAATCTGATCCCCATTGTAGAGGGCAAAGGGACGCTCTGGCTGTCTGGGTGAGCCGCATCTCAAGGGATATAAAAGCCTAAAAATCACGACTTTTTGGCCTAAATCACAGAATTGAGCCAGAATTGAACTAAACTAAAACCCAACAAAACCTTAACACTAACCAAGAACGGAGCAGGTCACGCTAAGCTGTAGGGCAAGTCCACCCAGCGTTTCGATTGAGGTGCTATGCGGGTTTTATTAATTTATCCTCAGTTTCCAAAGAGTTTTTGGTCCTTTGAGAAAGCGTTGGAACTGGTCGATCGCAAAGCCATGTTACCGCCTTTGGGGTTGGCCACCGTGGCCGCAATCTTACCCCAACAATGGGAATTTAAACTGGTTGATCACAATGTAACGCAGATTACAGCGGCGGATTGGGATTGGGCCGACTTGGTGATTCTGTCCGCCATGATTGTGCAAAAAGAGGACTTTCTGGCCCAAATTCAAGCGGCTAAACAGCACCAGAAACTGGTTGCTGTGGGTGGCCCCTATGCCACGGCTCTGCCCCAAGAGGCGATCGCGTCGGGGGCGGATTTTTTAATCTTGGATGAGGGCGAAATTACACTGCCGTTGTTTGTGGCGGCGATCGAACAGGGGGAGCGATCGGGCATTTTCCGTGCCAATGGAGAGAAACCGGACGTTACGACTACGCCCATTCCTCGATTTGATTTACTCGATTTTGATGCCTACGATAGTATGTCCGTGCAATTTTCGCGGGGTTGCCCCTTTCAGTGCGAATTTTGTGACATTATCGTGCTCTATGGTCGTAAGCCCCGTACGAAGTCTCCCAGCCAACTCCTAGCAGAATTGGATCGGCTGTATGAATTAGGCTGGCGACGCAGTATTTTCATGGTGGATGATAACTTTATTGGCAATAAACGCAATGTCAAGTTGTTACTCCGGGAATTACAGCCATGGATGGCCGCCCATAACTATCCCTTCCGCTTTAATACAGAAGCATCGGTCGATTTGGCAAATGATCAGGAATTGATGGACTTAATGGTGGCGTGTAATTTTAATGCAGTCTTTTTGGGGATTGAAACTCCCGATGAAGCCAGTTTGGCCTTAACGCAGAAATTCCAAAATACGCGATCGTCCCTAGCGGAATCGGTGGAAAAAATTGTCCAGTCAGGATTACGAGTCATGGCTGGGTTTATTATTGGCTTTGATGGAGAACAGTCCGGTGCGGGCGATCGGATTGTGCGGTTTGTGGAGCAAACCACGATTCCCACAGCGATGTTCAGTATGTTGCAGGCATTGCCTGACACGGCATTGTGGCATCGGCTCAATCAAGAAGGGCGATTGGTTGACCCCGATCGTAAAACCTCAGGGATGAATCAAACTACCCTGATGAATTTTGTGCCGACTCGTCCGATCGAAGAGATTGCGCGGGAGTATGTCGATGCCTTTTGGCGGTTGTATGATCCGATCACCTATCTCGATCGAACCTATCGCCATTTCCTAAAATTAGGTGCCCCGGTGTGCCCCAGTCGAGTTCGTCAAGTGAATTGGGTTAATATTCGAGCCTTGTTAACTCTTTGTTGGCGACAAGGCGTGGTGCGTAAGACACGCTGGCGTTTCTGGTTGTATTTATTTAACATTGTTCGTTACAATCCCAAGGTGTGGGAACCTTATTTAGGGATTTGTGCCCTAGGCGAACATTTCCTGGAATATCGGCGAATTGTTCGGACTCAGATTGAGGCACAGTTAGCGGAATATGTGACAACCGCTCCCGATCGAGAGCCCATGCTCCAGGATTCCCCCGTGACTTTACCCGATCGGGTTGGGGTATAGAGCTTCTCTTGGACTCATTGATTCGTCACTGACTTAATGACTGACTGACTTAGCCAATCACTGATACATTGATTGATTTAATTCATTCATCACTAATCCATTGATTACCGACTGTGAATTCATGGAGAACTACTCTGGGGAAATTCTCCATGAATTTTTTGCTTCTGCTCTTTAGCTTTTTCAGCAGATTATTTTCAGCAGATTAGTAGGGGACGATTCAGAAAATTCTACAGATTCATTTCCCAACTTGGAGATTTCCTGTGTTATAGTCAGGGCGTAAAGATGATTTTTTCGGCTCTGGAACTCAAATTTGCTTCACCCAAACAGTGTTCAACGGTGTTTCTCCGAATTTAACCTCTCTACACGATTTTTTCGGAGAATCAGACATGTCGATTTACGTTGGTAACCTCTCCTATCAGGTGACGCAAGAGGATTTGGAACGCACATTTGCAGAATATGGTGCGGTTAAGCGTGTTCAGTTACCGGTAGATCGGGAGACAGGTCGTTTCCGGGGCTTTGCTTTTGTGGAAATGGCAACATCTGCGGAAGAGGATGTCGCGATCGAGGCATTGGACGGGGCTGAATGGATGGGGCGCGATCTGAAGGTCAACAAGGCCAAACCTCGGGAAGAGCGGAGTCCTTCTTCCGGTGGTTGGGGGAATGGTGGTGGTCGCCGCGATCGTCGGTACTAGAGCTTTCTGTTCTCCCTGACCAAAGGGGACTGCCCTTAGATTTCGCTTAGGTTGAATCTCTCTGATGGAACCTCTTGGATTGAGCAATTTAGATCGAGAATCTTAGACTGAATCGGGAATTCATCCAAGCAAATCTAGGGGTAGCAAAAACGTAAGGCTCAGTCTCGGTTTGACCAGAACGTAGCATCCATCATCACTGCATCTAGTTGAACGATGGCAGAGCTCTTGTAGAGTCGCGCAGTTGCCCGAATCTACAGGTGGTTTTGTTATTTTCGTTTCAGAAGATGATAACTCTCAACAGGAGGAGAATGGCAGCATGGCTCAAATTATCTTGGGTGAAAACGAAGGAATTGAATCAGCATTGCGACGATTCAAACGCCAAGTTTCTAGGGCAGGGATCTTTCAAGATATGAGAAAGAAGCGCCATTTTGAAACTCCTTTAGAAAAGGAAAAGCGGAAAGCATTAGCAAAGCATAAACAGAACAGGCAACGTTTTCGGAGTCGTTAACATTCGGAATCGTTAACAATTGCGGCCTGAATCCGCGTTCACATTCAAGCAACTTTCACCATCATTGGGCCACCTGACTTGTTTTTTGCAAGGGGTGGCCTGGTTGTTTAAAGGTCGATCGGGTTAGAAGGCCGATCGAGCAATTCATAGTATCCCTAGCCCTAATTACCAGTTTGTACTTCTACAGCTTCTACCATGTTTCCCCTTACTATTTCACGTCGCTGGAGGTTGGGGGTTCTGAAAGGGGCTGAGCGGGTGCACCCGAATTGGGAGAAGGGGCAACAGTCGCTGGAATCGCTGGGATAAAGGGAGTTCCTGTGGGTGGATTAATCGGCGCATCCGTTGGGCTGAAGGGAAAGCCGAGTAAATTATTTGCCATCCGATAATAAGTAGCCCAAGTTCGAGTGTCCGGGCGTTTTCGCCAGTTTTCGCGGGTGACTTCCAACGTCAGCACCGGAGCTTCTGCACCTTGGTTACGCCCCAGTACATGAATCACCACAGAACTCGTCAGAATATCCCGATCGAAGCTGCGTTGAGCCGCTGCCCGTGCTACCAACTCGGCCCGTCGAATAAACGAAGTGTAGGATTCATTCGTGACCCGATCGAGGCTAATGTCTAACCGCGCAGTCGAGGCTTGGGCTTGAGGCACCATCAGCGTTGTCGGAACAACCCAGAGTGTCGTTGCCGCGCCCAGCAGCAAGCCCAAACTCAAGACGCTGGGCAGCAATCCGAGGGTAGACCGAAGCGCAGAAACAGGGGATCGGGGTTGAACAGGGCGATTTAGTAGGCGATCTAGCATATGGATTCAGTTGGATTCAATGGGATTCAGGTGACTCAACTAACCTCTCCATTCCCGACTCAACCCAGGATCGCATGGGAGCCGTGTTCGTTGAAGCTGGGATACGGAATTGGGTAGAAAAACCGCGATCGAAATCGCTAACAGCCCCATAATAGTGCGAGAGCCACCAAACCGTTCGGGAGATTTGGCATGAGCAAAGTTTGGGTGATAGCGGTGGGTATTAACCACTATCGGCTGTTGCAACCCTTGAAATGTGCCCAGCAGGATGCCCAAGCGATCGCAGATTGGTTTGTCCAAGCAGCGGGGGTGCCCCAAGATCAAGTTTTGTTAATGACTGAGGCGTCGCCCCATCACCTTGACGATCCCACCTATCCCGATCGGCCTACCTTTGAATATTGGTTAGATGTGCTTCGGAAGCAGCGGGTTGAAGCCGGGGATACGCTCTGGATCTTTTTTTAGCGGCTATGGAGATCTGTGGCAGCAGGAAGACTACCTCCTCCCGATCGATGCCAATCCTGCCTGTCCACCGGACTCTTGGCTCAGTCTCAAAACCGTATTTGCGGTGCTCAAGACCTTACCGACCGATCGCATTTTAGTCCTGCTGGACATCAACCGTAGTCAATCTGTCCGTCAATCCAATCCCACCGCCCCTAGCAGAATTCAGTACCTCGGACAGCATACGGCTCAACTAGCGCGAGAATTTGGCATTGCTACGGTTCTTTCTTGTCAACCTAGCCAGTTTTCCTACGAGTCGCCGCTCCTAGGTCAGGGATTGTTTACCCTTGCGGTGTTAGAGGGCTTGCGGGCCGCCGCAGGACAGCCCTTGTCTGAGTGGGCTAAGGTGTTGCAAGTTCGCTTACCGGAACTGGGGCAACATACGGGACGACCGAGCCAAGAACCCAGCATCATCGCCATGCCAGAGCAGCTAGAGCGATTATCCGTTCCCACGATCGTGCCGTCAAACAGCCGACTTGCTCCCTTTCCAGAGCCAAAGGCAAGCATCCAGGGCATGGATCCTGAAAGCAATCAGGCGTTTCCCGCTGTCTCACCGGAGTCGTTGACCGATGCGATCAACAGGCCGGAGCGGTTATCGCTGGAAGCGCCCTTGGATTCTGATTTACGCTTCCCAGGTTCCCAGCCGTCCCACGGATCGCAGAGGCTCCAAGCTGCTCGCACTGCCCCATGGGTCTGGGGCATTGGATTACTAGGAGGACTCATTTTGTTAGCGATCGGCTTGACCCATTGGGTTAAATTATCCCTTCTGGCAAGCGGTTTGAATCCTCGATCGAGCCCAGAGCGTTCCGCCCCTCCATCGGTACCCACCCCACCAAGCACGGCCAGCCCTGCAACTCCTGCTCCGTCCGCCTTACCTCAGCGCTCCAATGATTCTGCGATCTTCAGTCCCGGCCAGCGGATTTTACAAGAGGCTCAAACCTATCTGCCGCCCCTGAACCCTACGGATGTGGGTCGTGCCATTACCCGCGCCCAACAAGTTTCTCCCCAGGATCCCGCCTATCCCTTGGCGCAACGACAGATCGATCGCTGGTGTCAGGATTTGTTAGATTTAGCGGAACAGCAGGCCCGGCAGGGAAATTTCCGCGCAGCCATTGCAACAGCCCAACGGATTCCTAAAAATCAATCGAGTATTGGCCCAACGGCTCAACGGGCGATCGGAGAATGGCAGCAACGAGTACGATAAAGGAGCTTTGCGAAGGGGATGGAGATGCTGGAACCTAGAATACAATTCATGACCTGCCCATGGATAGTTTGTTCGTTCATCATTAGCCCACTGCTGACTGCCCCCCTAGAAAAAAACAATCCTACCTGGCAATTTCGGCAATGGACACAGCGCTTTGCGGAATGGTTAGAGGTTAAAACAGCAAGTTGGAAATTCTCCCCCTCAATGCCCAATGAGCCAGCCCTACCGACCGTTCCCTCGCAGTTTTGGGAAGTGCTTTTTTGGTTAGTGGTGCTGAGTTTTGTGGTCTGGATTAGTTGGTGTTTGGTGCGATGGTTAGATCCCTATTGGGTTAAACGTCGCCGCGATCGAGCCTCTGCAAGATTGGAGGCTTCCCGCACTGAGCTACCCCAATCCTCAATGGAATGGTATAAATTAGCGCAATCCTATGCAAAACAGCAGAATTATGCGGAAGGATGTCGTGCTTTGTATATGGCGATGCTCCAACAGTTGAGCGATCGTCAAATCCTGACCGTTGATGCTAGCCGGACGGATGGAGAATATTTGCAACTTTTGCGAGGTTTATCGACTGGACGATTGATCAGTGCCTACACAGTTTTAATTCAAGTGCATGAGCAAATTTATTACGAGCGATCGAGGGTCTCGGAACAGATCTTTTTAAAATGTCAACAAGCCTATCAAACGATAGCAGAGCAGACTGGTCTGGGAAGAAATGAGAATTAAGAATTGAGGATTAAAAAGCGAGAATGCCATATTCAAAAGAAGGCTCTGACTGCTAAAGGTTGCTGTTTTCATTATCTAAGACTGAATCTAAGACTGATTGACGAATGATTTAGGTATGTCATTATGTTTCCGGCTTTTAATAGTGTTTCCAATAGTGTTTCAAAACGACAATGGTTATGGATTCTGGGAATTGTCTTAGTCCTACTGTTAAGTTTACTGTTCCTTGCACCCACTGATCGATTGATTGATGGTTCTTCCTATGGTCGATCTCCGGATGGCTATGCAGGGTGGTATACCTATATGCAGCAACAAGGCGTAAAAATCGATCGTTGGCAACAGCCTTATAAAAACTTAGTCCGATCAACTCAGCGAGCGAGTGACCTTGAAGAAACATTTTTGCAGGTGTATGGGGAGCGTGCGGCTCAACAGCTACCGAGTGATTTAATTGCTTGGGTGAGTGGAGGCAATCGTCTGGTAGTTTTGGCGAAACAGGGAAAGGCTACGGAAGCTCCCTTTATCTCATCTCATGCCACAACCGCAGGTACAGTGACCATTGCAACCACGCGACGATTTCCGCCCCAACTCATTTCTTCGCAATCCAAACGTCCTACTTCTGTACAGGGTAATCCGGTTTTATTAAGCGATCGCTATGGTGGAATCGTTACCCGTGAAGTACGCGGAACTGGCGAAATTATTCGGGTGACAACGCCCTATTTGGCGGCTAATGCCTATCAGGATAGCTCTGCGAACTATGCTTATCTGGCGGAGTTGCTGGGAGAAAAGCCCGATCGGATTTGGGTAGATGAATATCTCCATGGCTATAAAGATGCAGCCACCCGAGAAAAGGAAACGCGCGGTGATCTGATTGGCTATCTGACTGCTACTCCGTTTGTTCTAATGGTAATCCAAGGATTTGTGGTCGTTGGAATCCTGATTTATGCTAAAAATCGGCGATTTGGGGCTGTTCGTTCAATCCTTAATCCTCCTGTCAACAATAGTCAAGCCTACATTCAGGCAATGGCTGGGGTATTACAAAAAGCAAGGAGTTATGAATTTGTTGAACAGGTGATTAGTAATGCTGAGAAAGCTCATTTGCAACAACAATTAGGATTGTCCGGAGAGACGGCTGATGAGCAAGAGCTAATGACGATGTGGCAAAATCAAACGGGGCGATCGCCCACGGATCTCCAACCCTTACTCCATCCCCGTGGTTCCCTCAAACGGGAATCCGATTTGTTGCTCTGGTTGCAAAAATGGTCGCAGGTTCGAAAAATGCTCGATCGGTCTCGATCGTAAGTCATAGTTGAAGAATTCTATTCAGCAAGCTATGTCAAGGCTTAAGCTCTGGTTAATCACTTCGGGTCAATCACAATTTTCGGGTCAATCACAATTTTCTGGTTAATCACAATGTCTGAAATGCAATCTGGAATGAATCCTATCTTTTCTCGCCTAGAACAAATGCTCAGCCAAGTGGTGGTGGGGCAGGATGCGATCGCGCACCAATTGCTGATCGCGTTGCTAGCGGGGGGACATGTCATTTTAGAGGGGGTACCGGGAACGGGAAAAACGCTGTTGGCGAGGGTTCTTTCGCAGCTCATTCAAGCGGACTTTCGTCGGATTCAGTTAACGCCAGATGTTTTGCCGTCTGATATTCTGGGAACGAATATTTTTGATCTAAATACGCGCAATTTTACGTTAAAGCAAGGCCCAATTTTCACCCAGATTCTTCTAGCGGATGAAATCAATCGTACTCCGCCCAAGACTCAATCGGCACTGCTGGAAGCAATGGAAGAACAACAGGTGACGCTGGATGGGCAAACCTTGGCACTTTCTGAATTATTCTGGGTAATTGCGACGCAAAACTCCTTGGAATTTGAGGGCACCTATCCCTTGCCGGAAGCCCAACTCGATCGATTTTTGTTTAAGCTTATGGTGGATTATCCAGAACCTAGTGCAGAAAAGCAAATGCTGTTAAACACTCAGGCGGGATTCCAAGCGAAACGGTTAGATTTAGCAAAATTGAAGCCAATTACTACAGTCTCGCAAATTCTAGAAGCTCGTAAGCTGATTCAGAAAGTTCAAGTTCAAGATAATGTTTTAGATTATTTGCTCGCAATTGCTCAACGATCGCGCAAACATCCGGATATTTCCCTGGGGGCGTCTCCGCGATCGACAGTGGCATGGTTGCAGGCGAGTAAGGTACAGGCTTGGTTGGCGAATCGGGAGTTTGTGACGCCGGATGATGTGAAGTCGATCGCAATTCCGCTGCTACGCCATCGTCTGATTCTCCGTCCAGAAGCCCAGTTGGATGGTTTAAATATCGATGCTGTGATCCAAGGGTTACTGAACCAGGTAACGGTGCCTCGCTAATATCGTTAAGCATCATGCGGTTGGGGAGTTTGGGCTGATAGTGATGGTTTACTTGGCCGATCGATTCCCTCCTGGAGGCAGTTTGATATTATCAATTCGGATAACAACCTGAAAAGTCCAAAGCAGTAAGAGGACTTTATAGATATCCCTCTTTTTTTGTTCCCTCTGAAGTAAATTCTGAAACCCTTGCGTATCAACAGTTTCTAGTTTGAGAATTCTGAAAATGACAAGAGAGCAAAACTCTTGTAATACAAGTATTTCAGCTTTTTCTTCTACTAATGTGACAAAAGAGGGATAAGTGAGTTTTTGTGGGTCGATCGCGGGGATTCGATCCCCCTAAATTCCCCTTAATAAGGGAAACTTTGAGTTAATCAAGCAAAAACTAGAAACTATAGCAACTTTTCTCCTATTTACTCCGATTCCCCCCTTGTCAAGGGGGGGTAGGGGGGATCGAAATTAAGGAGTCTAGGGGGGATCAAACCCGATCGCGCTGCATCATGCTCACGTATTGCCAATCAGAACCGGGAACGGGAACGGGAACGCTCCAGCGAACTCTATCGCTAAACCGTACAACATGCAGTTGGTTAATCGCTGATTGCACGTCTTCACGAGTGCCAAATAAATAAAACTGCAACGGTCTCCGCTCCGAATCAGTTACACGATCGGAATTATCAAAACCAATAAACATGGGATTTCTCCTGAATGTTGAGACGGGAAGAAACCCCAAAAATTAAGACCACCCTTTTGCGCAGGACAAGTAGGGTGGCCCGATCGAATGTTACAATCCGTGTCAGACCGCCTAGCTGCCAGAATCAGCTTGGGGGTTTAGCTACCCTTTGTTGCTTGGAACCAACGCTGGGTAGCGCCTTAATTTTCGGGAGCTACGCTGATCCAATCGGGAAGTTTAACACGGTTGTACTCAGCTACGAGAAACCACACTACGAATAAACTAGTGAACTGTCAACCCTGCGAGATACTTCGCAACAGTGCGGATTGGCACGCGCCCTAGCGCCGATCGGAGGGGGCGATCGGTCTCCCGATTCCCCCAGCAACCATTCCCCATTTTGCTAAGCGTTCCGTTTATTGCAAATGGTATTACAATAAACCCATTTGGAACAGAAGAACTATTAGCATTCAAGCAGGCACTAAACATGCGTTTAGGCAAAGTCGTCAAATCCAACTCCCACTGTGATTACATCGTCCAAGTTGACGACGAAACAGAATTTCTCGATGCCCCCAAAGCCGATGACTACGGATTTGGCACCTTTGTCAAACTGGAGGAAAGCCACGGTCGCCACTGGGCCGTCGGTTTAGTCTACAACTCCCAACTGCTCAATCCCAATTTCAATAACCTCGGCCCCCGCCTAACCAGCGAACCCGATCCCGTCTTTGCCCCCGACCTCATCACCGAAACCCGCACACTCCTCTGGACAGTCTTAATTGGCAATTTAAATCCCACCCCCACCTACGGAATTCAAGGCATTCCCCGCGTTGTCGTCCCCGTGGATACTCCCGTGGTCAAAATGACCCGCGATGAAATTCATCAGTTTCACCTTGACCCCCAAGGCCGATCACAATTCACCTACTACAGTCATCTATTGCAAGCAGGCGGCACCTTCGCTAAGCAACTTACCTACCAAGTGCTGACTGAATTGATTGACGCCAAAATGTTCACAGGCCCCGAAGAACGCGCCTTAATTGTTCTCTCAAAGGATTTGGCATGGCGCAATACCGTCGCAGCAATGCGTTAAAACCGCGACGATCGCCCATCCACGATCGCTCATACAGTAAACCCTTCGATCGTGCATAAAAAACCTCCCAGGCCGGAGCTTGGGAGGTTAAGTTTGTCAGGGTGCATCTACCATTCCTCTATACTTCAGTCATCGAATTCCATCAGGAAAAAAACAAAAAAGATCATAAAAAACCTCCCAGGCCGGGAGCTTGGGAGGTCAAATTTGTCAGGGTGCATCTACCATTCCCCTATACTTCAGTCATCGAATTCCATCAGGAAAAAAACAGCAAAAAAATCAAAATTAGCTGCAAATCTTCCGTAAGCGATACCTCCTCCCCGACTTCTTCACAAATGGGATTAATGCTCTAGATAGAGTCCGTATTGTCCTCACTTTGCTTGATGCTCACTAAAAATCAGGTAAGCAGCTCCCGCCAACAGCATCCCCGCAAAAACATAGTTACGGGTAATCGGCACTTTCATATAAGCCACACTAAACCCCGCAAAGATCACCATCGTAATAATTTCTTGGAGTACTTTGAGCTGCGGCAGGCTGAAGTAATTGTTGCCAAGTCGATTCGCAGGAACCTGAAAACAATACTCAAAAAACGCGATCGCCCAACTCGCCACGATCGCTACCCACAAGGGCGCAGTTTTCAGATCCTTCAAATGCCCATACCAGGCAAAGGTCATAAACACATTGGAAATCATCAACAGGACGATCGGCTGCAACATCTTTTGTCCTCAATACTGTCCTCAATAATCATTTACGCAATTCCTTAG
>MUGG01000161.1 GCA_002148405.1 Alkalinema sp. CACIAM 70d | reverse complement strand
CCCGTCGGAATGCACGATCGGCATTGGTTGACTCCAATGAATCCTGTCCGCGATCCGATGGCTATGCAATTGATTAATTGTGTCCTGTATGAAGTCGTGATGACCGATTAAGTGGATCTGTAAGCGTTGTTTCTCATGTTGAAATTCACGATCGCTCCGATCGCTAGAACCTTTCGCCATAATCGAGCTTCTCCTGTAGTGAATCGGAAGAAAGCCCAAAAATTCATAGCCACCCCGTTTGACATCACAAACAAGAGTGGCTCGGTCAGATGTTAAAATCCTCAACAAGCCTCCTTGCTGTTGACCCAGCGAGGGGGAATAGCTACTTGGGGTTGTGCCCGCAATCCCGAGTAGTGGCCTAAATTTTCGGGAACCCAGCGACCCCATGCTTCATGCCGACCCGTTGAAAGAAGGATGTCCATGGCGATCGCTATGAGAAACTACCCTACGAAGAAATAGCGGCTCTGTCAATCCGTACTTAAAAACCTAAATTTGCGTATCATTGAGCACCCGTAATCTGGGTGCTGTGCAATTTCCCTAGATTTGAACGTGCCGTCCTTTTAACCCCGCCCCTTTGAGACTCGATCGATATCCGACAACGCCTTCTTCAGCCGCTGACAGAACTGGCGATGGGTCTGTCCATTACTGCCCAAAATACCGCCCCATTGATTAACGTCCGCTTGGTTATACAGCAACGGCATTTTATCGAATCGCGTCAACATCCCCCCTGCTTCATGCAAAATCAGATCCGGCGCAGCAAAATCCCAATCCTTTGGCGCAGAATTTCCCGAAAGTGAAATATATAAATCAGCAGATTGATCAACAATTGCAGCAACCTTACAACCCACACTCCCGATCGAGATTTGAGACTCAAACGTAAACTTCTCGAGCAATGCTTCTAGACGTGGACTGCGATGGCTACGACTAGCCACTAAAATCATCTCTTCTAACTTCCGCTTTCGGGATGCCTTCACCGGTTTCGGCTTGCCCCCTTGCGTTTCCACCCATGCCCCCTTCTCCACGATCGCGCTGTAGAGCTTACCCATCGCTGGACAGGCCACCACCGCCACCACCGGACGGCCCCGATAGACTAGGGCAATATGTACGGCATATTCCCCCGTATTGTTGATGTAATCCTTCGTTCCATCTAACGGATCAATAATCCAAACCCAATCCTTGCCCAGTCGTTCCTCCGGAGCCTGCGTTTTAAACGTCTCTTCACTTAGGTAGGCAAAATGATCCGTCCCCAATTGGAACTGCAACATGGTGAGAATATGTTGATTCGCGGCCAAGTCTGCCGTTGTTACGGGACTATCGCTTGGGCCACTGATCTCAAACTCCCCCAATCGTACCTGCAATAAAATATCCGCCGCTTGCCAGCCGACCGTCCGAGCCAACGTACACAATTCCCCTAAGCGTTCTGCGATCGCCATACTGTTTCCCACCCCTTCCAACCACATTCCAACCACTTCCAACCCAGAGAGCAGACCCCACCTTGCCCAGAGAAATCAACAAAAAAGGCACAGCAGCGCCATGCCTCCCTAGTGTATTCTGTCTTATCGATTTCGCTTAATTTGTGTCGTTTGATATCAAGACCTGCGCAAGTGTCCCCTCAAATTCCAGCATCAAGCATCTTGAACCGACTGGCCGATCGGCTCAAAGGCAGAGATCCAATAGCGACGGCAACTCCAGAGCAACCCTGCCCCAACGGCCAGGTAAATTAACCCGCGTACCTCAAAGCTGACCCCCGCTGCCCGTAAGACAATCCCAATGCCCATCATGGCCGCAATCAGCCCGATCGTTTTGGCTCCAAACATTTGGAAAATACTCTTCAACGGATTGGGTTCCTGGAGGCCGTCTACTCGATCGATCACCCGTCCAGCGGTTTTATCCAGTACCAGCTTGCCCTTGATTAGCCCCACTGCCAGGGCGATCGCGCCAATGCTGAGATGGCGGGGATCCAAATCACCCAGGTAGGGAAAATGGAACCAAAACACACTACCCATGGTGAGCAACCCTGCGCCCACCAACGTCCAAATGGATGCGGCAATCCAGAGGTGTTGCTGTCGATTCAGTCCACTCCAACGACCTGCCATAGGGTATCTCCGGAAATGTAACGAAACGATTAACAATTATAGACGCTGGGGGAAACCAGTGCTAGGGCGATCAAAAAAAGGCTACCCCGAGGGCAGCCTTGAGCAGTATTCAAACTAGCCAGTATTCAAATTAGCCAGTATTCAAACTAGCCAGCACAGCCAGGCTATAGCCAAAATAATTAGGCAAGGGGAGCCTGTTCCCGCTCGACAACACGGGTTTCACTGGCTTCGCTGAAGAGGGCGTTATACACCCAACCCGCTAGCAACGCCCCAGCAATGGGCGCAACCCAGAACAGCCAAACTTGACTAAATAACTCTGCGCCAGCAAAAATTGCGGGGCCAGTGCTGCGAGCGGGGTTAACGGAGGTATTGGTTACAGGAATGCTAATTAAGTGAATCAAGGTTAAGCCCAAACCGATCGCCACAGGAGCCAGTCCTTGGGGAGCACGCCGATCGGTGGAACCCAAAATAATCATCAAGAAGAAGAAGGTCAGCACCACCTCAGTAATAAGACAGGCTGTCAACGAATAGCCCGCTGGGGAATGGAGTCCAAATCCATTGGTGGCAAGGGGATTCTTTCCAGTGAGGGTAAATTCTGGATTCCCACTGGCGATGAGATAAATGATGCCAGCGGAAGCCGTGGCTCCAAGCACTTGGGCCACGATGTAGGGCAATAGGTCAGAAGCAGGGAAACGTTTGCCAGCCCACAGTCCAAAGGAGACCGCAGGGTTGAGGTGACAACCGGAAATGTGTCCGATCGCGTAGGCCATAGTCAGCACAGACAGACCAAAGGCGATCGCAACTCCTAAGGCCCCAATCCCAGAGGGGAGATTTCCAATAACTTTCTTGGCAGAATCCGTCAGTTCGGCAGAGGTATAACTCGCTGCGAGAACAGCGCTACCGCAGCCGCCTAGGACAAGCCAAAAAGTACCAAAAAATTCTGCGCTACAACGTTTCATTAATGACATGGCAAGACTCCTTGTCGTTTCAATAAAGGCTTCGACAATGAAAGATGCTAAGGAGAACTACCGGGCTATACGATTGTTAGAAGCTAGACAACCCTTAGGATTGCTGTTGTAATTTTGGATTACATCTATCTATCCAAATAGATTTATTCGCCATTTCCCTCGAATTTAAGGAAGTTCTAATCTCCAAGCTCGTGTTCCCAGGAATTTGCAGGCGATAGCTGCCGTTTTTGCTGCAAAACCTAAGGAATTTATAAAATTTTGCTGCAAAATAGCGTAACAAAAGGCTCCATGGAAAATGTCCCCTGCACCAAGGGTATCTACGGGCACGATCGACGGCGGTTGTAGGGATTGCAGCGTGGGATGTACCGAATCACACCAGACGATCGGCCCTGCCCCTTGGGTGATCGCAATAGCCTGAATGCCAAACTGTTGCAGATAGGTGAACACGTCTGCTTGGGTCGCGCAACCGGGGGGCTGGAAGTTGGCGGAACAAATGGCATAGTCCACAGAGGGCAAAACGGTGTCAAATCCGGCTTTCCAACTGCCGCCATCAATGACCACAGGAATCCCTAAACGCTTGGCTTGCTGGGCGATTGCAGCACTCAAGGCCATCTGATGCCCATCGATCAAAACAATATCGGTATCAGCTAACAGTGCTTGTAAGGTCTCCTGGGGAAGACTATCGGCGGGAACCTGGGTTCTTTGGGCATTCAAGGAAATGACCGATCGATCGCCCGTGGCCTGGGTAATCACGATCGACGAAACCGGGGGTGATGCTGTCTGCTCTGGAGTTAAATCCATCAAGCGCACCCCGCAGTCTGCCAAATCAGCCTGAATCAGCGACGTAATCGGGTGCTGGCCCACCGAACTCAGCAACGTCGCTTCGCCTCCCACCGCCGCAAAGGCCACCGCCGCATTGGTCGCAGGCCCCCCAGCGGAAATGAGCGATTCGATCGCCACCACTTTCTGATTGGCCTGGGGCGGTGCCTCTGCCAGGTAGATAAAATCCACGGTGGTTAACCCGATAAACAATCCCCGTGCCATCGCTCTTCTCCCCGCAATCTGTCCTTCGATCGCCCATTTTCGCCTATGATTCCTCCATGGAAATTTGTGCAGGCACGTTATATCTCGTCGGAACGCCGATCGGAAACCTGGAGGACATGACCTTTCGGGCCATTCAGGTATTGCAACAGGTGGATTGGATTGCAGCGGAGGACACCCGCCACACGGGTAAGCTGCTCCAGCACTTCCAAATCAAAACCCCACAACTGAGCTACCACGAACACAATCGTACAGCGCGGATCCCAGAGTTGCTCGATCGCTTGCAGCAGGGCAAATCGATCGCCCTCGTCACCGATGCGGGCATGCCCTGTGTCTCGGATCCGGGCTATGAATTGGTGAAAGCCTGTGCTGAGGCGGGATTTCCCGTCGTTCCGATTCCGGGTGTAACGGCAGCGATTACGGCCTTGGCAGCTTCGGGGTTGCCCTCCGATCGCTTCGCCTTTGAAGGATTTCTGCCTGCCAAGGCCAAGGAGCGAGATCGGGCCTTGGAAGCCTTGCAAACGGAAACCCGCACCTTAATTTTTTACGAAGCGCCCCACCGCTTACGCGATACCCTAGCATCGTTTCAGTTGGCCTTCGGGGACGATCGGGCCATCACGATCGCGCGGGAACTGACGAAGCTCCATGAGGAATTTTGGCGCGGGACGATTGCTGCCGCGATTGAACATTACAAAACCCGCGAACCTCAGGGCGAATATACCTTGATCGTCGCGGGTGCGGCTCCGAAAGCAGTGGAGCTAACGGAGACTGTATTGAAAGCAGAGTTGCTGGCGTTATTGCGCCAGGGGATATCTCGATCTCAGGCCAGTCGTCAGTTAGCCCAACAGACCGGAATGGCTCGCCGTTCGTTGTACCAACTGGCATTGGAATTGCCGGATGAGGACGGTGCAGACGCGATCGATTCGTAATTCCGATAGATTTGATCCCCCTAAATCCCCCTTAATAAGGGGGACTTTGAGTGAATTTAGGCTCAGACTAGAGATTTTAAATCTGATTCTTGGACTTGCTTTGATTTTCTCTAGTTCCCCCCTTATTAAGGGGGGCTAGGGAGGATCGAATTCTCAGGGGTACTAGGAAGCGATCGAGGCGCGATCGAGTCATTCCTAGGCAATCAGATCCTAGGCGATCAGGCCATCCTGTTTGGCCATGTGCAGAATTAGATCAACCACGCGGTTGGAATATCCCCACTCATTGTCATACCAGGCCACTACTTTAAAGAAATGGTCGTTCAATTGCATTCCCGCCCCTGCATCAAAAATGCTGGAATGGGAATCGCCTTGGAAATCCGTAGACACCACCTCCTCATCGGTATAGCCCAAAATGCCCGTTAAACCATTGTGGGAAGCGGCTTCCATGGCATCGCAAATCTCGGTGTAGGTCGTTGCTTTTTCCGTTTTAAACGTGAGGTCAACCACCGAGACATCGGGCGTGGGCACCCGGAAGGCCATACCCGTTAGTTTCCCTTTCAGTTCCGGTAACACCAACGCCACGGCTTTAGCCGCTCCGGTGGAGGCAGGAATGATATTTTGCGCCGCACCCCGGCCTCCGCGCCAGTCTTTTTTACTGGGGCCATCCACCGTGGGCTGGGTGGCGGTCATGGCGTGCACGGTGGTCATTAATCCTTCCGCAATGCCAAACTTATCGTTCAACACTTTCGCGATCGGGGCGAGGCAATTGGTGGTGCAACTGGCGTTGGACACGATCGTGTCCACTTGGGGATCAAAGCTGTCGTGGTTGACGCCCATGAGTAAGGTTTTGACACGCTCGGGATCCTTCGTCGGAGCAGAAATGACAACGCGCTTCGCTCCCGCTTGCAGGTGTTTGGACGCCCCCTCGTGGTCAGTAAACAACCCCGTGCATTCCACAACATAATCAACGCCCAGTTTATCCCAGGGCAGTTCTGCGGGATTACGAATCGCGGTACAAGCGACTAATTGCCCATTGACGACAATTCCTTCTGGGGTGGATTCGATCGATTGGTGCAGCGTGCCATGGGTGGAATCGTATTTCAATAAATAGGCCAAATTATCGGGCGGAACAAGGTCGTTAATTCCGACAAATTCAATTTCTGGGTGGTCAAATCCGGCCCGCAATACCAAACGTCCAATGCGTCCAAATCCATTGATACCAATCTTAACGGCCATGGGATCTCTCCTGAATGTCAGAACCTGTGAGTGACAAAATTTGTTCAAAAATCCCTTTTTTTTAACGGGATTTTGAAGGGGCGAAAACATCATCGATCGCGAAGGGGTTGATCCCCCCTAGCCCCCCTTAACACAGGGGGAACCGGAAACCAGAGGTGGGAAAAAATGAAACGAAAAGATAACGATGTGCTCAAAGTCCCCCTTATTAAGGGGGATTTAGGGGGATCGGAACCGCCGCGATCGACAGAGACTACTCATTGATGGGAAACGTGGAATCAATAGCGCTCGAAATCATCCAGAAATTTTGCAAAACAACGATCGAGGCAATGAAGGGGACAAAAAGAGGGTTGGGAATCATCCAGCATTCACGATACCGCTTCTCCCTTTGGGGATCGCAATTCGTAAGCTTTTCGTTAATTTGTTGCCGGATGGATTAGGTCGGGCAGGGGGCACGGGCTAAGGGATCAGGAATGATGCCAGGGATTATCATGGTCACAAGTTTGTGATTAACCGACTTTCTATGGCAACGAAACCCTATCAACCCCTCTTACTTCGCCTGCTCCATGGCGTGAATAGTCTTTTGGTTATCTTGGCGCTACTCAGCGGCTATTGCGTCTACAACCAATTTGATGGCCGTTGGGGCAAACTGGCGCTTCCCCGCATTAACGAGATCATCGATATCCACGGCACGATCGGGCTGACGTTTTTCCTGTTTCTACCCCTGTTTGCCCTCTACAGCCTCACCCTAGGCCAACGGCGCTTGGCTGGATACAAGGCTCTGGGTAAGTTAAGTCAGGTGAACAAGCCGATTTGGTGGGTAACATTGCATCAGTTGACGAATACGGCGATCCTGTTGGCGGCGGCGCTGGCCTGGGTGTCGGGCAAGCAAATGGAGGAAAGCTGGCTACCAACCGGGGAACTGAACCATGGCGCGTATCTGGCCCATCTCACTGGTTGGCTAGTGCTCGTCATCTGCCTGGGCTTACACCTGTTGATGGGGATCAAAGTGGGGGGCACGCCACTGCTACTATCCATGGTCTCTGTTAAATATCGCTCAGAGGATAGTCCCCACCTATGGCCTGCCCAAGCCAAGCAATGGTTGGTCGATCGCGGCTGGCTGAAATAATCAGCTACGAGATCGGGCGGGAGCGCGATCTCGCTCCCCAGTGCAGCCAGCTATCTAGCACTCTAACGCCACCGCCAGAATCCCGATCGGGGATCAGCGGGATCGCCTTCTCCCAGGGTGCAGTAGTCTGTGGCAAAAGGATATGTCAAAGTAAAGATGTAGTTTTTGTAAGGTTGCGGGAGAAGACTTTGCCCAGCAAGCTTCGATCGCAATACTGAAGAAATGTGGAAAAACGCTAGGCCAGTTTTTTCCAGCCCTTTCAATCACCCTTGCAAACCGCAGTCGCGTGGAACTTGCCCTATGAACAGCCGATTTCTTGAGCGTCTTCACAGCCCCGATCGTCCCGTTATCGTTTTTGATGGCGCGATGGGCACCAATATCCAATCCCAAAATCTCACCGCAGAGGATTTTGGGGGCGCGGAGTATGAAGGCTGCAATGAATATTTGGTGGAGACGAAACCGGAGGCGATCGCCAAGGTTCACCGGGATTTCCTTGCGGCGGGCGCAGATGTGATCGAAACCGATAGCTTTGGGTCCAGTCCGCTGGTGCTGGCGGAGTATGATCTGGCCGATCGGGCCTACGAGTTGAGCAAAAAATCCGCAGAATTGGCCCGCCGTTGCGCTGATGAGTTTTCCACTCCGGAGAAGCCCCGCTTTGTCGCAGGATCGATCGGCCCCGGCACCAAACTTCCCACCCTCGGCCACATCACCTACGACGAACTCAAGGCAAGCTTCACCATCCAGGCAGAGGGCTTGTACGACGGAGGCGTGGATCTGTTCATCGTCGAAACTTGTCAGGATGTGTTGCAGATCAAGGCGGCATTGAACGCGATCGAATCCGTCTTTGCCAAAAAAGGATCGCGGTTGCCCTTGATGGTGTCTGTGACGATGGAAGTCCAGGGCACGATGCTGGTGGGCACGGATATTTCCGGCGTGCTGGCGATTTTGGAACCCTATCCGATCGATGTCTTGGGGCTGAACTGCGCCACCGGCCCCGATCGTATGGCGGAACATATTAAATATCTGACGGAAAATGCCCCCTTCGTGATCTCCTGCATTCCCAACGCAGGACTGCCGGAAAATATCGGTGGCCATGCTCACTACAAACTGACGCCGCTGGAAATGCGGATGGCGTTGCATAAATTTATCGAAGACTGGGGCGTGCAGGTCATCGGGGGCTGCTGTGGAACCCGACCCAGCCACATCCAAGCCTTGGCCGAGTTGGCCGCTGAAATGACGCCCAAGCAGCGATCGGTGCGCATTTCAGAAAAGACCACCACACGGGAGCCGTTGCAATATACCCCTGCGGCAGCTTCCATCTATTCCGCCCAACCCTACGAGCAGGACAATTCGTTCCTGATTGTGGGCGAACGCTTGAACGCCAGTGGTTCCAAGAAAGTGCGGGAATTGCTCAACGAAGATGATTGGGATGGCTTGCTCGCGATCGCGAAATCGCAAGTCAAAGAAGGCGCACACGTTTTGGATGTCAACGTAGACTACGTGGGGCGCAACGGTGAGCGAGACATGAAGGAATTGGTGTCGCGATTAGTGACGAATACAACGTTGCCGTTGATGCTCGATTCCACGGAATGGACCAAAATGGAAGCGGGCCTCAAGGTTGCGGGCGGCAAGTGCATTCTGAACTCGACCAACTACGAAGATGGTGATGAACGCTTCTTCAAGGTGCTGGAACTGGCCAAGGAATACGGGGCCGGGGTCGTCATCGGTTGCATTGACGAAGAGGGCATGGCACGCACGGCGGAGAAAAAATTCCAAATCGCCCAGCGGGCCTACCGAGATGCGGTGGAGTTTGGCATTCCGCCCCATGAAATTTTCTACGATACCTTAGCCTTACCCATTTCTACCGGGATTGAGGAAGACCGGGAAAATGCCAAAGCCACGATCGAATCCATCCGCATGATTCGGGAAAATCTACCCGGTGTGCATTTCATGCTGGGGGTTTCCAACGTGTCCTTCGGCTTAAGTCCAGCGGCACGGATTACGTTGAATTCCATGTTCCTCCATGAGGCGATGCAGGTGGGCATGGATGGCGCGATCGTCTCCGCTGCTAAAATTTTGCCATTATCGAAAATCAGCGAGGAACACCAGAAAGTTTGCCGGGATTTGATCTACGACAATCGCGAATTTGACGGCAATATCTGCACCTACGATCCGCTCACTAAGCTGACGGAAGTCTTTGCAGGGGTCAGTACCAAGGATGCCCGAGCCAGCAGTTCCCTGGCTGATTTACCGATCGACCAACGCCTGAAGCAACACATTATCGACGGTGAACGGATTGGTTTGGATGACGCTTTGAAGATTGCCCTAGAGGAAGGCCACAAAGCACTGGATATTATTAACACCTTCCTGCTGGATGGTATGAAAGTGGTGGGGGAATTGTTTGGCTCCGGTCAAATGCAATTACCCTTTGTGTTGCAGTCAGCGGAAACCATGAAGTCGGCGGTGGCGTTTCTGGAACCCTTCATGGAGAAGGTGGAAGGGGAAGCGGACGATCGGGGTAAAGGGAAGTTCCTGATTGCGACCGTTAAGGGGGATGTCCATGACATTGGTAAAAACCTCGTGGATATTATCTTGACTAACAACGGTTATAAGGTTGTTAACTTGGGTATTAAACAAACCGTTGATGCGATTGTGGATGCCTATGAACAACACAAACCTGATTGCATTGCCATGAGTGGTTTGTTGGTGAAGTCCACAGCATTCATGAAAGAGAATCTGGAGGTCTTCAATGAGAAGGGTATTACGGTTCCGGTGATTTTGGGAGGGGCAGCCCTGACGCCTAAGTTCGTCTATGGCGATTGCCAGGATGCCTACAACGGGCAGGTAATTTACGGGAAGGATGCCTTTGCCGATTTGACCTTTATGGATCGGCTCATGCCTGCTAAACAGCAGAATGCTTGGACGGATACGGAAGGGTTTACGGGGGAATTTGCCCAATTTAACCAAAAGGGTAAAAAGGCGATCGAACAGGCGGAACGGGAACTGAACGGGGATGTTGCGCCGAAGTCCGATGAGCCGGAGGTGATTGATACGGTGCGATCGGAGGCGGTGGAGATTGAGATTCCGCGACCCACGCCACCGTTCTGGGGCACCAAGATTCTCACAGCGGCAGAGTTAAATCTAGAAGAACTCTTCTGGCATATGGATTTGCAAGCGCTGATTGCGGGGCAGTGGCAATTCCGTAAACCGAAGGAGCAGTCCCGCGAGGAGTACGATGCGTTCCTGGCGGAGAAGGTGTATCCAGTACTGGAGGAATGGAAGAACAAGTTACGCGCTGAGCAATGGCTAGAACCGACGTTGGTCTATGGCTATTTCCCCTGTGCGGCGGAAGGCAATTCGGTGCATGTTTACGATCCCTCAGTGATTGAGCAGGGCTTAACGCCGCAAACCGCGACTCCGTTTGTGACTTGGCAATTCCCGCGCCAGAAGTCCTTACGTCGTCTTTGCATTGCTGATTTCATTCGCCCGATCGAACAAAATACGTTTGATGTGTTGCCGATGCAGGCGGTGACGATGGGAGAAATTGCGACGGAGAAGGCGCAGGAACTCTACAAGGGCAATAACTACACCGATTATCTCTATTTCCACGGGATGGCGGTGCAGTTGGCAGAGGCGCTGGCGGAGTGGAGTCACGCGCGGATTCGTCGAGAGTTGGGCTATGGCGAGTTGGAGCCGGATAATATCCGCGATATGTTGGCCCAGCGCTATCAGGGTTCGCGCTATAGCTTTGGGTATCCGGCTTGTCCAAATGTGATGGATCAGGTGCCGCAGTTGCAGTTGTTGGCGTGCGATCGGATTGGCATGCACATTGATGAGAGTGAGCAGTTGTATCCGGAGCAATCAACGACAGCGTTTGTCATCTATCACCCCATCGCGAAGTACTTTAGTGCGTAGGAACGAGTTCGCGTGATGGATTTCCCTGGGGCGTATCGAAAATACGACGCTCCAGGGATCATTATTTCCGGAGAACTTGAGGCTGAAAGCATTGGTGTCATGGCAAAGGATCTATTTCATGAAGCGGTCAGGGCAGCTTTGTTGAAGGAGCAGTGGCAGATTACGGCTGATCCGTTGCGGATTAAGATTGACGGGGTTAAGTTGGAGATCGATTTAGCGGCGGATAAGGTAGTGGCCGCAGAAAAGTCAGGGCGGAAAATTGCGATCGAGATCAAGAGTTTTCTGAACAACTCAACCATTACGGATTTCCATGCGGCTCTGGGCCAATTTTTGAACTATCGGCTGGGTCTAGAAATGACTGAACCCGATCGGGTTCTCTATTTGGCTGTGCCGGAGGATACCTATGAGTCATTTTTCCAAGAGCGGTTTGTGCAAGCAGCGATCGCGGTACATCAACTCCGACTTTTGATCTATGATCCTGCTAAGGAGGCGATCGTGTCATGGAAAGGGTAGATTTTTACCAGAAATGCATTCGACAATTGCTGAAGAACCATGCAGACGGAGATAGTACTGATGAAAGCATTGAGAGTCAGTTGGTGATTGATACGGAAAATCATCACTATCAAATCCTCGATGTGGGTTGGGACGGGATGAAGCGGGTTTATCACTGCTTTGTGCATTTAGATATTAAAGATGGCAAGATTTGGATTCAGCGGAATATGACCGAGGCGGATTTGGCACAGGAACTGGTTGAGATGGGTGTGCCGAAGGAAGATATTGTGCTGGGTTTACATCCGCCTTATAAGCGACCTCATACAGGGTATGGTGTGGCTTAGAACTGATGATAAATTCGGATGGATTGGTATGCCCATTGATGAGAGTGAGCAGTTGTATCGGTCGCGATCAACAACAGTTGTGTGGTTTATCACCCCGTCGCGAAGTACTTTAGTGCGTAGCGTCTAGAATGGAATCGATCGGTATCTCTTGGGATTCTGCCGATCGATTCCCCAAGTTCGCTTTGGATTGAGACCGGTCTTGAAAGTAATGCGGAGCGATCACCTATGGTTCTTGCGACAGACAAAACTGCCATCAACAACGAATCCTATACGGCTGAACAATACCTTGAGTTGGAGGTTTCAGCCGAAACTCGTAGCGAATATTGGAATGGAGAAATTGTGCCCATGTCTGGTGGAACCCCGACACACAATAAAATCAGCAGTAACATGAATGGACTCCTGTGGTTGGGGTTGAAGGGGAAGCCGTACGATCTTTTTATTGCGGATCAACGTCTTGCGATTCCTGCTCGCAACATTTATGCCTATCCCGACATCATGATCTTACCGCGCCCGATCGAGCTTCAAGCCGGACGAAAAGATACGGTGATGAATCCAATTTTGATTGCTGAAGTATTGTCTGATTCGACTGAGGCGTACGATCGAAATAAAAAGTTTTCTGCGTATCGGACGATTTCTACATTTCAAGAGTATGTATTAATTGACCAATATCAGCCCCATGTTGAACATTACGTTAAACAGGGTGCCCATCAGTGGCTTTTCACAGAATACGATGGTTTGGATCAGCGAATCATACTGACTTCGATCTCGGTCGAAATTAGTTTGGCAGATTTGTATGAGAATGTTGCCTTTTAGTGAGCGTCTTGTCTTCGGTTCAGGTAGGAAGGTTGTGATGTGACTACTTGGATTGGGATGCACATTGATGAGAGTGAGCAGTTGTATCCGGAGCAATCCATGACAGTTGTGTGATTTATCACCCCGTTGCAAAGTACTTTAGTGCGTAGGAACGAGTTCGCGTGATGGATTGCCCTGGGGCGATGGCGGTGATGCTTTCCCCCAGGGCTAAGTCTTTGTGCCAGAATGAGATTGGCCTGAAGTAGCCAGTATAAACATGAAACGTAAATCATATCCCCACCAGTCATAATCGTTTATGTCACAATAGGAGTAGTGCAGATTCCTGCAATAGTGAATCGGGAGCAACCTATGTCAGCCCAACCAACACCAGCCATCCCTTGGAGCCGTGAAGAAGTTGCTCGTCGCGCCAACGAATTCTACGAAAGCGGCATCCGATCGATTGTCGAAACTGATGAAAATATCGGCAAAATGATCATCATTGATGCTGAAACTGGCGACTACGCGATCGGGCAAAACGATATCGAAGCTGTTGAAACGCTGAGACAGCAGAATCCTAATGCCCAGCTATTTGGGATACGGATTGGCTATGATGTCGCCGTTGCCTTAGGAGGCGCTGTCATGGAGCGAATAATTAAGTGATTTCTGGCTTTGTAACCGACCTTCACGCGATCGTGCGTATCATTTTTTTGCTACCTAATGGTTCTCGATTCCCGATCGAATTTGTCCTAGATACAGGCTTTACAGGAGATTTGTGCCTACCTGAGGAGGCAGTCAAATTGATTGGGATTCCCTTTCTGTATAATTTGCCTGCCAGATTGGCCGACAATAGTTCCCGACTACTCCCTCTTTACAAGGCAAACGTCCTCTGGAATGACAAAGAAAGAATTGCACATGTATTAGCTACTGGTGAACGCCCGCTGTTAGGCACTGGAATGCTAGCAAGCCATGAATTAATCATTCAATTTGCTGAAGGGGGATTGGTCACGATTGACACAATGCAAGGTTGATCGATCGGATTTGTTGCCCACTGATGAGACTGAGCAGTTGTATCGGTCGCGATCAACGACAGTTGTGTGACTTATCATCCCGTGGCGAAGAACTTGAGGCTGTTGGTCATTTTAGGGTGGTGTAATCTTAGCGCGTTGGTAGCTTTAATGGGTAGGATGGTGGACGGACACTTGCACGGTTGAATGCTATGGCTGACAACTCTTTGGCTGATCACTCCTTGGACGCAATCCGCACCGAAGCCCTCGAATACATTGCTGCTGGAGACTACGATCGCGCCATCACTCTCCTCTCAGAAACGATCGCCACTCAGTCTCCCTACAGCTCCCTCTACCTCACCCGTGGCTCTGCCTACTGCGATCTGGAACGCTACGACGACGCGATCGCCGACTTCACCCAAGTGTTACAAATGGGAGATGAACCTGCCTTTGCCCAGCGAGGGCTAGGTATTGCCTACTACAAGTTAGGTCGTTTCCAAGACGCGATCGCGGCCCAAACCCAGGCTCTACAGCATAAACCCGACTACGCCGATGCCTATAGCGATCGGGGGCTGGTTCATACCGATTTGGGTGAATTCGATACCGCGATCGCTGATCTCAGCCAAGCGATCGCCTGCGATCCCAACTTCGACATTGCCTACGTTAACCGAGGTCGAGCCTACGCTAGCTTAGGAGACTTACAGCGGGCATTGCTGGACTTTAATCAAGCCATTCTTCTGAACAATCAATTTGCTGTTGCCTACTACAATCGCGGTCGTGTGTACCGAGATATGGGGGAATTTAGCAAAGCTCTGTCCGACTTTGACCAAGCCCTTACCCTACAGAATAATCTGGCTCCGGCTTACTTGGAACGAGGTAAACTCTATGAACAACGCCGGGATACAGCCAAAGCCTTTCAAAACTACACGGCTGCGGTGCAACTGAGTCCGAACTTTGCTGAAGCCTATCTTTATCGGGGCAATCTTTATGCTAAAGCGGGAGATCTCAATGCCGCGATCGCCGATTATACCCAAGGACTCATCCATCAACCGCAGTCGGCAGCGCTGTATTTTAATCGGGGATTGGCTTACCATTGTCTCCAAAAATGGTCTGAGGCCATTCAAGATTACAATCAAGCGATTACTATTGACGCCGATTATGCAACGGTTTATTTAAACCTAGGAATTACCCAAGGAGCTCAAGGCGATCAGACTGCCGCGATCGCTTCGTTCAATCGAGCCATTCAACTCGATCCCGATCTTCCCGAAGCCTACTACTGCCGGGGACTGGCCCACGGTCAACTGAAAAACCTGCAAGCCGAAATCGACGACTATACCCAAACTTTGCAACTGGAACCCAGCTATTTCCCAGCGTGGATGAACCGTGGGAATGCCTATTTTAAACAAGCACGGTATGAAGTGGCGTTAAGCGATTTTCAACAGGCCAGTCGTCTTGCGCCGAATGATGCCCTCGCCTATGCCAACCAAGGCCGTGCGTTGCAGCAGTTGGGAGATCGATCGATGGCGAGAGATCAGTTCCAACTAGCGGCACAGTTGGCCTTTAAGCAAAATAATCTTTTGCTCCACCGTCAGATTCTTCAGGAACTTCAAAAACTATCCTAGGGATTGGTTCTGCTGAGGCTTTACGCTCCGTTGGGTTTCTATTTGCAAGCAGGAGAGGCGATCGTGAAAGGGGAAAAATTCAAGCTGAAGCTGTTTCGGCGGCGAGAAATTTGGTGCCCAACATGGCGGGGTTGGATTGTCTTAGGCGCGCTGCTCTTGGGGTTGGGTTGGGCAATGGTGCCGCAGATTCATCCTTTTTTTGCGGTGACTGCGCCGATTCCAGCGGAAGCATTGGTTGTGGAGGGCTGGATGGATGATGTGGCAGTGGTGCAGGCGATCGCGGAATTCCAAGCCCACCCCTACAAAATGCTGATTACGACAGGTTCTCCACTGCCGAAGGGCTTTTATCTAGCGGAATATCAGGATTTTGCGACGTTATCGCGGGCGACGTTAATTCAGCGGGGATTTCCTGCCGATCGTATTGTTGCGGTACCTGCGCCCTTTGTCGTGAAAAATCGAACCTATACAGCAGCTTTGTCAGTCAAGCAATGGTTGGAGAAAACCCGTTCTCCCATTCGTGCGATCAATATTTTTACGACGGGTGCCCATGCGCGTCGCAGTTGGATTCTCTATCGCAGGGCGTTGGAGCCTCAGTTCCAAGTGGGGGTGATTGCAACGTCGCCGCAAACCTATGAGGTCGATCGTTGGTGGGCCAGCAGTGAAGGGGTGAAGATGGTGGTTTTTGAGGCGTTGGGGTGGTTTTATGTGCAAGTGTTTAATTTGTTAGATTAGTACCCAATCAATTTGTAATTGCACCATCAGTTTGTGATTGCAATACGTGATGATCCCCCTAAATCCCCCTTAAAAAGGGGGACTTTGAGTAAAAATATTTTAGAAGTACAGATTTCACACTCTTTCCTCCCATTTTTTCGCATTTTCTCTTGTCTCCCCCTTTTTAAGGGGGGCTAGGGGGGATCGAATCTATAGCGTTGATCAATCAATTTGGTATCTTGTTGCGAAGTATCACAGCATTGCAAACTATCGCAATACGGTTGACATTGTCCTAGTTTCCCCCTAGGCTTGTTTCTCATAGCTGAATACAACCGTGTTTTGAAGTCGTTTTGAAGTCCCGATTGGAGATCAGCTTGTTTCCCGAAAATTAAGGCGCTACCCAGCGTTGATTGGACCCAACAAAGGGTAGCTAAACCCCGAAGCTGACTGCGGCAGCTAGGCGGTCTGACACGGATTGTAACATTCGATCGGGCCACCCTACTTGTCCTGTGCAAAAGGGTGGTCTTAATTTTTGGGGTTTCTTCCCATCTCTTCGTTAGGAGAAATCCCATGTTTATTAGTTTTGGCGATTCCGATCGTGTAACCGATGCGGAGCGTAGACTGTTTCGTTTTTATCTATTTGGTACTCGCGAGGAAGTGCAATCAGCAATTAACCAATTGCATGTTCTGCGATTTTCCGACCGAGTGCGTTGGAGTCCACCCATGCCCGTACCAGGTTCAGATTGGCAATACGTCAGCCTGATGGAACGAGATCGAGCCTTGGAGTAAGGTCGATCGGTTTTCCTTAAGGGGGGGATAAAAACCGGGATTTTCAGAAAATCCCGGTTTTTGGGAGATACGATCAATGCTGCAATTTACGCTAACAGGGGATCGAGTTGACCTTTACGATCGAGGGCATGAATATCATCACAGCCGCCCACATGTTGGTCATTAATAAATACCTGAGGAACCGATCGACGACCATTGGCCCGCTCAGCCATTTTTGCCCGTCCTAGCTCATCCCCATCCAGGCAGTACTCCGTATACTGCACCCCTTTACTATCCAACAACCGCTTCGCCCGAATGCAAAACGGACAGGTGCTCCAGGTATAAATTTCAACATTGGCAGCCATAATTGCGCGGGATTCCCTTTTGTTCAGAATGTCTCGTCCTATTCTAGACGCTCGATCGGCTTTCTCACGGGGCTTTCTTCTGAGATCGCTCACTGAGCTTTTCACGGGGCGTCTCACTGAGCCATGGCATAGCGAACTAACTGGCAAAGCCTCTGCCGCAACGTTTCCAGCCCCAACCGCTCCTGCGCCGAGATAAATAACGCCTGAGGATATTCCTCCTTAGCCTCCATCAGGCGATCGCCATCCACCTGATCAACCTTGTTAAAGACAATCACCGCAGGCCCCGGCGCGATCGGCATCTGCGACAAAATCGCCATCACATCCCGTACCTGACTCAGCCAAGCCGGATGGGACAAATCCACCAAATGCAGGAGCGCATCCGCCTCCGTCACTTCCTCCAACGTCGCCCGGAACGAATCAAACAACGGTGGCGGCAATTCATGGATAAATCCTACCGTATCCGTTAACAAAATCGCCGATGACTCCTCCGTCTCCGCATCCTGAATCACTAATCGCCGCGTCGTGGGATCGAGGGTGGCAAACAACTGATCCGCCGCGTAGATCTCGGAATTCGTCAGCACATTCAATAACGTCGATTTCCCGGCATTGGTGTAACCCACGATCGCGATCGTCGGCACCTCCTCATGCTGGCGTTTTTGGCGCATTCTGGCGCGATGGGCTTGTAACTGATTCACTTCCTGTTGCAGACGGCTAATGCGTTTCTGAATGGCTCGCCGCTCCGTTTCCAATTTCGTTTCCCCTGGGCCTCGGGTACCAATCCCCCCGCCCAACCGGGACATCGCCTGCCCTCGGCCCACCAAGCGCGGCAGCATGTATTCCAACTGCGCCAACTCCACTTGCAGCTTACCCGCCCCCGACTGCGCTCGCTGAGCAAAAATATCTAAAATCACCTGGGTGCGATCGACCACTCGAATCCCCAACTGCGCCTCTAAATTACGACCTTGGACAGGCGATAAATCCCGATCGAAGACAACAAGATTCGCGCCGATTGACTGGGCCACCAAGGCAATTTCCTGCACCTTTCCTTCGCCAACCACCGTTTGGGGATGGGGTCTGGGTCGCTTTTGTCGCAGGGTTTCCAGCACTTCGCCCCCCGCCGTTTCCACCAACCGTCCCAACTCGTCCAGCGTATCCTGGAAGCGCTGCTTTGACAGATCGTTCGTTTGCAGGCCAACGATGAGCACCCGATCGTGATCGCGATCGACCTCCTGGGCCACAAATTGCCGCTGAAAATCCGCCTCCAACTCCTCCACAAACTCGATGAAGTGCTGCTCCAGCAAGTCATCAACGGACATGGGATGGGAAATCTGCCAAGCGGTTTCCGGATGGGGCAACAGATGACAGAGATAGGCTTCTTTGATGTAACCCGTGGCACCCCCACCCCGCCGCTGAAACCCACTTCCGGTCAGGCTCAGCATCACCAGGGCGTCTAATCGTTGCATTGCCATAGCCGTTAGTGCTACTTCCCCCGGCGGTTCCTGCTTCAGTTGCGTGGCCAGACAGCGAATGCCACTCAGCCGTTCGGCCCCGTAGCGCGGCAGTTCCAAGGGCGGAATTTGGGTTTGGCGCGGCGTTCCGACCCCCACCCGGATCACCTGTCCTCGGCGGTTGACATAGGCACAGACCGGCTGCCCGATTTCAGTACTCACCGCCGCTAGCCGTTGGGCAAACTCTGGGGTGGTGATGCTATCGATCGGTAAGCGCTGGTGATACAACCGCTGGAGTTGCTTGAGTTGATTGGTTTTGAGTCCTTGCAGGTGACCGTGAATCGTTTCGATAGGGGAACTGAGCCAAACGCGACAAGTTCTATTGTGCTAAACAACCCCGCTGGGGATCAACTCTTTTCCCCGTAATTCTCGATCGCGATGATCCCCTAAACCCTTTATTCCCAAATCTTTACCGCAATTTGGTAGAAAATCGGAAGAAGCCAAAGCTGCCTGCGGGAAGTTGATTGTTGGGGGCCGCAAGGCTATCGTTCACCACGTTTGTGACCACTGCGCCATCGACTCCCGTGATGGGTTGGCCTTGGTCGTCCACCGTTGGGCAAATCAAGCGCTTGCCCGTCCCGACAGGAAACTGGCTGGGCACCATGGCTCCCGGTGGGAAAAATTCACCCTGATCCTTCAGGTCAGGGCGGGCTGGATCGATCGAATAGTCAGGAATGTCCGTTAAGGCTGTCGTCGCATTCCCGATCGTCAGGCTCATGGAATTCGGCACATAGGTTGTATTGTTCGGAATCCAATCGCAGAGATTCACATTCGTCGCGGGCAATCCTCCAGTGGAAAGGAAGTAAATAGTGTATTGCAGCGTTGAACCACTCTTTGTTATCCCAGCATCGATCGCGCCCTTGAGATAGTTACTCGGCCAACTGGCATGGTTGTCATCCAGGGTATTTGGATCATCAGTGAAAGCTGTCAGATCGACGATCGTGCCATTGGCTCGTTGACTGGTAGTGCTATTGTTAATAGCAGTAATCCGTTTAACCAACAGCAGCTTTGATTGAGTTCCTAAGGGGTTGAGATCAAAACCAAAATTCTGTCCAGTAATATCGCTCGTAGACAGTGTGACTGCTAAATTATTGGGTGTTCCCAATACAAATCCCGCTGGAATGTCAGGATCACTGGTATCGACTTGGATTTTGTAATTTCCGTTAACAACGCCAGTGAAGATATAAACACCATCCGCATCGGTGGTGGTGCTTTGCAGGATATTGTTATTTGTATCTAGTAACTTAACCGTAATATTAGCAGGTAGCTTGGGCTCTGAACTGCCCAACTGATCGTTTCCGTCACTATCTCGGTATAACGTTCCAGAAATCTTGGCTGTAATGTTTAGCGTTGTCAGTTCTGTGGAACTGGGGAAGAACGTCCAAGTGTCTAGTCCCTTTGTGTCACCAAAGGAACCATTGCATTTAGTATTGGCATTACCCCCATTTGCAGCCCCAAACTTCCGAAATAAGGTGGCACTACTATTGGTCCCAAAAATGGGATCACTAAAGGCTGGGTTGGGTGCTCCGCCACCACAGAGGACTGAGCCGACAGTACCAACAGTGACTCCGCTGGTTGTGACGTAGCCCCGATCGTCGAAGTAGGCGATCGTATTAGAGCCGTAGGGATGGATGCCATTCAGCAGTTCAAAGGTTGGCCCACCATAGAAATTATTTTCCGCATCCAATAAGGGAAAGTGGTATTCTCCGGAGTGAACCTTGGCTCGAACGGGATAGTTTGCACCGATCGGGAAGGGCGTGCCACTGTTATCTTTACCGTTCCAAGTGACGGCCTGCGCCCCCGGTGATAGCATGATTCCACGTAAGACCCGGTTTTGAGAATTCGTTGGGTCAAAGTTAACACCGTCCCGACTAATAACAATTTCGTAATTGCCCGCGATCGAACTATTAAAGGTAAAGGTTCCCCCCGTATTGACTTGGCTGGTGTTCCCCGACAAACTGCCTGTAAATTGCAAGCTATCCATACTGGGTGGAATCGGCACTGTGGGAATTCCTGTCCCCGCAATGAGTCCGTTGGGATCATAGCGATCGAGATAACTCAGGGATTGGGCATCTAGCGGATTGACAAACAGCGGATACTGGGGCGGTGCTAACTTGGTACCACCATCGGGATTGGTAATGTTACCATCACTGCCAACCATATCGTGGTACAGCGGTGTCTTGCCATCACTATCCCAAAAGCCTACTTGGTTCCCGTAGAGTAGAAATCCAAGGGGATCTAACCCCCGCAACGTAATGCGGTATTGATACCCATCGGTGGTGACTGGGTAAATTGGAAAATTCAACGGACGGCCATTACCTCCAGTGAACAGCGCGAAGTAATAGGTAAACGCTCGGCCATTTAAATCGGTAACGGAAGTCGTGTTACTACTACGAACGGTGATATCCCAAGCGGCTACGCTGCCGTTCTGTTGTGCGGAAAAATTATTGGCATTGGCTAAAGCAATATCGCCGGGTGCAGAAGCATCTCGGGCACTATTCACTCCATCCGGGCCATAGAACGCAACACTATAAACCCCTGTTTGGGGCGCTTTGTAGTAGCAGGGGACATAACCTGTTGCATTGCCGCCGCCGGTGATAGCTTGGGGGCCTGCCAGTTCCTGGGTGCGGTTGGTGATTTGCCCCATCGTGGTAGAACTCAGGGCCGATCGCTGCGCTAAACAAGAAAAACTGGGACTAGCGGGAATGGTTTCATTGCCCACATTGCCGGTAACCAAACCTGGGTTGTACAGCACAATGTCCCCGTTCCCTACACCGACAGCGGTGGAACCCAGCAGAATATATTCATCCTTCTGGGCAAAGACCTTCATCAAACTACGCCGTTTAATGAGTCCCCCCACTAATTCCGTGCGCCATTCCAAGTTGGCTCGATAAACACCAGCGGGGGCACTGGCTGGGTAGAGGGTACGACTTCCTTCTGCAAACACAGGTTGAGCCACCAAGCTACTCAGGAGTAACCCCGCACTCCCCACGATCGCGCTAGCTTTACCCAGCCCTGCTTTACCCAACTTCGAGATCTTGAAATGACGCATCACGGAATTTGATCCCACTCGATCGAACAAGATAGTTATTTAGAAGAACCTACAAATTGAAAATGCCTAGAATGCCGTTATTTCACCCGAACTTGATAGGCCACATTGATTTCCCCCTGGGGCGCGATCGAATTTTGCCACTTCCAACGCACATGGGTGTAGGATTCGACGGGGGCCGGACGCACTTCCACCTTGCCACTGAGGGTTTTCACCTCCACCATGGGTGCCGCTGAATAGTTTTTGCCCCCATCGATACTGAACAAAATTTCTACCCCCGCTTGCTTGGTCGCTGAATCTTTGAAATAAATAGTGTTTTGCGGAATGGGTTGGGTCAGCACCAGATTTTTTGCGCTACCTTTGCCTTCATTTTTACCCTTAAGGGAGTAGCGAAGAACGTCGCCAGTTTGAGCGGTCACTTGCTGGCCGACTTTTTCCCAGGTGATGCGTTCTTTGCCTTGGGCATCTTTGCTAACGATGCGCTTCTCACCAGTCAGCGTCAGCTTGATTTGCGGTTTTTCTGCTGTTTGAGCGATCGCGGGGCGAGTGTCCCAGCCAGAGACGATCGTCACGGCTGGAGCCATGACCATTAGTCCGATCGTGCTCAATCCTGCAATCCAAAATCGTTTCATCATCATTTACCTAGTTATTTACTCAAGAGTTGACTCATTCTCAATCAGAAATCTCTAGACAGTCCAAGTTGAGCTCTTATGCGTTAACTCCTTATTTTGCTGCATCTCTCTAATCTATTCCTGTAAGTCATGGGGAGCTGCTGTAATGCGATCGATTTAATTTCGATGCGCCCAACTCTTTAGTTAATTTTGCGGCGGAAGGTGAACTGGCCAAGGGTTTGGGGTTGAATCACTACACCAGGTTGATGCACGTAGCGGCTGACATCCGTGGCTTTTGTTGTACCTGTTTGTTCACCACTGGGCCAGTAGGCGGTGGTGCCGTAGGTGCTGGTCACCGAGGCAAGGACGTGGCTCGTCTGAATTGCGCCATTGGTTTCCTTGGCCCAGGTATTGTTGCCGTTGTCGCCATCCTCGGTCAGGGTGATGTTGTTGGCATTTAGGGTGACGTTACCCACCCCAACGGGCGCGATCGAAATATTTTCATAGGTCACGGCATACTCCAACAGTTGTCCGCGCTTGGCGTTGGTTTGATCCGCTGCGACGGTACCATTGGCTTCCAATAGCGTCACGGTTTTAGCGAGTTTGAGAAACCCGGTATAAACTCGATCGATGGTTCGATTCTGCATAGGTTCTACAGCGATCGGATCGGGGCGGGAGTCGCCATCTTGATCCACAAAGGCATAGAGCGGAACGGCAAAGCCTTTCCCGGTATCGGTGGACAGAGGTGTGCCAGCGGGGAGATCCACCGCAACGCTGTAGTTCACCTGTTGGCCCGGTGCCAAACTGGGAATCTGGATGGGAGCACCCGACTGCAAAATAAAATTGCCCGCCGTGGTGTCAAAGGCGTAGACCGCTGTTTGGCCACCATAGGTTAGGGTAACTTGAGTCTGGTTGGGCGGCAGTTGTTCACCAGTCGCAGGGGTAAAATTGGCCGCATCGGGCACGAGCAATAATCCCGTCAAGCTGGCTGTAGGACTGGGATTACTGACGGTGTTCTGGAACGTAACGGCGGCAGGGTCGATCGTACTCCCCGGCAGGGCATTGGCAGGCAGGGCTGCGCTCCGGTTGGTGAAATCGTCGTTGTTGTCCACCCGTCCCACGGCTCCCGGCATCCCGATCGGGCCATTCAGCACCGTCCCCGGCAGGGCGATCGTATAGACGTTATCTTCTCCACCGGGGCCTTGGCCGGAATTGTTGTTGGCGCTGTCTACGCCGTGGTTGGTCGGGTTGGCTTGGCCGTTGGGAATGGTGGTCGAACTGGGCGTCAGGCTGGCGGTGGCTCCTGGGGTGCCATTGTCGTTGAAGTTAGAGGGCTGGGCGTCACCGGATTCGTCGTATACCAGCGGTGCAGTGTTACCTGTAATCCCTTCGGTTTGCCCGAACACCTGCGCAAGGTTGACAATGTTGCTGGAACTGCCGGACGCGCCCGTGGTGCGCACTTTAAAGGTCATTCCTGTAATGCGATAGCCCATGGAAAGGGCGTTAGTGGCTGCATTGTAGACAAAGCCAACCCGCGTGACAGGTTGCCCAGAGGGTGGAGCGGCGGTGTACCAAGTAGCGGCGGGGGCCGGAGTTGAGAGGGGCGCATCGGTAAACACCGGAGTCCACTGCGGATCGGATGATAGGGCTGAACCCGCAATGTAGTTGGTGTTGGCGGGTACGGCATCGGAAATCAGGACTCGGTTTGGCCCAATGCCCAGTACGTTAATGCCCACTAGATTGCCAGGGGTGAGGCCAGGACTCGCGATCGGGGCTGTTCCTTCCACCCGCAGCCCCAATTCATAGGTCAGTTCATCATCCGTCAACACCGCGACGTTTTTGGCATCGTAGCTTTTCATCGTTTTCAGTACCGTGGCCAGGGCTTGGGCCTGGGCTCCCACCTTGAGAGACTGCACGGCGCTGGCTTCCCGTTCTTCCGTGGCGGGGAGGACGGCAGCGGTGGCTCCGGTTTCGCTACTGGAGTCTAAGGTGCGGACTTCTGTGGGTAAAGCGGTATCGGGGGCGTCGGGCTGGTTTTGACTGCCCAGTGAATTATCGTTGGCTCCTGTATCCCCCAGACGCACTGTGATATCTGCGCCGGAAGCGGCTTGGGGTTGAATCGTCACCGGAATCGTCACGACGTAGGAATAACCCGCTGGCAGCACCCCCGTTGGCATCGCCCCGATCGCGGGTAATCCGGGAATCGTACTGGTGCGGGCATTGGCCGGATTGGGATAGGTGACCAATACTGGGTTCGTGAAATTGACTCGATTACCCTGGGCATCGAGGTAGCCCGCAATGAAGACTTGCGCTGCCGTGCCGGGGCCAGCGACGATCGGATCTGTAGGGATAAAGAGTTCAGTGGTGTCGTTGCCGACGTTAGTGACCTTGAACTCAAAATCCACGCCATCGTTGGGTAAAATGCTGCCGCCATTGCGATCGATCGTGGCAAGGGGCGTCACTAAAACCCCGGCAACTTCTGCCACCGCAACTTGAACGGTGTTAGATTTTGCGTCGTATTGCGCCCCATTGGGATCTTCATAGGCCGCCGTCGCCGTATTGCGAATGGCAGTTCCCGCAGGAACAACCTCACCAACGGCAGGGCTAACACCAGCCAAAATACTTCCGGGCAAAATACTTCCGGCAATCAACAGAGACGCTAAGAGCCGAGAAGACGCCAAATAGCGCTTCTTCATTGTGGATGTGCAAAAGGATCAAAAGGACGAAAACAAAAGGACGAAAAAAGGCGAGATCAAATGAATGAGGTTCACCTAACTTTGGTAAGGACAACCTCAAGGCGCAGATTCAATGTCGTAGATCAACTCAGTCACTAATCGATTTTTCTAGCCAGATTGATATCTTTCAGCAAGGTTTTCCACTACTTTTCCCCAATTGAGTTATCTAACGATCGCAACAAATTTTGATAAAGGAAAATCTAGTGCAATCACTGAAGTTGATAGGCAATACATTCTTGATGGGTCATGGATTTACTAGATTTTACAGAGGTTATAAAAGCCGTTGTCTGCAGTGTCACAATGCCATAATGAAAGGCGATCGCTGCTTAATAACAGCCCCATTACTCACGCAGTCAGAAATTGTGAAGAGGTCGCCTGTGCAGAATTTAGCGTCAGTTTTTGTGCCAGGATTCCCGAACGATCGCGCCGGGATAGAAAACCGATCGGGCTGGACGATCGCCGCTCGATCTCTGAGTATTTTGGTGCTGGTGGGCGGGTCGATCGGTCTGCTTCCAGTGGCCATGGCAGCCCCCACAGAACCCCTGCTCGATCGGGCCTCTAATGGCATGGTCACCTCGGCTCATCCCCTCGCCAGCCAAATCGGTCGGGATGTCCTGAAAAAAGGCGGCAATGCCGTGGATGCAGCGGTGGCGACCACCTTGGCCATTTCGGTAGTGGAACCCTTTTCGGCGGGGCTGGGGGGCGGTGGATTTCTTCTGTTCTACGATGGCAAAACGGGCAAGACTGTTGCCTTAGATTTTCGGGAACGGGCACCCCTACAAGCCACTCGTAATCTCTATTTAGATGCCCAGGGCAAAGTCCGCCCCAAGGCCAGTACGGAAGGGGCTTTGGCGGTGGCGGTTCCTGGCACGATCGCAGGACTGGCGGAAGTCCATCAACGCTACGGTAAATTGCCCTGGAAGACTTTGGTGGAACCCGCGATCGATCTGGCCGAGCAAGGTTTTTCTGTTAGTTGGCAATACACCCGCGCCAGCCAAGGATCGCAAGCGGTGCTAAAACAGCCGGAAGCCCAGCGAATTTTTACGCGCCAAGGCCAACCACTGCAACCGGGCGATCGCTTGATTCAAACGGACTTAGCCCGAACGCTGAGATCGATCTCGATTTCTCCCCAGAATTTCTACCGTGGCACCGTGGCCCAGGCGATCGTCCAGGATGTGCAAGGTCAGGGCGGGATTTTGTCGATCGAAGACTTGCAGACCTACCGTCCTATCTGGCGACAACCCCTCTGTGGCCCCTTCCGGCAGTACCAAGTCTGTTCCATGCCGCCTCCTTCCTCCGGTGGAGTGCACCTCCTACAAATGTTGAATCTGTTGGATACTCCAGCGCTGCAAACTGGGAGCTGGCACCAGCCTGATACGGTGCAAATGATGGCCGAAACGATGCGGATTGCCTACCGCGATCGGGCGCAGTATTTAGGTGATCCGGATTTTGTTGCCATTCCCGTGCAAGGGCTGATCAGTCCGGCCTATGCCCAGCGTCGTCGCACAGAAATTAACCTCAACCGAGCTACGCTCTCCCGCCAAGTTCCCCTAGTAGACCCTCGGGCCTTCCAAACCGTCAACCCCAAGGTGCCAGCGGCTAGCCCAGCCGGACTGAAACAACTGAAACCGTTGCAGCCCCAGGAATCCGACGATACGAGCCACCTCACCGTGGTCGATCGCGAGCGGAATGCTGTCAGCCTGACGTTTACGATTAACCTCGGCTTTGGTTCCGGAGTGGTGCCCAAGGGGACGGGAGTGCTGTTGAACAACGAAATGGATGATTTTGCCGTGGCTCCTAATACGCCTAATGCCTTTGGCCTGGTGGGAGACAATGCCAACGCGATCGCCCCCCGCAAAACACCTTTGTCCAGCATGACTCCAACGATCGTCACAGAAAAGGGCAAATTCCGCATGGCGGTGGGTTCCCCCGGCGGCAGTACGATTATCACCACCGTGCTGCAAAGCCTGCTCAACCATCTGATCTATGGCATGGACATCCGCCGGTCGATTGCGGCTCCGCGTATCCATCACCAGTGGTTGCCCGATGAACTGCGGGTGGAGCAGTGGGGGTTGGATCCCTTGACGCGACAAGCTTTGGAGCAACGGGGTCAGACATTGCGAGATCGGGACAGTTGGGGCAATGCCAACGGGATTGTGGCGCTTCCCGACGGCAGTTTGGAGGGAGCCGCCGATCCGAGGGGAGAAGGTGCAGCGGCAGGTTGGTAATCAAGGGATAACTGTGACTGTGACTGGGACTGTGACTGGGACTGTGACTCCGAGCCAGGTGGTTGGAGAGGGTGTTTAAGAGAGCATTTGGTCAGTGATTTGACAGGTCGTTTTCCCACAAATGGTTGATTTACCGATGAGGCTGTCCATACTGAAGGGGGATATCGGTCGGTTCAGGGGTTTCCTAGAGAGCCTATGCGTCGAAGGGATGGCACCGGATCAATGGCACGCAATCTAAATGGCACAACCATGGCACCTATGGCACCTAAAGTTTCCATCATCGTCAACTGTTATAACCAGAGCCAGTATTTGACTCGATCGGTTCAAAGCGTCTTGGCGCAAACTTGGACGGATTTGGAATGCCTCATTATTGATGATGGTTCTACGGATGAAACCCCCCAGGTAGCAGCAGCCTTGGTGCAGCTCGATCCCCGTGTGCAGTATTTTCGCAAAGAGAACGGCGGACTACCTGCTGCGCGCAACTTTGGAGTCGCCCAGGCCCAGGGGGAATGGATTCAGTGCTTGGATGCCGATGATTGGATTCATACCGATAAGATTCGGGCTCAACTGGCGCAGGTGGAAAATCGGGATCCCCAAGGGGTGGTGCTTTACTGCGATTATGAACGGGTGTTGTTGGATACTGCCGATCAAATTGTCGATCGCCAGCCCCACGCCATTGGTCAACTGTCTTCTGAAACGTTTGTGCAGCGGCTGTTGCTGCCAGATTTTTTGGTCAACACGCCCCATCCCGCGTTGCAGCAATGTATGTTGATGCATCGGACAGTGTTGGAGTTGGCGAAATTCCCGGAGCAGTTCAAGGCATTGGGCGATCGGTATTTTGCGATCGAAATTTTGGAGCGAGGAGCAGAATTTATCCATACCCCGATGGTCGGTGCCTTTTACACAAAGCATCAAACCAACCGCACCAATAATTGGGTCTACATGTGCAGTTATTACATTCTGTTTTATGAAACCCTGGTGCAGCACTATCCCCAACGGCTCTCCCAATGCCAAGCTGCGATCGATTTATTAATCAATGAAGCAATCCAGGAAAAACAAACGGAAAACTTTCAACGTATTGTCAATATGTTAACGATTCCAGTGCATTTAAAGCTGTGGAATCAAGTGTTTACGGTGCGCCAACGCTGGCTCCTACGAGTGCTGTATCAATTGCGCTGCCAAACACCTAACTTCATTCTGTACGAAAAATATCGAGGGCCGCGTTCCCAGCGAGTTTTGCAGTCTTTACGACTCCTCAAAGCCAATTCATAAACTACACTTTTTCAGCTTATTCCTCAACCTTGTCGTTCCCAATTTCGTTGTTTGATCTTGTTCTTTCGATCGCGGCCCTAGGTTCCCATGAATTCACCTAACCCCCTGCTGCTCAAATATATTCGTCGCTATCCTGGTTGGATTGTTCTCACCATTCTCCTGGGCTTTTCCAGCGCGTTGTTTAACGGGGTGAGTACGGCACTCATCGCTCCAATTCTGCTAAATTTCCTAGGGCAAGCTGAGAGCATGAAAGGGTTGCCTCCGGTAATTGAGAAAACCCTGCGTTTCGCCGGACTGGATCAGAATCCCTCTGCGATCGTGTTGTTTGGGGTGATTCTGGCGGCGATCGTCCTCAAGAATGCTGCGAGTTATGCAAGTACATTAAGTTCGACACATCTGATTCGGCTACTGACCAATGGGATGCGGCGGGATGCATTGAGATTGTTATTGCAGGTCGATCTGGATTTCTTTACGAAAAGTAAAGTGGGGGATCTCGTCAATCGCATTGGTTCTGAGGTAGGACAGTCTGCTAATGCCTTAAAAGCGACGATCGGTATTTGCATTAATATCATTACTATTTTTGTATTTTTAACGCTGTTGTTAGCGATTTCTTGGAAACTGACCATTATTTCTACAGCGTTATTATCACTCGTTGCGATTGCTAATCAATATTTCGTTCGTCGAGCGAAACGCTTTGGTTATGAGTTATCGAATAACTCTCGACTGTATTCAGTGAAGTTGCTGGAAATCCTCAATGGGATTCGGTTAATTAAGGCAACGAGCAATGAATCAGCGGAATATGACAAAATTGAACGCATGATTTCCGATCGAGAAAAGGCGGATTTTCAATCCCAGGCCAATTTCGCGATCGTAGGCCCGGTTAATGAAGTTGCAGGTATTATCACGATTCTGTTGATCGTGATTTTAGGTCGATCGCTGTTTGCAGATCAAATTGCAGCTACTTCAGCATTGTTACTGAGTTATTTATTGCTACTCTTTCGAATGCTACCTGTGATTGGCCAGCTTAATAGTGCGCGAAATACCTTGGCCAATGCGACTCCCAGTCTCGCGATCGTGGAAGATCTGCTGCGGTCCGACAATAAGCCCCTCATGCCCCAGCGCAACCTCTACGGCTACCAAGGACTAGAGACCGAAATTCGCTTTGATCAGGTTAGTTTTGCCTATCCCGGTCAAGAAAATCCTATTTTGCGCCAGATTTCTCTAACGATTCCCAAGGGGAAAACCGTGGCTTTGGTCGGGGCGTCAGGAGCGGGAAAATCCACGATCGCCGATTTGCTCACCCGCTTTTACGATCCCACCGAAGGCTGGATTACCTTAGATGGCCAAGACTTGCGGGATTTCGATTTACGATCGCTGCGGCGGGCCATGGGGGTTGTCAGTCAGGATACGTTCCTATTCAACGATACGATTCGTAATAACATTGCCTACGCTTGTCCTGATGTCACAGAAGCTGAGATTATCGCCGCGGCTCAACGGGCAAATGCCTATGAGTTTATTCAAAAATTACCCCAGGGATTAGACACACTTATTGGAGATCGGGGGGTGTTACTCTCTGGGGGACAGCGACAACGACTGGCGATCGCCCGTGCCCTTCTGCGCGATCCGGAAATTTTGATTCTGGACGAAGCGACTAGTGCGCTGGATACGGTATCTGAGCGTTTGGTGCAACAGGCAATCGATGATTTAAGCCGCGATCGCACAACCTTGGTGATTGCTCACCGACTTTCGACCATTCAAAAGGCCCATCAAGTGGTGGCCCTCGATCGAGGTCGAGTTGTGGAACAGGGAACTCACACCGAACTGCTTCAGCAGGGCGGTTACTACGCCAAACTGTGTGCCATGCAGTTTAGCGATTCCAGTCACCACGCCCCATTGGATTCTAATCTCCCCACGCAGGACAGCTGTTTAGACGATCTAGCAAGTTCCCAGGAGGTGGTGCGATGAATCGAACTGTGATTGGTATGATGAGCAGTTATGTGGGGCTGAACCCCTGCTCGATCGATTGGCTTTGGAATCAAGCGAAGCAACCCTTCGGCCAATGGGATCGTATTCAGGTTTTGGCCAATGCGGAGTGTCCGGATTTTATGCTGATGTATAACTTCCATGATTTTCCCCAGGTTCCGCAAAGGCATTGGAATCCCCTCAAAAATCAACGCCGACAAAAGCAATATATCGATCTGCAAACAGCGCTAGAGGCCAAACGCCGAGGGGTACCCCCGGAACGCACCCTTTTTCTCTGGCGCGAACCTCCGCTGGCAGAAATTGTCCATAAAAATATCGCCACCTATAACCAGGCAAAACCCTATTGCCACTATATTTCCGGGCCGGATGACCACGCTCCCCAACCGGACTATATGCCCGCAATTTGGTATGTTAACAACACCTTTGCGGAACTGGAGCAAATGCCACCGCCCCCCAAGATTAAGCCCTGTAGCTGGATTACTTCTGGCATCGATCGCACAGCTAATCACCGGACTCGTCTGGCATTTCTACAACTAATTCATGAAAGTGATCTGGACTGTGACTTTTATGGCCGGGGATTGCCTACTTGGGCTAAGGCCAGTGCGATTAACAATAAGTGGTATGGCATGGCTCCCTACTACTACAATTTGTCGATCGAAAACTATGCGGATAATGACTGGTATGTCAGCGAAAAGCTGTGGGATTCGCTGCTGAGCTGGTGTTTGCCAATTTACTACGGTGGATCTGCGGCGGATAGGCTTTTGCCGCCCGGTAGTTTTCTGCGACTGCCAAGTTTGGATGAAAAAGGCTTGCAGTACATCCGGGAAGTGACGGCGACCCCGGATGCTTGGTATGAAGCCAAGGACGCGATCGCCGAAGCCCGTCAAATCATCTTGCACAAGTTGAATTTGGTGAATTGGCTGGCAGAGTATGTGGCAAAGTTTTAGGTGCAGTGATTGCAAGTGTAGTGGAAGCGTAGTTGAGGGGAATGGGTAAACGCATGGATGGCATTTGTACCCTGGCAAACGATCGGGTTCTCGATCAAACGATCGCGCTACTCAACAGCATTGAAGCGACGATGGGGCCAGAGTTTCCCGTTTGCATTTTCCCCTACGACGATCGCTGCGATCGATTGGCGGAGGTGATTCAAGCACGCCCTCAGGTGCAAATCTTTCGCGATCGCGCCGTGCTGGACTATTGGGATCACTGGGCACGGGCGATGTGGGATGCTTGTCCCCAAGCCAAGCAGCGCTGGCAGGAAATTACAACAGATCCCTACTATCGATTTGGCACCCATCGTCGCTTGGCTGCGTTTTCTGGGCCGTTCGATCGATTCTTATACATGGATGCGGATACGTTGTTGCTCCAGGATGTACATCCGTTGTTCCAAAAGCTGGAAACCCATGACTGGATCGTCTACGACTTCCAACATCGCGATCTCTCCCATGTGTACAATCATCGATCGTCGAAACTGTTACAGGTGTTTGCGAACGATCGGTTAGCGCGAGAAATTTTCTGTTCAGGTTTCTATGCTACGAAGCGAGATACCTTTTCTGAGACGCAGTTGCAGGCATTACTAACCCATTTACAAGCGGGAGAGTCGGAGATTCTCTATTGCATGGCTCCTGACCAAACATTGTTGAACTATTGGGTCATGCGATCGAATTTGTCGGTCTGTAACCTCGCGCTAGAACTGCCGCCGGAAGCACAAACAGGCTGCTGTGTAACGTCGGATCATTTTGTCTATCGCGATCGGCAGCTCTATGATCATGGAGTTCCGCTCACCTATTTACATTACATTGGTTTGTCGTCCAGTTTGTTTCAACGGCTCTGTGCGGGGGAAAATCTGGCGTTGCCCTACCGCGACATTTTCCTGCAATATCGCTACTGGCATGACCCCAGCCAGCAGCCCCGCTTTATTGGCAAACGGCGTTCCGGCGATCGCCCCGCCCTCGCCGATCGGATTTTGAAAAAGCTATGCCGTACCCCGATCGGACGTTGATTCCTGTTTTGCTGGCTCATGGTTGGATTGCTAATGAATCGCCAATTCGTTACAGGGAACTGACTGGCCTCCATCAGGGAGGTGTTGGCACAGTCGAGCGGTTCTCCGATCGAAACCAAAATTTTCGGAGAAGCTGAGGCAAGAGATCTACTTTGCCCCATGAACTGGGCACCCTAATGCAGTATCCTGCGTTGAACGCACCTTTGAAGGAGTTCGCCATGAGTCGTGGCATTTACATCACAGCGAATGATAAAGTGACCGATCATGCGATCGCGCTCCTGAATAGCATTCGTTTATATGACACCGAAACCCCGATCGTTTTAATTCCCTACGACGACAATTATCAAAACATTGCCGCCCTGCTGAATCAACGATTTGGCGTCACTGTCTATGAAGACTTGGAATTGATTGATCGACTGTCTCGGCGGTTACATGAGACTTTTGGGGGCAACTTCTTTGCACGGCCCAACCAATTCCGCAAGCAAGCCTGTTGGTTTGGCCCCTTCGAGGAATTTCTCTACATCGACACTGACATCGTTGTTTTTGAAAAGATTGTTGATAATCTCAACTATTTGCAGGATTATGATTTCCTCTGCTGCGACTATCAACATCGCGGGGGCATCAAAAACGTCTTTTCTGAAGCGGTATTAACCCAAGGCATTTTCACTGAGCAAGACTTGCAAGATCTGTTTAATGGCGGTTGGTGGGCCTCCAAAAAAGGGGTAATCCAGGAAAAAGACTTGCTGGAGACCTTTGCTGAATGTGCTCAACACCCTGAATTCTTCGACTTTTCCCAAAAAACCTCCGACCAGCCCATCATCAACTACATGATTCTCAGGCGGGTGGCCAAACGCTTCAACGTTGTGCGGCGGGAAGGAGGTGCCCCCGGTAGCTGGGCGGGCAGTCCCCAATTTGTGCTGAACAACGATCGCCCCTTCGATCCCACCTGCAACCAGCCCTTACAGTATCTCCACTGGGCAGGCATTCGGATTCAACCTGGTTGCCCCTATTGGGATCTGTGGGCCAAGCATCGCTATCTCGGCGAAGAGATGCCCACCTTTGAAACCCCGACTGCTCCGGTCAAATCGCCCAAAGCTAGCTTTTTAAAGCGATTAGTGAATAAAGTCAGGGGCTAAGATCGAGGATTTCTGGGGTGCCACCCGCCGATCCGCAGAACTAGGATTGAACTCAGAGAGCACTCAGCAAATTTCTGTTGAGGGATGAAATCGCGGATGGCGAAGGACAGGCTTTCAATTTACAGTATTATCCTGACCCAATAGGATGCCGTATGGGAATAAATGTTGTAACAGGTGTGGCTGGATTCATCGGTTCTCATGTCGCCGAAACCTTGTTAAAGCAAGGCGATCGGGTGATTGGGATCGATCACTTTAACGATTACTATGATCCGCAGTTGAAACGGCGAAACTTGCAAAGTTTTGTGGATCATCCGAATTTTCAACTGATTGAGGGCGATATTCAATTCCTTGACTGGAATTTATTGCTTCAGGATGTGGATGTTGTCTATCACCAAGCGGCCCAGGCCGGGGTGCGGGCCAGCTGGGGCACAAGTTTCCGGGCTTATACAGAGCGCAACATCAATGCAACCCAGGTGATGCTGGAAGCAGCCAAGGATGCGAAACACCTGCAACGGTTTATCTACGCATCAACTTCGTCCATCTACGGCAACGCGGAAACCCTGCCCACCTACGAAACCATTCCGCCCCAGCCCGTTTCTCCCTACGGCATTACGAAATTGGCCGCAGAACGGCTGTGTGGGTTGTATCACGACAACTTTGGCGTGCCGTTTGTCTCCCTGCGCTACTTTACGGTCTATGGCCCTCGTCAACGGCCAGATATGGGCTTTCATAAGTTCTTCAAGGCCGCCATGAACGATCGCCCGATCGACATTTTTGGTGATGGGCAACAAACCCGTGATTTTACGTTCATCAGTGACGCAGTGGCCGCTAACTTAGCCGCAGCGAAAGCCCCTGGCGCAGTGGGGGAATTTTTCAATATTGGCGGTGGCAGTCGGGTTGTGCTGGCAGACGTGCTGAACCTGATGGAGGACATTATCGGCAAACCCATTCAGCGCAATCACATTGAGAAGGCACGGGGCGATGCAAGACATACAGCAGCCGATGTGACCAAGGCACGGGAAATCCTGGGGTACAATCCACAGGTGACTTTACGGGAAGGGCTGGAACAGGAGTGGGCTTGGATTCAAGCGCTATATGCGGAAGCGGCTTCGACAGGTTCCTCTGTGGGCTAAGCCTTAGGTGGGCTCAGTGAAGCTCAGCATTCTATAGACTCAGCGTTTTCTAGGCTTAGTGATAGTCCTGAATTCACAATATAACCGTAAGCTATTTTTCAAGTTTGGTATCGCTAGGAGTCTGTGACAGATTGCACCTGTCACAGACTTTTTCATTTTGCTGGATCTTTGCTGGATCTTGGAGGGTGCTTTATCCAGTGTTGCCGGAATGGCCCCAGCTTGTCCCTTGGACTCCTAAACCCATACAAATGGGGCCTTGCTAGTTACTGCCTGGGAATACGTATCACAAACGTTGTGCCTTGCTTCGGGGTTGAAGTGCAAGTTAGACTCCCTTTGTGTGTATCGGCAATGATTTGATAGCTGGTGGAGAGTCCCATTCCGGTTCCTTGGCCCACGGGTTTGGTTGTAAAGAACGGGTCGAAAATGCGGCTTTGAATGTCTTCGGGAATTCCTGGCCCATTGTCCGCGATCGCGATTTCCACCCACTCTGCATCGACCAAGGATGTTGTAATCGTAATTTGACTGGGCTTCGCTTCTATTTCTGGAATGGTGCGATGGTTATCCATCTCTTCTAATGCGTCGATCGCATTGGTCAAAACATTCATAAAGACTTGATTCAGTTGTCCTGCATAGCATTCAACCTGAGGCAGTGTGCCATACTGTTTGATGATTTGGATCCCGGAATCATTCAGTTTTCCTTTCAGTCGATTTTGCAAGATCATTAAAGCACTATCAATTCCTGAATGAATATCGACTGCTTTGATATCTGACTCATCCAAGCGAGAAAATAGGCGCAGAGATTTAACAATTTCTCGAATGCGCTCTGTTCCTACCTTCATGGAACTGAAGAGTTTAGGCAAATCTCGACTCAGAAATCTGAGATCAATTTCTTCAATACGATCGAGAATAATAGGCGTGGGATTAGGATAGTCCGTTTGATAACGTTCCGCTAAATTCAGAAGATCTTGAGTATATTCGGCTGCGTAAGTAATATTTCCGTGGATAAAGTTGACGGGATTATTAATTTCATGGGCAATGCCTGCCACGAGTTGTCCCAGACTCGACATTTTTTCATCATGGATGATCTGCGCTTGCGTGCGCCGCAATTTCTGTAATGCGATTTCGAGTTCCTGACTTTTTGTCTGCGCTTGAGCATAGAGATCTGCTTGGTCAATTGCGATCGAGACTTGATTGCCAATGGCATTCAGTAACTCAATTTCGGAATGGCTCCAGTGGTGATATTTTTGGGAGTAAAGGCAAAATATTAGTCCAATACGATCGCTAGCAGTCCTGATGGGCAAAATCACATCAGATTTAATATTGAGTGACTCTAGCAGCGATCGAAAAATAGGATCTTCAACGTCTCGACTGTCATTAATGACAATAGTTTGACGTTGGATCAGCAAGTCGGAAGCACTCCCCAATAAAGAGGCTGGATACTCTCCTACATAACTGGGTAAACCCTCTGGTCTGGCATCCATAATGATTTCCCAAACGGGTTCTGCTTCCTGGGGCCGTAACCAACCAAACCCGCAATAGTCTAGATCTAGAAGATCATGTAAGGCGTAAATTGCGGTTTCAATAACTGTATTGAGACTCAGCGCATTACAAATTTGATTTGTAATCTGGCTGAGGAGTGTTTTGTAGCGATTTTGTTCTTGGATCTGAGTCTCTGCTGCTTTTCGATCGCTGTCATCCCAAGCAATGCCATGAAACCCAAGGATTTGCCCCAATTCATTTGTGATAGGAGAATGATTACAAACAATCCATATCCAACTGCCATCCCGACAGCGCGTGCGGAACTCAAGACTTGATAGCTTTTCTCCAGTGTTGAATAAGTGCTGAGTACTGGCGAGAACCCGTGACAAATCGTCAGGATGAATCAGAGCGCTAAAAGACTTGTGTAGAAACTCCTGAACCTCGTAACCGTACAGTGTCGTGAATTGAGGCGATAAATAGATGAACTTACCTTCAGCATCAACTTCGTAGATGAAACCATCCGCATTTTCAACAAAGCGCTGAAACCTAGCCTCACGGATGCTGATTTTTCCTTCGATATTCTTTTGGGCTGTAATGTCTACAACAGTGACGATTAATTGTTGAATTCCCTGGAATCCCCAGGACAGAGGTTTGACTGTGAGTAGCCACCACGTTCTGTAGCCATCGAGTTCAAAGTATTCTTCAAAGGAGACTGCTTTTTTTTCGTTGAGACAAGCTTGGTATTGTCGTAGACAGGCATCTGAGATAGGTGCTGGAAGTGCTTCTTGTACAGTCTTTCCTAGCAAATAATCGATCGGGACTGGACTGATGCGAGCCATGGTCGCGTTGACCTTGCTGTACCGAAAATCCTGGCCGTTTTCGATGACATCCAAGACAAACATGCCAGCGTTTGTGGTGTCCCACAATTGTTGTAAAAATTGAGCTTGGTATCGGGAGAGAGAGGTTTCAAACAGCGAAGGGTCAGGCACATCAATGGGAACTTTCATAAAGCTTTCGCCTGAATAGAGGAAATGCGGGAATAGTTTTGCTGCACTCTTCCCGATAATTCCAGAATTCCCTTGATGCACCCATAGTTCACTACGGATTTATCGATGGATTTATTATCGATGGGGAATCCGAATCACGAGTTTTGTCCCTTGGCCTAGCGTTGAAGTACAGGTTAAACTGCCTTGGTGTTTATCCGCAATAATTTGATAGCTGGTGGAGAGTCCCATTCCGGTTCCTTGGCCCACGGGTTTGGTTGTAAAGAACGGGTCGAAAATGCGGCTTTGAATGTCTTCGGGAATTCCTGGCCCATTGTCCGCGATCGCGATTTCCACCCACTCTGCATCGACTAAGGACGTTGTAATCGTAATTTGACTGGGCTTCGCTTCCATTTCTGGGAGGGTACGATGTCTGTCCATCTCCTCTAGCACATCGATCGCATTGGTCAAAACATTCATAAAGACTTGATTCAGTTGTCCTGCATAGCATTCAACCTGAGGCAGTGTGCCATAGTGTTTGATGATTTGAATCCCAGGACAATTCGGTTTACCTTTCAGCCGATTTTGCAAAATCATTAACGTACTATTAATCCCTTCATGGATATCAACTGACTTGATATCTGACTCGTCCAAACGAGAAAATAGGCGCAGGGATTTAACAATTTCTCGAATGCGCTCTGTTCCAATTCTCATCGAACCCAATAACTTGAGTACATCTTGGCTGAGAAACTCCAGATCAATCTCCTCAATGTGATCTGCGATCGCAGGTGTCGGGTTGGGGTAGTGCTTCTGATAGAGTTCAATTAAACCTAAAAGATCTTGAGTATATTCTGCTGCGTAGGAAATATTCCCATGAATAAAGTTGACGGGATTATTAATTTCATGGGCAATGCCTGCAACCAATTGGCCTAAACTCGACATTTTTTCGTGGTGAATCATCTGAGCCTGGGTTCGCTGTAATTCCTGAAGCGTAATTTCCAGTTCCTGGCTTTTTGCTCGTGTTTGGGCGTAGAGATCCGCTTGATCGATGGCGATCGAGAGTTGATCCCCCACTGCGGTTAATAACTCAATTTCACTATCAGTCCAGTAGTGCTGTTTATGAATGTAGCTCCCAAACAACAGCCCAATCCGTTGGGTTCCCGTTTTAATGGGTAAGAGAATATCGGACTTCACGCCTAGGGATTCCACAAGGCTGCGGAAGATGGGATCTTCAATTTCCTGGGGATCGTTAATAATAATCATTTGTTGTTGAATGATTAATTCTGGAGCAGATCCCAAAATTGAAGCAGGATATTGGCCGACGAAGCTTGGAATGCCCTCTGATTGGGTATCCATGATGACTTCCCAGATTGGTTCAGCTTCATCAGGACAAAGCCAGCTAAACCCACAACAATCCAGTTCCAACAGATCCCGAATGGCATGAATCGTCGTTTCAATGACTGTGTTGAAGCTCAGTGCGTTGCAAATTTGATTGGCAATCTGGCTTAATAGGGTTTTATAGCGGGTTTGTTCTTGGAGCTTGGTTTCTGCTGCTTTACGATCGCTAACATCTCGTGCAATACCATGGAACCCAATCACCTGCCCTAATTTATTTTTAATAGGCGAGTTATTGCAGACTAGCCAAAGCCAGCTCCCATCCTTACGACGAGTCCGAAATTCCAACCCCGATTGTCGTTCTCCAGTGGTTAACAAATGCTGGTTACTGGCAATCATTCGGGGTAAATCGTCAGGATGCACGATCGGTGCAAAAGGCTTGCGTAAAAAATCCTTGACCTCATAGCCATACATTGTTTTGAATTGAGGCGAAAGATAGGTAAAAGTCCCATCGGCAGCTACTTCGTAGATCAAATCATCTGCATTTTCCACAAAGCGCCGAAATTTAGCTTCGCGAATTCCAATTTCTGCCTCAATTTCTTTCTGAGTGGTAATATCAACCGCAGTCGCAATCAGTTGTTGAATGCCTGATGGGCCTTGAACTAAGGGTGTTACCGTCAATAACCACCAAGTTCTTTGTCCATCATGTTCAAAATGTTCTTCAAAAGAAACAGGTTGTGCAGAGGAGAAACAAGCCTGGTAACGCCGCATGCAGATATCTGCGATCGTGGGAGGGAGGGCTTCCCGAACTGTTTTTCCTAATAAGTAATCAACAGGAATCGGACTGGTACGCGCCATTGTAGCGTTAAATTTGACGTACCGAAAATCCTGACCGTTCTCAATGACCTCTAAGACAAAAATTCCATAGTCGATCGCATCCCATAATTGCTGTAAAAACTGAACTTCTTCTGGAGAGAGAGGCGTCTCAGGAGCCGAAACATCAGCCAGTGGGTGAGTAAAAGTGTCTACTGGAGGGACTTGTGCACTCAAATCAACGGGAACTACCATAAAACCTTAGCCTAGATAGAGGGAGCGCGCGAACGATACTGAAAGACATCTATGTATGGTTCCAGAATTCCCTTCGTGCACCAACATTCCACCATTGGGCTAAAAATTCCCGAATATTTAGCGATATTACGATCGCCTTCTTTACGTTCAATTCATCTTAAATCAGTAAATCTACGGGGTTGGCAATGATTGCTTCAATAGATTTACGGAGCATTTTCTATAACATTCCCATATCTCTTAATGACTGCTGAAGTCGCTGGGCTTCTGGAGAACCTTGTTGTTGATGGAGGGCGATCGCTTGCTGGAAGGCAGCACGGCTCCCAGCCATATCGCCAACTTTCAGCAAAACCACCCCTAGGTTTTGATAGGCATCGGCGTAGTCCGGTTGCAGTTGGATGGCTGTTTGGTAATGCCCGATCGCCCCTGCAAAATCGCCCAATGCCTTCAGCGTCATACCGAGGTTATAATGGGCGATCGTGAAATGGGGGTCGATCTCCAATGCCTGTTCGTAGAGAATTTTTGCGGTGTCTAAGTCGCCATGGGTTTGCCGCAAAGCAGCCCAGTTATGCAGCGCACCGAGCTTGAGCATCGGTAATATCGGTTGCTGCATGGCTTGCTGATACTGTTCATCGGCTTGTAAGGGTTCCTGTAATTCTTGGTAGACAGAACCGAGATGATAATGTAATTCGTACTGAGTTGATGCATCGATCGTTTCTGCTTGCAAACCTCGTTGTAAAAGTTCAATTCCCTGAGTTGTTTCTCCCATTTGAATATACAACGCACCTAATTTGCTACAGACGTAGGGATCGTTGGGATGTTGGGCTAAAAAGCCTTCCATGGTGGTGCGGGCTTTCTTCCATTTATCCCGTGCAGCAATCATTTCCGGTTGATAGCCATCATGCCAAATGGCGATGTCTGGTAAGTTAATAATTTCCCAGTGGGATTCCTGCTGTAACAGCGCCTCCACACTGTCGTCAATCATGGCGTGGTAAGGGCGCTGAAAGTAGATAGCAGGGTGTTTCCGAAAGAGGCGCGAGACTAGGGAATAGGGGGCTTGGGTGGCTCCGACTTCTTGGCGCACAAGGTTGATGACTAAAGCCTTGGGATTTTGGATGGCGGTTTTTAAGGCAGGAACGATCGCGGGAAGCAAAACTTCATCGGCATCCAGAACTAGAACCCATTCTCCGGTCACATAGGGCAGCGCAGCATTGCGAGCCGCAGAAAAATCATCACACCAGGTAAATTCGTAGACCTTTGCGCCGTAGGATTGGGCGATCGCGATCGTCTGATCCGTTGACCCCGTATCCAGCACGATCATTTCATCAACCACATCTTTCACACTATCCAAGCAGCGGGGAAGATTGGCTGCTTCGTTTTTGACAATCATGCAAAGGCTGAGGGACATATTGAGAGACGTACTGAGGGACATCCAGCGGTTCATGCAACGGGGGAACGGGACTAGGCTAGGGGTGCAGCCCCGATCGCGTCATCCAACGAGGGAAGATCTTGTTGGCGTGCTTTCCAGTATAGGATTCTCTGCTGGATAATAGACTGGTGGCGCATCACAGGAGGGCTATGGGTTCCACTGGGCAAAATCCGGAGCAACGACAGAATCCCCTATCCCTGGGGCCATCCTCGCGGCCAAAAACGCGCTGGTGGCGACAGGCGAAGTTCTGGCAGTTTGTTTGGCAGGCGATCGTGGTCGTCTTAGTCGTTGCAGCCTTGAGCTACCTGGGCTACAACCTGGATCATAATCTCAAGCGATTAGGAATTCGGCTAGGCTTCAAGTTTCTGGAATCGCAGGCGGGATTTAGTATTGGCGAAACGCCGATCGCCTACCAACCCAGCGATCGCTACGCCATGGCGATGTTTGTTGGCTTTCTCAACTCTCTGCGGGTGATTGTGAGCGGGATTGCGATCGCGACGTTAGTGGGGTTTGTGGCGGGGGTGGCGCGGTTGTCCAATAACTGGCTGCTGCGGCAACTGGCCAAGGTCTATGTGGAAACGCTGCGCAATATGCCGCTGTTATTGCAACTGCTGTTCTGGTACTTTGTCTTCACCAGTTTAACCAAGTCGGATCAGGTGGTCTCCTTTGGCCTGTTCCAGTTCAGCAAAGGGGGCATTAATCTGTTGGGGTTGTCGCTCTCTCCAGAATTCTCGGCGCTGCTCACGGGCCTGACGCTGTACACCGGAACGTTTATTGCTGAGATTGTGCGGGGGGGAATTCAATCCGTTCCCAAGGGGCAGTGGGAAGCGGCCCGATCGCTGGGGTTATTACCGGGTCAAACGTTGCGGTTCATCATTCTGCCCCAGGCACTGCGATCGATGATTCCGTCCCTGGCCAACCAATATTTGAACCTAGCGAAGAATTCCAGTTTAGCGATCGCCGTGGGCTATCCCGATCTATATGCGGTCTCGTCTACCACATTTAACCAAACGGGTCGTGCCGTGGAAGTGATGATTTTGATTTCCCTGACCTATCTCTCCCTCAGCTTATCGATCGCCTGGGTGCTCAATCAATTCAATCGGCGTGTCCAGCTTGTGGAGCGGTAACTGAGAACTCCTGAGCACTGCCAATTGTTGGAATCCATCTTTGACCGATCGCTTTCAATAATCCATTAGAGTTACGATGATGCAGAATTCCCAGCCCCCGACTTCTCCGAAAGCACAGACGAGACAACAAACGCTACAACAGATTCCACAATGGTTACAGAAGAATCTGTTTAACACAACGTTGAATAGCCTCTTGACCCTGCTATGCCTTGCATTTTTAGTCTGGGTGGGCCATGGGTTTTGGAGTTGGCTGGCACAGGCCCAATGGACGGTGATTACGGCAAATCTGCGCTTGTTTTTCGTGGGGCGCTATCCGGTGAATCAGCTGTGGCGGCTGTGGGCTGTGTTGGGCGTATTTGTCGGAATGACTGTGCTCTGGACTGTGCCTCAACTTGTGCAATCCCAACGGGTAAAAAAGCGCATTCAGCTTATATTTTATATCCTGCTCCCGATCGCTTTCTGCGCGATCGCCTACTTGGCCAATGGCGGCTTGGGGCTGAAGTTTGTCCGTACGAGTTTATGGGGCGGCTTGTTTCTGACGCTCTTGACTGCCGCAGTCAGTATCTTGCTGGCGTTTCCGTTCAGTATCTTGCTGGCCCTAGGCCGACAGTCTGCCTTGCCGATCGTGCGTTGGGTTTGTACGGGTTACATCGAACTGGTGCGGGGCTTACCGCTAATCGGGATTTTATTTATGGCGCAGGTGATGCTGCCGTTACTGCTGCCCGATGAAATTCGCCTCGATCGGGTGGTGCGGGCGATCGCAGGACTGATGCTGTTTAACGCGGCCTATCTGGCGGAAAATGTGCGATCGGGGCTCCAGGCAATTCCCCAAGGACAGACCGAAGCCGCCAAAGCTCTCGGACTCAATACAATTCAAACATTGACTTTAATCATATTGCCCCAATCGTTACGCATTTCTACCCCTGCCATTGTGGGTCAGTTTATTTCTCTATTTAAAGATACGTCATTGCTAGGATTGTTTTCGATGTTTGAACTGACGGGAATTTCTCGCACGATTCTGTCCCAGCCAGACTTCAGCGATCGGCAAACGGAAGTGTATTTATTTATTGGCTTCATCTACTGGATGGTCTGTTTCAGTATGTCCCAGGTCAGCCGCAAGCTTGAGAAGCAGAAAGCTTGAGAGGCAGAAATGAGCCTGCATTCAGCGGCCCGATTCCTGCATTCTCGACACCCGCTATTTTTCAAGCAACACCACCGCATAGGCGATGATCGCATCCTCCCGTCCTACCGCGTCCTGTTTCTCATTAGTCGTCGCTTTGATGCCAATTAAATCGGGATCGATGTTGAGCACTTCTGCTAGGCGATCGCGCATTGCAGGAATGTGGGGCTTGAGCTTGGGCCGTTCTGCGATCACTACCGAATCTAGGTTCCCAATCCGCCAGCCCCGATCGAGAATCAGTTGATGAACCTGTTCCAAAAGCTTGAGGCTATCTGCACCTTTCCATTGCGGATCGGTCGGCGGAAAGTAGTGGCCAATATCCCCCAAACTGAGGGCACCTAGCATCGCGTCCATAATGGCGTGGGTCAGGACATCCGCATCACTGTGTCCCAGTAAACCTTTGGAATGATCGATTTTAATTCCGCCTAGAATCAAGTCCCGCCCTTCTACGAGGCAGTGTAGGTCATAGCCGTTGCCAATTCGAATTGCCATAGGTTTACTAATGGTTGACTAATCTTCAAAACATCGATACTTTACCAGCTTACGGGATCTTGGCTGATGGTATGCCTGGACGATCGAGCCGCGATTGTGTGAATGGATTGTAGAATCTGTCGATCGCCCCAGCCCACTGATTTACTGGCCACCGTCCATAAATTGTTAACCGAATCCGGGTTCTCCTGATTAGCATAGAGAAGACAAGTACATTGCAAGATCGGCGATCGGATTAGCGAAGCTTGTTGGCAAATCTTGTTGGCAAATCTGGGCCTAGCAGGAAAGTCTGACCTTGCACCTTTGACCGATCGTCGTGATTGCTCTTGTCGTCCCATTTCTTCGGTTCTTCTATGCGCGACTTCCTTAAGACCACCCTGGCGACCCTATTGGGGCTGTTGATTTTCTCCGGTGTCAGCATCGGTGGCCTGCTCTTTCTGATCATGGGGCTGGCGAGTTCTCGCAGTACCTTGCCCCAAGTCAAGGACAAAACCGTGTTGGTCATGGACTTAGCGCAGCCGATTACGGATTCCCAGCCGGAACGGAGTCCCCGCGAGGTGGTGAATGATACCGTTGCTGGCAATCTTCAGAGCACAGTCACCCTGCGCACCGTATTAACCACGATCGATCAAGCCGCTAAGGACGATCGAATTCTGGCGCTGTACCTGACCGCCCGCGATTCCTCCAGCCGCAATAGCTCCGGCTATGCCACCCTCAAGGAAGTCCGCGAAGCCCTACAACGGTTTAAAGCCTCTGGGAAGAAGATCTACGCCTACGATGTGGAATGGGGCGAAAAGGAATATTACCTCGCGTCGGTGGCAGACAACATTGCGGTCAATCCCATGGGTCTAGTGGAAATGAATGGGCTCAGTTCCCAAACGATGTTCTTTTCCCAGGCTTTACAGAAATTTGGGGTGGGCGTGCAGGCGATCTGGCGGGGGAAATATAAGTCGGCGGTGGAACCGTTTTTACGCCAACGGAGCAGTAATCCCAGCAAAGAACAAACCACCAAACTGTTAAATGACATTTGGGGCGAATTTTTAACCGCAACTGGCAAGGCGCGCAATTTAGATCCCAATGCTTTGCAAAAACTTTCGGATACCAAGGGCGTTTTGACCGCAGCAGATGCCAAGCAAGCCAAATTGGTCGATCGTGTGGTCTATGCCGATGAAGTGTTGGATGAGTTGAAAAAGCTAACGGGTGAGGAAGAAGAGACAAAATCCTTTCGAGGCATTTCCCTGCGCAACTATGCTGAAGCTGTCAGCGATCGAGTACAAAAAGCATCGGAAAATCAAATCGCTGTGGTCTATGCCGAAGGTGAAATTGTTAACGGCTCCGGGGATATAGGACAGATTGGGGGCGATAGTTTTGCGAGAACGCTGCGCAAACTACGACAGGACAAGGATGTAAAAGCCGTTGTCCTACGCATTAATAGCCCTGGTGGGAGTGCCACAGCCTCTGATATCATTCAGCGGGAAGTGATTGTGACTCGCAAGGTCAAACCCGTCATTGTCTCCATGGGTAGTGTGGCGGCTTCGGGGGGCTATTGGATTGCCACCTATGGCGATCGTATTTTTGCAGAACCGACGACGATTACCGGGTCGATCGGGGTGTTTGGACTGTTGCCCAACATTCAAAAACTGGCCAACGATAATGGCATTACCTGGGATGTCGTCAAAACGGGCAAATTTGCCGATGGAGAAACCATTTCCCGCCCGAAAACCCAGGAGGAAATTACGATCGTTCAACGCATTATTGGCCAAATTTACGATCAGTTTCTCACCAAGGTAGCAGAATCCCGCAAGCTCGACAAAGCCAAGGTGGCGGAAATCGCCCAAGGCCGGGTGTGGTCGGGGGCCGAAGCGAAGAAGATTGGTTTGGTGGATGAGTTAGGGGGATTGGAAGCGGCAATTAAAGAAGCAGCCAATCGGGCAAAATTAGGTGATAACTGGCAGGTGGAGGAATATCCTGAACCCACTAGCTTTGAAGAACGGGTGCTGCGGAGTTTGTTTGGGGCTCAGATAGAAGCCAAGCCCCAGGGGAATGATCCCTTCACTGGGGAATTTAAGAAGTTACAGACAGAGTTTAATACCCTGCGATCGCTCAATGATCCCCGTGGGATTTACCTACGGATGCCGGAAAATTTGCGGATTGAGTAGGTCAGGCTCCCGTTTCTGGAAAACGCTTAGTTGGATGCGTAGACTTGGATAAACCACGATTGCCCCATCCAAAGATCGTTCCATCGAACAGATTTTTCGATCGCTCAGCCTCACCCGGTTCCCAAGGATTTTTTCTATGAAAGTTGGTTTAGAAATTGCCCTCAGTGATGCGCAGTTGGACGCCACCCAAGCCAATAGCCAACGCCAAGCGGCCATCTCCGTCTTCGCGCTGCCGGAACCTAGCAGCCGCGATGTTCCCCTCAACCTCTGCCTCATTCTCGATCACAGCGGTTCCATGCGGGGCAAGTCCCTGGATACGGTTAAACAAGCGGCCAAAGGGCTAATCGAAAAACTCACTCCCGGCGATCGCATTACGATCATCGCCTTCAACCACGAAGCCCACGTCCTAGTTGCCAACCAACTCGTCGAACAACCCGCTGATATTCAATCCCATCTCGATCGGCTAACGGCTACGGGTGGCACCAATATCGACGAAGGCTTGAAGCTGGGGATTGAAGAATGTGCCAAGGGCAAACAGGGCACCGTCTCGCAAATTTTCCTGCTGACTGACGGCGAAAACGAACACGGCAACAACGATCGCTGCCTCAAACTGGCCCACGTGGCCACGGGCTATGGCCTGACGATTAATGCTCTGGGTTTCGGCGATAACTGGAACCAGGACATCCTAGAACAAATTGCCGATGCGGGCATTGGGGCTCTGGCCTACATCGCTGCGCCGGAACTGGCTGTAACGGAATTCGATCGCCTGCTGAACCGGGCGCAATCCGTCGGCCTGACCAACGCCCACCTGATGCTGAAACTGGCCCCCAACACCCGCCTTGCTGAACTGAAACCCCTGGCGCAGGTATCGCCCGAGACGATCGAACTGCCTGTGACGATGGAAGGTGACATCGCGATCGCGCGGTTGGGAGATCTCCTAGTCGATGCGCCCCGCGTCGTGCTGGCCAACCTCTACTTCGATCTCCTCCCAGAAGGCAGCCACACCGTCGCCCAAGTCCAAGTCCGCTACGACAACCCCCTGACGGGCACTACCACTGCTTCCGACATCTACCCCATCACCCTACAAGCCGTCCCCACCTACGCGCCCCATCCTAATCCGGAGGTTCAAACCCACATCCTGGCTTTAGCTAAATATCGCCAAACCCAAATCGCTGAAAACAAGCTGCAACAGGGGGACAAAACCGGAGCGGCCACGATGCTGCAAACCGCCGCCAATACCGCCTTGCAAATGGGCGATCGGGCGGGAGCCACGGTGCTCCAGGAAACCGCCACCCGCTTGCAATCCGGTGAAACGCTTTCCGAACGCGATCGCAAACAAACCCGCATCGCCTCCAAAACTGTCCTCCAGGGATGAGTGCTTCGGCCTCTTAGCTTTTAGGGGATAATAACAGGGCTTGTCTGGTAGGAATTGCAGTGGATACGCCTACACAGTTAATCTTTGCGCTGGGGTTAATTGTCCTAACCCTCATTCTTGTTGCTTGGCAACGGTTGGATCTGCTCGGCAGTGTGGTGGTGGCTGCGGGTCGATCGATCCTGCAAATGATCGTGTTTAGTTATATTCTGGCGACGATTTTTATCGTGCGCGATCCAGTGTTAACCGTCATTGCGGTCTTTGCACTCCTGCTCGTTGCCGCGATCGTCACCCAAAAACAACTCAGCCAACGGATCCCCTACCTCTTGCCCATCACCCTCGGTTCACTCTTCCTGGGCAGTGCCGTTACTCTGGGCTATGTGTTCACCTTTGTCGTGCAGTCCACCCCTTGGTATGAACCGCGTGTGCTGGTACCCCTGGCTGGTCTGGTCTTTGCCAACGCCATGAACGGAGCCGCGATCGCGGGAGAGCAGTTCATCCACAGCCTCAGCCACAACACCCAGGAAATCGAAACCCACCTCAGCCTCGGAGCCTCCCCCACGATCGCCATTGCCCCCTACCGCCAAGCTGCGATTCGAGCCGGACTGTTGCCAACCCTGAACGCCATGACGATCGCGGGTCTGGCGATTCTGCCAAATTTTATGGGGGGAACCTTACTCGCTGGCTTCGATCCCCTGCAAGCCGGAGCCTATCAACTCCTGATTCTTTTCATGACCCTCCTAGCCACCTTAGTAACCTTAATTCTGCTGCTGACCGGAATAACCCAACAATTTTTCACCCCAGCCGCACAGTTACGCCGTTGGTGATCCACAATGTTGATAACTCCTGGTTGGTTTTGCGATCGGGCATTCTGGGACGCTATCTGTTCCCCCTAACCCCTAATGGAACACCTTTCTGTTCCCATGACCTTTAAGGGCATTGCCCTTTTTACTCCAGGCGGAGACTTGGTTTATTGTATTGACGCCAACAAGCAGTCTCGCTGGCACTTACACCTCTGTGCAGCCTTGCAGGATTGGTTGGGGCTATCGGAACCGCCTCATTTTCTGTTGCCTTGTTATACGGCTACGGTTGATCGCTGGCAGGATACAACCACTGGCGAAGTGAGGACGTTGGCCACCGCCGCACTGCAAGTTCTCCGCTATCGAGCCTTGCTGGAAGGACTCTTTGGTCTAGAGCCCCAACGCTGGCAACTCGTGCAAACGACTCCGGAACTCTGCACCCCGCGTCTGCTGTCCACCTACCGCCAACAATTTCCCATTCTGTGGGAATGCCATGATTGGGTCATCCGCTTAGACGACTTCGATCGCCCTTCCTCGCTGTCCCAATCCCCGCTCTCCCCCTTACCCACCTCTCTACCCACCCACCCCTCGCCTATCCAACCTACTAACCACTCCCCCAATTACGTCTTTCACCTTTACCTGTCCAGCCGCAGCGGTAATGTGCAACGCATTTTGCAAAATCTCCACCGTTTGCTAGAGGAATGTATCGATCGCCCTTACACGCTGAAGATGATCGACATCGCGAAAAATCCAGAGCAGGCTGAATTGGATCAGGTGACTGCCATGCCAACCCTCGTGCGAGTCAGTCCTTTACCCATGCGACGAATTGTTGGAGACTTGGAAGATGCCGATCGCCTGCTCAGCCTGCTCAGTAGTCCTTAAATTTCAGCTTGACTGATTGGCTGTCTAGTTCATCTTTTTCAAATTAAAAATTGATTCATAAATTTTTGTGAGCAATGTATTTAGAAACTGATCAGTTATCCTTAGATGCTGTTTTAAACCAGGCGTTAACAGGTCATGATTTATCCCCAGAGGAAGGGTTATATCTGCTACGCCAAACCAGCCCCACTGCCTTAGAGGCTATTCGTGAAACCGCCGATCGCCTGCGCCAGCAACAGGTTGGCAATACTGTGACCTATGTCGTTAACCGCAATATTAACTACACCAATATTTGTGAACAGCATTGCAGTTTTTGTGCATTTCGACGGGATGCTGATGAGTCGGGGGCCTATTGGTTAGACTGGGACGCCATTCTGTCAAAGGCTGCTGAAGCGGTGCAGCAGGGTGCCACGGAAATTTGTATGCAAGGCGGCCTGAATCCCCAGGCCAAAATTGACGATCGGGCTTTGCCCTATTACGTGCAGTTGGTCACAACCATTAAAGCTGCCTTTCCTCACCTGCATCTCCATGCCTTTTCTCCCCAGGAAATTCAATTTATTGCGCGGCAGGATGGCTTAACCTACGCGGATGTGATCACAGCGTTGCAGGAAGCGGGGGTGAATTCTATGCCCGGAACCGCAGCGGAAGTCTTGGATGACACTGTGCGGCGCGTGATTTGTCCAGAGAAAATTAATTCGGCTACTTGGGTTGAAATCCTACAGACGGCCCATGCCTTGGGCATGCCTACGACGAGTACGATGCTGTCGGGGCATATTGAAACTCCTGCTCAGCAAATTCAACACCTCGAACAACTCCGGCAACTGCAACAAAAGGCCCAGCATAGGGGCGATCGCGGCATTACGGAATTCATTTTGCTGCCCTTTGTGGGGCAAGAAGCTCCCAAACCGCTGCGTAGTCGAGTCGGACGCGATCAACCGGATTTAGCCGCTTCGTTACAGTTAACTGCCGTCGCTCGCATTTACCTCGGCAATTGGATTCCTAACCATCAACCGAGTTGGGTCAAATTAGGCTTACCGGGGGCGATCGCCGCACTCACTTGGGGCTGCAATGATATTGGTGGCACGTTAATGGAGGAACATATCACCACCATGGCGGGCGCGATCGGGGGCACCTGTCAAACCGTGGAGACCTTGACCCAAGCGATCGCCAGCCTCGATCGGCCTGCCCAGCAACGGGATACGCTGTATCAGTCCGTGACTGTGTAGGAATCGATTGATAGATCATGGGTTGTTGATCCATTGATTCTGAGTTGAGAACCTTAGGTAAGCGACTACAATGGAAATCCACAGGCTGGAACGCTTGATGAATCAAAGCATTGACTGATTTTGCTCGATCGAACTAGCTCAAACAATTTTTAATCAGTCTTAATTTTTTCCATAGAATTGCCATTCAAGAAGCATGCAGAATTGGCAGACTCTGCTACATTGGCTGTTGGTAGACCTCCACAGGCATTGCTTGATCCCGGTTAGCGCATGAACGCCAAAACGCTGTTTCAGAAGAAATCTAATTCTCTGCTGCTGCCCTTAGCGGGAGCGGCCTTTCTGATTGTGGGTGGGGGATTCGCCTTCTGGACTTTAACACGACCGAATTTTGTACCGGGCACCTTGCCAACGGGGGCGACCGTCATTCCCCAAGATGCCCTCATGGTTGTTTCCTTTACCACCGATGCCAATCAATGGGAACAACTGCGCAGCTTTGGAACCCCCAAAAGCCAAGCTGCGTTGGATCAGAACTTGGCCCAACTGCGCGATCGCTTCCTGACGGCCAATGGCTTGAACTACGAGCAGGACATTCAGCCTTGGATTGGCTCGGAAGTTACCCTAGCCATGCTATCTCCCCAGTCAGAATTGGAACCTCCTAAGAATGGTCAACCGCCTCAACCCGCCAATGCCCAGCCTGCCATCTTGGTTCTTCCGATTAACAATGCCTTAAAGGCCAAGGAAATTTTCGATCGTCCGCGCAATCTACCGGGTCGTCAATGGACGGAGCGGACCTATCAAGATATTCAAATCCGCGAGGCCAAGGGTGACCAACCCTCTCAGAACGTTGATATTGCCGCGATCGAGGGCAAATTTATTCTCGTATCCAACAGTGCAAGAAGTATTGAACGGGCGATCGATACTTACAAAGGTGGTAAATCACTAGCGGGGACTCCGGGCTATGCCGACGCCTTGGGCCAAATCCAAAAGACGGGGCGGGGCTTTGCCAGTGTGTATATGAATCTGCCGGAAATGGTGATGTCGGGCAATGCCAATACCAATCGCAACTTGTCGCAACAGAGCCTTGAGCAGGTGAAACAGAGCCAAGGCTGGGCCACAGTGGCTAATTTGGGGAACGACGGGGTAACGCTCAACAGCGTGTTTTGGCTAAAACCGGATGGCGATCGCAAATTCTCTGTGCGCAATACGGCCAAAACGATGCCAACTCGCTTACCCGGCGATACAGTGCTAATGGCCTCCGGGGGCGACTTTAAGCAGTTCTGGACAGACTACACCCGTGACTTCGCCACGATGCCCGTCAAGCTCCTCGATCCAGTCAGCTTCCGGCAGGAGGTCAAGGGTGCACTGGGTATGGATCTGGAGCAGGATTTTGTCGATTGGATGCAGGGTGAGTTTTCCCTTTCCTTAGTGGCGGCTCCTCCGGGTAGCCCGCCCACCACGCCGATCGGTTTGGTCATTATGGCCCAGGCCAGCGATCGTCGAGCGGCGGAAAAAGCCCTGAAGCAACTGGATGAAACGATGGCTAAAAAGTTTAGTTTCACGGTGGAAGCGGGGCAAGTAGCGGGTCAGGACGTGGTCAACTGGCGTATGCCCTCGGCAGAAGTGGGAATTACTCGAGGTTGGCTTGATGGGAACGTGGCGTTTCTGACCCTTGGTGCCCCTGTTGCTTCCAGTTTTCTGCCCCGTCCTACGAATACGCTATCGACCAATCCTTTGTTCCAAAAGGCGATCGCGCCGAGTAATGACGCGGTGAGTGGCAATTTCTTTATGGATGTGAAACGAGCCAGTGGATTTAAGGGCCTTCCGCTGTTGCGTTTTCCAGAAACGAGTCAAGTGTGGCTGGATGCGATTCAATCGATCGGGATTACGACCGTCGTTACCAGCGATCGTACGACTCGCTATGATGTCACCTTACTGTTGCAAAAAGGCGATCGGCCCAGTGCATTACCCAGTTCTAGTCTCCCAAGTCCGGATGCTCCTTCCCCCAGCCCATCCAAATAAATAGCCTTTGTGAAAGAAGTTACCAATGGTTCAGAGTTTCTGTTTTTAAAAGTCAGCCGAACTCCGATCGCGCAATATGCGACCTCTAGATTGTTTTCCTTACTGAATCCTGGCAATGAACTCTGGACGGTTTTATCCATTCTGAAAACACTGGCTCAACCGATCGCCCAGGCATCTAGCCAGTCCTAAATCGCCCTAATCCTAAATCGGCCAGCCCTAAACCTCAGTACCCCAAATCAGTCTTGCCATCCACAGCAGGGTTAAGATTCCCAAAGACACCCAATCCCAGAGGCGTAACTGTAATTCATGCCATTCCACCCGGTGCCGATTGGGACTGGTAAATCCCCTCACTTTCATCGCACTGGCGATTTGTTCTGCCCGCAGCAGTAAATTTTCTAACAGGCGTTCTGCGACTAGAACCCAAACTTTAATCGTGCGTTTTAAACCCAGCTTTTTCCAGTCGATCGCCCTTGTCCGAATCGATCTCACCAAGTTTTGAAATTCTTCCAACACCAGTGGAATAAATCGTAGCGACAACGTTAACGTCAATGCAATTTCAGTCACCGGAATTTTAAAGCGGCGCAACGGTGCCATTAAATCTTCTAAACCCGCTGTAATTTCTTCTGGTGCCGTTGTAAGTAAATACAGCGTTGTACTATACAGCAACGTAAACAACAGCGTCGCAAACCGCAGGGCCAAATCCAACGATCGCTGGGTAATCGTCACAACGCCCCAATTTGCAACCACGTAATGGTAGTCCGTCGGTTGAGGCAATTTGGGTGCAGCCTTCGCATCGGTTGAGCTACCCCCTAGAAAACGACTGTACCAAGGTTTTTCGGCAGGCAGCGGGGGCAATTGAGCCGGTTGCTGGGAAAAGATCAGTTCATTGTCCGGCAGACGAGGCTGGGCGGTGACATTCAAACCATCCGGCGCGATCGCAATCAACAGGCCAACATAGAGACAAAGCAACGTCAGCCAGCCCATTTGTTGCCGCCAGACCCGCAGCGGAATCTTGCCACTCACGGTTAACCCCATCAGCGCCACCACGAGGCCAATCCGCCATTCCAGCGTCGCCAGAAATGGTGCTGCTAGGAAACTCATTAACCAGGCCAATTTCACCCGAGGATCCAACTTGTGCATCCAGGTAATTGGCTGTTCTAAATAAAGTCCTAGGGGTAAAGAGCGCAGCAGATCCATACGAATAACGTGATTTAGAGAAGCAATTGAATAGAGGCGTGCGTTTTGAGGGCGGTGAAGCCAGGTAAGATCTACGCCCCATGAAGATCGTTCAACGGGATATCTTCTGGATATCTTCAATCAGTGTAGTCGGGATTGTTCAAAATCTGCTGAGAGAATTACGCAGCCCCTACCGTTTTGATCACTTCCCGATTGCGTTAATCGTTCCGATCGCTTCAAAGACAAGCATCCTGGTTGCACCTGTTACCTGCTTGGACGCAGTCCCTTGCATGAACAAACGCGATCGTCCGTGCAATTGACAGATTCAGAAGGGTATACTGCCATCACACATACCATGAAGCCCGTGCATGAATAAATCCTTTGTCCTGGACACCAATGTTCTGCTTCACGACCCTGCTGCTATTCACCGCTTTGGTTCCAACAATGATGTGGTGTTGCCCATTACGGTCATCGAAGAGCTCGATCGCTTCAAGAAACAGCCAGAGACGACCGGACGCAACGCACGCCAAGTTTCCCGCATGCTGGATGAACTGCGCCAGCAAGGCACCATTATTCAAGGCATTCCCCTAGACAACGGTGGCACCTTGCGGGTGGCCCTCTGCCATCGGGAAACCCTGCGGGAACTGCCACCGGAACTGGAGGGCGATCGGGCGGACAATGAGATTTTAGCGGTGGCGCTGGAACTGCGGCGACAATGCCAATGCCCCGTCGTGCTGGTGAGCAAAGACACGAACCTACGGATTAAGGCGGATGCGCTGGGGCTAGATGCCAGTGACTACGAAACCGATAAGGTAGATATCTCCGACCTCTACACGGGCTCGGCGGAAGTTTTGGTTGATGCGGAGGTGATCAGCCAACTGTTTCGAGAAGGTGGCGTGACCCTGCCAGGAGCGTTTTTTCCCAACCAAGCCATTACCTTAGTCAATCAGCTCAATCCCTCCCACACTGCGTTGGCGATCGTCGATGGCAGTGGTAAAAAACTTGTTCCCATCACTAAATTTCCCCATTCCGGCATTTCCCGTATCCAGCCCCGTAACCGGGAACAGAGTTTTGCTTTTGATTTGTTGCTAAGGGACGATATTCAATTAGTGACGCTGGTTGGCTTTGCGGGGACTGGCAAAACCTTGTTGGCGATCGCGGCGGGGCTGCACAAAGTTGCCGATGAACGGCTCTATTCCCGCCTTTTGATTGCGCGGCCTGTGGTTCCCATGGGTCGAGACATTGGCTACCTGCCCGGTGACATTGGGGAAAAACTCGCACCTTGGATGCAACCGTTGTTTGATAACTTCGACCTAATTTTCGGCACCCAGGACAGTACGGGTAAACCGGCCCATTGGCGCAAAGGCCACGAAGAACTGATTGAACGGGGTTTATTGCAAATTGAACCGCTGACCTACATCCGGGGGCGGACGTTGCCCCAGCAGTTCCTAATCGTAGATGAGGCGCAGAATTTGACGCCCCACGAGGTGAAAACTATTCTGACGCGGGCAGGTGAGGGTACCAAAATCGTCATGACGGGTGACCCTGACCAAATCGATAATCCCTATGTGGATGCGGCGAGTAATGGCTTGACCTATGCGGTGGAGCGATTCAAATCTGAGTCGATCGCGGGTCATATTACCCTGGCCCGTGGGGAGCGATCGATGCTGGCAGAACGGGCGGCAGCGCTGCTATAAAACCTAGTGTGAAACCTGTTAAAAACCCCTGGGCGATCGCGCTGTAGTGTCAGACTAGAATTGCAGAATTGAGAATGCAGAAACTCAAAATTCTCAATTCTGCTGGCTTAGTCTGTAACCTTGTCTTGGGGCTGTTAACAGTCTAGGACTGCTTAAACAAGCACGCTTAAACAAGCACCAGTTGCGGCTGGGCTTGGGTTATCACCTCCCGAAATTGCACCACATTGCCGATCACCGCGATCGCTGGGGCTGTAAATCCAGTGGACTCAACTGCATGTAACACGCCACCCAACTGACTGATGAGTTCCCGTTGATCGGGACGGGTGCCCCAGCGGACGAGTGCGATCGGGGTTGTTTCGGGTAAACCTGCCTCGACTAAAGCTTCAACAATGTGAGGGAGGTTATGGATTCCCATGTAAACGACAATGGTTTCCGCGCTGTGGGCGATCGCCGACCAATTCACAGCAGGTCGGTACTTTTCTACGGATTCATGCCCTGTAACAAACACCACAGAGGAACTGTAATTACGATGGGTTAAGGGAATGTTTGCATAAGCAGGCGCAGCAATGCCTGAGGTAATTCCTGGAACAACTTCAACGGGTACCCCTGCCGCCACTAGATCTTCCATTTCCTCGCCCCCTCGCCCAAAGATAAACGGGTCGCCCCCTTTGAGTCGCACCACGATCGAAGCGTGCTTGGCTTTTTCAATTAACAATCTTGTCGTTTCTTCTTGTAAGAGAGAATGTTGTCCCTTACGTTTTCCCGCATGGATTTTTTCTGCTTGGGGATTGATCATCGCCAAAATGGGTGGACTTACTAATGCGTCATAAACCACGACATCGGCACACTCCAGGAGTGTTTTTCCCTTGAGCGTCATTAAACCCGGATCACCTGGGCCTGCACCCACAAGATAGACTTTCCCCAAGGGCATAGAATAATGCGTCATAGAGCGATTACACTGAAAACACAACGGTGAAGAGGAAAGGCAGATTAGAAAAATAGAAGAATAAAAGAATGAACAATGAATGGATCATTAAATTGATCACTGGATAGATCACTGGACAGATCACTGTCTAGATTGAGAATTAAGAGACTCTCAAGTGACCGATCGACTCATTCGTCATTCAACCGTTTTAAAATCAATTCGACTAAAGCTGGATTGGCATCTAAGGTAGATAAAAGATCGACCTGTGGCTTGTTAGGAAGATTTGACCAAGATCGCACTTGTTGCGCGATCGCATCTGTAATTCCTCCTTCTGACAAAAAGTAAGGAAGAATGACAATTCGCCTAACAGGTGCTCTGGGTTGGACGGATAGGGGAGGCTGCATGGCCTCGATCGTCTCCCAGTGCAAACCTTCTCTCAGACAGTTTGGCTTGACAGGGGACAGGCGGTGGTTCATGCAGTGGTTTAAGCAATCTTCTAAACTGGGTGCCATTGACCAATAGGCTAAATGGGCATCCAAGTCACGGGCTAATTGTTCCACGATCGTATTTCCCCCTGGACGACGACTACCGTGCGCCAGCAAAATCCGGCAGGGGGGGGCTTGGGGGGATTCTAGAATTTGGGGGGACGGTGGTGTCAAGGGCGGTGGGACTGGGGGACTGTAACTGCTGCAAATTGTTGCTGGAGCAAAGGTAATAAATCCGGATCGCTTCCCAAAAAAGGAATCGTTCTGAGGGTGACGGGCGTCTGGGTGGTGAGTAGGGTCTGTTGCGCGATCGCCATTTCCCGAGGCAAATCCTCCATCACATGCACCCCCGGTAAGAGAAACAAGGGCACGATCGTGACTGTCTTGCCCCCGGCTTGGGCCACTTGCTGGGCAAACTGAATCATTTGCTGGTGCAACGGCTCCGGCATGCATTCCAAGGCTGCTGTCCCGACCATGACCGATTGCCTGCTGAGTGTGGCAGATCGTTGGTTCCCATGAGATGCAGAAATGGCTTCAACTAGGCTGGATTGCGGCAAGGATTGCGTCAAACTGAATTGCGACAGACGATCGCGACACCGTTCAGCTAACTGCAAGGCGGTACGATGGGAACGCGGATCACGACTGCCATGGGTGACGAATAAGTAAGCGTTCAAGGATGCATTCAACCAAGACAAGGGCGTACTCAAGTTAATCCAAGTAAGATATTTGAGAAAGGTTGTAATCCGAAAAAGTGTCGTTCAATATCGACGTAATTATCAACGTAATTAAACCCTGTACCACGCCACAGATGTGGAACGGACATGCCCGTACACAGGGAAACTGTGAATTAAATAGCTTTTAATAATACTGTGCGATCGCCCCTCACTGTGTAGCCGATTTAGCGATCGACTATGAATCTTCCCAAAATTTTCGATATCCTACCTTTTGGGTGAGATTCTTAACCCGATCCCCTGGAAAGGGTGCGTAAACAGTTAGCATAGGTGGGAGCAATTTCAGAGAGGCTAGGCGATGCAACTCGGGGATACGCAGGTCAGTCGTGTGCAACGCGGTGGAGTACAGCTGAATGCTGGAACAACCCTTCAAAACGGCAAATACTTACTCAACCACTCCTGGGATGGGCAAGGAATTGGTCTTACCTACCGTGCCACTGTCTCTGCAACCGGGCAAACCGTTGCCATTAAAACCTTTAATCCCACTTTGCAAGCCCATCCAAAATTTGCCCAATTACGCCAACGCTTTCTCGATCGATCTCGCCTCCTTGCCGCTAGTCAGCATCCCAGCCTAGTTCGTGTTCTCGATGTTTTTTCGGAAGCGGATCAACCGTTTGTTGTTATGGAATACATTTCCGGCAGCACCCTGGCGGATCTGTTGGCTTCCCGTGCTGCCCTTTCCCCTAAGGCGGTTTTGCAAGCCCTTTGCCAAGCGACTGCCGCCCTGCGTGTTGCTCATCACCATCATTTGGTGCACGGTAATCTGCACCCCCGACAACTGATTCAGCGTCCAGGAAGCAATGGTTTTGTCCTTGTGGGTTTCAGTACGGGACTGATTCCGGCGGCTTCTAAGTCTATGGATCCGGCACGATCGCTCTATTGGGCACCGGAAATGTTGACCCAAGGCGCGACTCCGCAAACCGATCTCTACAGCATTGCCGCCATGCTGTACCATGGCCTCTCCAACCATCCGCCCCTGAGCGTTGCCTCTGGAGACTTAACCGAAAAATTTCCCCTCCTGCCCTTGCTTCCTCCGGCGGTACAAAAAGTCTTACGCTATGCCATGGCAACGGATCCCAAACAACGGGTGCAAACAGCAGAGGCATTATTCCACCTGTTAGGCGGCGAATCGGCTGCCTCCTCTCAGATGGATCAATCCGATCGCCCGCAACCCAGCACCGCGCCTAGCTTAACGACTCCAACGCTTGCTCCCTCCCCCCTTGCCACTTCCCCCTCCGCCCCAATGATGGCTGTCACGGTTGCACCCGCAGAACCGACTCTGGTGCCCTCTGTTCCTTCTTCAGAAGCCATGCTGATGGGCTCCGATCAACCGGAGGTTACCGCGAGTGCTTCCCCGACTGTGACGCCTAGCAACGCTTCGATCGTTCTCCCCCGCCTGCCCCAAACGCCGCCTACCGCTGAGCCGATCGCCCTGGCCCAGCCGCTAGCATCCTCCGACGCTCCGGCCCCCTCCCCGCTCGCCCCGGCTCCCTACCGCCACGAACCTCTGGCTGAGCCCGATCCAACCTCAGGAAGTTTGAGCTTGGATGCTGCTTCCCCAGAATCTGCCCCAGATCTTGACTATTCTTCTAAAGCTTCTCAATCTTCTACCCCTAATTCATCCATGCTGATTGTTCCTAAATATCCCAAGCGAGCGTTCGTCCTCATTGGCACGATCGCTGCTACTTTGGGTCTCGGCTTCGGGCTTGCTCTTCGTTTTAGTGCGGGGCAACGGCCAGGATCCAGTTTGTTCCATGCGGGGCAGTCTTTTCCCCAACGGGAATGGAAAGGATCTGTTGAAGCGGTTGAAAATTCTGACGATATTCCCAGTGAAGCCCCCGGCAGCAAAAGTGGCTCGGCCAACTCCGGTTCAACCTCACCCACCAATGAAGTCAATACGTTTCCTGAACCGATCGAGTCTCCTTTGCCGCGCCGAGAAATTCCCCTTAATCCAGAACCCGCAGTAGATCCCATTGCACCTACCTCCAGCGAGGAACCCTCTTCCCCTCCCGTGGCTAGTCCCTCCCGTCGGGCATCAGAGGCTCCTCCTGCGCCCTCCCGTTCAACGCCCCCGGCCAAGGCTCCCCTAGTTGAGCCAGAATTACCTCCCCCAGCGTCGGCTCCAGCTTCCTCCAAATCGCCCCGTGAGTCCGATCCAGCGCCCCCCTCTGCTTCTCCTAAAGCATTCACGAAATCAGCGGATCCTTTGCCAGCCGAACCCACTTCCAAGGGAACTTCGAGTAATGAAGGATTCCGGTAATTGGGATTCCGGTGATTCTTCGGACTCTGGAATGTTAAGCAAGTTATAATTTTTGCGAACGTCTGCAAAGCATTCCCATGAGTAGTCCCTTAGTTCATGCCTTTTTTGTTGGTCGCGCGATCGCAGAAATTCTTTCTGAGCAAGCCGAAAAAGCGGTAACCAATGCCCTGAGCGAGCTGGGTAAGTTTGATGCTGAGCAACGGGAAACCTTGCGCAACTTTGTTCAGCAGGTTACGGAACGGGTAGAAGCGAGTGCAAACGCCCAAGGTGGCGCTGCTCCGACGCCAGCTTCGCCTCGGAGTGGAGATTTGCAAGCTATCATCGATGACTTGCGGGCTGAAATTGCCGAGGTTCGCACAGAGCTTCAACGCTATCGCAATGGTGCTAGCTAATCCTACTATCTCCATTTCTCTTGTTCTGTTCCTCTCTACCCCGAGAATTGCTTCATGGGCAGCCAGTCCTACCCCGATCGAGCCTATCGCTGGAATCGTGACAACTATTCCCGACAGCGGCGCTTTGTAGATATTTGGGCCTTTGTGCTGCGGTTGCTCTATGAGCACTGGCTGTTTGAGAAGGCTTGGAGTTATCGCGGTGGCATCTCAGAGTCCAAAAAAGCGGTTCGTAGACGAGCCTTAGCCATTTGGGTTCGGGAAACGTTGCTCGACTTGGGGCCAACGTTTATTAAAGCGGGCCAATTATTTTCAACGCGGGCGGATTTATTTCCCAGTGAATTTGTTGAGGAACTTTCTAAGCTGCAAGATCGGGTTCCTGCGTTCAGCTATGAGCAAGTCTCCGAAATTATTCACCAGGATCTGGGCAAAGCCATCCCAGAACTTTATCGGAGTTTTGATCCAGTGCCTTTGGCTGCGGCTAGCCTAGGCCAAGTCCACCGGGCGCAGTTGCAATCGGGGGAAGAAGTTGTTGTTAAGATTCAGCGACCGGGGTTACGTAAGCTTTTCACGATCGACCTAGAAATTCTCAAAGGCATTGCCCGCTACTTCCAAAGCCATCCCAAATGGGGGCGAGGGCGGGATTGGATGGGGATCTATGAGGAATGCTGCAAAATCCTCTGGGAGGAGATTGACTACCTCAATGAAGGGCGCAATGCGGATACCTTCCGGCGCAATTTTCGGGACGAACCGGGAATTCGGGTGCCTCGGGTTTATTGGCGCTATGCCTCTCCCCGCACGCTCACGCTGGAATATGTTCCTGGCATCAAAATCAGCCACTATGAGGCATTGGAAGCAGCGGGTCTCGATCGTAAAGAAATTGCCAAACTGGGGGCTCAGTCCTATTTGCGGCAAATTTTGGACAAAGGCTTTTTCCATGCCGATCCCCATCCCGGTAATTTAGCGGTGAGTCCTGAAGGGCAACTGATCTTTTATGACTTTGGCATGATGGGTCAGGTAAAATCGGTCACCCGCGAAAAACTGTTGGGAACCTTTTTTGGCATTGCCCAAAAGGATGCCGATCGGGTGATTCAGTCACTGGTGGAATTGGGAGCCCTGACGCCGACAGATGATCCGGGGCCAGTGCGGCGATCGGTGCAGTACATGTTGGATAACTTCATGGATAAACCCTTTGAAGCCCAGTCGATCAACGCTATTAGTGATGATTTATATGAAATCGCCTACGATCAGCCCTTTCGTTTCCCAGCGACTTTTACGTTTGTAATGCGGGCGTTTTCCACGTTGGAAGGCGTTGGGAAAGGATTGGATCCAGATTTTAATTTTATGGAGGTTGCAAAACCGTTTGCAATGCAGCTTATGGCCAATGAGAATCCCTATTCAGAAGCGGGTAATCTATTTAATGAGATTAGTCGTCAAGCGGCACAGGTCAGTAACTCTGCCCTGGGACTCCCTCGACGCATTGAGGATACCCTAGACAAACTCGAACGGGGGGACTTGCGAGTTCGGGTGAGATCGAGCGAGACCGATCGTGTGCTACGCAAGCTGACAGGGGTTAATATGGGAACCAACTACACCCTGTTGATCTGTACGTTCACCCTGTCTGCAACCATTTTGCTGGTTAATCACTGGGTTTGGGCGGCAATACTGGCTGCTTTTGCGGCACTGGTTACCGGGGGAGCGCTGGTTCGTTTGCTCATCAAGCTCGATCGCTTTGAGCGTCTGCCATAGTGATTTCAGGCCTTAACGTCAAGCTTTGTTACGACTTCTTCAACCTTGTTTGCTGAGTGCTGTCTGTTCATGAAACGTTTTTTCGCAGGAATGACTGATCCGGGTCTAGTGCGCTCGGCGAACCAGGATGCCTATCATGTGGATCCTGAGGGAAGATTCTTTGTCGTAGCGGACGGAATGGGCGGACATGCAGGCGGCCAAGAGGCCAGTCGTTTGGCGATCGAAGCGATGTACGGCCATTTTCAACGCTTTTGGGATTCGGAGGATTCGTCCCAGGACTTGTTGGAGCAAGCGTTTTTAAAAGCGAATCAAGCGATTCTCTACGATCAAAAGCTGCATCCAGAACGCAGTGATATGGGGACGACGGCGGTGGCGCTATTGTTTCGTCAGGATGAGGTGTGGTGTGCCCATGTGGGGGACTCCCGGTTGTATCAAATGCGGGGAGCCGCACTGGAACAAATCACGATCGATCATACGTGGATTGCCCGAGCCGTTAGTTCTGGCACTTTGACCTTGGATCAAGCGCGTTCCCATCCCATGCGCCATGTTCTTTCCCAATGCCTTGGACGGGAAGAAAGTTCAGACATTGATATTCAACAAATTGTAGTTAAACCGGGCGATCGATTGCTGCTCTGTAGTGATGGACTGACGGAAGAACTCAGCGACTCTTTGATTGCCAACCATCTCAAGACTATTCGGGCCTGTGATATGGCAGCCAGTACGCTGATTAATGCAGCGAAGGAACGAGGCGGACGGGACAATATTACGGTGGTGGTAGTTACGATCGATCCTGCGAGCAATGGGTAAACGCTGACAAACTGTCAAACGGTGAGCCCTGGCTAGGTAGCTTGGGGTCAAATGCTCAGGTTTAATGCAAGTTTAACAAATGGGATTGGTTCACCTAACGTAGAAAGCGCCATCCTGGCAAGAGTGACTGTCAGACTGCTCCTATAAGCTTGATAGTGTACTTTCTCGACTATAAATTGCTGCAAAATTTTGCTAATATTCCGATCGATTTTTTGCAATATTTAGCAATTTTATCGATTGAGTAATGATTAGATTTATTCATGTTTTAAGTAAAACTAAATCAGTTAATTTTACTGATTAGGTCAGTTTAACTAAACTATCAATTAATCTGACGCTGAGTAATTATTCCACAAGACTAGAATCGTTACTTTAGCTACACCAAATCTTAAGATTGCACATCATCCTGGAAAGGTGGAGATAGTCTTTGTATCTTCTCCACATTACTACTCTCTCTTAATTTCAGGAATGAACATTATGGATAAGTCAATTGAGCTAACGCTGGAGCAGCAATTTAATCTACGATCGTTTGCTACTTTGGTACGGGATATGAGCCGGGAGCAAGCCCAAGAGTTCTTGGTCAATCTCTACGAACAGATGCTGATCAAAGATGCTTATTACAGGCATTTTCTGCGCCAAGAATGGGGCGTGGAAGAGCGGGGCTGGGAAGGCACAAGCTAATGTGCTACGAATGACGAGACTGCGGCTATGAGCATTTTAGTCATGGGGGATGGGTCAGTTTAAGCATTCTTATTGAGTGAAAGAAACTGGCTACTCCCTCTTTTGCTGATTAGTCTTTGTTATGCCTATAAAAATGGATTGTATGGGCCATTACTATGAGTCATTACGGGCCTATGAGCCATTATAGGAAGCGATTATCTTGCCCTCCACGACTTGGCTGAAAATAGCATTATTTCTAGCTGGATATAGGCTAATTAAATTATGAGAGTATTAAATATCATCACTAGCTTGAACACGAATTTTAACGTGAAAATATTTTCCCATCATTCTGGATGAAATTCTAGAGAACACTCTAAAAGCAACATCTTTTCTATTTAACGTCTCGATCGAATATAAAAAATTAATGACAGCTCTTTGCTTGACTGATCGATACAGAAGTTAACGGCAGAACAGGCTTTAGGCGTTGTATCTGTTCCTTATCGTTACGCAATCCCCTGTAAACAGCTAATATTAAAACTGGAAATTATTAATGTATTAACGTAAATAATTTTCTGAATAATATAATCTGTATACTATTTGTCTTGTAAATTACGATTAGGTTTTCACGATCGTGTTTGAGTGAAATTCAACAATTTCACTCAAACAAATGAAATTATATAGACAAATTAGATCTGCCAGATTCACCTCAATCTATTCAGATTCACAATCTATTCAGATTCACAAGGTGGGGAATGTATTGAGGTTGGCTACTAAATTGTTGATATAGAGGTCAATACAGTGATCGTTAATGCAGTCTAATCCAGGTTTCATGAAGTCATCCACACTTCCTTGCACACTGTCTAAAAATTGCAACCAAAAATAAGGATCGCTTTTGAGTTCTCCTTTGGCAGTGAAGTAGAGAAACGTCCCTGCATGACTATAGCCGAGTTCCCGAGGCGGAATGCGAGTGACGGTGTCATTGTTATTCACAAAGCGAAAATTCTTAGATTTAAAATCAGCGTTAAAAGTGCGTTCAAAGTTTCGATCGCCCACGCGCGGGGAACCAAAAGTATATAACCCATAGACGGGAATATCTTTTTCCCGTAGCCGGGCTGCTGCTAAGGTTGCCAAAGCACCACCTAGACTATGTCCGGTAAACCACAGCGATCGGGGATTTTGTAATTGCAACTGCTTAATGTAGTCCAGAAATCGTAATTCTTCGCCTTTGCTATTTTTGCCATAGCTTTTTTGCCACAGGTGATCGAGGGCATAACGGAAACCAGGATGAACTTTTCCAAAAGCATCTGGTACTGGCATTACACACTTAAAATTATCAAACCAGTCATCCCGCTCTGTAGAACCTCGAAATGCAACGATGATGACTTGATCATTCATCATCAAGTACGCCTGGGTTTCTTTTTCATTTAAAAATTGACAATCATTAAGTTGCCAGTTTTGCTTCACAAATGGAATGACTTCATCAGGCTCAAAATAGGCTAATTTAGAGGCTTTGCTTAAGGTAAGTGCAATTTTAGGATGATACTTTGCGGTTTCGTATTGAAAGTCAAAATTAGATACTTTGGAAAGAATGTCTGAGAATTTAGGGGAGGGCATAGAACGTGAACCTTGAAAATACTGTGAGTCTTAAAAATGCTAGGTGCCAAACTTCGAGCCTTCTATGCATCCATTCACAGGCTATTCCCTTGATTTCGGGAACCTTTGCAAAATTTGATAGTCTTTTTCCGAGCGGAAATAGGACTTTAGACCCGATCGAAAAAACTCCCCAGTCTTGACTTAATAGCCATTTGGGGAGCTTTGGTAGACCCAACTATTCGCTAGATCTGAATAGTTGGGGTCTTAGTTGTTTTAGTTATAGTCCTGATTACAGGGCTGGGCGTTTGGTATGCCATTCCGTGGCTTGTTCGTAGGCGTAGGCAGTGTGGAATACCTGGTCTTCCCGCAACACGTTACCAATGATTTGTAATCCGATCGGTAACCCATTGGAATCGATACCACAGGGCAAGCTCAGACCGGGTAACCCTGCCAGATTTACTGGAATCGTCATCAAGTCATCCAGGTACATACTGAGCGGATCGGACATCTTATCGCCAATCTTGAAGGCAGTGGTGGGTGCAGTCGGTGAAACGAGGACATCCACTTTTTCAAAGGCCGCTTCAAAGTCCTGTTTGATCAGGGTGCGTACTTTTTGCGCTTTGAGGTAATAGGCATCGTAATACCCCGCAGATAGGGCGTAGGTGCCAATCATGATCCGCCGCTTCACCTCAGCCCCAAAGCCTTCGGCTCTCGTGCGGGTATACATCTCCATCAAGTCTTCAGCATCTTCTACCCGGCGACCGTAGCGTACACCGTCATAGCGTGCCAGGTTAGCCGAGGCTTCCGAGGGCGCAATGATGTAGTAAGCCGAGATGCCATACCGGAACCGAGGGCAGGAAATTTCAATAATCTCTGCACCCAGGTCTTTGAGTTGCTGAATGGCTTTCTGGGTTGCTGCCGCCACTTCCGGGTTCAAGCCTTCGCCAAAGGTTTCTTGAATGACGCCAACCTTTTTGCCCTTCAGATCAGTCTTGAGGTATTGGGTATAGTCAGGAACTTCGACCTTCAGGCTGGTGGAGTCCTTCGGGTCATAGCCTGCGATCGCCTCCAGCAGGATTGCCGCATCTTCCACCGTGGTAGAAAAGGGGCCAATCTGATCCAAGGAGGAGGCAAAGGCAACGAGACCATAGCGGGAAACTAGGCCATAGGTCGGTTTGAGACCCACAATGCCGCAGAACGAAGCAGGTTGACGGATGGAGCCGCCGGTATCGGAGCCGAGGGACAGAGGTGCTTCCCCAGCGGCCACCGCAGAGGCTGATCCACCAGAGGATCCACCCGGTACTCGATCGAGATCCCAGGGGTTAGCGGTTTTTTGGAAAGCGGAGGTTTCCGTGGAGCCGCCCATGGCAAACTCGTCCATGTTGGTTTTGCCCACCATGACCATGTCCGCATCCAGCAGCTTCTGGTTAACCGTCGCGTCATAGGGCGGGACAAAGTTCTCCAGAATGCGGGATGCACAGGTGGTGCGCACATCTTTGGTGCAAATGTTATCCTTCACCGCGATCGGAATGCCTGCCAGCAGCCCGATTTCTTCACCAGCGGCGATTTTGGCATCCACGGCCTTGGCTTGTTCCAGCGCCCGATCGGCTGTCACCATCAAGAAACTCTGGACTTTGCCATCTACGGCTTCAATCCGATCTAAAGCTTCCTGGGTAATTTCCACTGCCGATCGTTCTTTTTTGACAAGCTGTTCGTGTAACTCACGAATGGATGCCATTGTTATGTCCTCTATCTTCTGATGCGCGTCCAGCTTACCAGTATAGGAGGAATTGGTCTGGAAGAACCGATGCAGAGCGATAGGAACCCCAACCTGATAGGAACCGCTTCCTAGACTGACGGTTCATTAACCAACGATGAAATTTTTCCAGAGAATAATCACTTGTTGCAGCCAGTCCTTGAAGGGGATTAGATAATAGGCCGTAATGACCCCGCCAAAAAAACCAAAGAGATGACTTTCCCAAGCTACGTTGTTGGCGACGATCGGCGTCATCCCCCAAACTAAGGTATTGCCGAAATTCCAAGTATTTTTTTCTCCAGTAAGCCGTGGAAAAACAATCATTTCTCCAAAAAAGAAAGAAAATACGATCAAACTAAAGAAAATGGCTGCAAAGGCATCTCTAGCAACCACAATCTGGGTTAGAAGAAACCCGAGGTAACCTGTAATGACGCCACTAGCACCGATGTAACTCGCTTTGGCTCGGCCAAAACACCACCCTAAAAAACCGGATACTAACAAAGTTGTGATTGAAACGACGGCAAAATCGCTGGGATCGCGCAGGACTAAAATCCCTCCGAGGAGTAAATAGTATTTGGTATTGCCGACTAGATGGGCCCAATCTCCATGCAGAAAGGGGGCGAAGGGGATGCGAAATAGACTCCAAAAATCCCGTGGATAGACGCCAAAGCGATTGAGCTGCCAATTAAAAAAGCCGCCATTGATGATGCTGACGATCCAGGCAATTACGAGGAGGTCGAGCCACAGTCTAGCTTGGGCAAACCAGTCGTTAAACGAGAGATAAAGGGGATTATTCATGCTTGCACCCGCGCAGCCAGAATCTTAAGTAGCCTTGATTGCGATCGAAGTTGTGCAGAATTGCACAGTCATCAAAGGACGATTTATTTCTACAAGCTCTAGTGAAAGAATACCCTGGATCGGCTGGAACATGCTTGACAGGTAGATGTTTTTAAAATTGGCTAACCATCAGTCGATCGCTGTTTTGCTATGCACCCGCTCCTAACTCGCACAGATTACCTCTGCCAGACCGATATTGGCCCCAAAGCCCAGATTTTAGACAGCAATCCTGACGCTTTAGCCCAAGCCTTAGCACTCCTGGGACAGCACGATCTGTTAGCCCTCAAAGCCTTTCCCTCTTGGCAGGGAGTGCCGATCGATGCCCTTATGTTTGCCCAGTTTCAAGAACGCTTGGCCCGATCGTCCGGGGCATTGGCCTTTCTGCAAACCCAACACCAAAGTGCCGGGGCAATGTTAGCGAATAGTGACAATCGATCGCTGCAAGCGGACTACCTGCCCAAAATGGCTAATGGAGAAGCCTTGGTCGGCATTGCCTTTTCCCATTTACGACGAGTGGACAATCCTCCGGTTACCGCGATCGCGGTGGATGACGGTCAGAAAATTAACAGCTATGAACTCAACGGTTACATTCCCTGGATTACCGGCTCTGGCATTTTTCAGGATTTTATTCTGGCGGCAACGTTACCCGATGGGTCGGCAGTGTACGGCCTGTTACCGTTCAAATCAACCACGCAATCCACAGGTGGATCTCTGCTGCGTGGATCTCTGCTGCTAAGTGAACCGATGCAACTCGCGGCCATGAATGCGGCCCAAACGGTGACGGGGAATCTGAACCGTTGGATCTTGCCGCCGGAACGAGTGGTAACGATACGGCCTGCGGGGGCGATGCCAGCCAGTGATCGGGCCAACGTCCTCAGCCACAGCAGTTTCGCCCTAGGGTGTGCCCAAGCGGGATTAGATTGGCTTTTGGAAATGCAGCAACGCAAGTCTTTTTTAGTGATCGGGGCGATCCATACTGATCTCGCTACCGAACTCCACACCTGCCGCGCGGAGATTGAGCAAGCGTTAACGAACCAGGACTTAAAACATCATTTAACCCAGAACTACGAGGCGCAATTATCCCTCCGGGTTTGGGCGATCGATCTAGCATTACGCTGTACCCAGGCTGCGGTTGTCGCTTCGAGTGGGGCCGCCAATCAGAGCAGTCATCCAGCCAATCGTCTCTACCGGGAAGCGTTGGTGTGGAGTGTGGCCGGTCAAACCCCGGATGTGCTGGCAGCGGCGCTCCAACGGATTGCAGGACGATCGACCTCGATGGTCAGCCTATAAAGTTGTGAGCCGTCAATTCCCGGAAATCACGCTGTTCCAGATCGCCTCATCCAGCCCATGATAGAAATCTATCTGGATAAACCTTGATCAAACTCCTAGGTCATGATGCTAAAGTTACTGGCTGGAATGATGGGTCTTACTCCCGTCTTGCTCTCGGCACAGGCTACTCTGGCCAGCCCCATTTTGCCTGGGCGCTGCCACATGGGTACCTGCTGGGATAGTCAATTCATCAGTAAAACGGTGGTGGACAAAACCGATCGGGGCACCCTCTACCGCGTCCAGATTGCCCATCGTTCCTGGCCTATGGAGAGTGATCCATCTGACAACTTTGGGGAGCCGCAAACCAACTACGTCCTTTGCTCCACCCAAAAGCCAGCCTACATCTTTGAAAGTGATGGGACGGTCTATGCCCACCTGCTGAATCCCGGCGGTGACTGGTTTGGCTATAACCAAGGCGACTATCCCGTTTACTGGGCGACTTGCCATAACTTTGTCGGGCCAAACTTTTTCTCCGATGAAATGACGGAAAAAGCCCGCAGCTTGGGCTATCCCTTAGACCTTCCGTCAGATCAGATTGAGCTCACCAAAGTAACGGACATTCTGGAGTAGCCTCCAGTGTCACGTCCCAGCCTTAGCCGCTCAAATTTAGTTGTTCCAATTTAGCCACTTTGCTTTAGCCGATTTAGCTTAGCCACCACTGGCATCAAAGCGACTCCGTTCAATCAACTGAGAGGGACTCAAGTTAGCCACAAAATCCCGGAAGGCTTGGCGTTCAGCTTCATCGGCATCCCGATCGACGGGAATTGAAGCATCTGCCACCACTTCTTCCATGACCCAAATCGGAGCACCTGTCCGTAGAGCGAGGGCGATCGCGTCACTGGGTCGCGCATCAATTTCCCGCTTCAACTCGCCCTGTTTAACGATCAGCAGCGCATAGAAGGTACTGTCCTTGAGGGCATGGATGACAACGCGATCCAAGGCCATATCCCAAGCATCCAGCAAATTGACAAATAAATCATGGGTACCTGGGCGCGGCGGCGTGATATTGCGCATCACACTACCGATCGCCTTTGCTTGGTCTTCCCCGATATAAATGGGTAACGCTCGACGACCTGTACCATCTTCGAGCAGGACGATCGGACTCCGGGTTGCTGCATCCACCGCGATCGTCGTCACTTTCATTTCGATCATAGATCCCGCCTCAAGAACACCCGTCGCAAACGAAGCTTATCTATATAGACTAATTATCAACGTGGTCTGAATTTTGCGTTGGGGGCTACGCATGGAGAGATCCGTAGATGATGAATCTATTTTCCACATCCCAGAAATCCCTGAATTTAATCCTAAATGATTCCCTAGAGAATTTGCCAAAATAAAAAAGACTTCTTACTTTCATTAAACTAAATCCAAGAAATATCAAGCGATGACTTTCTTGGGTGTGACATTAGAGCGTAAATTAAACTTCAAATTGTTTAAGCGGAATTACCAAAAGATTACATTGCCCAGGGGGGCGATCGTGAAATGGAATCCCAACAGTAACCGCGAAAAAGTCACTACCAAAAACGTGATCAAAAAATGTGATTAAAGAAAATTGCTACGCTATTCATCTTTTGGGATCAAATCAAAATTGTGTTTACAGGATTAATCCAGGACGTTGGAACGTTACAAACCCTCGATCCGGAGCATGTGGAAATTACTTGCTCAGAGAATTCCGTGATTCTTCAAGGCTTAGAACTCGGTGACAGTGTAGCCGTGGACGGGGTTTGCCTGACAGTGGTGAAAATTTTGCCGATCGGATTTATTGCCGATGTTTCCCCAGAGACGATGCGGCGCACTGCCCTCGGTCGCAGTGAAGGCCGGGTTAAACGGGTTAATTTAGAAACTTCCTTGCGGATTGGAAGTAAGCTGGGCGGTCATTTTGTCACGGGCCACGTGGATGGGGTTGGGTCTTTTCAATCCGCTGTGCAGGCCGCAACGTCCTGGGATATTACGTTTACGACGGAAAGTGACACCGTTGCCCGATACATCCTCTCCAAAGGCAGTGTGGCCGTCAATGGGATTAGTTTGACTGTGGCGGATTGCAACCTGGAAGGGACGCGCTTTAGTGTGGCGGTGATTCCCCATACCTACACCGCCACGAACTTGTGTCACCTCAAACCAGGCAGTTGGGTCAACTTGGAGGGGGATGTTTTGGGCAAATACGTGGAAAAATTTCTTCGGGTTGGCAGAGTGGAGGCTGGGCATACCTCACCCAGTGGACTTTTAGAGACGATTACTCCAGATTTTCTCGCTGAGCATGGTTACCTCTAGGGGAGGAGAACTGGATGGGGGGCAAGGAATTTAGGGACTGCGATCGTGGCTTCTCCATTCCACCGCAATCCATTCCACCGCAATCCATCCCGTGAACTCATGCATATCGAGGGCTGGGTGAGGCATGCCCCAAGGCAGAGGCACTATTGGGCCTTCGTGGGTGTGGAGACTGTTTGGTGTTCAGGATAGAAAATATCATCCGAGCCGACGAGGTTAATGGCTTCCACATAGGGACGGCGCAGCGGATCGATCGGGCTAGGATATTCAATCTCCATATTGAAAACCACGATCGGCACTAACCCGTTAGCGGTTTGGAACCAGGCAGGGAAGACTTCATTGACTTCAGCTTTGGTAAAGTTGCCGCTGACTTTGCGAACCTTAGCTTCTAGGCGCTGTTGGAGCGAGGCCACACTTACCGTCGGCAAGGTTACGCTGAGGCTGGGGGCAGTCCCGATCGAGGGCGTCACCATGGGTCGTAGGGTGGCTTTCACTGGAGCCCAGTTCATATGGTTGAGCAGCACGATATCGCGGCTATTGGGCTGGAGGCCAACCACCACCTTGGAATTAATCACCGGTTTGCCTTGGTAGAGGCGCTGAAACACGACATCCTGTTGGACGAGGTAATCCCGGCCTTGGCTGCTGGCGCTTTCTCCGTCTTCATTAATCCGCCGTTGCCGCACGACTACTTCTCCAATGCGATCGCTCTGGGTTTCCTGGAGAATACGGTTGCTGCTGAGGAAGTTGCGGGCCAGTTGAATCGCGGCGGTGTTCGCCAAAAGCTGTTGGGGGCCTTCTTCTTTAAGTTTCTGGAATTTGTAGTAGTTGGGGCCTTCCCGATAGAGAATCAGCATCGGCTGTTTCAGGTTAATCCGTTCTGCCCGATCGAGTTGCAGTTTGGGCGCGATCGGCAGGGCTTTGGGGCCAATGGGTTCAATGAATTGCAATTTTTCTGTGGGGATGCGCAGAACATCCACCATCACGTTTTGGGTGTAGCTAACGCGGTTAAACCGGATTTGTTTGCGTTGGGTAGCTTTGTTGAAGTCAATCGATCCCGAGGCCCAGGTGCGCAGGATTTGTCGATGTTGTTCCGTGAGGGCGGAATCAACGCTGAGGAGGCTGCGTTTTTCCTGAACGCTCTTTTCCAGGGCACTGCGGGCAGGAGCCGACAGAACGACTTCACCAGCGATCGCTTTGAAGGGAGTGGCCCCGATCGCCAATAGCCCGATCGCGAATCCTAAAGTCCATTTCATAATCAGGAACCCTCAGGTAATTACTCCATGTAGTACGCATCGAGGAGATAGTTCGCATCGCCGTACTTGTAGTCCGTGCTGTTGTGGCCATTTTTGGTTTCGTACTTGTGGGGCCGCAGGTAAAAGACGGCGGGTTTGTTGTCTTTCCAGCCAGCCAACCAGCGGGCATCCTCCGCAGCTTCGTACCAGCTATAGCGCACGGAATAGCCATCCTCTAGGTTTTCGGCAAATTCATCCGCAGCCCAGCGACCGGCTCCGGCTCCGTTGTAGTGGTTGGTGCGGAATCCCATGGCCGCATGCAGACCTGAGAAGGGCCGTTTTTGGGTCTTGGTCGATTCATAATGCCGCCAGCGCGATCGCCAGTCGCTATCCATTTGCAGAACTTTGCAGCTATGAAACACGATGTATTCCAAATCGCCTTGGCGACTCGGATCGGCGTAGCTGCCCCAGGCTTTATCGGTCAGGTTACAGCCCTCTCCAGACCCCATGACGATGTAGGAGGCATTGCCATGACCGGCAACGTAGGCGAGATCGGCACTATCCACAAAACTCAGGCGTTGGTTCCCTAAAAAACGACATTCGCCCCAGTAGTATTGGGTGTTTTGCCAACTGTTTTTAAATTCGTCAAGGAACCCCCAGCCATAGTCCACGAAGCGATCTTCTTCGTTGGAAACATAGACGACAAATTGATGATCGGTATCTTCTGCGCGGGCGGGAGCGACGGGGGTCAAGGCCGTCATGCTCACCAGCAGCGCCGCGATCGGAACCCCTAAAAGCTGCAACAAGGGTCGCATACACTTCTCCACAAAAATTCTAAAAATCATTAATCCAAAATTTGGCAAACCAAAGGGTCACTGACCGAGCATTCCAGTCGGCCAGATCCGATCGAAAATCGCAGCACAATGACTTTGGGTAGACGACTTTGGGTAGATGCGATCGAAGTTGAAGTTGCAGCGTATCTCCGATCTCAAAAAACGCCCTATACAACCCTTTGGGTTACATCACATTCAGAATCCACTATCAACCGGAATCCCCTATCAACAAAAGAAGGGATAACAAAGAGTTGATACCAAGAACTAGCCATTTGAAAGATTGTACCTAGCAATCCCGTATTCTCCAGGATGCCGTTGATCTTGCGATATGTCTGATACTTTCATGCTAGATCGATCGTTAAGGCTACTTCTCGAAATTAGGAGTTCTTTACATCTCCAGAGAAGCACCCAGGAAATCACAAAAGTCGCACTATATCAATATTCAAGGTTCACCTAGAGATAAACCTTGAAGGTTGATGTAAACCTTAAATTTGGATGACATTAAATTTTAATGACAACAAACTTTGATGAGAATGTTGAACCATTGCTAGAAAGATAGCGGAGGTGCTGATTGAGCAATTAGCCTCACGCAACACGCCTCACACAACAGTCTTGGATGACTTTGCTTGGATGACCTTGTATGAGGCAGTTCCGCCATCTAGATAGCAATGATTACTGGATCATGAAGGCTAGAGAATAGTCCGTTTGAGGTAAGGCTGTAAAACTTCAGGCACTTGAATGCTGCCATCGGGTTGTTGGTAATTTTCTAACACAGCGGCCATGGTGCGGCCCACCGCTAGCCCTGACCCGTTCAACGTATGGACAAACTGCGTCCCCTTTTGCCCGGATTCCTTAAAGCGAATGTTGCCGCGACGGGCTTGAAAATCACCGAAGTTCGAGCAACTGGAAATTTCCCGATAGGTATTGCCAGAAGGAAGCCAAACTTCCAAGTCATAGCACTTCGCTGCACCAAACCCGATATCCCCTGTACACAGTTCGATCGTGCGGTAGGGCAGTTTCAAGGCTTGCAGGATGGATTCGGCGCTGGCCACCAGTTTTTGGTGCTCTTCCTCAGAGGTTTCGGGTCGCACCAGTTTGACGAGCTCAACCTTGTTGAATTGGTGCAACCGGATCAACCCACGGGTATCCCGGCCATAGCTACCCGCTTCCCGCCGGAAACAGGGAGTATAGGCACAGTGGTGAATCGGTAACTGGCTGCCATCGATAATTTCATCCCGATAGAGGTTAGTCACCGGCACTTCTGCCGTCGGAGCCAGCCACAGGTCATCCTCAGCACATTTAAAGCTTTCTTCCGCGAACTTGGGCAACTGGCCTGTCGCGGTTAATGAAGTGGAATTAATCAAAAAGGGCGGCAAGACTTCCAAGTAACCCGCTGCAATATGTTGATCCAGCATGAACTGAATCAAGGCTCGTTCTAACGCTGCCCCTGCACCGAGTAAGGCCACAAAGCGGGTCTGGGCAATTTTGGTGGCCCGATCGGTGGTCAGAATCCCCAATTTTTCAGCAATTTCGTAATGGGGCAGGACGGCATGGCTGGGTTTGTACTCATCACCCCAGCGGCGCACTTCCACATTCTCCGTTTCGTCTTTCCCGATCGGCGTGGTGTCGCTGGGCAAATTGGGCAATTGCAGCACCAAAGCTTCAATCTGCGCTTTAATTTCTTTTTCGCGCGGCTCCAGATCCGCCAGTTGCGCCTTGACTTGGTTGCCTTCTTCCTTCAGCGCCACAATTTCTGAATCGTCGGGCTTGCTGCCGGATTTCATCTTTTGGCCGACGAGCTTGCCCACTTCGTTGCCCCGTGCTTGGAGGGCCGATCGCTGTTGTTCTAGGTCACGACGCTGCTGATCCAAGTCTAGAATTGGCTGGATGTCATAGTTTCCCCCTCGCTGGGCCAACTTTTGGGTTACCAGGTCTGGATTTTCTCGCAGGAGCTTTAGGTCAAGCACGGGTTTTTAATCGGTAAATTTGTCCATAGAACAGGATACAAGGCGATCGGGAGAAGGCGCACGCTACAGGAAGGAATTTTGAGATTCCTGCTTGAAGTCATTCTCAGTGGGAGTGATCCATTCAGTGGCAGTGATCCATACAGATACGATCGCAGAGCCAGCTGTTCCGATCAATAGATGACCAACTAGCGGCTCATACAACCCGATTAGCTTCTTGTCTGCGATTCGCTCACTTTTCCACAATCTCGCCAGCATTCGGCACAATCTGATCCAACATAGGCTGATCCGTAGAAGTGGGAAGCATTGTCTGAGTTTCCGGAATGTACCTTGTTCCCCAGGCCAACATCGCTTTCAATACAGGTCTGAGACTTCTACCATAGTCCGTCAAGGAATAGTTCATACGGCGGGAATGGCTGCTGTAGCGGTGTTTTTCCACCAGACCGAACTCTTCCAACATCTTTAAACGATTGGTCAAGATATTCGTCGAAATCCCTTCTGGCGATTCTAAAAACTCCTCGAATCGCTGCTTGTTGAAAAACAACATATCGCGAATGATCAACAACGTCCAACGATCGCCAATGAGATCCAAGGCACAGGCAATAGGACAGGCCGATCGACGCTCAGGCGGCATAGGTACAGGCACAATGGAAACGGGATTGAAAAGGTTCAACTCGAATTTATCTTGATGACTTGCATTATACAAGCGAAGTTGATAGAGTCTAACTTGTAAATTGCAATTTACAAGTGAATCCAATGACTTCTTCCTTCGACACCCATGCATCCCATGCAGACACGATGACCAATACTGTGCAACAGCTTCCAGACAGTGCCCAAACCTTGCAAGGGGAGAATTTTTCAGCGTTGCTGCTCGATCGATGGCAATCTTTGGAGCAGGCAACGTTTGATTTGAAAACCCGTAACTTCAAGGTGCAAGGGAAGTTATTTCTGAAGGAATTGCTGGGTCTGACCGGAGCAGAAATTTCCCTGAATGTGATGCCTCCTGGTGGGGCAGTGCCCTTCTATCACAAGCATCAGCAGAGTGAAGAGATTTACCTGTTTATCCAAGGACAAGGAGAGTTTCAGGTAGATGGAGAGTGTTTTTCAGTGCAGTCCGGCTCCGTGGTACGGGTGGCACCAGAAGGGGAGCGGTGTTGGCGCAATACGGGAACGAACACATTAGTGACGATCGTGGTGCAGGTTCTTCAAAAGTCCTATGAATCCATTCACACGATCGTAGATGGGGTAGCGATTGACAAGCCAGTTGTTTGGGCGGATTAGCGGAATTAAAAGTGGATTAGCCCTTATCTAGGGATTGGCTCGTCTAGAAACTGGCAGTTTTGTTGTAATGCTTGGTTGAGGAGGACTTGGTACTGCCGATCGTTGATGATGTAGGAACCGAAGCGTTCCAAATGGGGGTTGGTCATCTGGGCATCAAATAGGACAAACTGTCGATCGCGCAAATGCTCTACAAGCTTGACCATCGCCACCTTTGAGCCTTCGGGAATGCGATAGAACATCGATTCACCAATAAAGGCCCCACGAATCACAATGCCCAAAATGCCCCCCGCCAGTTGATCCCCCTGCCAGGTCTCAAAACTATGGGCCCAACCCGCTTGGTTCAATTTGTAGTAGACCTGTTTGAGTTCTTCGGAAATCCAGGTGGTGTCCCGATCGGCACAGCCCTCCACAACCTCCATAAAGGCCCGATCGATGGCAACTTCAAAGCGATTTTGATTCAGTGCCCGTCGTAGGGATTTGGGATAACGGAAGCGATCGTCTAGGGGAATCAGCGTCCGTTGCCGACTGACATACCAGCCCAACTGATGGTCATCATCCGCCATCAAAAAATAGCCCTCTGCGTAGGCTTGCACGATCGAGGGCACATCAAGTTCCATGGCGACATTTAGGCGCTAACTTCAACCAGAAGATTAACCTAATGGAAGTTCTTCTGGCCAGTGAATGAGAGCGTTGCAAGCTCGTTACAAACCTTTGACTTCCCGGTTGTCCCAGGGGAGCTGTTGTATAGTTTGGAGTAGGTATCTCTTTGCAAATGGGTTGCTCCACAATCCACTGCCTGAAAGGAAAGATCTCCTATGACCGATCGGGAAAAAAATATAGATCAGGTTGAGCCGATTCCTTCGGTGACGCTGCATACAGCCACACAGCCTGAACAGGAAGGTGAATGGCTGCGGCAAAAGCTTCACCGTTGGCTAGATGAGCAGTTTATTCCAGAAGCTGTAAATGCAGAGATAGCCCATCGGGCTTCCCAAATTTTTGTGCGGCAACGGATGGAAGGCGAGAATGACTTGATTACGCTGACCGTTGCGCTGGTAACTGAATTAGAATGCTTTGACTTTTCCAAAAGTTTCTTTGGTAACTTTGCAGTCGCCAATGCCGTTAGTGAGCTAGTTATGGAAAGCCTAGGTGTTAGCGATTTGTGCTGCGGACAGTAGTATCGCCTGAGCATCACACACGAGGCATACCAACCAAACCATAAAAATCGGGTTCTAAGCTAAGGAGGACTAAACCTGCAACGACATCCTTCTCAACTTAGAACCCAAATTTTTCAAACCTAACAATACTCAATCAATCAACTAGCCAGATTAGACTAGCGAGACGAGACTACCAGCTAGACTTCACAACACCAGGTAACAGACCTTGGTGTGCCATTTCGCGAAGAACGTGGCGAGACAGCCCAAAATCACGGTAGTAAGCGTGGGGACGACCCGTAGCCCAGCAACGGTTGTGCAGACGAATCTTGGCACTGTTGCGAGGCAGTTGCTGGATCTTGCGATGCACTTCCAGCTTCTCCATGGGATCTTCGGTGCTTTCAAATTCTGCCTTCAGCGCAGCCCGCTTTTCAGCATATTTTGCAACCAGCTTTTCGCGCCTTTTTTCGCGCTCAATCATGCCTTTCTTAGCCATGAAACCCTTTGAACCGTTTTATACAGCGTTTCTGATTATATCGAACAATTCCCGATCTGTAACCTGCAATTTGTCAAACAATCGTGATAGAAAGTGGCGAGTCAGGGTCTCAATTCCGGCGTCAACTTTAGACGCAGCAAACCTGCCGATCGCTCCCTACTT
>MUGG01000033.1 GCA_002148405.1 Alkalinema sp. CACIAM 70d | reverse complement strand
GTTATCTGTTGCAATCACAAGTTGATTTGGTATTACGAAGAATTGATTTGCTGAGAATGATCACAGCAATGGTCGAAAATTTTTGCAGGACGTTGATGAATTGCACAGGACGTTGATGTATGTGGGACGATCGCGATCTTTCACCAACCCTCTCCTACTCCGTCAGAGAAAGCAAAAAAGCCAAACGCGTCAGTTTACGAATGTCCCTTGATGGCAATTTAGAAGTCGTGATCCCCATCGGCTTCGACCGTTCCACTGTCCCCGCGATCGTCGCCAAACATCAAACCTGGATTGACAAAACTCAAACCAAACTCGCCACCCAAAATCCGCCCTCCAAAAAAGCCCAACGGGAACTCTTACCCAAAGCGATCGACCTACAAGCCACCACCGAATCCTGGCAAGTGGAATACACCCCCGCCAATCTGAAAAGCATTCGGATTTCGGAAATGGAACCCTACGTCATTCTTTGGGGGAATACGCAGAACGATCGCCTCTGCCGCAAAGTCCTAAAAAGCTGGCTCACCCGTCGTGCCGAAGCCTTTTTGATCCCCTGGATTCAGGCCCTCAGTCAGGACTTGGAGCTGCCCTGCAACCGCATCACCGTGCGCGGCCAGAAAACCCGCTGGGGCAGTTGTTCCAATGACGGCAACATCAGTTTGAACTACAAACTCCTATTTCTTCCACCGCAGTTAGTCCGTTACGTCCTCATCCATGAGCTCTGCCACACCATCCATTTCAACCACTCCCCCGCCTATTGGCAACTCGTCGCCGAAAAAGATCCCCACTATAAAAAATCCGACCAAGCGTTGAAAGCAGCACTCAAATACGTCCCCCACTGGGTCGATCGGGATTAACCGCCCAGACAACCTCCCTCCCAGCCATCCCTCCCAGAAAGCTTCGGGTAAATGCGCTACCCGTCCCCATCCCTTGATATGCTTGAGCTTTGATAATAAACTTTGCCGCAAGCAGTCCAGAACCTATGCCTGCCACGTTAGAAACCCCTGTGACAACGTTTCCCTTAGCCGCCGTCGTCGGACAGGAAGCCATCAAACTCGCGCTCCTGTTAGCTGCCGTCGATCCCGGCCTTGGAGGCGTCGTGATTTCTGGGCGACGGGGTACGGCCAAATCCGTGATGGCACGGGCGATCCATGCGCTACTGCCCCCGATCGAAGTGGTAGAAGAGTCGATCGCTAATTGCGATCCCAACCATCCCGAGGAATGGGACGACCTAACCCGCGAACAGTACGCCCAGGTTACAGAAGTCCCTACGAAAATTATTCCAGCGCCCTTTGTTCAAATTCCCTTGGGCGTGACGGAAGATCGCTTACTGGGTTCCGTGGACGTGAGCCAGTCGATCAAGCAAGGGGAAACGGTTTTTCAACCGGGCTTGTTGGCGGAAGCCAATCGCGGCGTGCTTTACATCGATGAAATCAACCTGCTGGATGACCAAACCGCCAACCTGCTGCTGAGTGCCCTGACCGATGGCCGCAACATCATCGAACGGGAAGGCATCAGCGTCCAACACCCCTGCAAACCCTTACTGATCGCCACCTACAACCCCGAAGAAGGCGACCTGCGGGAACATTTACTCGATCGCATCGCCATTTCCCTGTCCGCCGATATGGTGCTGGGACTCGATCAGCGGGTGGATGCGGTCCTGCAAGCCACGGAATACGCCAACAATCCCCGAGCCTTCCTCGACCAGTACGCTGAAGACATTGACGGGCTGAAAACCCAAATTCTCTTGGCGCGGGAATGGCTGAAGGAAGTCACAATCACGCAGCAGCAGATTGAATATCTCGTCAGCGAAGCGATTCGGGGCGTGGTTCAGGGCCACCGGGCAGAACTGTTTGCCATTCGGGTCGCCAAGGCCCATGCGGCCTTAGATGGACGCAATGCGGTGAATGCGGAGGATTTGCGCAAGGCTGTGGAGTTAGTGATTGTCCCCCGCGCAACGGTCATCCAAGCCCCACCGCCCGATCAACCGCCGCCCCCACCGCCACCCCCACCCCAAGCCCAGGATGATCCTGAGGATTCCTCCGACCAAGAGCAGGACGAGGAAGAAAAGGATAACGAAAACGAGACTCAGGACGAGCAAGAAATGCCGGATATTCCTGAGGAATTCATCTTTGATCCGGAAGGGGTGATCATGGATGACTCGGTGCTGTACTTTGCCCAAAAGGCGGCCAAGCAAGGGAAATCCGGCAGCCGATCGGTGATCTTTACGGAAGATCGGGGTCGCTATGTTAAGCCGATTTTGCCGCGCGGGAAGGTGCGCCGGATTGCGGTGGATGCCACTTTGCGATCGGCAGCTCCCTACCAGAAATCCCGACGCAGCCGTGCCTTGGAAGCGAATCCCACTAGCCGCAAGCGGGTCTTCGTGGAGCAGTCCGACGTGCGGGCCAAACGGATGGCGCGGAAGGCGGGGGCGTTGATTGTCTTTGTGGTGGATGCATCGGGTTCCATGGCGCTAAACCGGATGAATTCCGCGAAGGGGGCCGTGTTGCGCCTGCTGACAGAAGCCTACCAAAATCGTGACCAAGTGGCGCTGATTCCCTTCCGAGGGGAATCGGCAGAGGTATTGTTGCCGCCGACCCGATCGATCGAAGCGGCTAAACGTCGTCTCGATCGTCTACCGTGCGGGGGTGGATCACCCTTGGCCCACGGGTTAACCCAAGCGGTACGGGTGGGGATGAATTCCCTGCAATCGGGCGATATTGGACAAGTGGTGATTGTGGCAATTACTGATGGGCGGGGTAATGTGCCGTTGGCTCGATCGCTGGGTGAGCCGATTCCCGAAGGTGAAAAGCCGGATATTAAAGCAGAATTGCTGGAAATTGCCACGAAGATCGGCGCAACCCGGATGCAGTTCCTCGTGATTGATACGGAAAATAAATTTGTGTCCACAGGACTGGCAAAGGAGTTGGCGGCTAAAGCGGGTGGGAAATATTACCATCTGCCCAAAGCGACGGATCAGGCGATCGCGGGAGTGGCTCGCAATGCCATCAGCGATATGCGATCGCGGTAGATTAGACCAATCAATTAACGTGACGATGAATTCGTGATGTCGCACGATCGTCGGGGCTGCTCCGCAGCGAAGATCGGGGAACTTCTCCCCGCCCCCCTGCCATGTCAGGGGACTCTACTCCCCCGACACCCCCCGAAAGTGAATTCTGCGTCCAAGGACAGGGAATCTGTGAGGGACATTTGTTCATCGAACTTATCCCAGTTCAAAGGTGGTGACGCCAAACAGCCGATCGATCGGTAGGTTTGGCGTTTCGCCTAGGTACATCCGCGCAGTCTCAAAAGAGATCGTTAGATTATGCCGCTGCGCCAGTTCCACTGCTGCCCCATTGGGTTCCGGCACATCTAGAAAAATCGTTGCGCCTTCCGGCACCTGAATTTGCAGAGCGGTAAACACTTGCTCGGCGAAGTCTGGCCGATCGGCAAACAGTGGCCCAATCTTATATCCCGACTGGCAAGGCCTCACTACGCCGTATCCAGCTAACTGGCCCGCTTGCACAATTCCGATCGCGTAACTGTCCGACTGATTGATCCAGCTTTGCAGAAAATTGCGGCGATCGTCGGGAAAAAAGGGTCGATCGTATTGGTACACCTGCTCAAATTCGATCGTAGACAACGGCACAATCTCCGCCGGAACATTCCCAGGATTCTCGATCGATTCACGAGAAGCCGTGCCCTGGTAGCGAATATTGCGGTAGGCCAAAGTGAATCCAGATTTTTGATAGTTGGCCTGTTGCGCCACCACCCCATCTAGGCCAATGGTACGCCCCTTCAGGGCATCCAGCGCTGCATTCCAGATTTTTATCCCGTAGCCCTGTCCCCGATATTCCGGCTTAACGATGTAAAATCCCAGAAAACCAAAGGACGCCCCATATTTCACCGCAGAAATCGCCGCGATCGGTTCCTCTCCCAACCAGCCCATCAAAAATCCATCGGGATCGGCAGCGTAAAAACTAGCAGCATCCTGCAAACCGGGGTTCCAGCCTTCTGCCGCCGCCCAAGCGATCGCGCGATCAAGATCCTGCCGAGTCATCGTTCGAATTATATAGTCATGCATATTCGTAACCACATATATTCATTGATTAATCATCGGGAAATTGCCAGCATGGGAGATATTGAATCCGTTGACTGCCACATTCGCAGGTTTCCTCCGTCGTTGAAGCAACCCATTCCCGATCGCATTCACGGCAGTGACATAAAATGTTGTTGTAATTCGCCACGGCCAGAGTTTTCCGCCATTGCTCTAAATCATCGGGCCAGAAAGGTGAGGAATTTGGGTTCATGGGAACAGAGATTGGAGAGGTCAAACGAGACACACGATCGCCAGAGGCTATTAGCCATTCCTAGGAGCATTCAGCAACCAGCCTCCCAAGCCCTGAAACACCCTTTAAAATGGAAAGGGCCTCTAGAAGTACAGGATTCATTGGGTTTGCAAGCCGTTGCCTGTTCCCATTCTAGAGTGAGTGCACCTTTACGAGATATGCGTGATGTCAATCCCCCCGGAACCCACCACTCAGCCAACTGCTCAGCCGTCAGGTTCCCAGATGTCCGAGCCACCAACGGTCTACCACGACAATTGGTTCGATCGGCTATTCATCTGGATATTTTCCCGCAAAATTGCTAAAGCCTTGGGACAAGATAGCCCATACCCCGGCTATGAGGGGTTTGTGGATCTTTCACAGAAAATTATGCAAGGTCGCAATGCCGAGGAGCAACAAGCCCTGGTTGGAGTTGTTCTGCGATCGCTCATCCCAGCTCCGGTGCTATGGACTATCCGCACCTTTTCTAGACCAATTCCTCTCGTTTGCGAATTGAATGCCTGGTTTGCGACACAACTGTTTGAATGGTTGGTTGGCCCCTGTGAAGTGCGATCGGTGGAAGTGACATCTCCCACAGGGAAAACCCAGATGCAGCGCAGTGGGGTGCATATCCAGAAATGTCGCTACCTAGAGCAAAGTCGCTGCGTGGGAATGTGCGTCAATATGTGTAAAGTACCCACCCAAGAATTTTTCACCCAAGATTTCGGGATTCCCGTGACTTTAACACCCAACTTTGAAGATTTCAGTTGCGAGATGGTCTTTGGGCAAATTCCCCCTCCGCTGGAAACGGAACAGGCATCCCAACAACCTTGCTTAAACCAATGTGTGACCGCTTCTACCTCGATCGTTTGTCCAAAAGTCCATGGATAAACGACCATTCTCCCCTGCAAAACCAGCGTAAAACGGCAACTTCGCCGACTTCAATCGCTGCCCACACAACCACTTTTGCGGATCACAAATCTGCTGTATTAGGAGCTGCGTATTCCCTAGCAACTCCTAATACAGCAATCACTATGACCCACTTTGGTGTCCTCTGTCCCACGGCAACGGGGCATATCAATTCCCTGCTTCCCCTAGCCCACGAACTCACCCGGCGCGGCCATCGAGTGACCTTTTTCGTTTTTGCCGATGGCTTTGACCGAGTTACTGCCGCCGGATGCGATTGCACGATTGTCGCAGAATCTGAATTTCCCAAGGGCAGTATTGCTCAGTTTGACGATCGCCTCGGTGAACTCAGCCAACTGGAAGCCCTCAAATTTGGGATGCAGTACCTTGCGCACACCTACGATGTCTCCCTACGCCATGCCCCCGCTGTGATTCAACAAGCCGGAGTCGATGCACTGATCGTTGATCAAGTGTCCTTGGAAGGGGGCACGATCGCGGATATACTGCAAATTCCCTATATTTCCTTTTGTAGTGCGATCGTGTTAAATGCTGATCCGTTAGTCCCTCCGATCACGTTTGATTGGCTTTACAATCCGGGTCTTTTCGGACGTATCCGCAATTGGGTTGGTGCTCGCATTAATCACGAAATTATTAAGCCCCTAGCGAAAACGATTAATCATCATCGCCAACGGTTTGGGTTACCCCTCTATAAATATAACAACGATGCCTATTCTCCCCTTTTGCAAATCAGTCAACAGCCAGCGGAATTTGAATTTCCTCGATCGCAGTTGCCCGCAAATTTTCACTTTACTGGCCCGCATCATTACACTTCACCCCGTCCCCCCATCCCCTTTCCCTGGGATCAGATCAATCCACAACAGCCATTAATTTACGCATCCCTAGGTACCTTACAAAATCGGCAGCAATGGATGTTTGAAGCGATCGCCCAAGCCTGCCAAGATTTACCCGTGCAGTTGGTAATTTCCCTGGGTAACCGCGATCGTGCGATTCCCTCCCTCCCTGGCCATCCGATCGTCGTCCCCTACGCGCCGCAATTGGAACTACTCCAGCAAGCCAGTTTAGTCATTACCCATGCTGGGTTAAACACTACCCTCGAAGCCTTGACCCAAGGGGTGCCCCTGGTAGCCATTCCCATCACTAGCGATCAACCTGGTGTGGCAGCCCGCATTGTCTGGTCGGGGGCAGGGGTGATGATTCCGCCCCATCGCCTCACCGTCGTCAAACTCAAGCAGGCGATCATCCAAGTTTTGCAACAGCCCTCCTATCGGCGCAATGCACGACGGCTACAACAGGCGATCGCGCGATCGGGCGGAGTGGTACAAGCCGCAAATTTAATTGAAACCGCTGTGGGAGAACGACAAAATCAACGTCTCTCTGTCAATTCACCGCCCATTTATGCCTCCTCTGTTGATTCACAAGGGTAGCGACGGAACCCTGCAAAAAACTGCAAACAGTCAGGCAGCAACTTTAAACCAGAAACATAAACCAGCAACATAAAAAAGGACTGCTGATGAGGCAGTCCAGACAAGGAGCATGAGTATTGTTCAAACTTACAGGGAACTCAAACTTGCGAATGAGTTAACGCTACGAGCCATTGAAGCGATCGGTGTCCTAGAGTCAAAACTTGAGTCAAATATTTAACCAAATCGCTGAGTCAAACTATCTATTGAGTCAAATTGTTGAGTCAAATCATTGAGCCAACTGAATCAATACTTTCAAGATGGCCACGGGGAGTCAAACAGTGTCCTAAAGTCAAAAAGCTAGAGAATGACTGAAGATTATTAGCCCGATTTCCAGGGAGCATCTAACAATCTTCGGCAACATCTTCTGGGTAATCCTTAGGGATCGGTTTGCAGCATTTGGGGCTTCAGCATGGTCACCATTTGCTGCACGCCTCGGTGAATCCGACGGGTCACCGTCATCGGGCTAACTCCAATCTTTTCAGCCACTTCCTTACGGGAAAGGTCATGCAGAAAGACATACTCGATCGCTTGACGGGTTTTGTCTTCCAGTTGGTTCAGTGCCTTTTGCAACTGCTGCCGATCTTCTTCCAAGTTTTGCAGGTCTTGGTAGTGGGCATCGGGAATCGTGTCACCCAGGGTCATGGGAGAATCCAACTGCTGGCAAACCGTAGCATCTAGGCTGAGGGGCAGACGATTCTTCGCCGCCAGTTTGCTGTCCCGCCATTCCACCACCGTCACACCCAACTCCTGGGCAATTTCGTCATCCGTAGGTTGGCGATTGAGTTCAGCAGCCAGCGCTTCCCGAACTTTTTGACCTTCTTTGTTTAGTTGCTGCCAACGACGGGGAATCTTAACAGTACCGGAGCGATCGCGCAGGAAGTGCAGCATTTCACCTCGGATGTAGGGCACTGCGAAGGAGCTAAAGGCACAACCTTGATTAGGGTTAAAGCGTTCGATCGCCCGAATCAAACCCATGTAGCCGATTTGCTCAAGATCCTCATAGGGTTCTGCGCACTGGTGGCTGATACGATGAGCAATTTTGCGTACCAAGCCTGCATTCATTTGAACCAGTTGATTGCGCAGGCGAACGGAGGGTTTGGCATGGTATGCAGCCAGGAGTTCCATTCCGCGAGAGCGCACCGTCGTTTGAGTTGCCATCATCTGTAAGTCATCTCTCAATCACCGTTGTCATCATTTTCAATATCTGACCGGGGTCGAACCATCGTCGATCTACGGGAGTCTCTAAGTACCCGTATTCGGATCCTCAGCACATTTACGTAGAAAATTTGGCGGTTTTACCTGCATAAAATGGCTGAGTTCTTTATCCAATCAGCACTTCAGCCATTGCAGCAAATTTCTCCGACATTCGGCCTAATGTGACAGATTATTACGACGATCGACGGCAATTGGGAGTATCCCCACTCCTAGTAATGGTTCGGCTGAGCTGTTCAAGAAGTATTAATACTCATTGGTCTTGTCAGTCTCTCCGTATTACTGAGAAGGGAATCACCCCTACAGTGGATTTCCTCCTAAGGAATCAACCTAGCAGGGGCATAGCTCAGAATGGGTTGGCATCCCCTTGGGGCTACCTCTCTACTGAAGCTTCCACGGGCACCGCTTGCCTCGATCAACCCGCGCTAAAATCATCACAGGAAGGCAGGGGATAACCTTGAGGGAAAGTCGAGATTCCCAGAGATTGCGAGGTTATACCGACGGGATCTTCTCAAAAACGTTTTGATTGAGAGGTTTGGATGGATACGGTTGAACTGAAACGCAGCATCGAATTGCTCACTGACCGCCTGGGTAAAACCCAGGACTATCTTTGACGTTCCTGCCTTAAACGCCAAAATTCACGACCTAGAGCAATTAGCCTCCCAACCGGATTTTTGGGATGACCAAGCCAAAGCCCAGGCAACTTTGCAGGAATTGAATGAGTACAAGTCGCACCTGGAAAGCTTCGATCGCTGGAAGTCGAGCCTGTCTGATGCGCAAACGGTCTTGGAACTGCTGGAACTCGAGTCTGATGAAAGCCTCTTGACCGAAGCCCAAGATCAACTGAGCTTTTTGCAGCGGGAGCTGGATCAGTGGGAGCTTCAGCAGATGCTGTCTGGCCCCTACGATGCGAAAGGCGCTCGGTTAACAATTAATGCGGGGGCGGGCGGCACCGATGCCCAGGACTGGGCGGAAATGCTGCTGCGGATGTACACCCGCTGGTCGGAGTCCCACGGCTACAAAGTCAGCATGCTGGAACTCTCGGAAGGGGATGAGGCTGGCATTAAGTCCGCCACCCTGGAAGTCGAGGGACGCTATGCCTATGGTTACCTCAAGATGGAAAAGGGCACCCATCGATTAGTCCGGATTTCGCCCTTCAATGCCAACGGTAAACGCCAAACCAGTTTTGCTGGGGTGGAAGTCATGCCGATGATTGACTATGACGTGAATTTGGAGATTCCCGAAAAGGATTTGGAGGTCACCACCTCCCGAGCGGGCGGCAAGGGTGGCCAAAACGTTAACAAAGTGGAGACAGCGGTACGAATTGTGCACTTACCCACAGGGATTGCAGTGCGTTGTACGGAGGAGCGTAGCCAACTCCAAAACAAAGAGAAGGCATTGGCAATTCTGAAGGCCAAGCTGCTGGTCGTGGCTCAGGAGCAAAAGGCCAAGGAAATTGCAGAAATCCGAGGCGATATGGTGGAAGCGGCTTGGGGCAACCAGATCCGTAACTATGTGTTCCATCCCTACCAACTGGTGAAGGATCTCCGCACTGGGTCAGAAACGACCGCAATTCAAGATGTGATGAATGGGGAGTTGGATCCTTTCATTGAGTCCTGTTTACGTCAGGAAAATCAGCTCGTGGAAGCCTAATTCTCTGGTCAACTTTGCTTATTCCCTGCCCCTGGTCAGTGAGGCCAACGATCGACCTATGATTACCACCATCATTTCGACGGAAACGTTGCAATTACCCCAGGGAGCAGTGGTTCGCTTGCCGGGAACCTGGCAGGAGTATCAGCAATTAGCGCAGCAGCGAGGCGATCGATCGAATCCTCGAATCAAATTTCGGCGTGGAGAAATTTTACTGATGTCCCCTCTCCCCATCCATGGTCGTGATGCCCATATTCTGTCTCAAGTTGTGATAACGCTACTCGATCATTGCGATCGGGAGTACGACGCTTTCACGCCCATTACGATGGATCTGCCGGAGGAGAGCGGCATTGAACCTGACTTTTGCTTTTACATCGACCATTGGCCTGCGATTTCAGGCAAACATCGGATTAATTGGCAACAGGATCCGCCCCCGGATTTGGTGATTGAGGTGGATGTCACGAGTTATTCCGATGTCAATGATTATTTGCCCTACCGCGTGCCGGAGGTATGGCTCTGGAAACGGCAAACGCTACAAATTTACCATCTACAAAATCAGCAATATATCCTGGCAGCGCAGAGCCAATTTTTGCCAGAGTTTGATTTGCCAAACCTGATTCAAACCTGTTTGCAGGACAGCTACGATCGCAACACCAGCACTGCTATCCGAAACCTCCGTCAGCGGTTGCAGGCAGAGTGAGAGGCGATCGTGTGAGATTCCCCATCAATTGACCTTAGCTCTAAAGCGCACAAAACCAGAAGAATTGGTAGGAGTTCCCGGTGCAGTTGCGTTGGGCAATTCATTATCAGGTGCAGCAAAGCTGGAATTGACAATGTTAACGAGAACAGCGCCCATCGGATTACCACTGGAGGGGCAGTAGTTCGGAAGTTGGGCTCCCGGATTTAAAAACTCCGCCCGATCGCTATCTGGAACGTTCGTCAGGTTCAAAAGATTGCCACCCAAAGATAGTTGAATCCCCTGTCCTGAGCCAAAGCTATTCGGCTGGAACGTCATATGGGTGGGAACTAAATCGCAGAAGTTGAGATTGCGAATTGGGACATCCCCAGCGGACAGGAAGTAAATTGTGTATTCCACATCATCCCCCGGCTTCACCAAACCCGCATCAATCTTGCCGGAGAGAAAGGTGCTGAGGTTAGTGCTCCCAGCGGATGAATTGGTATTCAGTGGGGCGGGCCAATTCGGGTGGTTATCCTCGGCCTGACTGATAGAAACAATATCATCATCAAAAAATGTGATAGGAACTCCATTAATTGCAGTAATTCGCTTCACCATTAGAAGGCGTGGGAGACTGTTGCCTGTCAGATTAAACGGCATCGTGAAACTTGCAGTATTCGTCGAAGTCTGCCCCGCATTATCAATCGCCTGAAAGGTAATCTCTACATTAACAACGCCATCGATCGGATCAACTTGGAGCGTATTGAGTTGGGCAACGGGAACGGTAATACCACCACTGGGAAAGGTTGCAGCGGTGTAGGTCGTATTATCGATCGTGAGACTGGTCGTATTTGTTGGAAACGCTGTAATTTTATACGCGGCAATACTTCCATCGGAGTCGGTGGACTCTGTAAACAGAGTAGGCGGAATAGCAACACTATTGGTATCGCCGGGATTAATCTGAATTAGAGCAACTTTTCCAACAGCTGTAGGGAGTTGCTCAATGCCAAAGTTGAGTTGATTGACATCACTGGTATTGACATTAACCGTTAGTTTTCCATCAGGAATAAAATCAATAGTGCCGCTGAAGTTTTCACCCATCACCACCCAGTTACTCGGCAACGTCACCGCAGGAGCAGCAGATCCAGTACTAATAGATTCCGTCGTCAGTTGAATCGTATAAATAGAATTCGTGATGACATTATTAAATGTATAGGTTCCATCCGCAGCAACTATTGTCGTTGCAACCACCGTATTTGCACTATCCAGCAAGACAGCATTCAAACCCCCTGCGTTGGTTCCCGTTTCGGTTCCATCCTGAAGTTTACTACCGTTAGCATCATTAAACACCGTACCAGACAACGTGACCGGCGTCGGTAGAAAGGGCAGCGTGGATAGGGCCGTGTTAATCGATTCTTGGCCTGCATTATCGATCGCGGTAAAGGAAAATTCCACATTGACGGCACCGTCGATCGGATCAACCTGAACCGTATTTAGTTTATCGGAGGACACTGTAACCCCACCTACCGGAAAATTTAGGGCGGTGTAGGTTGTTCCGTCTATTACTAAACTGGTTGAATTCGTTGGAAAAGCAGTCAGATGATAGGCTGCGATCGTGCCATCGGGATCCGTGGAATTGGTAAACAATGCAGCGGGAACTACGGCTTTATTAGTCCCCCCAGGATTAAACACATTTTCGACAGTATGTCCGATCGCTGTAGGCCGTTGCTCAATGCCAAAGTTCACTCCTGTTACATTACTGATAGCAACAGAAATTGTTTGCTGACTGTCAATCGTGCCATCGATCGATCCATTCAAATTTTCGCCAGTACTGAGCCAGTTATTTGGCAGTGTAATTGCAGGAGGGGCCGCACCGATCGTGGCAGTTGCCGTAGTAATTAGAACCGTATAATTACTATTTGCAGAGACATTACTAAAACTATAGTTACCAGTGGTAGCTATAGTCGTCTTTGCAATCACTTTGTTATTACTATCTACTAAAACAGCAGTTAGACTTCCTGCATTTACTCCAATTTCACTTCCGTTTAAAACTTTATTACCATCACCATCATTAAATACTTGCCCAGAAATTGTGACTGAACAACTGGGATCACTGCCGGAAATACTAGTGGTCAGGTTGCTGGAAGTAATTGTTTGATTAATCCCCGTCATCCCAGCCGTGGCGTCATTGGATGTGTTATTCCGAACCAAACCATTGACAATCAAGCCCGCTGCACCCCCTGCAACATTTACGGAAGCACCACCAGTGGTATAGACTGAACCCCCACCCCCCCCAGCCCCAGGGCCGTCGGTTTCAGTCGTGCCATTCTCGTTCAAATCGCCACCAATCCCTCCAGTAGCCACGATCGTCAGGCCAGATGCTGTGCCTGTTTGGGTCGTGACTAATACGGTGCCTCCGGCTCCCCCACCCCCACCAGCATCCGGTAACGCACCCTGAGGACTGTCAATCCCATCTGCGCCTCGGGCATTAATGGTACCTGACCCTGTAATACTTCCGGCGCGAACTAGCACGATACCGCCGCCGCCGCCGCCAGCCCCTGCAGGTCGAGTTTGGTTGTTAGTATCCCCAGCCCCGCCGCCACCACCAAAAACTAAACGAGTTGGGTCAACGGGCATCGCCGTACCGCCGAAGCCTCCCACAGTGGCATCATGGCGAGGGGGAGTCCCATTTCCGGTCTGGGCATTGGCGTAGGAACGCCCTCCTAAGCCGCCTGCACCTCCGTTAGCGCCGCCACCGCCCCCTGCGTTATGTTCGTTACCGCCGCCCCCTGCGTTGGCGGGTGCACCCCGTCCTTCGTCGCCGTTGGGATAACCGGAAGCGCCCAAGTCATCGGTAGCAGTGGTGTTGCGAACGTTAAAACTCCCGAAAGGTTGCCTTGCCACAAACCGGGGGGTTCCCGCAATGCCTTCGCCTTTAGGGGCATCAATGCCCACGAGAGAACCTTGGCTAGTGGTACGGAAGGTGGAGGTCGCGCCGCTGGTGGCTGGGTTGGGGTTAGAACCGCCCCCTCGGAAGCCTAAGCCATTGACATCGATCGTGCTACCTGCGGTAAAGTTCAGGCTACCTTTGACATCGATCGCAACGATGCCCCCTGAGCCGCCGTTCCATTGGGCCGCTGTGGTCAAGGTTCCAGTAATCGTTGCACTGGTGTATTGGGGTACCCGTACAACCTGAAAAGACCGTTTCCCAGACGATCCAGCGGCAGCGGCTGTGCGGTAGGAATATATCGTCCCTTTAGTTAAAGGAATGATTCCGCCAGAAATAGGGCCAGCCGCAACGGCATATTCGTATCTACCTGCATTATTAAGGTTGGTATAGCCACTAGCTCCTAACGGTGGAGGAACGATCGCAGTACTAGCGTTAACATCTCCAGCAACGCCGTTACCGTAAGCATCAGTATTACTGGAGTCAATATCTGCATCCTGCATTTGAATAATTAACAGCAAGTCTCCCTTTGCGATCGGAGTGGTATTACCATTAGGATTAATGCTGCCTACTGTGACTGAAGTAGAACCCACAGCAACTGTTCCGCTACCTGGATAATAGCTATTGACAATTCCACTAACTGTAGCCGTACCATCTTTCCCAGGTACTGCACAAATTCCTGTTTGATTCGCTTGAACGGGAGGTAAAGTGATGAAGCTTTGAGGTAAGAGCAGCGTACTTGCTACGATCGCTCCTATCCATCGAACTGAGCTTTGGGGCCATTTGGGAGAAGCAATGGGGTTCTGCGCCACCGTAGCATGGGTAAGGTTTGTTTGATGATAAGGTAATTGATTAATTATTTTGAGATTGCGCAGAAAAGGTCGCATCACAGGTACCCTGAGAAAACAAGACAGACAAACAGATAGATCGACACGCTAATTCAGCCCTAGTTTTAGAACTTCAATCGTGAAAAATATGAGGAATGATTGTGTAAGAGAAACTAATAATTAAGGAACGTTAGTCTTCCATAAAAACTGATGAATATGCCCCATGGATACTCTGCGATCGCAAGTACTCCCATGAATAGCTCAGGGCATTTTTTTGGTCATATTGACAGTTATTTTGGAATTTACCTTGATAGTTGGCGTAAATTACCTGTTGTTCAGAAATGACAACATAGCGTCATCGGAGGTGATCCAATGTTGCGACGACGGATGACGAAAGATCTAAGGAAAAAAGAATTGAAAGAAAGCTGGCAGGACAGTTATTTAATCTTTTCTAAATCTATGGAGCTAAACCGGAATGTCTTTTTGATTTTTTCTATATTTTCAATAATCCAATGTCTTTTGTGATTGGGAATAAACTCTTTTGTGGAAATTACGTACAAAAAAAGCGGGAGCAATCAGGCATCCCGCAAAAATTTATGAGACTCAGCGCAAGCTCTCTCTAGGAATCGGTTTAGTTGACTTTGCTAGTTAACTTTGGCTTTGAAGCGTACAAACCCGTAGGAATAGCCTGGGGTTGCAGGGGCGGTGGCGTTGGGCAATTCGTTATCTGGTGCAGCAAAGCTGGAATTGACAATGTTGACTAGGACGGCTCCGGTGGAGTTGCTGGCGGAGGGGCAGTAGGTGGGGAGTTTGGCCCCAGGATTAAGGAACTGTGCCCGATCGCTGTCTGGCACGTTGGTTAGGTTCAGGAAACTACCGCCTAAGGATAGTTGGATGCCTTGCCCTGGGCCAAAGCTATTGGGTTGGAAGGTGGTGTTTGTGGGAACTAGGTCACAGAAGTTTACGTTTTTCAGCGGGACATTGCCTGCTGAGAGGAAGTAAATCGTGTATTCCAAGTCATCCCCAGATTTAACCATTCCTGCATCAATTTTTCCGGATAGGAAGGTGCTGATGCTAGTACTCCCCAAGCTACCATTAGCATTCAACGGAGTCGGCCAGTAGGGATGATTGTCGTCATCTTTCTTAGCGGAGGTGGTGTCATCATCAAAGAAATTGATGGATGTTCCGTTAATTGCGGTAATTCGTTTCACGAGTAGGAGGTTAGGGTTATTAACGACAACTGCCGTGAAGGGTAACGTTGCAGTTGCTGTATTGCTAGATTCTTGACCTGCGTTGTCGATCGCCTTAAACAAAATCCCGACACTCACTGCACCGTCGATCGGATCGACCACCATCCCAGCAAGCTGTGCTGTCGTTACCGTCACTCCACCAGCCGGGAAATTTGCTGAAGTGTAGTTGGTGCCGTTAATCGTGATACTGGTAGCATTCGTGGGGAATGCCGTGATCTTGTAGGACGCAACAGTGCCATCGGGATCGGTTGACCCTGTGAAGAGTGTACTAGGAACAGAGACAGTCGTTGTTCCTCCGGGATTAGTTTGACTCGTTGCTGTACCGCCCACTGCGGTAGGCAGTTGCTCAATCCCGAAGTTTGCACCTGTAATGTTATTTGTCGTAACTGAGACACTCAGTTTGCTATCTACCGTTCCATCAATAGTTCCATTCAGATTCTCACCAGTACTCACCCAGTTACTTGGTAAAGCGATAGCAGGTGGTGCAGAACCAACCGTAGCAGTTGCGGTCGTGATTTGTACCGTGTAATTTGCGTTCGCAGGGACACTGTTGAAGGTGTAGGTACCGTTAGCTGCTACCGCCGTTGTGGCAACGACTTGATTACTACCATTAACCAACACTGCATTCAAACCACCGCCATTTGTGCCAGTCTCAGTCCCATTCAGCAGCTTGCTACCATCCGCATCGTCAAACACTGTACCAGACACCGTAACATTCCCTGCGGTAAAGGGTAGCGTTGCAGTTGCTGTATTACTTGATTCTTGGCCTGCGTTATCGATCGCCTTAAACAAAATCCCAACATTGACTGCACCGTCGATAGGATCAACTACCATCCCAGCTAATTGTGCAGTCGTTACCGTTACCCCAGCTCCAGGGAAGGATGCCGAGGTGTAGTTGGTACCGTTAATCGTAATGCTAGTGGCGTTGCTTGGGAATGCCGTGATCTTGTAGGATGCGACGGTGCCATCGGGATCGGTTGACCCTGTGAAGAGTGTACTAGGAACAGAGACAGTCGTTGTCCCACCTGGGTTGGTTTGACTTGTAGCAGTACCACCGACCGCAGTAGGAAGTTGCTCAATCCCGAAGTTGACACCAGTTACATTATTTGTTGTCACTGCGACTGCAAGTTTACTATCTACCGTACCGTCAACTGTGCCATTCAGGTTTTCACCCGTACTCACCCAGTTACTCGGTAAAGTAACAACGGGGGGAGCAGATCCAATGGTTGCATTGGCAGTCGTAATTTGAACTGTGTAATTCGCATTGACAGCAACATTACTAAAACTATATGTTCCATTAGTAGCAACGGCTGTCGTTGCAACAACTTGGTTGTTACTATTAACCAAGACTGCATTCAGTCCACCAGCATTTGTTCCAGCTTCAGCACCATTTAGAACCTTACTACCATCTGAGTCATTAAATACATTACCAGACAATGTGACAACAGGATAAGTAATCGTTGTAGCATCATTTACAGCAACCGTATTAGGATCATCAGAGACAACTCCAGGAACTAAGTTTCCTAAATACAATACTGTCCCTTGGTTCACAATACTTGCAGGTGGATTAACTGCATTTAAGCTCACCCGATATTTGAGTGTTACTTGATAGCCAACACCTACGCCAACAACACCATTTATCAAACCAGGAGAATTAATATTTCTCGCAGTTTGGAAGGGGAAAGTACCACCACTACCATCCGTCACAGCAGTACTATTCATTTGAGTGCTACCAGTAACATAGGTTGCACCTGCTGGAATGGCATCAGAGAAAGTTGAATTTGTAGCAGGTACGGTTCCTGTATTGGTGATTGTAACCGTGTACTCAACAACATCACCAGGCAGGATGGTACCTCCTGCGCTACCCCCAACTTTAGCATAGCTCTTTAAAACTGTTAGGTTTGGTGTTGGTTGAGCACAACTCCCAAAATCACTCCCTACAATACCAGACCCCAATGATGGACTACCAACCGAAGTTGCAATACCTGTATTAGTATTAATCGAAAAAACAGTATTGTTAGAACTACTATATGCAAGCAGGTTACCACCAGAGCCAAAAGCAACGCTATTAAAGGTGGCTCCTGCCGTGGTTGATAGCAAATATGCTGTTTGAGTATTTATATCAGCAGTATATAAGTTGGCATCGTTAAATAAGTAAAGAACTCCATTCCCATCAAACGCCATATCACCATTGCCTGCAAGCGATAACGGTTGATTAGCACTGTCCTTCAGCGTGATCATTGAACTAATTTGTGAACCATCAGTGGGATTAACTTCATAAATCCCTCCCGCATTAGTGGCCACATACAATTTACCATTCGGTGCGAATGCAGCTCGGATCGTTACTTGTCCTGCTGGAATGGTAAAACTTCCAGATAGGGTTATGTTGGTATTTGTGCTGGGATCCCACACATAGGTTCTAATAGTGCCACTCCTTGACACATAAAATATCTTCCCAGTACTGGGTTGAACAGCATTAGCCGCACTGAGAACTCCGCTAGTAACCGTCCCTACTTGAGTATAGGCACCCGTGGTTTGATTTAAAGTATGAATCCTACTAGTGGTATTGCTATCTAATGCGTAAATCGTAGAGCAATAGGCAGGTTCTGCATGAACTTTTGGAGTTGCAATGATATAGTTTGCTGCAACTACGCTCAATACACCTATTGCTCTACCTGTGAAAGTACTAAATGACGTCAATGATCGAGATAATCTAATCATTGATTGCGGTTTTACTTGTACAGCTTGCAAAGAAGGCAACGAAAATTTCATAGCTAAAGTCCTGAAGTAAAGAAGAAAGTTCTGAGGGCTAACGAACTAACAAGGTAAAGTTCCGTGGTATCTCGGAACCCAACACATAGCTAGAAACTACTCTTAGTTATCACTACCCATCGATCGCACCACCGCACTCCGAGAGGCCTCCGAGGTACCGTAATCCGAATGGGTTGCCACTGCACTCAAGCGATCGCCATTTTGCAACTGCTCCAAACGGGTGACAAACTTGCCACTACCATCCGCCTTCGCTGTCGCCACAACGTCCGTGATAAACTCCCGGCCATCCGCCAGCAACTGCACACGATAAATTTCAATCTCTGCATTGGGAACTGCACTGCCCACCAATTCTACAGACCCATCCAGCAAACTGATCAAAAATTCTGGACTGATCAACTGCGGCGCATCCATTCCCCGGTTCGCACTGTGCGATCGACTGGGATAGGCACTCATGGGCAAATTCCGGCCATCGCCATTCTGATAATCCGATGTACCCGTACCATGGCGCGTCACCAAATCCAGACTCAGACCCTGCAAACTGCCAAACTGGTTATTCACCACCTGATTGCGCACCGTTTCCGGATAGGCTGCCATCACCACCCCTGCGCCCGCCTGCTCTAAGATGCGATTCCCCACAATCCGGTGATCGTTCCCCATCAAATAGATCGCAGCTTGACGAACCTTCTTCCCGTTCCCCTTCAGAGTATTCTCACGAACCTCGATCGCGCCTTCAGACTTAAACAAATAAATTCCACTACCGCCATTACCCACAATTTGATTACCCAGCACTTGACTATTGGTAATCTTCCCCTCTAAGCGAATCCCATCCGGCATTCCTTGCAATCCATTTTCAGCAATCTCATTGTTGAGAACTCCGAGATTAGTAGCCATCACGCCCGTTACAATCCCGCTTCCCTGATTGCGAATAATCCGATTATTCTGAATCGTTGCCCCCACACTATTCCAGACATACACCCCGAAGCTGGAAGGCAATGCCCGATCGTCCTTCGCAACCGCCCCCAACACATTCTGCTCAATCACCACATCTTTGGGAGCCGCATCTCGATCGATTGTCACCTCCGGCACCTGCTCCCGATTCCCGATCGTGATATTGCCCGATGGCTCAAGGTAATCCTGGCGATCGTGCTGCCGAAACCCAGCCATCTGCAAACCACGCACCGTCACCCCATCCGCCAAAATCGACAATCCACGGGGAATATTCACCCCTGAAGCGGGTTGAATTGCGACAATGGGCGTGCCTGGTTGATACTCCGGTTGACTCGTACCATCGATCGTCATCCCCACAGTGGTCAACAGCGGTAAAGGTTGGGTCAGTAAAATTTGAGTCTGATTCTGCGGTAACGCAAACTGGATGATCGATCGGTTCTGCCCGCCATAGGTCTCCGCCGGCTTCACCATCACCGGACGGCTCACCTGTTTCTTTTCAGCGGGAGTCAACTGGGCCATGGACAACGTGCCATTGACCAACGCGATCGCTTCCCGCAACGTGATAACATCATCCGGCTGAACGGTATCTTGATTGCTATTCACAACCACCCGAAGCGCACTTCCCGCAGAAGCAGGTGAACTTAAGCTCCAAGCAATTCCCAACATTCCAGCCGTTAAGAAAGCGGAACGGAGCCAACGATCGTTGCGATTCATAATAACCTGTGCAGTAGGGGGACTAGGGTGTGCGAAAGATCAAGGTTTTGGACAAGGTTTTGGACAATTGAGCGAACTATTTAAGGGTTTCAGGACGAGAAATCGAACGCGATTTAATCTTAGACTGGGTGGCAGCCTTCTTAGCATCCGCCTGCTTATCTACGGTTTGTTTAGCTTGAGCAGGTTGAGTATCAAGCGGCTTGGCCTCAGTGGTGGTAGCAGGCTGAGCAGCAGTCGATTGTGCGGGAGTCGCTTGTGCAGCGATCGATTGTGCAGGGGTTGGTTGAGTGGACTTGTTGTCTGCTACGGCTTCCCCCGTATTTTTCGGCTTTGGTGCCTTTTGTAGCCCAAATCCGTTGAACAACTCATTCACCTTCACTGTCAGCCCCACATAAGGCCCACCCGCCGATCGATAGCCATCAAAGTCGCGATCGTTAGCACTGCCAAAGGCATAGCCCGCAGACAAGCGTAGGTTCGGCGTGAGGTAATAGCCTGCCTCCAGCGCAAAGCCTGTTTCGCTATAGCCCGTCGTGGGTTGACTAATCCAGCGCGCCTCTCCTGAAAGATCCCAGCTATAGTTCAGCCGATAGGTTGCCCGCAGTTGCGCCAAACTGGTCGTCGTCTTAGCCGTAAAATCATCCGCCAGGAACGTCTTGCTATTGCGCAGGGCAAACTTGCCGTAGAACTCCCAGTTCCAAGCTGGTGCATAGATCGCCTCTAGGCCAAATAGATGTTCCTCCGACCCCGTCCCCGAGCTGAATAATAAACTATCGGGAATCGTCGACGGATTGTGGCGATACTCATAGCGGAACAGCGCATTAAACTTATCGCTAGCCAAATCACGATAGGCCAAGCCCATTTTTAAGTTGGACGTGGTACCCAACCCGGAAATCCCCTGATTGGCAGAGCTAGCCTGCTGGTAGCGCACCAACGCTGTGAGAGAAGGACTCAGCTTACCCGTTGCCCCCGCAGAAATCACCGTATTAGTCCCGCTGCTGGAAGTGCGGTGATCAACCCGCGCACTGGCTTGGAAGTTAGGACTATCGTTGTACTCCAGCCCCACGCTGAAGCTATCGCCCCCCTGCACGCCCAAGGATGCCGCACTCTGCCCCGGCGCAAAGGGTTGAATAAACTGGGTGCCCGTTGCGCTCTGGCCAATGAAGCTACCAAACACATGCTCGTAGGCCAAGTCCATGCGTAGCCCCGGCGAAAACCGGATGCCCTGCTTAATCCCGATCGCGCCACTGGTCGTCCAACTGCCTGCATCGCTATAGATTCCCGCCCGCCCGCTAATCGTCGTTTCAGGAAAGAGCTTGTAATCCCCAGCCAAGGACAGACTGGTGATGGACTTACCTGCATACTGCCCACTGGTGAAAAATTGCTGGGCCAACTGCATATTGACGCCCTTCATCACCTGCCAGTTGAGGCCCAACAATGTCCGATCGGGGTAATAGGCATCATTTTGCGACGACAGCGTCATTTCGTTCTGTGCCAAGAAGGTCAGGTTCTTCGCGATCGGCATTGTGAACCGAGAGCGAAGTTGATCGGAAACCGTATTGGCACTGGGATTAATCCGATCGCTGCGATCGCGATGAATCCAATCCACCGTCAGATCCGCTGAACCAAAGCGCTGTTGAATACCTGCGGTAATACTCGTGAGGGAGTTATCCACCCGACTGCCGGGAACCGGAGCTTCGCGGGGCGTAAACAGATCAAATTCCGTAATTAAGGGCTGTGCCGCAATTCCCTTATTTGTCTCGCGATCGTACTGAACTTTGAGATTGGTCGTCTCTGACACCTTGGCGGTCACCTGCGCCCCGTAACGGGTTTGTCCCGGCACAAAGCTCACCGTGGCATTGTTGGCAAATCCCGAATCCGCCGATCGATAGTAAGCCCGACCCTGGATGCCCTTGGCCAATTCGCCTTGGGCTTCGATGCGGTATGCGTTACCACTGACTTGGCCGAGTTCATTAGATGTGTTCTTGGAATGGGCATATTCTGCAATCAGCGAACCCTTGGAACCTAGGCTGATAAAGGCATCCGCACCATAGAGTTCAAAGTCCCGTGCACTCCGATCTTCCTTCCAGTAGGTCGCACCAATCCAGCTTTCCCGATTTTGTTCGCGGGAGAGATGATAGCGCGCCCGTGCGCCGTAGATTTTGTTATTAGACCCCGGTTCATCATACTGATAGGTCGCCACAATGCGACGCACCAAAGGCGTACCATCAGACGCCACATCTGTGCGCAGAACGGGTTCCCGGAATAAAACAGTCCCGCGATCGTAATCAATTTCGTAATCGGGGCCGCGCGTCAGTTTTCTACGTTCCAGCACCGTTCCAGGACGGTTCAGTTCTTCCATCTCAATGAAGATATCTTCACTGCCTTCCGTCACCAAGCGTCGAGACAGGAAGTAATAGCCGCTCGTCCCATCCGGCGCGATCGTATCCCGTTGGAAGCCCTCCACATTGTTGGCGTAGAGACCCGAAATTTGTAGATCGCCGAAATTATAATTCGCCTTGAAGCCGTGCAGTTGGCGTGTAAAGCTCGTAAACTCCTGGGACTTGGTGGCAAATTCCTCCGTGTTGTAATCCCCCCACATGGCGTAGTCAATGCCCGCACCGGGAGTCTTGGAGGTTCTTTCCAACCGCAGGTAAACGTTATCGATCGATGGAGCCAGAATATCGGACTTAGAACTATCTCCGTATACGGGATATTGGTTTTCGCAAAATTGATCCTGACGGAATAGCCGAACCGTTCCTTCACAGGTTTTATTCAGCGGTCGATCGCTGTTGTAAGCCCCGGTGAACAACCAATCACCAATTTTTCCAGTCGCAAACACCGCAGCATTAGCATCCAGTTGCCAGCCATTATTCCCATCGGGAGGAACAAAGTCCTTCAAACTGCCGAAGAAATCCGTGCCCCGTCGCCCTAGGCGCACGTTGATCACCCCAGTGGCGATCGAGGGCCGCAAGTTTGTTTCAAAGAGTACCTGGGTAAAGGCTTCCAGTTCCAGGGTTTGAGCCTTGACGTTAACGGTTTTCGCCTCTAACCCCGCTTTCAACTCAGCATTAAACCGACCATTTTCCGCCTTCACCTGAAATCCTGGTTGGTCGGGGCTGGCATCTTTGGTGACCCACTCTCCACCATTACTGGCCAGCGTAATCATGCCATCGCGGTTAGAGCGATTGTTTTGAGCATCCAACAGTTGACCCTGAATCGTCACCAGGGTTTTGCCATCGGCAGGCACGCGGGTTGCACTAGGTTCGATTTGAATCCGCGCGATCGCACCACGGGTTTGAATCGTTGTAATAGCGGTTGCCATCGTCTTACCATTGCTGATGACGTTCGCTTTAATGATGTTTGTCCCTTCTTTCAGGGCGACCCCATACCAAGTTTGGGTAATTAATCCCGCCCGATCGTTCTGCTCCGTCCGACCAATCAACTTGTCATCCACCGGAACATCGCCCACCCGCAGATCCAGTTGACTTCCAATCGGGTACTGCACCACGATCGTTGCCGCAGAAGTATCCAGAACCGTATTCGGTGTAGGTGCCAGAATTTTCACCTGATCTGCCGTGGCTACGACTGACTTGGCACTCTCTGGAGCTTGAGTCATCAAGCTAGGTTTACTGATGCTCTGAATCTCCGTCTTAGGCAAGCCCGTCGCTTTCGTTGTTTTTTGACCAGTCGTCGCGGGATTAGGAGCCTTATCCGTAGACTCATTCGCAGTGTTAGCAGTGGCTAGATTAGGCGCTAAGGCGATCGCAGCCAAATCACTGGCTAGAAGAATCCCCAGGAGGTAAACATTTTTGGAACACTTTTGGGATTTCATTTAGCAACCTCCTGGGCTGCGGGTGTCACAGCGAAATTCATACGAACCAAACCACCGGGGGATAAATGCACCAATCGAGATTGACTGTTCCGTTCTTTAAACTTGCGATTCGGTGCGAAGGTATAACCTGGAACGCTACTGAGATCCAAAACACCCGTGCGATACCCCGAAATTACATTCGCTACGGAGAACAGACCATTGGCATCGGTTGTAATGCGATTACCATCATCGAGAATCACAACGGCATTAGGAATTCCAGGTTCACCAGGCTGTTGTTCACCGTCAAAGTTTTTATCCTCAAATACTCGGCCTAGCAGGGTCCCACAATCCGATAGCAGGCCAGGATTAATGCGAAGTTGATGGGAAGCAGGGCCATCTTTGACCGTTTGTTGGTTATCAGCGCGACGACCTTGAACCGAGGCTAGATTTTTACCGTTGCCTCGAATGGCGTCGGGGGTGAGGGTAGCGGCGTAGGCGATGTTGATAATTTGAACTTGGTCGATCGTTTGAATACCCGGTAAATTGACCCCATTCAGGTTGAATACCAAACTTCTACTGTTGGCCGTTGCTTGGATAGGTAGGGATTGCTTTTGGTACTCTGCCTTGGCTGAACCTTCGCGGTATCGGAAGCCAAAGGGTAATTCATCCGTCACCTGCAAGTTGTTTACTACGGAGCTAGCGAGGTTGCGGAGGGTCAGTCGGTAGACCACCGTGTCCCCCGGTTGCGCCGCCGCCCGATCGGCGGTTTTCACAATTTGTATTTCCTGGGCTTGGCACACACTTGCATTTAAATCGAGGGCCGCTAAAATCAATGAGGTTGCTTCAGCATTGGAGACTTGTAGGGTGCCAGCAATCGAAGTTTGATTAGTACTCGAACTAACAGGTCTACCATCAAGGGAGGTCGCTGTATAGGCAACAAGGTTGTTATTTCTAGAATCAATCCGAATTTGAATCCGTCGCTGACTGTAAATCGAATTAGGTGGAGGATTAATGACCAGAATATAGGTTCGGCCCACATCTAGCTGTCCACGATTCGGATCGAGGAGGAAGTTATAGGTTCCGTCACTACTGGTCGGCAAGAAGTAGGGATTACTATTTTCAGTATTTGGCGCAAGTCCTTTCAGAATTCCGTTGTTCGGAATATCAGGTAACTCAGTGCGCGTTAACGGTGTCAATTGCCCCAAGCTAGCTCCCGTTGGATCGCTGGGATCTGCGTCATAGACGGCGACACTAAACCCAACGTAACTGGGTAAGACCTCTCCAGCACAGCCGACAATACGGCCTAAAGGGTCAACTAATGCAGGAATAATTTCGCTCTGTAATTGTCCTGTAACGCCTTGGAACTGTTGGATTGCAGGGTATCTAGTCTGCGATACTGTGCTGTAACCATAAGCTGCTTGGTTCACCAGTGGATAAGTCTCTGCTGGTTGGGCTGCATTCTGTTGTGCTTGAGCAGCCGATGACCAGGGATTCATAACGCTGTTAGCGACAATCAACAGAGCCAACCCAAAAGTTGCTTTTTGACGAGTGGTTTTCTGAAAAAGATGTAGAGGAGAACAGAATCGTGGCAGCATGGTGAGAGCAAAGTAAGGTCTAGCAATTCGTAAGTTCGTTAACAAGTTGGGTCAGCAGGTATCAATAAGTTAGTCAATAAGTTAGCCAACCAGTTAGCCAACCAGTTTGTTAACAAGCTGAATTAATCAAGTTATGCTATGCACAGAAATGTCTGGGGGTAGATGATTTCGAGAAGCTTGATATATGGGGGTGGGTGAACCAGCGATCGCACTTAGATTTGCTCTAACCTGAAAACACTTTCCCGCCGACAGATATTCTTCATAGGGAAATCAATGGTGATATTTTGAACACCATTGACCTTCCCATGAACCCTTAGCGCACTCTAACTTGGTAAGCAACGTTGACATTTCCACCAGGAGCCAGTTCTCCGCCCCACTGCCAACGAATGTGGGTATAGCTTTCTGCGGGGGCAGGACGATTTTCCACCTTACCGCTCGCCGTCCGTACCGGAACCGTCGGATTGGCCACAAAGCTCTTCCCGCCATCAATGCTGTAAATCAACTCTGCTCCTTTCCCTTTAGCAGCAGAGTTCATCACATAAACTGTACCTTTCGGAACAGGCTGCGTTAGAGCAAATTTCCGAGCAGCCCGATTGCCTTGGTTTTTGCCAATGAGGGAGTATCGCAGGACATCCCCAGGACGGGCAGAATTTTGGCCCCCGATCGCTTGCCAAGTCACTTGTTCTTGTCCTTGGGAATTACGCGCAACGAGACGCTTCTCAGCAACTAATTGCAGACGCACATCGGGTCGTTGAGCATTCTGCGCGATCGCAGACCCACCGAAAAAGCCCTGAGAAAAGAAGGCAGCATGGCCGATCGGTGCTGCCAAAACTAACGCTAAGGTTGAGAAGCCAATAATGAATGAACGTTTCATAGTAATTGTGAAAATCTGGGGGTGACAAAATTGCTAGAAAGTGCAAAATCAGTGAGATTGAGTCAGTAGGATAGAAGCGGTCTATCGATCGTGATTTTAGAAATGAATAGACCGCTTCCTGTTTCATTACCCTGGTCGGCGTAACGAAGACGCTACGGTTGACTAGTTGATCTTGCGCTTGAAGGTGAAGGAACCACTCGCACCCGGTTGAATCACCACACCCGGCTTGTGGACATACTCCACAACGTCAGCAGCCTTAGTCGTTCCCGTTTGCTCACCCGCAGGATTGTAGGTCGTCGTTCCGTAGGTCACCACGACCGAGCCAGTGACGTGGCTAGTGATGATAGCACCGTTGATTTCCTGTGCCCAAGTGTTAGTACCGTTGTCACCATTCTCAGTAATCGTGATGTTTTGAGCATCCAGAATGATGTTGCCAGTTCCAACCGGTGCAATGGAAATGTTTTGGTAGGTGATCCTGTACTGAATCGTCCGACCCGGCGCAGCCTTAGAAGCTAACAAGGCATTGTCATCGGTATACGCTTGCAGCACAGTCGTACCATCCGTATCCAGGATTTGCGCCTGTTTACGTAGCTTCAGATAACCGACGTAGACCCGATCGATCGTCCGGTTTTGGGTTGTTTCAGCGGGATCAGGACGAGAGTCTCCATCGACATCCTTGAAGGCATAGATGGGAATCGAGTAACCAATTCCAGTATCCGTAGACTGCGGCGTTGCACCAGGTAAATCTACTGAAACGTCATAGTTGATAGTTTGGCCTGGAGCCAACGTGGGAATCAGAATCGCTGTTCCTGACTCAAACACAAAGTTGCCAACCCCTGCATCATAGCGATACACCGCACTCTGTCCACCATAGGTAATTGTGACTTTGGTGCCATCGGGAGGCAGGGTTTCTTGGGGACTCGGTGTGAAACCCAACGTATCCGGTACCAGCAAGATGTTGGTCAGTGGGTTCGTGGTGTCGGGGTTACTGATCGAATTTTGGAAGGTGGCATCAACAGTAGTGGCTGTGAAATCTACCGTTTGACCCGGTGCAATATTAGGAGGTACGTTGGTGCTGCGGTTGGTGAAGTCGTCATTGTTATTGGTTGGGCCAACGGCACCAGGCACACCTGCGGGACCATTCAGCACCGTTCCCGGCAGCGCTACGGTGTAAACGTTATCTTCCCCACCAGGGCCAACGCCAGTGTTGTCGTTGTTGTTGTCTACGCCATCGTTGGTTGGATTGGCTTGCCCCGTGGGAACGTTGTTAGAGCCTGGGGTTAGGATGGTACCACCGGGCGGAATAAAGGGTGACCCATTGTCATTAAAGTTCGAGGGATTTTGGTCACCGGATTCGTCGTAGACCAGAGGAGCCGTCGGGCCTGTATTGCCTTGAGTTTGTCCCATCACTTGGGCAATGTTGGCAATGTTGACAGGAGTAGTGGAACCTACAGGAATGCCACTGGTGATCACCTTAAATTCAAAACCTGTGACCGTGGTGCCTTCGTTAATGGGGCCATTCACGCCAGTGTCGTAGACAAACCCAATCCGGGTTGCAGCGGCACTGAACGTGGTAGACCAGTTGGCCTGGGTTGCTGGCACACTCAGAGCATCCGTGGTGTAGACGGCTGTCCAGTTGGTTGGCGCTTTTACATCCGCAGCACTGGTGAGCGCAGTACTTGTCGGGACTGCATCAGACACTAACACTCGGTTAGCGCCTATTCCATTCACCGTAATCCCTACCAGCTTACCGGGAGTAATCCCTACGCTACCTGTAGGAGCCGTAGATTCTACTTCTAGGCCAAGCCCGTAGGTAATGATGTCATCCTCTAACTTGGCTGGGTCTTGTGCATTCACCCCAAGGCGATTCTTCAGAATTGTTGCTAAGGCTTGGGCTTGGGAACCGACGGTTACCGTTTGTACCGCACTGGCTTCCCGTTCTGCCGAGGCCGGTAATACTGCGGCGGAAGGCCCCGTTTCACCAGCGTAATCAATGGTTCTGACTTCGGTGTTCAGTGCACTATCAGGAGCATCGGGTTGGTTCTGGGTCGCTGGACTGTTATCATTCGGCGCTGTGTCCCCCAACCGCACAACAATGCTGGCACCGGAAGCGGCTAGGTTGCTGACTGTAACAGGCACGCTGACCACATAGGAGTAACCGGCAGGGAGAACTCCAGCAGGGTTAGCACCGATCGTTGGGAGACCTGCAATACTGCCTGTAGGATTGGCAGTCACGGCTACGGGTGCAAAATTCGTCCGGTTGCCATTGGCATCAATATAGCCCGTAATAAAGACTTGAGAAGCGCTTCCAGGGCCCGTGACAACGGGAGCGGGAGGAATGAATAATTGAGTGGTATCGTTCCCTGCGTTTTCAACCTTAAATTCGTAGTTAATGACGTCGTTAGGTAAGACACTGCCGCCATTTTGATCGATCGTGGCCAAAGGTGTAACAAAAACACCCGCCACTTCTGCGATCGTGACTGTTACTGTATTAGAAGTCGCATTAAAAGTGGTTCCGTTAGGATCTTCATAGGTCGCTGTTGCAGTGTTGCTAATGGGCGTCCCCACTGGAGTTTCAGCAAGCAGAGGTAAGGCCAAAGGAAGTGTGCTACCCACCATTAAAGTAGCAGCTAGCAAACGGCGATAAGCCGCACGATTTTTAACTTGCATAGATTTCGTCAGAAAGATACAGATATGTCTCAGGTGCAGAAGACTTCGGGCAGATCAAGACTAGCCATTGCTAGCCACTGATTTTAAAACCCAGGGAGATGCCGACACTTCAGCGATCCAACGTAGTTAGTAGTTTCAAGCAATCAAATAGACAATCCCAACCAGATGAGTATTGATACATCTAAAGCGCTTATGTACTGAATCTACTGCTGGAAACACACAATAATCAATATTTCTATCTGATATTGAGCAACAGTTCAAATGACGTCGTATCAGTTGAATCGTTGGCTTTTGTCAGCCACTATTGATGTATTCCTAATCTACCCTGGACAGCAGGAATGAAACGCAGTATTTCTCAAAATTAGTTGCAAATACTAGATTGTCAGCAAAATTCATTTCAACCAAAAATCACAAAATTAGGGGTTTCACTGAAGCTAAATACCCTAATTTCGTATAGAGGCAAAGTCGGCACTACACACTGATAGCTCAATCTATCTGATACATTGTTAGACTGTACTAACCAATACGATACCTTGCTGCATAGATAGCCGAGCAATGACTGCCTTTACCTAATTCTAACTATACATTCGGCATATCTGTCTTTTACACCAGATAATCTTTACCAATCTAGTCACATCACCCATTTTACTTAGCCAATTGAAAAAAGTGAAGAACTAGGGAAAGTCTTAGTCAACAATCTTACATCGTTATCCAAGAATATTCCAATCAAACTTTTAAATAAAAACTTAAGCCAAACCTTCAACAGGCTAATTAAATCACTAAAAAGTGGAAAACTAGAAAACTAAACAATGACAGATAATTTAAGTATTTATACTCTAGCAAGCATTAAATGCTGTAAACTTTTGTCTTGACCATCTCATTCTTATAAATCAATGGAAAGCTCAATACCCTGACCAATCCATTGATCGCCCCATCAATCAACTAATAACTGCTGCTCGGCTTTGTATTGCGTTGTTGAATGGGAATTTGGACAATAAACTCAGTCCCCTGTTCCGGGGTAGAACGACAGAGTAATTTTCCGCTATGTTTTTCAGTCACAATTTGATAGCTGATGGACATTCCCATACCCGTCCCTTTTCCGATCGGTTTCGTGGTAAAGAATGGATCAAACAAGCGCTTTTGAATGGGTTCGGGAATCCCCAGTCCATTATCTAGAAAACTAATGTTGACGTACTTAGAATTAACTCGTTCAGTTTTGATACGAATCGTGCTGGGAGACTGCTCTTGTTCCTCTAGCGATCGCCCAGCATCTCGTTCTTCCAAGGCATCGATCGCATTCACTAAGATATTCATAAATACCTGATTAAGCTGACCTGCAAAACACTCAACCTCTGGCAAATCACCATAATCTTTAATTACCTGGATTTCATTACGACTTGTTTTCGCTTTCAGGCGATTTTGCAAAATCATTAAGGTGCTATCAATGCCATCATGAATGTTAACAGCCTTATACTCTGCTTCATCAAGCCGGGAAAAGAGTCGGAGAGATTTGACAATTTCTCGAATTCTTTCCGTTCCTACTTTCATCGAGCTAACAACCTTAGGCAAATCTTCACTCAGGAATTCGACATCAACTTCTTCAAGCTTTTCTGCAATTACTGGAGTCGGCTGAGGATAGACATCTTGATAAAGTTGAATTACATCCAATAAATCTTGAATGTAATCTTCAGCATAGGTCACATTGCCGTGGATAAAATTAACTGGATTATTGATTTCATGGGCAATCCCAGCCACCAACTGGCCTAAACTAGACATTTTTTCACTTTGCAACATCTGGGTTTGAGTGCGTTGGAGTTCTCGCAAAGTCTGTTGAAGTTCTTTGCTTTTTGCACGGCTTTCGGAATAGAGGTCAGCTTGATCAATCGCGATCGCTAATTGATCTCGGACTGCTAGTAAAAGCTCTACCTCACTTTCCATCCAAGGTCTCACTGATGCATGATTAACACAGATAATCACCCCAGTCCGTTGGCTATTCGTTCGAAGCGGTAACAATATTTCAGACTGCGCCCGAATAGATTGTAAGAAAGCGCGGTGAATCGGCTCTTCATACTGACTGGCATCATCAACGCATAAAATTGTCTGTTGATCCAAAATGGATTCCACAGGCCCAACCAGCGATGCAGCATACATCCCTAAACCGCTAGGTACTACATCTAGTTTGGCTTCCTGCACCATAATCCAATAGGGAATCCCTTGATGCACTTCATACCATGCGAAAGCGCAGTGATCGATACCTAAGACTTCCCGAATCGACTGAATCGTGGTCGCAATCACAGTATCTAGATCGAGAGAATTCCGGACTTGATTCGTCAGTTGATTGCATAACGTTTGCCGATCGGCATAGTCTTGCAGCGCCGCTTCTGCTAGCTTTATTTCTGTAATATCAAACGTTGTCCCAATAAATCGATGAATGTTCCCATCACTATCCCGCACCGGATTATGGGTTGTAACCCACCAGGAATATTCTCCATCAAGATTGACACATTCTTCGTAGCTGCCCGAAGTCCCTAACTTCAGATACTCCTGTAACCGTTGGCGTTCTATGGTTCCAATTTCCTCTCCATAGACTTCTTCAGGTGTTTTTCCAGCAATTTCTTGACTCGATCGGCCCGCTATGATTTCGGCAGCCGTATTCCACCCGCTATACCGAAAATCCCCATCGGGTAACACATCCACCACAAAAATTGGCTGAACAGCCCCTTCATAGACCGTCCGCAGAAAATTTTCCTGCTCTTGTAATTTCCGTTCAGCAATTTTACGTTCTAGTTCTGCCCCTACTCGAGTGGCAAAAATTTGCAGGATAAATTTGGCAGTTTCAAGATTATCAGTTAGTGGCTTGATATCTAAAATGCCAATATTCCCAATTTTTTTACCTTGAGAATCGACAATGACTGTTCCCAGGTAGCTTTCAGCATTCAGTATGGCTAAGGTAGAAGCATCAGGAAAGCGAGATTGGAGCGAGTCTGGAAAAATTCCCCAGTTATCTTGGAACACACAATTACAAGGGGTTCCAGCAAGATCGAACTCATAGGGTTCAATAAAGTTCTCCCCATTCCAAAGGGTCAACATTTTGGTGGTCTGATAGCTATCATCCACCGCTTCCGTAATAAATGCATATTTGACTTGAACAATTTCCGCCAAATGCTGCACACAGGCCCGCAGAAATTCGTCTCCCGTCTTCGCGAGGGTGCCTTCCACAATGAATCGCAACGCGGTTTCCTGTTGTTTGCGATCGTTAATGTCACGCAAAACCCCTTGCAGAGCGATAACTTGACCTTGGGAATCCTTAACCGGGGCAATGTTAAGCGATAGCCAAATCCAGCGACCATCCTGATGGGTATTGCGAAATTCTAGCCCTGAAATACTTTCTCCAGTTTGTATAACCTTTTGATTGGCCTCTAAACACCTTGGTAAATCCTCCGGATGCACCATGGGAGCAAAGGATTTTCCCACCCAATCCTCTGGCCTATAACCCAGCACTGCCTGCACGCCCGGTGCAAGATAGGTCAAAGTTCCATCTAGGCTCCAAATACCGATGATATCATGAGCATTTTCCACCAAGCGGCGGAACTTGGCTTCACTTTCAGCCAGAGCCACCTCTGCCGCTTTACGTTCCGCTTCTAGCTGAGCTCGTTCCGTAATATCAACCAACGTGACCAAAAGCTGCTCTACCCGATCGTCGTTCAGTAGCGGACTAACAGTCATCATCCACCACGTTTCCTGATCATCATAGGGGAGACATTCTTCAAAAACTTGAGGTTGCCGGGACTGTACACATCTCTGATAGTGTTGACAATAGCGATCAGCAGTTTCTGCCGGAAAGGTTTCTGTTACAGTCTTTCCCAAGAGTTGCTCAACAGGAACTGAACTCGTCCGTGCAATAAATGGATTAAACGCTTTAAAGCGAAAGTCTTGCCCCTCCTCCAACACATCTAGGACATAAATCCCGTAGCTGACTCCTTCCCACAAACTCTGCAAAAACTGCAATTGATGGCTAGAAATTTCTTGCCATGAAGTTTCTAGAGACTTTTGCAATGAGGCTTCTAGGGAAGTTGGGATCACTTGTGAACCGAATTTGATATCTGGATCAACCATGAACTTCACTCATTTGGAAGGAGGCTTGGATAAGAAGAACAGCTAGTTAGAAAAACTCCATAGGCACAGTGGTTTACCAAAAGTGACCTATCAAACGAGTTTACAGACCAATAAAAGCATATTGGTTATAGTGCCCTGAAACTCCGTCAACTTAACATCAGCATTCTAGGATCTTGGAGGTTCCCTCTCCAAAGTAGGGTAAGGTGCTGGATTGCGTCCAATTAAATGCCAAACTTCCATTAAACCTTTACCTTTGATCGCGATCGAGCCCTGGGATTGGCAGATAAAGTGGGGGGCAAGATATTCGTAGGTGGTACGACTGATTTGCACACACCCCGGTTCGCCGTGGGATTCCATGCGGCTGGCTGTATTCACCGTGTCACCCCAAAGATCATAGAGAAATTTTTTGCGGCCAATCACCCCTGCAACTACAGAACCCGTATGAATGCCGATGCGCAAATTGACGGGATAGCCGGTTTGCTGGGCAAAGTTTTTTAAATAGTGCAACATATCCAAGGCTAGGTGAGCCAGTGCCTCCGCATGATCTTCCCGTGGCGTAGGCACACCGGATGCCACCATGTAGCAATCCCCAATGGTTTTAATTTTTTCCAACCCATACTGTTCCACAAGCTGATCAAAGTGGGAAAACATTTCATCTAATAAATTCACCAATTCCGTTGGTGATAGTTGGGAAGACAAGGGCGTAAAGTTGACAATATCCGCAAATAAGATACTTGCGATCGCGTATTCCTGGGCGATCGTGCTGGGATCTTGCTTCAGTCGCGCCGCGATCGATTGGGGCAGAATATTCAGCAGCAGGCTTTCCGATTTACGCTTTTCGTAGGCAAGGGCGCGGCGTTGCAGGAAATCGATGCGGGCAGATACTTCTAACAAGTAACCGACCAACATGCCTGCAAAATTAATCATTCCTAGGTAGAACAAGTTCCCCAGAACAAAGATTAGCCCCGATTCCGACTGAAGCATTTGCTGACTGAACAATGCAATAAATGCATAGGTCAACCAGATAATCCAGCCGATCGTACTGGCATAGATAAACCGAATTCGACAAAAATGAATACCTAGGATAATAAAGACAAAGCCCATAAAATACAGTCGGTATCCGGGCTCCTCTGGCTGGGCGATTGCAGCAATCATCACAATGCCTAAACCACCCACCAATTGCACCGTGGTGATTGCAACTTGCATCACTCGCTGAAAATTTCGAGAAAAGCTAAAAACAATAATTGCTGTGAAGGCTGGACAAATAAAACCATAGCGAATCAGCCACGCAAAATGACGGGTAAGGGGCAAATTAAAAAAATCAGCTACTCCAAATGCCCCGTAGCCAATTAGAAAAGCGATTAAGACAATTCGAATGAAAAATATAGAATTTTGATAATAAAAACTTTGAAAACGTCTTTCTAGCTCCTTTGGAAATTTCAGCTGATAGGCTAACGGCAATAACGCTGATAAATCCTGTTCTGAGAGTTCATCTTCGGTATGAGCCGTGGGAAAAATAGGAAATTTAGGAAATTGACGAGACTCCGATTCCATGAAATGCCTTCTCTGACTGTAGTTCTGACTGTAGTTCTGACTGTAGTATTGGTCGATCGCGCTATCCTGAGGTCACAGGCGACCCGGAATCCAGCAGAATTCCCCGCCCAATTCTCGCTCAAGGTCTGACTTAGCCCAAGAGCAGCGAATCATCCGCGAGGTCGGCCCCTTGTAATTGCTCAAACTGCTGAAGTAAGTCGGTGACTGTTAGCCGCGATCGTTCTGGCCCCGCAATATCGAAAATGATTTTGCCACCATGGAGCATGATGGTGCGATCGCCCAAGGACAGGGCTTGTTTCATGCTATGGGTCACCATGAGGGTGGTGAGTTGGCGTTCAGCGACGATCGTGCGGGTCAAATCGAGGACATATTCTGCGGTTTTGGGATCTAAGGCTGCGGTATGTTCATCTAGGAGCAGGATTTGGTTAGGGGCCAAGGTGGACATCAACAGGCTAATGGCTTGACGCTGGCCGCCGGAAAGCAGCCCCATCCGATCGCCCAAGCGTTTTTCCAGCCCTAAACCCAGTCGCGCTAATTGATCACGGAATTCAGATCGCAGTTTGGGGGAAAGAGCCAGCCCTAAGCGACGAGATTTACCCCGACGATAGGCCAAGGCCATATTTTCTTCAACGGTGAGTTGCGGACAGGAACCCGCTAGGGGATTTTGGAAAACCCTTGCCACTAGCCGAGCCCGCTGATGGGTTGACCAACGGGTCACGGTTTGCCCTTCAATGATGACCTGGCCCCGATCGGGCTTGACTTCACCGCTGATCACATTTAGTAGGGTTGATTTACCCGCACCATTACTGCCAATCACCGTGATAAATTGCCCCGTCGGAATCGTTAAACTCAATCCCCGCATCACCGGATTCTCCAAGGGCGTTCCGGGACTAAACGTAACCTCGATCGATTCTAGTTGAATCATAGGAGTTTATATGAAATCAATAGCAACGAACAAACGTCAAAATTAGACAAAAATATACGTTTAAGAAAGCGAAAAATCTCACAAGGAACACATCAAGAGTACAAATCACCACTATCACATCTTACCCATCTCAAGATTAGCGAAATCTCCACTTGATTCGTTTATACTGCGGTAGAACTAACGCCAATGCAACGAGAATTGCCGTTACCAAGTTTAGATCCTGCGTTTCCAAGCCTAAAAAATCGGTATTTAAGGCCATCGTCACAGCGATGCGATAGAGGATTGATCCCACGATCGCCCCTAGGGTCGCCCAGAAAATCGTCGTGCCAGAAATCACCGTTTCTCCAATAATCACAGCGGCAAGGCCAAAGACGATCGTCCCCACCCCTAGGGTCACATCCGCAAAGCCATTGACCTGGGCAAATAGCGCCCCCGCCAACGCCACCAAACCGTTACTCAGCGCCATCCCCAGCAGTACTATATGATGGGTTGCAATGCCCTGGGCCCGCGCCATATCAGAATTTTCTCCGGTGGCCCGCATCGCCAGCCCCAGTTCAGAGCGGAAAAAGCGATCGATCCCAAATTTAAGCACTACCACGATCGCCAGCAAGACCAAACTGGTACCAAAGGGAGACAACACCGAGGGCAATTGTTTAAGCCCACCCTCCAGCAACGTCATGACCGTTGTTTGTCCCAACAGGGGCACATTCGGCTGGCCCATGATGCGCAGGTTAATGGAATACAAGGCAATCATGGTCAGGATGCTGGCCAGCAGATTTAAAATTTTGAGCTGGACATTGAGCCAAGCCGTACAAAGCCCCGCGATCGCCCCCGCCAGCATTGCAACAACCGTGGCTGAGATCGGGTTCACCCCTTTGACAATCAACGTCGCCGCCACCGCTGCCCCTAGGGGAAAACTACCATCTACGGTGAGGTCGGGAAAATTCAGCACCCGAAAGGATACATACACCCCGATCGCCACCAAGCCGTAGAGTAAGCCCAACTCCAGCGCACCGGAGAGCGGCACAATCAAGCGATCGAGGGCATCGGGAGCAATCAAACTGGACAATACCAGAGTCGTCATAGCAAGCCTACCAGGGCGGTCTTGCGTTTTATTTAATCACCTTCACCGCTTGGGAGAGTACTTTTTCTGGCACGGTCACCCCCATTTGCTGGGCGGATTTGGCATTAATCGTCAAATTCAACTTGGTCGGAGTTTCCACGGCAATCTCGCCCGGTTTTTCGCCCCGCAGCACCCGTACCACTAGTTTGCCTGTCTGTCGTCCCACATCGTAATAGTCAAAGCCCAAGCTGGCGATCGCCCCCCGCTCCACGGAGTCATTATCTCCGGCATACACGGGCAATTTGTTCTGCACGCCTACCTGGATCACCGACTCCAGTGCCGACACAGCAGTGTTGTCTGTGGGAATGTAAATGGCATCGGTGCGACCAATTAAACTCTTCGCCGCATTGGCCACTTCGCTGGTGTTGGCCACCGTAGCCTCTACCACTTCCAGCTTTTGATTGGCCGCAGCAGCCTTCAGCAATTTCACCAAAGAAACCGAATTAGATTCGCCCGCGTTGTAAAGCACACCAATCCGCTTCACCTTGGGCGTAATTTGCGTGATCAGTTGCAGGTGCTTGTCCACCGGAGTCAGGTCACTCACGCCGGTAATTAATCCACCGGGTTTTTGCAAGTTACTCACTAACTTAGCGCCTAGGGGATCGGTCACCGTTGAGAATACCATCGGTAACTTGGGGGCAGCAGCAGCCACCGCCTGGGCCGAGGGGGTGGAAATGGCCACCACGACATCGGGATTATCCCCAGCAAACTTCTTGGCAATCTGGGCCGCCAAACTCGGGTTGCCCTGGGCGCTTTCCCACTGCCATTTCAGGGTTTGATCGGGCTGATAACCCGCTTGGGTCAGTTCCGCCTTAAGGCCATCGCGCACGGCATTGAGGGAAGGATGTTCCACAATTTGGGTGACGGCGATCGCGGGTACCTTCGCTTGTCCCGGCGTTGACGTACTTTGGCCACAGCCATAGGTCAGTAGTCCGGTGAGCGTTGCCGCTGCGATCGTTGTTAGTCCCAGGGATGCAGGCCGTCGAACTTCGCGATCGAGTCCCTGGTAGATCAATCCCAATGGTTTCATCATCCTTCCTCTCAACGGTGTCTGGGTCATGACGACTAAAGATATAAACTAGATAGCCGATCGTCGTTGCCTAAGCCCGCACAGCTTCCAACAGACGGGAAAAGTAGAACCGAGTTTTGGTCATTTCGTTACGTTCAATCTTCCAACCCTGTTCTTGCAGAATCTTCACTACATAGGATTCCGGATGGAGGTAGGCACGGGTGGCTTTGCTAGGCCCTGGGAAAAAGTCGCCAATCCGTTTCAGCAGCGAATAACAGAGCGTCTTGGGCGCAAAGCTGAGAATTAAGCGCGATTCTGCTAAGGAACTCAGGTGGGCAATCATTTCCCCCGCCTTGTCCGGTGGATAGTGGATCAGCACATCGAGACAAATCACCGTGTGGTACTTGCCGTCTAGAGTTTCCAAATCCTGGGCATGGAAGCTGACATTGGATTGGGCTTCCCCCAGTTCCTGGGCAGCCCGTTCCTGGGCCTCACCAACCATCTTTTCGGAAATGTCGCTGGCAAACACCTTTGCACCGGCCTTGGCCAGGGGAATGCTGAGGCTTCCCACGCCACATCCTGCATCACAAATGGTGAGATCGCTCACATTGCCATCTTCTTCAATCCAACGCAGTACATGGTCGATCGTTTGCTGGTGACCTTCGCGAATGTCCCGTTGGACTTTGTTGACCTCATCGGTTTCGCCGTAGATTCGTCGCCAGCGATCGAACCCTTTAGAGTTGAAATAGTCTCGAACAACGGTTTTATCGTCAGCTACGTTCATATATCCTGCTTGTGGTCTGATCCTCTTCAATCAGATAAATCCTATCAGGAACCGACCTGTCCTCCCGCCATAAATCTCTTCTACGCCGCTATCTTCCCAATCCCATCACCGTCTAATCTCAAGACATACAGCCCTAAACTTGTCCGCCAACCAGTTGCCCGATCGTTTGACCCGATCGTCACAGCCTAACCCAGCAGAGTGCTCCTTCTATCTCGATATGCATGGGTTTGATTACATGTCAATCCCATCACCCTCCGCTTACACAAACTTTAAAAACAGGCAAACTACGAACTTAAACTGTTTCAATGGTTGCCATCCTTTGTGATCACTGAGAACCCCGACAGCAAGGGGGTAGAACAATTTAGGAAAAATCGCCAATGCAGAAAAATAGCTATTTTATGGAAAAATCACCGCAATTTGATGGAAAAAGCTTTATATGTTCTGGAAACACCGATTATTCAGTGAAAATTGGTAACACGATCGGTAAAACTACCCTTTTAAGCAGGTTAAGTTTTCATATAGAGACTGTATTTATCCCGTTTTTTCATCTATCTTGAAGAATAAGCAAGAATTTCCCCTAGGAGAACTTGAGGCAACACAAGTTTTGATGTTGCTGAAGATTTCTAATGGTGGTGTTTTTTGCTGTGACAAACTGATCTGAGTATCTGTGGGGCACTGAGTGGGTGCCCTTTTTATTACGCTTCCATTCTGCCAATTTCGCAGTGTTCAGGAATACCTTTTTAGATTTTCTGTAGAAAATTATCCCCCAATCTGGGACATCGTGCGGCTGTAGGATCCCTGGGTGCCAGATTCCCGTAGTTTGTAGTTAATCTCTGGCTTGAGATCGATTAAAGCTTTAACTTGATCCCGCAGTTGTCCAATCGCAATCCCTTGGCGCAGTTGACTCCGCAGATCAATCTGCCCCGTTTCATTCAGCAAGCAGGGCCGCAACCAGCCATCCGCTGAGAGCCGCATCCGGTTACACCGATCGCAAAAACATTCGGACATTTGACTGATAAATCCTAGAGTACCCTTGGCTCCGGGAATTTGGAAGACATCGGCGGGGCCGTTACCGCGCACTTGTGCAGTGGTGAGTCCCCAACGATCGCGAATCCGTTGCCGTAGTGCCTCAGAATTAATCCAGCCACGATCGTGGAACAGGTCATGGTTACCGATCGGCATAAATTCGATAAACCGCACATGCCATTCCCGATCGATCGACAAAGCAGCCAGATCCAGAATTTCGTGATCATTCACCCCAGGAATCACCACTACATTGAGCTTGAGGGGATTAAACCCGACACGGTAAGCCGTTTGGATGCTTTTCCAGACGGCAGGCCAGCGCGATTGCCCCCGATTGCCAATAATACGATCGAAAATATCCGGATCCAATGAATCCAGGCTGATATTGAGCCGTCGTAAACCCGCATCGTACAAATCCTGGGCTTTTTCGGCTAAGAGAAACCCGTTGGTAGTCATCGCCAAGTCCTGGGTTTCCGGCCATTGGGAGATCGATCGTACCAACTCCACCACTTGCGGATGGATCAGTGGTTCGCCTCCGGTGAGTCGAAACCGCGTGAACCCTAAGGGAATAAACACCCCACGCAACAAGGTGAGTAATTCCGCTGGGGTTAGGAGCTGAGGAGAGGGCGCGTAATGGATGTCTGCGTCCTCTGGCATACAGTAGGTACAGCGAAAGTTGCAGCGATCGACAAGACTAATGCGCAGATAATCGATCCGATTCATAACCATCCCCAGCCAAGCACTCTGTGCCAATTGTTAAACTTGATCTCACCTTAACGCTAAGCTGTGGCATCTTGCTTAGATTAGGCATCATCCTCGTTCCCCATTGGCTCCTCGATCTCTTCTATGAATCCTACTGATTTAGCCTTTACCTCTGCGCTGGAACAAGCTCGGTTAATTCGCGAAAAGGTCATCTCCCCCCTAGAACTGACCCAACTCTACCTCGATCGTATTGAACGGTTAGATCCCCAAGTAGGCGCTTTCTTCCACGTTGCAGCAGAACAAGCATTACAGGATGCCCAAGCCAAAACAGAATTCCTCACCCAGTCCGGCGCAGAGTTACCTCCATTCTTTGGGGTGCCTACAGGTATTAAAGACCTCAATTCTGTGCAAGATATGCCCTGTTGCTACGGGGTTAAACTCCTGCGGAACCGCATTGCCTCCCAGGATGATTTGGTGACGACCAAAATGAAGCAAGCCGGATTTGTGATCCTGGGAAAAACCTCCACATCCCAACTGGGCGCACTGCCCTACGTGGAACCTCCTGGTTTTGCGCCCACCCGCACTCCCTGGAATTTAGCTTACTCCGCTGGAGGATCGAGTGGAGGATCGGGAGCTGCTGTAGCGGCGGGATTGTGTGCCGTTGCGCCAGGAACCGATGGGGGCGGATCGGTACGAATTCCGGCAGCCTGTTGTGGTGTGGTCGGCCTCAAGCCGTCGCGGGGGCGGGTGTCCTGTGCACCCGTGGATGAATATTTCAGTGGTTGCGTGGTGAGTGGTACCTTGGCCCGATCAGTGGCGGATGGGGCAGCGTTACTGGATGTACTGTCGGGATACGAAATGGGTGATCCCTACTGGTTGCCAGAACCGGAACACAGCTTTTTGGAAGCGACTCAACGCGAACCTGGAAAACTTCGCATTGGCTTTGCCACCCAGATTCCGCCCCTTGGAGAAGCCGCAGCGGATTGCCGCGAGGCTGTTTTGAAGACGGCTCATCTGTTGGAGTCGATCGGACATTGGGTAGAGCCGATGGAATTTGGGGCGTTTGAATTTAGTGAGATGATCGAGCCCTTTCGGTTGACTTGGCAAATTCACAGCGATGTCGGCATTCCTGGCATTTTCCTAGAGAAAGTGAATCGGGATCTGTGGTTCAAGGCGCAGTTCTTTCGGGCAGGTCAATATATTCGAGTTCGGCAACAACTCTATGCCTTTGCACGGCGGGTGGTACAGGTATGCAGCCAGTACGATGTGATCTTACTGCCAACCCTAATGTATCCCGATTTAAAGGTGGGGGCTTGGAAGCGCCTCAGTGCCCAGCAGATTCTGCAAAAGGTCATTCATTGGATTGCCCCTTGTCCAGCATTTAATGTCAGTGGCCAACCTGCGATCGCACTGCCCATGGGATTTAGCTCAGAAGGGATTCCGGTGAGTGTGCAACTAGTCGGTCGTCCAGCGGATGAAGCAACCTTAATTTCCCTGGCAAGGCAACTAGAGGCGATCGTAGAGTGGCAAAAACAGCGACCCACGATCGCAATTTAGAGGTACAGCCAAGCACTATTTCCTCATCAGAGCCAGTGGTTTGTCATTCGTTAAAGTCACTGACTTGTGATTGAGAGAGGATGAAACTTAATCTTTCTATCCGTGAGCAATTATCTCCTAAATTCTACTCAGAATTTTAACGAGAAGTTAATCCAAACATGATTCATTTATTAATCTTGAAATGCTTCTCTTACAGTCAAGATTATGAGTTAGATAAGACGCTAAGTCATAAAGCCTACGGGAGATGAAGTCTATGGGAAACAAGGTATTCTTCCAAGTAATTAAAGAATGCAATAAACCCCTTAGCTTTTTCTTACCTCAGGAAGGGAATACTCATAATGTCGTGTTTTAAATAGGCTAATCCCTTGAATCTATACAGTGCTTTATGCTAAAAATTATTGGGTTTGATCAGGGTGAATGATTTTGTTGATACTTTTCAAAAACAGTCGTGAGTATTAATCCCTAAAGCTGTATTAATCGCCATGACTCCTCAATGCATCACCTGAGATGTAGTCAATCAATTTAGCTGAGCCATATATTCTCCCTAGTCCAAAATTAAGTCTAGAGAGTATCTTGCAGAAGCTTTCATAAAATATTGAATTATAGCAATCCACTCAGATCCCTGGAATTTGTTTTGGTAGCCTGAGATAACACTTCAACCAGCCAATGATTGTAAGGAATGTTGGGACTGTGCGTTTTGAATTAACTTCAACTATATTCGAGTTGAAATCTTGGGAAGCTCAGTTAGAGATTCAAGAGATTGGCCAATGCTTAGTTACACTCTTCGATCGAGATCCGCTCTTACCGGGTGTAGTATTAACCCGTGATGGCAGCTATCAAGGCATGATTTCAAGGCGACACTTTTTTGAACAAATGAGTCGTCCCTACAGTTTGGAATTATTTTCTCGTCATCCATTGGAGCGATTCTGTGAGGCTTGGGCTACGGAACCTCTGATTTTACCGGGAACAACCTCGATCGTAGAAGCGACGCAACAGGCACTCCAACGATCGGTTGATTGTATCTATGAACCCATCTTGATGGAAACGGCATCGGGAGGGTATCGAGTGCTAGATTTCCACGAGTTATTGCTGGCTTATTCCCAGGTGCATACCCTCTCGTTACGATCGCTCCAGCAAGCCCAACAGGAAGCCCAATTGGTTGAGGAGAATTTACGACAACTCCAGTACAACTATTCTCGCCATCTTCAGACTGAAAAAATGGCTGCTTTAGGTCAGCTCGTTGCAGGGGTTGCCCATGAGATTAATAATCCCACCAGCTTTATCTACGGCAATCTGAATCATGTCGATAACTATATTCGCGACTTTTTAGAAGTTATTGCATTGTATCAATCGGAATATCCTCACCCTTCTCCCGTGGTGCAATCCAAGTTACAGGAAGTCGATTTTGATTTTTTGACCAGTGATATTGTCAAGCTAGTTCGATCGATGCGAGTGGGCGCAGAACGCATTACGGAAATTGTCAAATCGCTGCGAAATTTTTCACGGTTAGATGAATCCGATTACAAAGCGGTAGATATTCATGATGGCATCGATAGTACCCTTATGATTTTACGCAGCCGATTAAAAAGTCAAAGCAGACGACCTGAAATTCAAGTCATCAAAGACTACGGTTTGCTACCATCCGTAGAATGCTATGCAGGTCAACTCAATCAGGTATTCATGAATATTCTTTCAAACGCGATCGACGCGATCGAAGAACAGACAGAACAATATGCTAAAGTAGCACCCATGTTTCAGGGAAATATTCATATCCAAACGCAACAGATGGACAATGAATGGATCTTGATTTCTATTGCAGATAACGGTTCTGGCATTCCTGAAAGCATCCAAAATCAACTATTTGACCCATTTTTTACCACTAAAGCAGTTGGGAAAGGAACCGGATTAGGGCTCTACATCAGCCACCAAATTATTAAAGAAAAACATCATGGTAAGCTAACTTGCCAGTCGAGTTGTCAAGGAACAGAATTTCTAATTCAAATTCCCATTCGCCAAACTCGATCGTGCCCACCCGTTCGGGCCTACGCCCTCGCCATGGATTAACACAATGATTCATGAGATCTTTGATACGATCGACAAATGTGATCGCATCAAAGATCTGACTGCTGACGCAACCCATGGGAGGAGGCAGCTTGGTAACCATATCTATGGGTAGAGTAGAATTTTGTAAGTTTCTGGAGTGGGCTGAACAGCTTGTTCCACAGCTTTAGCTAATTCACTGAGTGGATAGCGATCGCTAATCAGCGCATCCACATCAATCTTGTTCTCAAAAACCAATTCTGCGGATAGAGCTTGCAGCGGAAAGGCTGAACTATAGCTACCCATCAAGTCAATTTCCCGACGGTACAACAGGTTGGGATTTAAGGGAATTTCCACTTCATCGGGAAACTCTGCAAAAAACAAAATCTTGCCACCCTTGCGGGTACAATCTAGCGCCTGGAAAAACGCCTTATCGCTGGGAACCGCCAACAAGCTAACATCTACACCATAGCTTTGGGTTAAGTCCTGTACCTTTTGGGTCAATGACCGATCTCGGGCATCAAAAGCGGCTAGGGCACCTACCGACAATGCCTTTTCTAACCGGGCTGGAATCAAGTCCGTGACGATCGCCCTTGCGCCGAAATGGTTGACCAGCATAACGAACATTAAGCCGATCGGCCCTGCCCCCGTAATCAATACCGTTTGACCTGCGCAAATTTGGGCTTTTTTAACGGCCTTGAGACAGCAATTAGTGGGTTCAACAAAACTGGCTTGCTCGAAAGTGACGCGATCGGGAATGGCAATCAGACCCCCTTGCCGCACGATATGCCCTGGAACTTTGACGTACTCTGCAAAGCCACCCCCACTGGGTGCAAAACCTGCGGTCGTTGTAATATTTTTATAGGTCTCACACATGGAATAGCTACCTGTTTCGCAGTAGCCACAATTCATGCAGGGAATATGGTGCATCACCACAACCCGATCGCCCACCTGCCAGCCTTCCACCCCTGCACCGACTTGGAAAATCGTGCCGGCAGTTTCATGGCCAAAAATTCGCGGCGGTTCATAGAGGGGATATTTAATTTTTTTGATATCGGATTGACAGAGACCAACCACTTTTACCTGCACAAGGACTTCATCGTCAGCCAGCTCCGGTATAGGAATTTCTTCGTACTGTAGGTGATTGACCCCCCGAAAAACCTGTGCCTTCATGCTGATGACTCCCTCATCCACTCAATTTGAAACCTCTTGACTAGGACTCTACCATTAAGTAGGCCAATTCAGCAGGTCAATGGGAGACATGTTGATTGAGATGACTCACAACCGCAGGCAGCCGAATCGTAAACACGGTGCCCTGTCCTTCTTGACTCGTGACAGTAACGGTTCCCTGATGCAGATCAACACACTTCTTGACCACCGCCAATCCCAAGCCCGTCCCCGCGATCGTGGAAACATTGCGACCCCGATAAAACGGTTCATACAAATGCGGCAAATCTTCAGCAGGAATGCCCATCCCTTGATCTTTCACATGGAACAGTAAATCGTAGCGATCGACTTCTACGATCAGATAAACAGCCTGGTTTGCAGCAGAATATTTCACGGAATTGAGTAGTAAATTACTGAGAACGGAATACAGTAACTTCTCATCCACATAGACCCGTTGTCCGTGGCAATAGCTGACGAATTTAATGGAATCTTGTAGCGGATCAGCCATGCGCATATCCTCTACTAAATTCAAGCAAAAGGAATCTAATTCAACCCAATCTGGCTGAAATTCTAAATTTCCTGCTTCTGCTCGACTAAACATCAAAATATCACTTAATAACCGCTTCATGACGTGGGCAGAAGACAGAATGCGTTGAAGGCTGTGCGATCGTTTCTCTACGGGCCATTGGGTGTGATTTTCCAACAACAGTTGGCTTGATCCTAAAACAACACTCAACGGTGTCCGAAACTCATGGGACATCATCGAAAAAAAATTGAGCTTTAAATGACTCAATTCTTGCTGCTGTGACCACTTTTCTTCCATCGCTTCCAAACGTTGCCGCTTCATCACCTGACGATAAACTGCCAAAAATCCTAATAACAAAACCAGAAACATTGAAAAAGTCAACCAAACTTCCAAACTCATTCGACGTTGCATTAAATCTTGGGAGTGCTGCAACCACTGCTTCAGTCGAATTTCTTCAATGTCTTTCATTTCCGCAAGCAGCCATTGAATACGATCGCGCAATTGTAAACTTTCCGCTGTGATCCGCCGTTGTTCAATGTCAATCTGATTAGTCCTGCGATAGCGCTGGATTGACTTTTCCAGTAACGCTAGCCGTTTGGGAATGAGTTCCTTAATTTGGTTAAAATATTCCAACTGTGCGGGATCTTCCCCTAACTGGCCTTCCAGACTTTGCAAACTCGGATAAAGTTGGGTCACGCTTTCTTGATATCGATCGAGTTCTTCGCGATTGCCGATAAAAACATAGCCCCGCCGACTCGATTCCGCGATCGTCATCTCCAGGGAGATCGTCGAGAGGGTACGAGTAACCTCATAGGAATGGAGTAACCGTTGGGTGGTACCAATGAACTCTGTTGTATTGCGATAGGATGCCCAACTGCTGATCCCTAGCCAAATTGTCGCCGTAGAGAATCCTGCTGCCAACCATTTTTGTTCAGAGAGCCACTTCCCCATGCCAGGATCTACTCCTCATACAACGATTCATCATAGTTGATTACAATCGCTCGCATTGATTGAAAGTGATTGCAATTAATTGCCTACTCCTACCCCCTCCAGACTGTAATTCCCACAGATCCTGATTCGTGTTGATTTACAAAATTTGAATTGGCTCACACAATCGACGCCCTCTCGTTACCATAAGGAATAGAGGTGAACAATCTATGCGAATTTTAGTGGTTGAAGATGACATTCAAATCGCTGAAGTCCTCAGTGACGCTTTGTCCGAGCACCAATATCTGGTGGATGTGGTGCGGGATGGAGAAACTGCATGGGATTGGATTAAGACCTTACCCTACGATTTACTCATTCTAGATGTGACTATCCCAAAGCTGGATGGCCTCAGCCTCTGTCGTCAGCTGCGCAACCGCCACTATAGTTTGCCAGTCCTGATGCTGACCGCCCGTGACACGATCGCGGACAAAATCCATGGCCTAGATGCAGGGGCAGATGATTATATGGTGAAACCCTTTGATCTGCAAGAGCTGATGGCACGGGTGCGTGCATTACTGCGGCGAGGAACGGGGCCTGTCCCGGTACAGCTCACCTGGGGCAACTTACAAATTGATCCCAGTACCTACGAGGTCACCTATGCCAACCATTCCCTGACCCTGACGCCCAAGGAATATGCCATTTTGGAATTGCTTGTTTCCAATGGGCGGCGTGTCCTGAGTCGATCGGGCATCATTGAACAAATCTGGTCGCTACCGGAATCGCCAACGGAAGAAGCTGTGAAGTCCCATATCAAAGCTTTACGACAAAAATTAAAGGCTGCGGGTGCTCCTGATAACTTTATTGAAACAGTTCACAGCATGGGCTACCGCCTCAAGTCTCCAGCACTGAATGGATCATCCTGCTAGAACCTATTTTTGTCGGGATGCTCAAGGGGGCCAAGATTGAGAGATCACAGATCTAGAAAGTCAATTTAGGGACATTATTAAGGAAATTACTGCAATTTGTAGAGGAAATATTTACGGAGTTAACAAAAGAAGAACCTTTCTAAAGTTAGATGTCAATCGTATTCTTAACCAAATCTCCCCTTTTTCTCCCCGATTTCCCCTCGGTTTTCCCACAGGGCTTTGGTAGCTTGAGGTTACTGGGTCAGTGCAACCGATCGCTTGCAAATTGGATTAATTGTCAACGCATACGATGTCAATATGTCCGGGGTCAACGTGTTTTTAACCTGTTGTCAACGTGTATGGGGTCAACGTATACAAGGGTGCCTGTCTCATGTTTGGCTTTTCTAAGGGCGTATATCTAGCGTCTTGGTTCGACATTACAGTCCGTTCATGGGTGCAGTGTGTGATACCGGGTTGATAGCGACCCCTTCTAGAAAAAGTCGTGTGAGGTGAACTGATCCATCCAGCTCGATCGTTTGGATTGGATGGTAAAAGATGGTTAGGGATACGTATTGCGGCTGGCTCATCGAAGTTAGCTCAACCTCCGAAGGCTACTCGTTTCAATGTACTTCTTCCAATCACGAAGAATGGTGCGATCGAGAGTTTTATCAATCCGGAAGTTTAGCTCGAGCCGCAGCCCGTCGATTTGTTCAAGCAGCCGTGGTCAGAACCGCTCTGCGTCATTGCTATAGTTCCTATTGTGTAGGAGGCTTGAGTCCTGAAGAATACGTCACCTTAGAAGATTTAATTTTGGGTGCGCTCAATCTTGACACCCCTAGTTTAGAATCCCTCAGCCTGGAATGCTCTTGATAGTTTGTTTTCACTACGATTTTTTCAACACTATCGAGCTATTGCGGCCAGTTCTGTGCCCCTGTTAGATCAACTGTAAGTTCGGCTGCAAGTCCAATTTCAGAATGCACAGGGATTCAATTAAAACAAGTTTGTCCGATGAGTGACAGTGGGTTATCAGCGTTTGGGATTTTGGCCTAGGACACAGCCGATCCGTTGCTGATAGCCTTTTTTCTTGGCAGAGTTTCTGGTCTAGGTGGAGTTGTCTGCGGTTCGCTAACCTGCTAGGTCTGGTTTTGCTCTAGAAACAAGGCAATTCGATCGACCGCCGCCGCCAAAATTGCAGGTTCATGCACTAACGCGAACCGGACATGGCCTTCTCCCGCTGGCCCAAAGCCCACGCCTGGAGAGGCTGCTACCCCGGTCTGAGCAATTAAATCTTGGCAAAATTGAATGGAATTCTGGGCATAGGGTTGCGGCAGCTTGGCCCAAACGTACATGGCTGCTTCTGGAACGGGCACGTTCCAACCGATCGCGTGGAGCGCTTGAACAAAAACATCACGCCGTTTACGAAAGGTTTCTACAGTCTGGTGTACGGTATCCTGGGGTCCAGTTAACGCAGCGATCGCGCCATTTAAAATCCCTAAATATTGATTAAAATCCACCGTAGCCTTAATTTGCCGCAAGGCCCGAATCAGGTCTGCATTGCCGATCGCGTAACCCATGCGGAAGCCCCCCATGTTGTAGCTTTTGGACAGCGTAAAAAATTCGATCGAGCAGGTTTTATCGGGGTCGGCCTGCAAAATGGATGGCACCGGTTCCTGCCGAAAGACCAAGTCCACGTAGGGAAAGTCGTGCACCAAGACTAAATTATGTTGTTGACAAAAGCTGACAGCCGTTTGGAAAAATTTCAACGGAGCGATCGCGCTGGTGGGATTGTGGGGATAGCTCAACACCATCATTCTTGCCTGGGCTAACACCTCGGCTGGAATCTCCGAAAAATTTGGCAGATATTGATTGTCTTCCCGAATCGGCATGGGATAAATCTGTCCCCCCGCCAAATACACGCCCCCAGCATGGGAGGGATACCCCGGATCGAGCAAGAGCGCATAATCCCCCGGATTCAGAATCGCCAGGGGTAAATGGGCCGTACCTTCCTGAGAACCAATTAACGGGAGAACTTCCGTTTCAGGGTCAACAGCAATGCCAAATTTGCGCTCGTACCAGTGGGCTGCAGCCTTGCGAAAAGACTGGGTCGCGTTGAATAGCAAATAGCCATGGGTCGCTGGATCTTGCAGCGAATCGGCAATGACTTTAAGAATATGGGGACTGGTGGGTAAATCTGAGGATCCTAGGGAGAGATCGATAATATCCTGCCCCGTTGCTCTGGCTTGGGCTTTTGCACGATCCATATCAGCAAAAACATTCGTTTTCAGCGGAATTAAGCGATCGGCAAATTGCATAGCAGCTAACTCGAAAAGGGGTTATTCCTGATTGTAAAAGCTGATTGTAAAAGCGGGTCGTGGAAGCGGAACGGAAGTTTTTAGGGATTGCCTGTCAGCAATGCGATCGGGCAGAAATGTGGATCGTAAAAGTTCATTTATACTACTGGTACAATAAATATATCAATCCAAGCATGTCGCAATTCCAGGATGTCGCAGTTCTAAAACGTTCCCTTAAGCTGCAACCATTATGTTGAAATATGTTGAACCCCTAGACTGGCTCCCGACCGCCGCAGAATTGCCCGATTCCGATGATACGCCCGTGGATAACGAACTCCAAGAATTGATTCCCACCCTGCTCAAGCTGATTTTGGCGGAAATTTGGGACAGTCGTCGCGATTGGTTTTTCGGGATCGATATGGGGATTTACTACAATCCAGATGAACCGCCGATCGTGCCGGATGGGTTTCTCAGTATTGGCGTGGAAAGTGTCAAAACTGAAGCACTGCGTCCCAGCTATGTTCTATGGGAAGAGCAGGGAATTCTGCCCCAGTTAACGATCGAAGTCGTATCCCAAAAATATCGGGGCGAATACAGCAGCAAGAAAGACCTCTACCAAAGGCTAGGCATTCTCTACTACGCCATTTACAATCCTCGGCGCAAACGAAAACCGACCTTAGAACTGTATAAGTTAATCAACGGCACCTACATTCCCCTCGTTGGCAATCCGATCTGGTTGCCGGAACTTGGTCTAGGGTTGGGCAAGGAACGACAAACCTACCAGGGACGCGATCGGGAATGGCTCTTTTGGTATGACCCAGCGGGAACACGCTATCTGACGCCCCAAGAGCAGGTACGCCAGGAACGCAGCCGAGCCGATCGGGCACAAGAAAGAGCCGATCGTTTGGCCGATCGATTGCGCCAGTTAGGCATCGATCCGGATCAAGTGTGAATTCCTGATCAATGGCTAAATGAATAGCTGAGCTCAATGAATAGCTAACCGGGCATAGACTCTATACCCGGTTGGATTAAGTGCTATTTGAGAATGATAAATGAGCATTGATGACCGTCGCTCAACGGCTCATCTAAGCCGCAAGATAGGTCGTGACCAAGTCCTCTAACTTCTGCTTAGGAATGGCTCCTTCATGTTGGCTCTTGAGTTCTCCATTGCGGAAAAACCGCAGAGCCGGAACCCCTTCGACTTTGCACAGTGCAACACTTTCCGGATTGGGATCCACTTCCATTTTGATCACTTTCAGGCGATCGCTGTAACTATTGGCGATCGCCTCAACCAGCGGAGCCATCAGCCGACAAGGCCCACACCAAGCAGCCCAAAAATAGACCAATACAGGCTTGTCCGCTTTCAGCACTTCGGTTTCGAAGTCAGAGTCAGAGATAATTTGCAGGTTACTCATACAAGGTCAGGTAAACGAGTACAAGGTCAGGTAAACGAGCCGCTCAGCCATTTTATCAGCCCTGTTGTTCGATGTCCTGTTATCAGAACTCTGCCAATGCTTGACTGGATACCCGTGGACTAGGGCGCTAAGTCGGGGCACAACGATCGCTCAGGCACTGCGGATAAAGGTCAAGAGATGGTCTGCAGTTTCCTGGGGTTTTTCCAAATGGGGAACATGGCCGCACTGGTCAATCCAAATCAACTGACTCTGGGCAATCGTTTGGTGGAAACGATCGGCGTCTTGAATACCCAAAATGCCATCCTGGCGTCCCCACAGAATCAACGTTGGCACGGATACTTGAGCAATGCGATCGCTGAGAAAACCATAGCCACCGCTTTTGGTAAACGCAATCAGCGCTTGGCTCCAGCGGGGTAATTCAAGATGGAGCGCGGCGCACAGTTCCGCATCGGGGGTGACAAAACCGGAGTCGTAATAGGCTTTACGGCTGACCTGTTGGCGGACATTGGGTTTGCGTAAGAATTCTGTTGCCAAATAGCCTAGGGGTGGAAACAAGAATTTCGCGATCGCAGGCCCTTTGGCAAAACCCGCACTATCGAGTAAAACTAACTGTGCCACTGCATCGGGATAGGTCAGCGCAAAATCGATCGCCGCTGCTCCCCCCATAGACGCGCCAACTAATACCATGGGTTGGCCGATGCAGGTTTTCCAGATGTAGTACAGGTGCGTTTTGATACTTTCAGGGTCAAAACTGAGATCTACTGCACGATCGGTAAAACCAAACCCCAAGAGATCGATCGCCCAAGTTTCCTGGGATTCTGCCAGTAACGGCAGTAATCGACGAAATTCAAAAACGGAGCTGTCAAAGCCATGCAGGAGCACGATCGGCGGGCCCCCTTGGCCCTGCTGTACAAATGCAGTGTCGATCGGCTGCAAGCTCAAGGGAGTTGCAATGCTTTGGCGTTGGATATTTTGAGCCAGGGTAATGGAAGTGCCCTCGGTCAGTTGCTCAGCACGAACGGGTAAAAAACTAGGGAACATGGGCACAAACTATCGGCAGATCAGCCCTCATTATACGAAGTCGGATGGCGAATCCCAAGGCTGACCCATCTCGCAAATCATCCCGATCGATGCATCCAATCAACCTAGCCCCGCAGTCAACTCATTTTTCTAGTCAAGTTCCCAAACGCCCGAAAATTCATCGTTTTCTACAAATCCGGACAAGATTTCATTAAGACTGAAAAATCCGTGAAATCTCCTGAGAGCTTTTGGGCAAGCTAACTTTGTTTACACGGTTATACGGATCTCAGATCTTGTATCACTTCGGTAACGAAATAATTGACTTCAACGAAGTTTTACGCAAGTTTCACGTTCAAAATCGCACTTCAGCGGTTATCGTGTAGCAGCCCGATCGCCCATTAGGGAATAGGCTGATTTTTTAACTGTGTTGTAACTGTTCGCACCTGCCAATCTCAGGAGTTTAGAGCATGGAATTTGCTGGGTCTTCCCTCTGGAATTCATCTTCACTCACTATCCCTTCATCTTCCTCTGGCCTCGATCGCTATGGGGCTTCTCCCTTAACTCTTTCCCAGGGATTCAATTCAGCGACGGCTTCTTCTTTAGTCTTCATTGATGCAGGTGTCCAGGATACAACTTCTTTGCTAGGCAGTATCGCTGGCAATGCGGCAGTCTATTTCCTCAATCCCTACCAGGATGCGATCGGGCAAATTACAGCAACGCTGTTACAACATACCGGTGTTGAGTCAGTTCACATTTTCTCCCATGGATCGGCAGGGCGACTACAACTGGGCAATTCTTGGCTCGGAGAAGAGAACCTAGCAGCCTACACGCAGCAACTCAAATCATGGTCACAGGCACTGACCACGGATGCTGATGTCCTCTTGTATGGCTGTGATGTGGGGCAAGGTGCGATCGGGCAATCGTTCCTAGAAAACTTCGCTCAATTCACAGGGACAGATGTCGCGGCTTCGGATGACTTGACTGGGATAGATGGAGATTGGGTATTAGAAGCACAGGTGGGCAATATTACGGCTGCCAGTCTCCAGCCTGCTGACTATCGCTATAACCTCAATACCCAACTGCTCTCCGAAATCCAAGCCACGTTGTCCAGTGCATCTTTGGGGGGAACGATCTCTCCCGGCATGGTGAGCCAAAATGGTCAATATGTTGTCTTTACTAGCAAGTCTGACGGCTTGGTAGCACAGGACAATAATGGTTTTGAGGATGTGTTTCTCTACGATCGCATTAATAACACCTATACCTTGGTGAGTCATAATGCAACTAATACGAATTCTGGTAACGGAACATCGCTCAAACCCGTAATTAGCGGTGATGGCAACTATGTTGCCTTTGTGAGTAGCGCTAGTAATCTCGTCAGTGGCGTCACAGATAACAACAACCTAGAAGATATTTTCCTATGGGAACGCAGTACAGGAAATATTACGTTGCTGAGCAGTGTGGGTGGCGTGACCCAAGGGGGAAGCTCAACCAACCCCGTCATTAACCAAGATGGTTCCGTTGTTGCCTTTACCAGTACGGCTCCTGGATTGTTGGGAGTGTCCGATCGCAATGGTATTACTGGGTCTGACGTCTTCGTTTGGACAAAAACCAATGGCTTAGAATTGGTTAGCATCAACCAAAACTTCAATGGGAGTGGGAATGGTTCATCCTTTAACCCTGTGGTTAGCGCCGATGGTCAATACGTTGCCTTTATCAGTACTGCCAATGACCTGCTCCCTGGGGATAACGATGGTTCCCAAGCAGACGTTTTTGTCTACGGTGTAACGACCGGAACTTTTGATCAAATCAGCCTCAATCCCGCTGTGGCAGGTAGTGGCAGTGGTACAGCGTCCGGTCGATTAGCCATCAGTGCGAACGGTGGACGAATTGCCTTTGCAACATCCTCCCGTCTATTGGCAACCGATACCAATATATTTAACGATATTTATGTTTGGGATCGCGCAACAGGTAACTTCATTCTGGGGAGTGTCAACTCCACAGGAAGCCAATCGGGGAATGGCAGTTCCGATGCCCCAGTCTTGAGTGCCAATGGACAATATTTAGCATTTACTAGTGCAGCGAGTAACTTGGTTGCCACTGGAGATACCAATGGGACGTTGGATGTTTACTGGCGAGATCTAGATTCAGCTAATCCCAGTCGCTTAATCAGCCAAGTGGGCGGGGTGGCTGGTAATTCTTCTTCCCTTAGTCCTGTAATGAGTGACGATGGGAAAACGATCGTCTTTGCCAGCAGTGCGACTAACTTGATCGCGAATGACACCAATGGTCGGGCTGATGCCTTTGCCTATAATATTGATAGCCAAGTCCTCTCCTTGGTCACTCGACAACAAGGCACTGCAACGCCTACCGTTGGCGACAGCGGGACACAAAATCCAGCCATTAGTGGCGATGGCAAGTTTGCATTCTTTAGCAGCGATGCCACTAATTTAGTTCCCCAAGATACCAATGGGGTGGAAGATGTCTTTTTCACCGATCTAACAACCGGGGCAGTCACTCTCGTTTCCCGTGCAACCCGGGCTTCTGTGACAGGCAATGGCAATTCTGAGGTCACGGACAATAAGTCTATCAGTGCAGATGGTCGCTACGTTGTCTTTACTAGTTCGGTTGACAAGCTGGTGTCGGGGGATACCAACGGAGTCACAGATATCTTTCTGCGGGATGTGACTTTGCCAAGTAGCGATCCCAACGCAATCAAGTTAGTCAGTCGGACGACCTCTGGTAACGCTGGTAACGGGAATTCATCTGCTCCGATGATCAGTGGTGATGGTAATTTTATTGTTTTCACGAGTTCTGCTTCTGATTTAGTCGCGGGAGATACTAATAATCAGGCAGATATCTTCCTGTACGATCGATCGACGGGTACGGTTCAACTAGTCAGTAAGGTAGGTGCTACTTTAGCAAATGGAGCCTCTGCGAATCCCGTTATTAGCAACGATGGCCAGTATGTTGTCTTTACTAGTGCAGCCAGCAATCTAGTAGCAAATGATAATAACAACGCTCAAGATGTTTTCCTTTGGAATCGCTCAACGGGAACTATTCAGTTAGTGAGTAAAACTGGTTCGGGTAGCAGTGGCAATGCAGCTTCTGACAATGCGATTATCAGTGCCAATGGTCAGTATGTTGTCTTTACAAGTACAGCCAGTAATTTAGTTGCTGGTGACACCAACGGGGTTCAGGATGTCTTTGCTTTTAATACTCAAACAGGAGCGGTAACTCTCCTCAGTACAGGTTCGGGGGGAATCAGCAATGGGACATCCTTAAGTCCTGTGATTAGTGATGATGGTCGATATGTGGCCTTCGTGAGTGATGGGACTAACCTGGTCGCAAACGATACGAATGGTGCGCAGGATGTCTTTCGGTACGATCTGCAAGCAGCATCTAATCCACTCACATTGGTTAGTGTCAATACCAGTGGAAACGCTGGAATCACAACAGGAACACCCATCACACTGGGCTCCTACGCACCGACCATTAGCGCTGATGGTAACTTTATTGCCTTTGTCAGTACAGCTAGTGATTTAACCACAACCCCCGATGCAAATGGCAATACACCTGATGTATTTGTCCGAAATATGCAGACAGGACAGACTGCGCTGGTGAGTGTGAATTCTGCTGGTACGGGCAGTGGTAATGGATCGGGATCTCTTAATCCGGTAATTAGTGCTGATGGTCGTTACGTTGCCTTTGTAAGTACTGCTTCAGATCTAGTGACAGGAGACACGAATGGAAATGTCCAAGATGTTTTCGTTCGAGATACTGTCACGGGGCGCACTCGTTTAATTAGCGTGGATGAGTTGGATACTCAGTCAGGGAATGCTGCTTCCAACGATCCAACCCTAAGCCGCAATGCTGCTTATATTGCCTTTACCAGTAATGCCAGCAATTTGGTCGATGATGATCTAAACCGAGCCTCTGATGTCTTTGGTACAGAACTGAAACAGACAGTCAGTATTGTAACTCAAGACGGTACTGCGACTGAAACGGCTGGCGATACTGGAGCTTATAGAGTAAGTCGAACTGACCCAGCAGGTGAACTCATCATCAAGCTCAATCCGAAGGTAACGGGAACAGCCTCGCTACAAGACTATGACATTACAACTACAACAGTAGGAGCCACGCTGGTTCGGGATTCTAATACGGGATTGGTGACCTTGACGCTTGCTGACAACGTTAAAGAAGCTGTTTTAATTGTCACTGCGATCGATGATATTCCCGCAGAAGCAACGGAAACCGTAGAACTTGCCCTAGTAGATGATGGCGGATTTTTAATTAGCAGTGCTGCCTCCAGTGCAACAGTTTCTATTACCGATAATGATACTGTTGTCACTAACACCAATGATTCCGGAGAAGGATCACTGCGTCAGGCAATTTTGAATGCGAATGCCTTTGCAGGTAGCAATACGATTACCTTCCAAATTCCAGGAGCAGGGCCCCACACGATCGCACTCCAATCGGCTCTTCCAAATATTACCGACACCGTCATTATTGATGGCACTAGCCAAGCCGAATTTACGACGACGCCCTTGATTACGTTGGATGGAACCGCTATCGCAACGACAGCCAATGGTCTAACCCTAGCTGCGAACGGGAACCAAGTTAAAGGACTGACAATTACCAACTTTAAGGGTGATGGGATTGCGATTACCGGTAGCAATAATACGATCGGACTGGGAGCCTCAGACACCACAGGCAGCAACATCATTACCGGCAACGGTCAAGCAGGGGTGGCAGTTACTTCAGGAACAGGAAATCGCATCTCTGGAAACTCGATCGTCAGTAATACTGGACTCGGGATTGATCTGGAAACCACTGGAGTGACACCCAACGATGTGGGGGATGTTGATACAGGAGCGAACAATCTACAAAATTTCCCGATTTCCCTGGTTGCAGAAAATACGATCGCGGGTAATCAAACGATTGTTACCGGACGTCTGAATGGAATTGCTGGGCGCACCATTCGAGTTGAGTTCTTTAGTAACACGACTGCTGATTCTTCGACAAATGGTGAAGGAGAAGTCTACCTGGGCTTCCAAGACGTGACGATCGATAGCAATGGTTTTGCGGATATTGCCTTTACAACAACAACGGCAGTTACAGGACTCGTGAGTGCAACGGCGATCGATACCTCCAGTGGAGATACTTCAGAATTTGCAGTGACAGTTCCTCTGTCTAAACCAGAAATTTCGATCGTCCCCGTAGTTCCCTCACTGACCGAGGGTAATACAGGAACCAGTAGTTACGAATTTGATGTTGTGCTGTCTCGTGCTAGCGCCCAAACCGTAACTGTGAATGTTGCAACCCAAGCAGGTACCGCAACAGAGGGAACCGATTATCAGGCACTAACACAAGCACTCACCTTCGCACCCGGTGTAACCACCCAGCGGATCACAGTAAACGTCGTCGGAGATACGTTAGTTGAAGCGAATGAAACGTTTAATGTTGTCCTGAGCAATCCCTCGGTAAATGCAACGTTAGCGACAACACCCTCTGCAACTGGAACCATTCGGGATGACGATACGCCTCAGTTTGCGATCGTGGCCTCTGCTCCATCCGTAACTGAAGGGAATAATGGGACAGTGGCTTATACCTTCACGGTGAGCCTGTCTCAACCAAGCTTAACCCCTGTGTCAGTTAATTATCGCACGGTAGATGGCACAGCAATTTCTACGGGTGTCGGGGCAGACTTTGCAGCGGCTACAGGTACCCTAAACTTTGCCGCCAATGACACAACACCTCAGACGATTACCATTCTGGTGAATGGGGATACAACGTTTGAACCTGATGAAAACTTCGTGGTTGAGTTATTCAATCCATCGGGTGCGATTATCGACAGTACGGCTGCAACTGCAACGGGGGTCATTGCCAATGATGAACTAGCACCTACAATTACGCTAGAACCATTAACCTTGAGCCAAAATGAAGGTTCTAGCGGTAGCACAGTCTATAGTTTTAAAGTGAAGTTATCTGGGCCTTCTAGTGCACCGATAACTGTAGACTATACGACTCAAGATGGCACAGCGCTTGCAACTGAAGATTATACAGCAGCAGCCGGAACGCTAACATTTGCCCCTGGGGAATTAGAAAAAACGGTCACGGTTCAAGTGGTAGGTGACACGAAATTTGAGACGGATGAAACCTTCACTTTAGTGCTATCGAATCCAACGGGCAGTGCGACGATCGCGCCAGGTAACACAACCGCAACGGGCACAATTACCAATGATGATCTTCGTCCGACGATTAGTTTTGTCTCCTCAACCGTAGCGAATCCCGAAGGCAATACGGGTAATACACCTAAGACCTTTACAGTTCAACTTTCTAATCCTTCAAGTGAAGTTGTTACCGTAAACTATGCAACGCAGGATGGCACCGCGATCGCTGGGTCAGACTACACTACGAATACAGGAACGTTAACCTTTAACCCTGGAGAAACTAGTAAGGATATTACGATTCAGGTGACGGGAGATACAACACCAGAAGATAACGAAGATTTCCAAGTTAAGTTAACTGGTGCAACCAATGCAACATTTACTGGAGGCGCTACAGAATTACTGGCAACAGGTACGATTACTGATGATGATACAACTGCCAAAATCAGCTTGGTTCCGTTAACACTCAGTTTAGCAGAAGGCAATAGTGGTACGACTAGCTACACTTTCAAGGTTCAGCTTTCCCAAGCCGCAACTCAGCCCATTACGATCGATTACACAACCAAGGATGGAACTGCTCTAGCTGGGGAAGATTATACAGCAGCCAATGGAACACTCAATTTTGCTGCTGGGGAAACGGAAAAGACTATCACCATTCAAGTCAATGGGGATACCAAGTTTGAAGGAGATGAAGCCTTCACCTTAGAACTCTCCAATCCCACAGGGGGAGCGACCATCACCGCTGGAAACACGATCGGGACTGCGACTATTACCAACGATGATAGCCGTCCAACCATTAGCTTTGCGGCTCCAAACGTCTCGACTACGGAAGGAAATAGCGGTAATACCCCTGCAACCTTCACCGTTAACTTATCCAATCCATCCAGCGAAATCGTCACCGTTAACTACACGACTCAGGATGGAACTGCTACCGTAGGTTCAGACTATACAGCAGCAACTGGAAGCTTAACGTTTAATCCCGGTGAAACAAGCAAAGCGATCACTGTGCAAGTAACCGGTGACACCACTCCAGAGTCGAACGAAACTTTCCAAGTTCAACTGAGTGGCGCAAATAATGCAACTTTTGCAGGGGGAGCCACTACGCTCTCTAGCACAGGCACCATTACCGATGATGACACCGCAATAACCCTCGTTCCTCTCACCATTAGTCAAGCAGAAGGCAACAGCGCGACTACGGATTATGTCTTCAAGGTGCAATTATCTAAACCTGCGACCCAAGCCATTACCGTAGATTACACAACAAAAGATGGGACTGCCCTGGCCGGGGAAGATTATACCGCTGCCAATGGAACACTTAACTTTGCAGTTGGGGAAACGGAAAAAACCATCACCATTAAAGTGAATGGCGATACCAAGTTTGAAGGAGATGAAGCCTTCACCTTAGAGCTCGCAAATGCTGTAGGGGCGACCATCACCGCTGGAAACACGATCGGGACTGCAACCATTACCAACGATGATAGCCGTCCAACCATTAGCTTTGCGGCTCCAAACGTCTCGACTACGGAAGGAAATAGCGGTAATACCCCTGCAACCTTCACCGTTAACTTATCCAATCCATCCAGCGAAATCGTCACCGTTAACTACACGACTCAGGATGGAACTGCTACCGTAGGTTCAGACTATACAGCGGCAACTGGAAGCTTAACGTTTAATCCCGGTGAAACAAGCAAAGCGATCACTGTGCAAGTAACCGGTGACACCACTCCAGAGTCGAACGAAACTTTCCAAGTTCAACTGAGTGGCGCAAATAATGCAACTTTTGCAGGGGGAGCCACTACGCTCTCTAGCACAGGCACCATTACCGATGATGATGCTCCAGTTGTACCTAAAATTTCTGTAACCCCTGTTTTGGTTTCCAAGGCAGAAGGTAACAGTAGCAGCCAGTTTTACCAATTCACGATTCAATTGGATCAGCCCACAACCCAACAAGTTTCAGTTCAGTATGCAACCGTAGACGGAACTGCGGTCAGTTCTGGGCTATCTGCCGACTATGGTGGTAAAGCCGGTACATTAATTTTTGCTGCGGGGGAAACAAGCAAAACCGTCGCGATCGAAGTGTTCGGAGACACCAATTTTGAGGCTAATGAAACCTTTAAGTTACAACTGAGTAATCCTCAAAATGCGACCTTAGGAACTACTGAAGCTACGGGTGAAATTCTGAATGATGATGCGGCTCCATTGCCTGGACTGTCTGTGCTTGCAACACCAACTACAGTGGTTGAAGGAAACGCTGGAACCACAAAGACTGTGACATTTACAATTTCGTTGTCCAGTGCTGCAACACAACCCGTCACAGTCACCTATGCCACAGTAGATGGAACTGCAACCTCATCAGGAAATGACTATGTACCCGTGTCAGGTTCTCTCACCTTCGCGCCAGGTGAAACCAGTAAAACCGTTAATGTTACGGTGCGTGGGGACAATACCGTTGAGCCTGATGAAGACTTCTCGCTGAACTTGAGTAATCCAACTAACGCAAAGATTGATGTTCTGTCAGCTTTTGTAACTATTTCCAATGATGACTCTAACAATGGACAGTTACCAACTGTTTCATTGGGGAGTGGAAACGTTAGCCTTTCAGAAGGAAACACATTAGGTTCAGTGATTCCCTTCACGATTACTCTCTCCCAGCCCGCCACCCAAACGATTACGGTACGGGTAGACACCGTTGATGGAACCGCGATCGCGGGCCAAGATTATGTTCCGATTTCCAATGGCATCATTACTTTTAACCCAGGGGATCAATCTAAGACGTTTACAGTTTCTACGATCGGTGATACAACGCCCGAACCAGATGAAACCTTTGATGTTCGTCTCTCTAATCCTAGCAATGCTATTCTGGGTACCTTGAGCCAAACAGCAGTAATCACAAACGATGATGGCGCTGTTTTACCAACAGTTTCGCTAGGAACAACTGCACTCACTCAAAATGAAGGCAATTCTGGAACAACAACCTATACGTTTACAGCGACCTTATCACAAGCTGCCACTTCTGCTATTACCGTTGACTACGATACGATCGATGCCACAGCAACCGTAGCGGATAATGATTACGTCCCTGTCAGCAATGGACGTTTGACCTTTAACGCTGGAGAAACGACGAAGACCTTTAGTATTACGGTGAATGGCGACACTAAAGTTGAGCCCAACGAAACCTTTAAGGTACAACTGAAGAATCCCGTGGGTGCAACGATCGGAACTGCTAGCCAAGACGGGATTATTCAAAATGACGATGTTGCCCCACCGTCCACTCTGAGCATTGTGCCAACCAACGCGGCACAAACTGAAGGTAACAGCGGCACCAAAGCCTTCACATTTACTGTAAATCTTTCCCAGGCTGCGACGACTCCAGTTACAGTGAATTATGCGACTGCTGACGGAACAGCAACAGTCGCAAATAGTGACTATGTCCAAAAATCAGGAACACTCACCTTTGCCGCTGGTGAAACTTCTAAGGTTATTACGATCGATGTTAATGGAGATACGGTTGTTGAGGCCGATGAAAGTTTCTCAGTTCAATTGAGCAATGCTTCTGGAGCAACAATCAGTACAGCTTCTGCAAATGCCACGATCGTTAATGACGACGTCCTTGTGCTGCCTAGTATTTCGATCGTACCGACTACTTTAAGCCAAACAGAGGGGAATCTAGGCAATCGCGCCTATGACTTCACCGTTACGCTTTCCCAAGCCTCTACTCAAACTGTTACCGTCAACTATGCAATTCAAGATGGTACTGCGACCCTAGTAGATGGGGATTATGTTGTTAGTAGCCCTACTGGAATCCTTAACTTTGCCCCTGGTGAAACCAGTAAAGTCATTACTGTAAATGTAGTAGGTGATAGTAAGTTTGAGCTTGATGAAACATTTACAGTGAGACTTTCTTCCCCAAACAATGGTGTTCTAAATAGCAGCGCAACAATTGCTACAGGTACAATCGTTAATGATGATGCAGCTGGTATGGCAACTAATATTTCACTGGATGGTAATACTGATCTTCTCTGGCGCAATACGAACACAGGAGATGTGTTTTTTGGCAGACCAATCAAACCCCTTCAGTCAACCAGTACAACCAAAACAAGTCAATCAGTGATCCAAACTGGCAGATTCAAGGGACTGCTGACTTTGATGGAGATGGAGATGCTGATATTCTCTGGCGTAACATTTTTACTGGAGCCAATTTGATTTGGCGCATGGATGGAACTAACTATATTGAAGATGTCCTCCTACCAACTGTCGCAGATACTAACTGGAAGATTGAAGGCGTTGGAGACTTTACAGGGGATGGTCGGGTTGATATTCTTTGGCGTCAGACTCAAGTGGGGGCTGTACAAGTCTGGGCGATGAATGGCGCTACAGTCACTAAGGGTTATAGCCTATACACAATCGGTAACGGCGATTGGGCCGTCGAAGCGACTGGAGATTTAGACGGCGACAAGGTTGCTGATATTATTTGGCGCAACCAACGCACAGGTATGACGGCCGATTGGTTACTTCGTGCAGATACCAGCGGAATTCGTTTTCAACCAATTGATTTGTTAGCGGTACCTGATCTGTCCTGGAAGATTACAGGAATCGCAGACTTCAATGGCGATCGTAAACCTGATATTCTTTGGCGCAACTACCGCACTGGAGAAAATGGCATTTGGAACATGGATCAGGGTCGGTTTGTCAGCAGTACCTCCCTTTCGAGAGTACCTGAAGCCAGCTGGGAAATTAAAGGGATTTCAGACTTTAATAAAGATGGTAGTGCCGATATCCTGTGGCAAAATCAGCAAACTCAGGGGGTAGCACTGTGGTACATGAATCGTAATAACTATGGAATAAGCATTTCGCTACCAAATGCACCAAGTGGTTGGGTCATTACCGGCTTGAATGATTTTGGGATTGATGGAAATGCTGACATTCTATGGCGAGATTCCAAAACAGGTGCAACCCATATTTGGACGATCGACAGTTCGACCTTTAATCAAACAATTAACGTTTTCCGAATTGATGATTTGAGTTGGAAGGCTGAATTGACCGGTGACTTTAATGGCGATGGAAAAGTTGACATTTTCTGGCGCAATCAGCAGACGGGATCTAGTGGCTTTTGGATCATGAACAATACGCAACTTGTGACTGCCACATTTAACATTCCTCAGGTAACAGATCTAAGCTGGAAAGTCCAAGGGGCGGCAGATTTTGATGGGGATGGAGATCTTGATATCCTCTGGCAAAATCGCTCTACTGGCCAAGTTGGCATTTGGGAAATGAATCGTGATCACTATGTTCGAAGTTACACTCTGATGACGATTTCCAATCTGTCGTGGCAAATTGAAGGGATTGCGGACTTTGATCTCGATCGTAAACCTGATATCCTCTGGCGAAATTACCGCACTGGGGAAACAGCCATTTGGCAAATGAATGGATTTAGCTATCTGAAAAGCTTTACCTTACCATTGGTATCAGATATCGCATGGCGTATTGAAGGAATCGGTGACTTTAATAAAGATGGTCGAGTTGATCTTCTCTGGTTTAATTCCTCGACCCGCGATGTCGCGATCTGGACAATGAACGGCTTTACTTTAGCTCAGGGCTATCGTGTAAATCAGGCCCCCAGCGGTAACTGGCAAATTCAGGGCATTCGCGACTTCAATCGGGATGGATATCTAGACATTTTCTGGGTGGCTCCTGCTACTGGCTCCACGCAACTGTGGTACATGAACGGTGTAAACTACGGCAGTGCTATTAGCCTACCCACCTACTCCGATCTGAATTGGCGCATAGAAGGACTAGATGACTTTGGCAGTGGAACTCCTGCCTAATCTGGTTTGGAACAAGTTCGCTCTCAATTGCACTCCGAGAGATCCTGAATCGTTGAATCCTCCTGTAAGATGGCAAGTAAGCAAGTCTGGATTTGTTCATCTTCGTAGCTGCTATGACTCAACCCATCCTGGACGTTCGTAACCTGCAAGTACAGTTCACAACCGAAGCCAAGGCTGGTAAAGGAAATCGTCCGTCTGTGATTAACGCAGTCGATGGCATTTCCTTTCAGGTCTGGCCAGGACAAACCTTGGGAATTGTAGGGGAGTCAGGATCTGGCAAATCTGTCACGTCCTTGGCTGTTATGGGCCTAGTTCCCAGTCCTCCTGGTAGGGTAACTGCCGGGGAAATCTGGTTTCAGGATGGCGATCGGCGAGTTGATCTATTACAAATTCCACCTCAGCAGCTCCGGGATTTGCGGGGTGGACGAATTGCCATGATTTTTCAGGAACCTATGAGTTCCCTCAATCCTGTTTACACGATCGGGTTCCAACTCATTGAAGCGATTCAACTCCATCAACAGGTGTCTGAACCCGAAGCGCGGCGACGGGCGGTAGCACTACTCCAGGAAGTGCGCCTGTTACCTAGTGACCACGCCCTACGAGAACAGTTATTAGCCGATGGAGTCGTGGCGATTGAGCGCGCCATGAACCGGCAAAAGGAAGCCCTACTGAATCGCTATCCCCACCAGATGTCCGGTGGTCAGTTGCAGCGGGTCATGATTGCGATGGCGATTTCCTGTAATCCAGCGCTATTGATTGCCGATGAACCAACTACCGCACTAGACGTTACTATTCAAGCCCAGGTTCTTGAACTGCTACGGGAACTGCGCGATCGCCGGGGTATGGGCATGATTTTTATTACCCACGATCTGGGGTTGATTGGAGAAATTGCGGATCAAGTTGCAGTGATGTATGAAGGCAAGATTGTGGAACAGGGCACTGTTATGGAACTGTTTGAACAGCCTAACCATCCCTATACCCGAGGTCTACTCACCTGCCGTCCCCGTCCCGACCGATCGTTCAAAGTCCTGCCCACCGTATCCGACTTCATGGATGTGGTGACGACCAGCACAGGAGAGCGGCAAATTGAGGCTCGTCAGGTCAATGTTGACCAAGTCTTGCAAACCCTGCCAGAAGTCACGGTGGCGGAAAAACAGGATCGGTTACAAGCCCTGAGATCGCAAAAACCGTTATTATCTGTGCAAAATTTGCGCGTTGCTTATCCGGTTAAAGGTGTTTTAGGCCGCACCCAACGGTATATGATGGCGGTCAATGATGTCTCTTTTGACATTTGTCCTGGGGAAACCTTAGGGTTGGTGGGTGAATCAGGTTGTGGCAAAACTACGCTAGCGCGAACGCTATTGCGATTGGTGAATGCTCAGTCGGGTAAGATTTTGTTCAACGGTCAGGATATTTTAGAATTACGACCAAATGCGCTACGGCAATTGCGCAAGGAAATGCAAATTATTTTCCAGAATCCCTTCAGTTCCCTCAATCCTCGTATGAGCATTGGTAACGCCATCATGGAGCCTATGAAGATTTTTGGCGGCAAAAATACCAGTGAATTTCGAGATCGAGCCATCTATCTCCTCAACCGGGTTGGATTATCGGTGGATGCCATGACCCGCTACCCCCATCAATTTTCCGGCGGTCAGCGACAACGGATTTGCATTGCTCGATCGCTCGCGATGAATCCCAGATTTATTATTTGTGATGAATCGGTATCGGCCCTTGATGTTTCGGTACAAGCACAAGTATTGAACCTATTGAAAGAATTACAGGAAGAATTTGGTCTCACTTACATTTTCATTTCCCATGACCTAAGTGTTGTGAAGTTCATGAGTGATCGGATTCTGGTGATGAATCGCGGCAAAATTGAGGAAATGGATGCGGCCGATCGCATCTACCAATCACCTCAGCAGGACTATACGAAAACGCTCATCCAAGCCATTCCTGTGGGTACTTTGGAACGAATTCGCGAACGGCAGATGCAACGGCAACAACAGGCAGGATAGAATTCTACGAGGAAGATTTGGAACCCGTAAATCAGCCTGCCATGGGTTGCTATTGTTTGAACAGACCTAAGCAAATACGTGTAATTAAGCTTGGAAGCGGATCGGTAACTCGATCGTAAACTCAGTACCGATCCCAGTATTTGACACATACGTCAAGCTACCCGCATGTTGTTCTGTAATCACCTGGTAGCTAATAGATAGTCCTAATCCAGTACCCTGGCCGACAGGACGAGTGGTAAAGAATGGATCGAAAATTGATGGCTGAATCTCTTGAGCAATGCCCTGTCCGTTATCCACGATATGCACCGCCACTCGATCGTTGCTGACCACCGCCGTACGAATCTCAATTGAACTCAAATAGGTGGCTCGTTCTTCCGGAGATAGGTGACGGCGTTTTTCCTCGATCGCATCGATCGCATTACTCAACAGATGCATAAACACCTGATTAATTGCACCAGCACAGCATTCCACCTCCGGTAACTCACCGTAGGATTTTACGATTTGGATAGGGAGATGATCATACTGAGCTTTGAGACGGTGTTGTACCATCATCAACGTACTCTCTAAGCCCTCATGCAGATCTACGGCTTTAATTTCGGCTTGATCTAAGCGTGAAAAATTGCGGAGAGCCAGCACAATTTGTCGAATGCGTTCTGTTCCAAGCTTCATGGAATTCAGGGTCTTAGGTAAATCCTCAACCAAGAAATCCATATCCACTGACTGAAGACAATCTTGAATACGATCGCTGGGAATGGGATGCTCCTGTTGATAGAGTTTTAACAAATTGAGCAGATCGTCAGCATAGTCACTGACATGACGAATATTGCCATGGATAAAATTGACTGGATTATTAATCTCATGGGCTACGCCTGCCACTAACTGACCTAAACTGGACATCTTTTCCGTTTGAATCAGTTGAGTTTGAGTGTGCTTCAGTTCAGCTAAAGCCTGCGAAAGTTCCGTAGCCTGCTGTTGGGTTTGAGTCAATAGACTTGTCTGCTGAATTGCAACGCCTAAATGGTTAGCAATTTGTACTAGAAATTTCACTTCTGAGGATTCCCAGTGACGGGGCTGAGAATTCTGGTAAGCACCAAGCACCCCCCATAAATTCTGTCCGACAAAAATTGGTACTGTGACAAAAGCTTGAGCTTGAAACTGCTCCAAAACTTGCCTGTGACAATCTGCCAGTCCCGCTTGATAGATGTTATCAACGACTAAAGACTCATGATGACGGTAGCGTCCACCTTGGGTTTCTTGGAGATAGGTGTCTGCGATCGTAACGCTATGGTCAATCTCGACAAGTTTGTTCCAACCGGAAACCACATATTCCCCTACAAAGGTACCACTCCAGTCCGCATTAAACTGGTAGAGGGCAACCCGCTCAACTTGCAGCGCCTGACAGAGGGCTTGGGTGGTGGTTCGAAACATGGCTTCTAGATCTAGAGACTCTCGAATGCGTGTTACCACTTCAAAGAGAATATGTTGTTGATCGGTCACCCGTTGCAAATCATCCGTAGTCTCTTGCAGTTCAGCAGTGCGAAGTTGTACTTGTTGTTCAAGGTTGGCATTGAGGCTTTGCAGCTTTTGATATAGCTCATATTGCTCGATCGCCGCAGAAAACTGGTTGCCAATCACTTGTGCCAGTTCCTTTTCGCTTTCTGTCCATGAATGCACTTGATTACTGCGGGCCTGTCGCCAAATTTCAAAGGATTGACGAGGATACAGTTGTCGTTGATCAGGATTAAATTCACCCGCCCACAAAGTTTCTGTTTCAAAACTGTTGCGGAAAACCGTCAAATATCCCAGTAGTCGTTGCCGCGCAATCAAAGGAATAATTAACAAACTGCGAATAGGCGTCGTATGAAACAGTGGCTGAATCGTGCGCAACATCGGCACTTGAAAAATATCAGCGATCGCCCAGGGTACCCCTTCGCCCGCCTTAAAGTGCTGTTGGAGGCCGTGGCATTGCTCCATGTGGGGCAGGGGTGAAAATTGCTGATTCGGTTGCAGGCCGGAGGTGTAGACCATTGCATCCATCACTGGGTCAGCTGATGCGAGATCCGATGCCTGGGCTAAAACTCCAGATTGGATAAATAAGCGACCTCCACTGCCTTGAAATGCCTGAACCGTTTCTTCTAGGGCAGCCTGCAATTCAATGTTGGTGGAGGAATAGAGCAAGTTTGTAATCTGTCGTAGCGCGGCTTCCCGAGCTGCTTTTTCCTGAGCTTGTTGGACGAGAGTCGATTGCGCAATCGCGATCGATAGTTGATCAACGACCAATTGCACTCCTTCAACCTGTTCATTGGACAACCGCTTCGGATCAGCATGGTGGGAAACAACTAACCCCCAAAGATGATCTTGGTGCAGAATAGGAGCCACTAGCGTAGACTTCACACCCATTGCGGTTAAATATTCTGCGTGACAGGGATCTAAGGGGCGAAAAACCCATTTTTCTGCTCGCAGTTCTCCGGTTTGCGGATCACGCAGACCACTTTGTCCAATCTCACGAGATGCCACATCTACCACGGTTCGCACTTTAGCTGCAATGAAAAGCTGACGAATTTCTGGTGGAATATCATCTGCTGGAAAGTTCAAACCATAGAGAGACGGCAAACGCTGTTCTGCTCCAAGGGCTTCGGCCACAACTTTGCCGCTGTCATCTCCATGAAATTGGTAAATCTTGACCCGATCGGTTTCTAGGAATTCTTGTAGTTCAATGGCAGTGGCATTCAGGATTTCGGCGAGATCTGTGGATTTGCGAATCCGGTGATTAATGCGGTGCAGTAAATTGCCTGAATACAGGGAAATGCTAGAAGTCGCCGAGATCGAGATAACCATATATCGCTTGCCGCTGATTGGGATTAACCTGCTCTATAGCGTTCCCAACCTCAATCTGTTTCTTACTATACTATTTACTAGAGTTAACAATTTTCTTATAATTTCTCATCCAATTACAGTCATCATTCAGTTGCACTACTGAGACCACTTGGCACCAAGCCTTTTGCCACTGAAAGACAACGGTAATTACTGAACGATCATCACCTGATGATGATTGCCTGTGAATTATGGATCAAGCCTGATCGATGGATTAAGTTTGGGAAATGAATCAAGTTTAGGTTATGTATCCAATGTGAGCTAAGGCACTTGGCTCATGGCAGCGGTTAAGCCCCGCTGAGTCGGGGTTGAGCTGGTGGGGGTCGGTGCCAGTTGTAGGGGTTTAGTTAGACTGACCGTGAGGCTACCCAGGGCGATCGTTAAACCCACCACAAGCCCCGTTAGCCACTTGATTCGAGTTTTGAGAAATAGCACTTCTTGCTGGGAAGCCTCAAGTTGGTTCAGCACCGCGATCGTGGGAGAGGCTTCACCAGTCCCCGTGGGAGACAAAGCGGGGCGGGCAGCGGGCAAGGCAGGGGCGGGCACCGCAGCCGAGAGTAGAGCATCTTCGATGGTTACTTCTGCATTTTGTCCTGTAGCCTGATTAACTTGAGCCTTACGGGCTTGAGCACGTTGGGTTTGAAAAGTGGCCACCGTATAGAGCCAATCGGCAATCATTTGGGGACAATTTCGGTGAAACCATCGCACTGCAAAGACTCGAAAAACAGGTTTAGACATGCAGGCGATCGATCGGGAGAATTGATTTAGCCAGGGTTGGGGCAGTTTTTGATTAATCAGATGAATGGAACCAATATCATACAAACGATCTAAAATCATCCGCAGGGTATTTTCTTCTTGCTTTGCTAAATGCTCCAGCAGGATGACCACTTCGCGCATGCGATCGATCTCCATTTTGGTATCTTGCTGAGCTTGCTTGGAAGAGAGCCCGTAGGGCTGAAATTTAGTCATAGGAACACAGAATTGGACAGCAAAGCAAAAAGCGATTCAGTCAGAGAGGACAACTTAAGTTATGTCATAGTTATGTCATAAGTCATGTCAGACAACCCTCGATAAGAGGGCAGCGATAGAAAGTTCGCCCTATAAATCACCCCCTGAATATAGCGTTATCCAGGGAACATTTACCGATCAGTTTACAGAACTCATGAATGGGGAGATGCGCTCCATGAACAGTTGACGCATTGCCTAGGGTTATGGGGGGGGCTGTTTTTTGTCTGATCTAGTGAAGGTGCACCGTATATTGGCCAGTGTAACGATTTCGGGGACAGATCACGATAAAACCCATGCCGATTCCTAAATTGTCCTAAGCCGCAGTCTCAGCCTAACAGTAGGGAAACGTAACAATGCCGCGCTAGAGCCTATTGAATTAAAAAGCTTGACCGCTTGTGACATCAAACCAATGAAAATGTTCGATCGGTAATTCTAAAGTAATAGTATCGCCGACAGTATAACTGCGATCGACGGGTAAAACGGCTCGTAATGTCAACGGTTGCATTTCTGAGGATGGAATCGTAACGGTGACTAGCCAAGACATGCCAAGATGTTCGACCAGAATAATTTTGCCTGTGACACAGCGATCGTGGAGTTCTGAAGCCAACACCACTTGCTCAGGCCGAACACCCAAAATGACAGTGTTAACGCTGGGGATCGAAGCAGGTAGTGGAATTCGACAATGCCCCAGATTGACAGTTCGATCGCCACAGGGCAACGTCCAAAAATTCATTTGAGGACTGCCAATAAATCCAGCAACAAACTGATTGGCAGGGTGGGTATAAATTTGTTGCGGTGTATCCAGTTGTTGCAACTCACCGTTGTATAGCACTGCAACTCGAGTGGATAGCGTCATCGCTTCGGTCTGGTCATGAGTCACATAGACGACGGGAGCCGATTGTGACGCAAACAGTTGCTTAAGTTCTGCCCGCACCTGTTCCCGCAGTAGCGCATCCAAGTTACTCAACGGTTCATCCAACAGAAATACCGCTGGCTGGCGCACCAAGGCCCGTGCCACAGCCACCCGTTGGCGCTGCCCTCCAGAGAGTTGACCCGGTTTACGATCCATCAGGGCTTCTAATCCTAGAAACAACGCGACCTCTTGAATCCGTCGCTGAATTTCTCCAGCGGGAACTTTGCGGAGTTTCAGACCAGAAGCAATATTGTCGCGAACGGTCATATGGGGGTAAAGGGCATAGCTTTGGAACACCATGGCGATATTACGATCGCTAGGACTGAGGGCTGTGACCTCTTGGCGATCGATGAGAATTTTGCCCTGGGTTGGCTGTTCTAGGCCTGCAATTAAGCGCAGAATCGTAGATTTACCGCAGCCTGAAGGCCCCAGCAGGGTTAGAAATTCTCCCTCCTGTACTGTTAAGTTAATCTGTTTAACTGGAATAACGGTTGAACTATAAGCCTTTTGTAAATTTTGCAACTCTAGCATTGCCATGGTTAACCTCGTTGTAATCTTTCAACCGATATGTATTTTTTATCCCCATCCTCACCAACTTACCCTTTGACAGCTCCGGCAGTTAACCCACTGATAATCCGTCGTTGAAATGCTAAAACCAAGCCAACTAACGGCAAGGTTCCTAAAACCGTAGCGGCGGCGATCGGGCCGTAGGGAATTTCGAACACCGACGCGCCCCCCAGTTGAGCAGCAGCGACGGGAATGGTTTTCATGGATTCTTGGGTAATAAAGGTTAGGGCAAACAGAAACTCATTCCAGGCGAAAATAAACGCCAAAATTCCTGTCGTAACCAAAGCTGGGACTGTCATGGGTAAAACGATTTGCACAAGCATCGCAACTGTATTGTAACCATCCACTCGGGCAGCATCTTCCAGATCGATCGGCAATTGCTGGAAAAAACTTCGTAGCACTAGAATGGTCAGGGGTAGGTTAATCGCAGTGTAAGGAATAATTAGAGCAAGGTATTGATTACCTAAGCCGAATTTTTGTACCAGTTCCAACAGCCCTAGAAACAAAAGGATATACGGAAACAGCGTCATCAATAAAATGGCTGCCAAAATGAGTCGTTCTCCCGGTAGTTTAATCCGAGCTAAAACGTAGGCCGCAGGGGCCCCTAATCCCAGTGATAACAGCGTAGAAACCGTTGCTACTCCAGCACTATTTAGTAAATAATTCCAGAAAGGACGACGGGTAAAGAGTTCTTGATAGTGGGCAAAGGTCAAGCGTTTAGGAAAATAGACATTGGGAATGGCTGCAATGTCTGCATTGGTTTTAAAGGAAGTTAATAACTGCCAGAGGATAGGGGCAAGGCAGAAAAGGATGACCATCGCAATGGTGATCGATCGAAGGATTTTAGGAACTTGAGGGGAAGCCATAATCGTGAACTGAAATAATGTGGAAATTATTCGGCCAAATTGTTGCTAGGCCAAGTTTTTGTTAGATCAAATTGTTGCTAAGCCAAATTTCTACGAAGTCTTTGTACTAAAACAGTGATCACTGTAACCGCAATGACTAGGATGAGAAAAGTCACAACGACTAACGCCGAGCCGTAGCCAAAATCTAGGTAGCGCATGATCGTGGCATAGACGTAGAGCGAAACCATTTCCGTTGCCCCACCGGGGCCACCGCCAGTCATTACCGTTACCAGATCGAAGATCCCGAAGGCTTGGGCAAACCGAAACAGGGCCGCAATTAAAATTTGTGGCATGAGGAGCGGTAAGGTGATCGCCCAAAAACTCTGCCAGGGACTTGCACCATCGATCGCGTGGGCTTCGTAGAGATCCCCTGGAATGGACTGCAATCCAGCCAGCAGTAAGATGCTAATAAACGGAGTCGTTTTCCAAACATCAGCAACAATAAGTGCAACCATAGCTAATGTGGGATCACCTAGCCAATTCATTTCCTGCCGCATGATACCCATTCGCATGAGTAAATCATTGACAATACCAAATTGATCATTAAAAATCCAAGTCCAAGCCAAGGCGATTAATGCGGTCGGTAACGCCCAAGGTAAAATGGCAATTGTTCGCACAATGCCCCGACCGCAAAAGGATTGGTTGAGCAACAGCGCAATGCCCATGCCAAGGATTAATTCGATCGCGACAGACACGATCGTGAACCCAGCAGAATTGCTTAAGCTTTGCCAAAATCGGCTATCCACTGCCATGCGAGCATAGTTCGCCAATCCAGAAAACTGCGGTTGCAATTCCGTTCCTAAATTCTGGGTAAATAAGCTTTGTCCAATGGCACGAAGAATTGGATAGGCAAATACTAAGGTTAAAAGTAGCAATGCTGGAGCAAGCAATAACCAACCGATCCGCCGTTCTCGTTGGACGATCGTTGGAATTTTGGCAGACTGGGAATCCATCATGTACGGCATCCTCATCTATTTAAGTCTTTTTTCCTAACAAGCGTCGGGTTTCATTAGCTGCTGATTTAAGTGCTTGATCCGGTGACATCCGTTTGCTCAGAGCGGCACTTAGATAGCGCTGGAGAATATCGGAAGCTTGGGCATATTGGGCGATCGGAGGGCGCAATACCGCTGATTCCAAGACCGTCAGCATGGATGGGAAAAAGGGATATTTCTGTAAAATCTCAGTATCTTGGTAGAGCGATCGACGAGTAGGAAGGTAACCGTAGGATAAAGCAATTTGTTTTTGCGCCAGGGAACTGCACAAATGTTGTACCGCTTGCCATGCGGCTTCGGGATGGCGGGTCGATTTGGCAATCCCCCAGCCCCAACCACCTAAGCACCCTGCACTGGCAAATCCCGGTGCGTGCACCATAGGTTTGATCGCAATATTGCCTCGCACGGGGGAATCAGCGGCATTGGCCAACGGCCAGACGTAGGGCCAGTTTCGCAGGAAGAGCGCATCCCCATTTTGGAACATGCGGCGGGTTTCTTCCTCTTGATAGGTGGTGACTCCGGATGGCGCAATTCCGGCAGCGATCGTCTCAGCCAAAAATCGCAGCGCATTCAAGGCCTCTGGCCGATCGAGGCCCACATCCTGGGTTTCCGGATTAATCCAAAACCCCCCATACCCCGCCAATACTTCAACAAACATGGCTGGCAATCCTTCATACTGGCGTCCCTGCCAAAGATAGCCCCACCGTACTTTCTTTTGGACTTGCAGGTCTTGAGCGATTTTGAGCAATTCCAGGGTTGTTTCTGGCGGTTGATAGCCCGCTGCGGCTAGTAAATCCTTGCGATAGAACAACATTCCAGCATCCGTTCGAGCGGGTAGGCGATAGAGACCGCCTTCATAGCGTCCCCCTGCCACATCCGCTTTGAGGAAGTCGGTTAAATCGGCCTCGGAGAGTCGATCGGAGAGATCCAACAGCCACCCCGCCGCCGCAAACTTCGGCACCCAGACAATGTCCATGAAGATCAAGTCATAGGGAGATTCGCCCAGCAAAAAGGCCGAGGTGTAAAGATCTTCCACCAAATTAGTCGCTGTTGGCCCTTCAATAATGTTGATGCGGATCTGGGATTGTTGCGCTTCCCATTGCTCAATCACTGGCTTCCAGGTGGGAATTTCCTGGGCACCGATCATCACTGTGAGTTCGATCTCGCCTGTAGAGGTCTTTTTTGGGGTCGATCGAGGGGAGGGTTGACAGGCTTGGGTAACCCAGCCCAGTCCCAAGGCCGCCCAACTCAAAAATCTTCGGCGGGTGGGGGATTGAAAATGTTTCATCGTGCAAACAGCCGTACAAACAACTGTGCAAACAACTAACGAGTTGGCATGAGCGGACGATCAGTAATAAACACGATCGCCCATTAACGCGATCGCCCAGCAAAGGAATGCCAATAAAAAAAGCTGGAGCGCATAAACTCCAGCCCGTGAGACATCAGAAGCAGAGGACTTGAAACTGCAAACCCAGGGCGTCTTATAGCGCACCCACGTAGGCCAGACCTAAAATTGCACCAGCTCCCAGAATGTGACCCAAGCTGGTCACACCGAGCATTGCACCATGGCTCATGCCACCAAAGAACTGGTCAGCGGAGGGCAGCCCCAGACCAACATTTTTTTGTTGAATCGTGTATTTCCCGATCGCAATCGCCAGAATGTTGCACAGGATCATGACAACTGCAACTTTGGGGCTCCATTCCACTGTGCGAGCAACAGCGAGTAAGGTTGTGGTAACCAAGGTGTGTCTCCTTCTTTTTGTTAACGCGTGGAAATCTTTATGTACCAAGCATTCTTCCAAAAAACGCCAGCATCGTCCCGCGTTCGCAGCAATTGTTAACGTTTAGCAAAAAGTTTTGTTACATAACGTTTGGTTCATTGCAATGGATCTATCAACGCCTTCAAGGGGGGGATCGGTTATGAGTTCTCCTCAGTTGCCGATAAAAGCCGCAAAATCTGGTTGCCGCCCCGCTGAAACTCGTAGGGCACAGTCTGAATTTGTAGGGTATAGCCGATCGCTTGGAAATGCTCAATTACAGGATCCACATAGGGCGATCGTTCTCCTGTCATATTCATTAACAATGGGAAGATGCGGACATCGGGAGCCAGTCGGCACATTTCCGCAATCGCTGCGATGTGGAAGTCCAACGACAAATGTTCCGAATAGGTAAACAGCAGGTGAGAGGAAATGGCTAAGTCAAAGGCACGATCGGGAAAGGGCAATTGAGGTAACGCTTCCTGGCGATAGCGTCCCGCTAGGAGCCCCTGGGGAAAGTCAGCCAAAAACGTCTGCATCGCCGTTAGGCGAATCCGCAATAGCTCATCTAGGGTATCGATCCCGGTCCAGACGAACTTTTCGCGGTTGGCCTCCACACTTTTAACAATGTGCGGTACAGCTTCATCAATTCGCTGGGCAATTTGCTCGGCAGAAAACTGGTACACCGGATCACAGGACACGACCCGTTTACCTAATGCCGTCATTTCTGCATTAAAACTGGCTGGCCCGCCTGCACAATCAAGAATATGAAGATCTAACTCTGCCTGGGTCAGCCCAAACATTTCCCGATATTCTTTGAGCGATCGGCCCCAGGGTAAAACTTGTTCTAGACGCATAACGCTTTGAATGATTCAAGACTGATGAAGTATCGAGATTGTGCTCGTAGAGCATGCATCTCCCATTGAATTCGTAGCAATTAATTTCGTGGCAATTAATTCGTAGCAATCAGCCGTGACCCTGGACTCATTCCAGCACATCTAACATATTTTTTAACGGAGAGGGGGGGATTCGAACCCCCGTTAGGTTTCCCTAAAACGCATTTCGAGTGCGCCGCATTCAACCGCTCTGCCACCTCTCCAATTGCTCTATTCAGTTAATTTGCCTCGAGGCCAATCGCTGGTTATCAACAAGCATTTGCATCAAAAACAGCGACCCCGATGAGTCAACTCCTCTTACTATACTACAGCGACGCCAATTCAGCCCTATCTGTCGCAAAAGTTGTGACTAATCCCGTATCAGGTTGCCAGCGTAGAGCCCCTTGCTGAGGCAACCAATACAGAGGCACTTTTTGCGTTTTGAGGGTGTATTCGACTTGGGGATGGAGGCGTTTGCCATGGGCGATCGCAGCTTGAAGATTCCATTGCTGCAACCAGGTCTCGGGAATGGCTCCCCCTGACCACCAGAGAATTGGTTGTCGCGGTTGCGAGGCTGAGGAAATTACGCGAGGATCCGAAACTAGAGGTGGGTTGGGCAATTGGGCAGTGGATTGAGGAGCCGCTTTTGCCAGCGATCGACCTAGGAACCAAGGTTGTTCCCGAATCATCAACATGAGTCCTGCTGCCTGGGATTGCAATCCCATTTGACCGAAGGTGTAATGAGAATCCGCTGCGAGGGGAAGTAATTGTGTTTTCTGCAACTGTTTCGTAATTGTAGGCGCGATCGTAGCAGCCACAGCAGGCTCAACGTACAAATTACGCACTGCAATATTTTTGTGTAGCACCGCCCAAGCGTTGGGGTCAGGTTTTTGCAGGGCGATCGCCCAGTCGATTTGATTAATGCCCTGGCTTTGTAGGTAGGGAACAATGGTCATTTCCGCCGTAGCAGCATCCCCGGAATTGACGAGTAACACCTTGCCCCGATCTTGTATGACCAGAACTGCTTGGGGACTCGTTGCCAGTGCAGTCACCTGGGTCAGTTGGGCCTGGTATTGCCATGCGGGTAAAAAGATCATCGCCAAACCCGCCAGGAAAAAAGCCCAACCATAGCGCCGTAAATTGGGTCGGAGCCACAGCAAGACGATCGCGCCATAGAGCGCCAACATCAGCACCAATGGTAGCGTTCCCACCGCAATGTTGTTGCCGGGGAGTTGGCTAAAGCTATGGACGATCGCCAGTAACGCCAAAACTGGATAATGCAAGAGCCAAGCCGTTGCACTGCCTGCCAGGGGATAGACAACAGCACACAACGCACTGACCATTCCACCTAAGCTAATGATGGAAATGAGGATAGTCGTGAGAACGTTAGCGATAATGCTGTAGGGAGAGACGAGGCCAAAGGTATACAATTGTAAGGGAATCGTCCAGAGATAGGCGGCGATCGGTACAGCGATCGCGGGTGTAATTTGGCTTGGGATCCAATCGAGCCATTTCGTAAGAGGCGGTACCGTGACCAGTAACCCTAACGTCGCCAACACACTCAATTGAAAGCCCAGATCCCAGATCCACAACGGGTTAATCACAAGTAACAGCGTGGCAGACAGCAGCAACGATCCGATCGGTTTAACCTGCCGTTCTAAGGCCATGCCCACCAGTACCGCTGCCCCCATAACCACCGCCCGCAGGATCGCCGGTTGCACGCCAGCCAAACCCAAAAAGATCGCCAGTGCTGTCCCACCTGCAATCACTTGGGTTCTTATGGAAAAGCGACGGGTTAGGGCCAGCACAACGCCCAGAATGAGCGAGGTTTGAAAGCCTGATGCCGCTAAGGCATGGGACAATCCGGCACGGCGAAAGTCCTCTTTGACCGTCGTGGGCAAGTCTACGGCCTTTCCCCCCAAGACCATGGCACTAACCAGTTCGCCTTCGGGCTTAGGTAACCAGGCGGTTTGCGATCGCACAATCCGTTGGCGAATCTGCCACAGGCCCCATTGAGGTTGCTGGCCGGGAGAGACTTGAATGCTTTCACCCCGTAGCCCTGAAAAACTGCCTTCCTGGGCAAGATATTGCTGAAAATCAAAGGCTCCAGGATTCTTGGCAGCTTGGGGCAGATAGAGTTTTCCGGTCAGCGTGATCTTTGCACCGGGATACAAATCTTTGCCTAAATCAGCCCCAACAGTGACGTAGAGTTTACCCTGCGCTTGGGCCGGGTCGGTACTGAGCCGGATACCGTTGGGATCCAAACCCTGCACTTGGAGCCAAATTTGACGCCGATCGCTCCGAGTCATCCGAGGCGAAGCTTCCACCACGCCCTGGACTGCCACCGATCGATCCGTCAATGCGGGAACAAAGCGGCTGATATCATGGGTTCCCGGTTGCGGAATACGAAACTGGTACCAGAGGCTGGCGAGGAAGGCAATACACCCAGCAGCGATCAAATGTTTGCGGCTAAGGGTGGGGAATTTCCAGCGCGATCGCCAAGTGGGATAGGTGATGGCGGCAAGGCCCAACAGGATAGGAACGATCACGATCCCCCAGGAAATCGCTGTGGTGAATAGCGCCAAAATATAAGCAAGACAAACGAATGCCATCCCTGACATGATGACCAACCATCCCCTGCGCTGATGATAAATGCTAGGTTCAGAGTGCCCTCAGGGGTGCGGAACTTTGCTATTGCCGACCTAACTGACTTGCAGGATCAGGGAAGGGTCTGAAAAAGCTTAGGCAACAAAAAAGGTAGAGAAATTCCCTACCTCACCTTATGCATGATTTAGTTGTCCAGCGCATGAAACAGACTGGAATTCTGCATTAGCCCTTTGCAGATAAGAAGCTGATGTGGTACAGGCTACCTTTCCAAGGATGGGCTTGCACTTCTTGGATTTTTGCGCCGGTTGTCCAGTTCATGTCGGGAACCTTCAGTTCTACCGTTGCGCCTTTGCCTGCGTCCCGTACGAGGAACTCAGCCTCTTTTTGGTTCACAA
>MUGG01000123.1 GCA_002148405.1 Alkalinema sp. CACIAM 70d | reverse complement strand
AATGTGGGTACAGTTGGGGGGATGGCGGTGGGTGGGACTGACTGAATCGTTCAGTTCAAGGAATTTCAAGAATCTATAATTTTCATCAACAGGCTTGACTTGCTCCGAGTTTGTCAGTAGTGTTGCTTTCTATAGCGATCGCCATGGACATCCTTCTTTACGCGAGACGGGTTAGTCTGAAGCGTGGGGTCGCTGGGTTCCCGAAAATTTAGGCCACTACCCACAATTGCGGCAACAACTATGGGTAGCTATTCCCCCTCGCTGAGAAAGCAGCAAGGAGGCTTGTTGAGAATTTTAACATTCGATCGAGCCACTCTTGTTTGTGATGTCAAACGGGGTGGCTCTAAATTTTTGGGCTTCTTTAGACTCTCATCCCCAGTCGTTCTCCCGCAGGAGAAGGACGCAAGATTGCAATAGGGATGGGACTCACTACAAACAGGAGAAGCTCAATATGTATTTTACAGGTTCTAGCGACGGTAACGATCGTTCGATCGAACGTTTTCAACCATACTATCGGCTACAGCTTTTTGGCACTAAAGAAACGGTAGAGTCAATCATTAACCGATTGCATTCGATCGGGTTCGTGGATAGGGTGTATTGGGGGAAACCCATGCCTGTGCCGGGCGTGGAAGGCGAATGGGTGAGTGTGTTGCAGCGGCGTTGGTAAAGGCTGAAGCGTAGGTGTCCCGCAGGTTGCTTGTCCTGTAGTCTGTGGGCACCTTGACTAGGGCGATCGGGGTTCTAGTAGTGAAAGCGATCGGTTCATTTGCCCAGAAGCCCATCCGCGTTAGTTTAGATGTTTGTAGACAAACATTGGAAATGAATTTCATAGGTGTCGTTGCAATTACTCAAGCATTGCTACCACTAATTCACAGAAGTAAATCAGGTCGGATTTTGAATATGAGTCACGCGCTTGGATTGCTACTCATAGTACACAAGCCAAACTACCACTAAGCTAGGCCCCTAGCTCATAACTCATCTAAAACTGTCCTTAACGCATTTACGGTGATGCTGGCGACAAGCAGAACTAAGAAATACAACTATTAAGGTCAACTCGACTGATCCAGATGGGTGCTGTACAGATAGGAGGACAGAGGAAGCAACTCACTCAATTGTCAAAGTTCACATCTAGCGTTGATTGGGTTTCTGCGCGGTAATTCTAGGAGAGTCGAAATTGTTGTAGAATTTTGAAGAGCGGCTGTCCCCCAAAATTGAGCAATTAATTTAATTTTCATTATGGTGCAAGCTATCTACCGCAAACTCTTAGTTGAGTCAAATCTTAACATTCTAACTAAGTTTTTTAAGTATAAGCCCAAGCAAAACAGTGATGATGAAGCTATTAGTCAAGTAGTATTTTGGAACTTGCTATGCATCTTGATTTCAGGATTAGTTTGCTTTACCCTTGGGTACCTTGGAGCTAAGGATCAAATTCCAAAGGGTTTAGAGATTGTTTTGCCAATAATTTTTTCTGCTCTAATTGGATTCGATCTTGCTAAAGAATTGCCTTCTGCAATTATCAAATCAAGATTATCAGAAACTTACGCTTTAGGAGAAAAAAATGGAAAAGTGGATCGACAACCAGATTCTATTAGTGTAGTTCAAGAAAAATGTCATTTGTACTATCTTTCTCGACTTACTAGTACAAATAGTGGAATTCGGCGAAAGCTAGAAGAATTAGTCCTTAGAGATATTAGCCCACAAATACAAGAAAAGATTACAGAGCGAACTCTAATTCAATATGAGAAAGATCTTCAAATGGAATCTGCCTATCTGAAACAACTAAGATCTATTAGGTGCTCGATTCATAGTATCCCGGATGAAGTTTTTCAAAAGATTGCATTAACAGCTTCGATGAAGACATTAGGATTACAAAAGAACGAGCGATCAAAAATGGAGTATGGTTCCGAGTATTACACCTTTTTCCTTGACGTTTACTCTTATCTTCAGGCATGGATGATATGTAGTATTGACAATGATTCTGGAACATCAATGCCAGAAACTATAATTGGTATGAACTATCCAAGCCGCAGTGCACCAGATGTTCACCTTTACTTAGATGTATTTCGGCGTATTTACCATAGCTTGCAGAAGCAATCACCACTGAATTCATATGTTGATGCTGTCGCAATTCAAACAATTCAAGAAAGAATAGGTGAACTAATAAGCTGGATTGAAGGGTTTCAGCTACATTAGAAGAGTTGGTCAAGTATCCAGAAATTCAAGTTAGTCCGTACTGAAACTCTACTTTTAGGAAGCTTAATAAGAGAGTGATGCAGAGAACTGCATCACTCTCGATTATTTTTTCAAGTAGAAAAGACTACATAAAAAAGTCTCCGTGATCTTCTCTCTACCAAGTATTCATACACTACTCATAAATTATCCCACCACTCATCTATATCAATTTTATTTACATCAATGTGATCATTGAGAATGGCCTTGACTCTAGCTTCATACTGCTTCAATCGCTCAGGATTTATGGCACCCTGCTTCGAAGAAATTTTTTCAGCTTTGAGAGCTGCTCTTAGCTTAATAATTTCTGCTCTGGTAGCATTTGAATTAGTATTCATCGCTATTTCCTCCAGCATATGTAGGGCAACTTTTGCAATGCGAACCATCCGACTCTGAGAAGGCATAATGATTTCCCTAGTAGAACTTATTGCAATTAACACAAAGTTTTACTAAGGATCAGGAAAAATTGAGATTAGTTAGGAGGACTTGTGACCCCAATTAGCACCCTATACACTTCAACTCCTTTATAGTACATCTATACTATAAAATTAGCAATACTTTTCATTGGAGAGTTTCAATCGATAAATAGCTGTCATAAATCTTTGCTCTGCTGGATCACCTAGCTTTTCTCATTAACAAATATCTAGAGCAATCTGTATAGCTCCTCTTAGCACTTTAAATTGGGAATGGCTGAGGCCGCAGTCAAATCGGGTCGAGGAGGGAGTTTAACCCTCCCACACCACCCATCGTGCGGGTCCGTAATGGGCGGATCAGGTCGCCACCCAAACAACACTGATGACTTAAGCGTAACCTTGGACTTTCTTCCAAAGTTGCTTAATCGAGAGCAATGCCTGTTTCTTCAACCATTCATGGGTCATTCCCATTTGCGTTGCCAACGTCTCGGACAGAAAGAAATTGATTCTTGTCCGTTCGTTTCCTGACCTGCTCACCCTTCGCGGTTTCCGCCCATCAGCATAGTTAGCTAGGATGAAATGAGAGAGCTGAGTTGCAATGAAGTCAAGCCCATGACAGCTCGCCAACGACATTACAGCAAAGAAGAGTTAGCGCAGCCCGACGCGGACAAGAACTCTATGAGTCTGGCATTCAGCAGCAGGTTGAAGCCGGTAACGATGGGAAAATTCTGGCGATTCGCTAACGCGACACTTTGTGAACGACATCGAAACCGGAGAGTTTGAGGTCGATGATAACGTTGTGCCTGCAACCAATCGCTTATTTGAGCGCATCCCCGACGCCCAACCTTGGATCGTTCGCATTGGATACCGAGCCGTTTATCGCGTTGGTTCAGCAGGTTTGAGTGTCTTTTAATGATTATCGGCAGTGTTAACACCGATCGTGAAGCAGTGATTCAGATTACTGAAGCGGTAGAAAGATATCAACGATCGCTTCCTGGACAGGCACCGCTGGGGCAAATAGCACTCTCTGGAGAAACAGCGGAAACGCCCTAGGCACTTCACCACTCATCGGCAACCATTGCCCCACAAGGTAAGCCATACTCTTATTGAGTGTTCCATCATCCCCAACGTGACGCAGAACCGCGCATCTTCCCGCCGGAATAGTTTTGGCAACCACGCCATAGTCATTTTCTGTGATCGGTTCATCCGTCGCCGCACACAAATCGAACCGATAGTCCTCAGGCGCAGTCTCCGCAGGATTGTTATAGAGAATATTAAATGTGGCGCTAGTATTGGGAGGAAGATGATTTTGCTTGCGCCAGTTAATGAACTTACTAATCGAATCCTCAATCCGATCTGGATCGCCCCGATGTTCCAGTACTGCAACCCGAGTCATCGGAAACTCAACAATCTTGACATTGTATTGACTGTCGTACGAGTTATCACCTTCAGCATAGCTTTGGGAATCCTGCATAAAACCCATCCATATTCACAGCATCCCCATTCTACCGCGCTAAAAATCCACTTGCCCCAACTCTCTCACCCTTCCACCCTCCTACCCTTCCACATGCATCCTAAAAAACCGTCATAATCACCACCCCACTCACCATAATCGCCGCCCCCAACAGCCGCTCCCGCAGACCATCCTCCTTAAACAAAAAATGACCCAAAATCACACTAATTAAGGCACTCATCCGTTTCACCGCGATCACCTGCGTCACCGCCGTCATCCCCACCGCTGTCATCTGGGATCCCACCGCGATCGCAAACATCAACCCAATGCTAGCCAGCTTCGGCAAATGCGGGGTAATCTTCGCGATCGGCGTCCGGGAACGTAACAGCGCGATCGGTAACATTCCCAACGCAATAAACGAAAACAGCGAAACACACCAGAAAAATGGCGAAGAACTCGTTACCCCCACTTTGTCAAATGCTGCCGTAATACTCCACAGCGCCGCCACCACCAGCATCAGTCGACTACCTGGATTGGTAAACAGCGCCTGCAACGGTGCAAAATATCCCTTGTGCTTTTCCCGTAGATTTAATACATAAGAGCCAATCACAATACACAAGACTCCGATCGCATCCGCCCCGTTGGGAAATTCATGGGCAATAAGCGGCGAAGTCACCAATAAAAATAACGGCGTCAACGTCACCAACGGCACCGTCAGCGACAAATCCGCCAACTTAATCGCCTTGATATACAGCAAAAACGAAATGACATTAATACTGCCCCCGATCGCCAACGATCGCCAATAGTCCGGCTGAATTTCAGGAATGCCCACAATCCACAGCACCGGCAACAGAAACACTACCGCAAAGGCTTGGCTCAGAAAGGCGACGACATATTCATCCACCACCTTGAGACTGTGTTTGCTGATCACATCCTTCAAAGACTCAAAGAAAGCCGTTAAAATTGCAAATGCCAACCAAATCATTCGAGTCTCCCGTGATTTCTGAGACGCTGCCAAGAATCCGCTTTTTAACCACACCAACGTCCGCTGCGTGGGTGGAGCAAGCCCTAGCCAATCTGGATACGATTTTGCTAGACCACTCCCACTGCGAACGCAAAGCCGCTAGTGTAGCGCTAAATCTCATGTTTCGCTATCCCTCCAGCGCCAAATTGGTCAAGAGCCTGACCGCGATCGCCCAGGAAGAGTTGCAGCATTTCGAGCAGGTCAACGCCATCCTAGAGCAACGCGGCATTGCCCTGGCACCCCTCGCCCCGCCCCCCTACGGAGCCACCCTCAACAAAGCGGTGCGGCGGGATGAGCCCGATCGCATGCTGGATTTGCTGCTGGTGTCTGGCCTAATTGAGGCGCGCAGTCACGAGCGTTTGGGTCTGTTGGCCACCCACTGCCCCGATCGGGAACTAGCAGACTTCTACGGCAGTTTGATGGCGTCGGAGGCGCGACACTATGGCGCGTACTGGCTGCTGGCGGACACCTACTTCGATCGGGCGATCGTCATGCAGCGCTTAGAGGAACTGGCCGAGGTGGAAAGCAACATTTTGGCCACCTTACACCCAGAACCCCGAGTCCATTCATGACGCAAACCACGCCCGATCCCAGCCCAGAATCTATCCCCGATCCCATGCACTTGCACTACCGCGACTGTATCCTACGCCCCTGGCAACCCCACGATCGCACAGCAGCAGCCACGGTAATTGAGATGGTACTGGCGGAATATGGCTTGGGCTGGGAGCCGGAGGGTGCCGATCGAGATGTCCTACAAGTGGAGGATTGTTACCTGGAGCGGGGCGGCGAGTTCTGGGTGATTGAGCAGGCGGGAACGGTGGTGGGTACAGGGGCCTATTATCCGATCGATCGGGGCAATCAAGCCGTCGAACTGCGCAAGATGTATCTACTACCCAGGGTGCGCGGCCAAGGCTTAGGCAAGTTTTTGCTGCAACAGTTGGAAGCAGCGATTCAGGCCCAGGGGTTTCAGGAAATCTGGATCGAAACCGCGAGTGTGTTACAGGAAGCCGTCAGACTCTATGAAACCCACGATTATCTGCCCAGCACTGGGGTAGAAACGGCCCGCTGCGATCGGGTTTACGTGAAACGACTGGGATCCCCTCATTAACCTGAGTTCCATGAATTCGTGGTGCACCTCGATCGTCGGGGCTGCTGCGCAGCGAAGATCGGGGAACTTCTCCCCGCCCCCCTGCAATGTCAGGGGACTCTACTCCCCCGACACCCCCCGAAAGTAAATTCTCCGTCCAAGGACAGGGGATGTGTTAGGGACAATTTTGCTTGTCAAACTCAAGTCTCGTTAAACGGAAAGTTGATCGCAGCGTCATCGGTTGCAATCCAAGGGGATTTCCTTGCTAGGACAGTGATCCGGCTGGGCGATTCACCATCATTTCCGTGAGTCGATTACGATCGCGTTTGCCAATGCCGACTACGCGAATGTAATTGCCAGACTGCTCATCCAAACAAGCTTCCAACGCTGCGATCGCAGTTCTGGGATCCTGCTCAAAGGTGCCATAGCAATTCCAGGAACCCGTCCGAAAACGGCGAGGATCGGCGTATTCAATACCAATGCGATCACCCATACCAATAATGCGGTTAATCTCACCCACCATCGCGGGATCGAGTCGGGTAGAGGAAGGCATACCGGGATAACTCTGGGACGCTGGATGTGATGCAGGTTGATCGATTTCTTGGGGCGATCGTTGGGTGCTTGGATTAATACTCGGGTTAATGCTTGAGCTAATGTCCGGGTTAATGCTTTGGTTATAGGCTTGCACAAGGCGTAATTCTTGAATACGCTTTTGTTCCCGCACCATGGCATGGCCGACTTCGATCAAGTGCGGCAAGCTAAAATCGGGACGACGGAACTCCGGCGGTGCTTCCTTGCTATTGACCACCCGAGCGGAAACATTTTCAAACCCGATCGAACTAATTAATTTCGCCACCTGTTCGTCGTACAGTCTCGCCCGCAGTGCACCATAGAAATCGATCGACTGATCGGGAAAGGTATCAACTAGCGTTTCAACATCCTTCCGAGCAACCTGATCCACTTCAAAAATTCCACTGACGATGCCCACGCGATCGGCCCGATCGGGTTCCCAATAGAACTTCTCCATCCGCCCATCGCGAATCAGCGGTGCATATAGCGTTGCAAAATCATTGCCTGTTACGATAATCGGAATGCGTTTCGTCGGTTCGCTGTCATAGCTACCGGGTAATTGCACATTCGTCGGATTATCCGCAATATTCATCAACGTGCCGTGGACTAATTGCGTGTTGACGGTGTATTGCGTTAACTGATCCACCCGGCCAATCCCCGCGTCGATATCATTAATCATCAACACCGCCATTTTGCCCCGCACCTTCACCAGTTCCCCCGCCTCCCGATAGCGTAGGCGAATCAGTCGGGCTGGATCGCCTGCATCGGGGCTTTCCAGTTCCCCCGCAGACATGTAAACCACCTCAATGCCCATCTTCTCAAACACGAGGTCACACTGAAACGACTTGCCTTCCCCCTTGCGCCCATGGACACCCAAAATCAGCGGCACCTTGACGTTGGGTAAATCTAGGTAGTTCTTAGTGATGTGAACGGCTAATTTTTCTAGAAAGCGGGGAGCAATGTAAAAAGCCATAGCGAAGACAAACGGTTAGGGAAGGATTGGGGAACGGAAGAGAAAATGGGTTGAGAAACGATCGAACGTCTCAATGCTGAATAGATTCAGCTTCATTCAATTGCAAATATCGTTGACAGCCTGGGCTTCGATCCCCCTACCCCCCTTAATAAGGGGGGAATTAGAGATTCAAAGTCCCCCTTATTAAGGGGGATTTAGGGGGATCGGATCTGTAGCAGCGATAAATCAATTGGATTCAGACTCTTTATTATCCCTTCCGAAGTCAGCACCTGCATCAACAAAAAACTGACTCCTGGGATTGGAAAATCTGATGGTATCGCGCCCAGTGGTATCGCGCCTAGGGGTGCGGCAACCTAACCCACTGCTGCCAGAATTTCATCATCGATCGAAAAATCAATTTCCGCCCGATCGCGTCCAGAGGCTAAGTAATCGCTCTGTAATGAGTCTTTCAGGCCGGAAACGAGATCAAATTGCGGCTGCCAGTTCAGTTCGGCCTTAGCCTTTTCGATCGAGCAGAAGAAATGCTGAGTTCGCATGGGGAAGGCTTTGCGTTTGCCAAAATCAAAGGCTTTGGGGTCAAAGTGCACAATTTTTAGGCTATCCGGATCCTTACCCGCTGCCACCGCACAGGCTTTCGCTAAGCCATCAAAAGTGACTTCCCGCTCTCCAGAAACGTTGTAAATTTGCCCGATCGCCCGATCGTTATCCAACACGTTCGCCATCGCAGCGGCGAGGTCGGCGCAGTGGCCAAATTGAGTGAAGTGCTGACCGTGGCCGGGAATGGGAATGGGCCGATCGCGCACAATGCGATCGAAAAACCAAGCCTCTAGGTCGTTATAGTTTTGCGGCCCGTAGATGTAGGTTGGACGAATCGACGTGAAGGGTAAGCCTTGGGCAGCTAGGTAAGCTTCAGTATCATTTTTTCCCTTGTGGCGACTTTTGGGATCCACCGCATCGCCTTCAATGTGGGGCATTTGGTCGGACTTGAGGTACACCCCCGCCGAACTCATATAGACAAAATGCTTGACTTTACCGTTAAACAAATCAGCCAAAGGCTGGGTGTCGCTCAGTTCCCGGCCATTGTTGTCAAAAATGGCGTCAAAGGATTCTCCCGCCAGTTGTTGGATGGCCTCCGGCTGGGTGCGATCGCCGATAATCACCTGCAACCCTTCCACGGACGAGGGCTTTTTGCCTCGGTTGAACAGCACGACTTCATGGCCTTGCTCCACCAGTAACCGCGTCAGATACACCCCGATAAACCGGGTTCCGCCCATGACCAAAACTCGCATTGCGATCGCGCTCCCATTGACAACGACTCTCTATCTTACCGAGATCCGCGAACGCCTTGAACATCGAGCAGATCATACGGATGTAGCTTCCATGCGTGTCGCTTTTACGGGGGGCGCTTCCACGCCGACAGATTTCCCGGATTGTGTATATTTTCGTAGCCAAGAAATCCGGCTGTGTTACCGTTTTCTCAGTATTATGCAATAACCCATAGTGGCAATTGATACTTAAATCACACAGGTGGGTGAAATTACTGAGCTAGTGCTTGGCGGTTATGGAACTCGAATATCATAATGCAGTCCCTCTGATGGCTCCCTGTTGAACCTGCAACTCTAAATTCTTTGGGTCAAATCTGGTGTGAAATCTTGAACCAAATTTTGTTGCAGTGAAAAGTGTATGCCTGATCTCTAGTTATGCTTGCAACTCATTCCTGTGTGTCTTCCGGAGCTTCACCATGGTTAGTCCGCCGTTTTCCGATTGGCTTCGTCGGTTGGGATGGTTCATGCCATCTCTACCTCTGAATGCTTCTGGCGCGATCGTCGTTTCTGGGACGATCGTGGGTGGCGGTCTAGTCAGTCCTTTGTTAATTAGTGCGCCACCCAGCTTAGGGCAAACAGTGGCACCCGCACCCCTCGATCGCACGCTGCGTCCGGGGGGGACAATCGTGCCACAGGAATCCCAACCCCCCTCTCGCCAACCTTTGCCCGAAGCAATTCCGATCCAGCCCTTACCTCCGCCCTCCGAGTTATTGTCGCCGCTGCCGGAATCGGGTGAAGTTGTGCCCAATGGCCCTCGGACGATCGTGGTGAAGCAGTTCAAAGTCACCGGAAGCACCGTGTTTTCCCAGGTGGACTTCGATCGTGTAGTGGCTGAATTTGTCGATCTGCCTATTACGCTCACCGAGTTATTCCAAGCGCGATCGGCGGTGACTAATCTCTACCTGCAAAAAGGTTATATCACCTCCGGAGCCTACATTCCCCCGCAAAAATTGAGCGAGGGAATTGTGGAAATTCGGGTGCTTGAGGGCAGCTTACAGGCGATTAACGTCACGGGAACCCAGCGGCTGAATCCTGGCTATGTGCGATCGCGGATTGGGTTAGCGGCTCAGCGGCCTTTGAATCGAGAACGGTTGCTGGATGGATTGCGGCTGCTGCAATTGGATCCGAGAATTAAAAATCTGTCGGCGGAATTGTCTACGGGCGATCGACCGGGGCAAAGTGTGCTGGATGTGCGCGTGGTGGAGGCCAATACCTTTGATGCGAGTTTGACCTTGGATAATGGTCGATCACCCAGTGTTGGAACAGATCAGCGTAAGCTCCAACTTCAGGAAGCCAATCTGCTAGGCATGGGTGACAGCCTCAGTGTGGGCTATGGTAATGCGAATGGTAGCAATAGTTTGGATGTGGGCTACACGGTACCCTTAAGTCCGCACAATACAACGCTGAGCTTCAGTTATGGCGGCTCTTCTAGCAGCGTAATTGAGCGACCATTTAATATTTTGGATATTGAGTCTAAATCGCGTTATTACGAACTCACCTTACGCCATCCGTTACAGCAAACGCCTACCCAAGAACTGGCGATCGGAATAACAGGCAGTTGGCGGCAGAGTCAAGCTACATTTTTAGGCGATCTCCCGTTTCCAGCCAGTGGTGCGGATGAGAACGGTAAAACCCGAGTCACAGCGGTGCGATTTTTTCAGGAATGGACGCAGCGCACCAGTCGTCAGGTCTTGGCTGCCCGATCGCAGTTTAGTTTAGGCTTAAATGCCTTTGGATCAACGATTAACAGCGATGCGCCCGATAGTCGTTTTTTTGCTTGGCGGGGACAGGCGCAATGGGTGCGGTTGTTGGGGCCGGATACGCTGTTGCTGCTGCGGGGAGATGTCCAACTGGCCGATCGACCGTTAGTCGGGTTAGAGCAATTTGGCCTCGGGGGAGCCGATACAGTACGGGGTTATCGGCAGGACTCGCTGTTAACTGATAGTGGATTGCTGTTATCAGCGGAGGTCCGGATTCCGATCGCGCGGTTTGGACGGCAGCAGAACTTGTTGCAACTGACGCCCTTTGTAGATTTTGGAAAAGGGTGGAATTTGGGCGATCAAGCTGATCCAGCGACGAATACTCTGGCATCTGTTGGGTTAGGGCTCCGGTTGCAACTAGCTAATGCCTTGACCGCTCGCTTAGACTGGGGGATTCCCTTGGTGCAACTGTCAACGGAAAAGCAAAACCTACAGGAACGGGGTATTCATTTTTCGATCGTCGCTTCGCCGTTCCGGTAATTGATGATGGATATAGAATTGCTAATTAAAACCCTTCTCCTAATGGAGAAGGGTTTTCAACAGAAAAATTGGGATTCGAGAAACAGCGATTCTAAAGTGCCAAGCCTATTCATTCATTTCCTTATAAGTCGCCACCGCAGAGGGTGAAATGCGGTTGAGATAACGGAAGATCCAATACTTAAAAATTGTATCGAGAATCACTGGAAAAGTCGCAATAAACAAGAAAATAAAATTGCGACTCGGAGGAATTCCCAAATGCTCCGATATCCCTTCTAGTAACACTTCCCAACCATGGGGTGAGTGGAATCCAACAAACACATCAGTAAACAGAATAATAATGAATGCCTTGGCACTGTCACTGAGGCCATAGGCAATTTCATCAATAAATCCCTTAACCGCTTCAACTTGTACCCGTCCCCGCGTCAGAATAAAGGCAAAGGTAACCACCCCCGCAATATCAGCAATCCAGTTTTTGACTGCACTTGCACTGCGATGGGAATAGTCCTTCGCGATCACCCGAACTCGATCGCGCACTCTTTCCTCCTGAGCCTCCACCTCTGGCGCTTCCAGGCCCAGGGTTTCCCGCAGCAGGGTTTCAAACTTCATACGCTCCTCAAAAGCTGTCAAACTCTTGAGCGCTTGCTCCGTCATTTCACCGTTGAGGAAGATTTTGCTGGGATTGGTAATCGTAAACTGACGGCTAATCCAATGGCCTGGAATAAACCGATCGGACAATGCCACATTCCGCACCGCCACCTGCACCAAAATCGGCACTGCGATCAGCGTTAAGATGAACCGAATCGCCATTTTAGTGCGTTGCCGCTTGGCTTGGAAGTCCTGCATGACTTCATATTCGGCATTGGGATCGAGTTCCTGTTTCAGGCGACCGATCGTCCCCAAAATCGATCGCGGTAAGACTCCCGTCTTATCTGAAATTGTTTCCAAATTACTCAGCGTATCGGGCTTTTTGCTATTGCGGGCCTGCTGATTGGCCAAGAGTTGGGCGGAAAGATTCGCACTGCCGTTATAACCCTCTAACGACGACTGACTCGATCGAGCGGGGGGGACGGCGGCGGCAGGGGTCGTAGGTAACGGTTTGACCGAAACCAGCGCCTGAGATACCTTGCCTTGGATAGGGACTTGATAGCGAGCCAAAATGCGATCGACAAACTGTAACTTTTCCAGGGAGATGGCAGTCCGTTCCTTGCTTGGAGATACCAAACGCCCATTGCCTGATTCAGCGCTGTAGGTTTCATCATTGCCCGATTGCAGTAACTTGCGATCGGCTTTGGGATTAGTGACATTGAGGGTCGATCGACTCAGCCGAAACTCGGATAACCGCAAGCGAATGGTTTTGAGGTGTTTGTTGAGTTCCTGCTCAAAGTAAGCGTAGGTTTCCTGCCCCACCTGACTATGGTTGGGACTGATTTTTTGTCCTCCAAAGTGCTCGTTTTCCAATGCCTGAATCATCAAGGCAGCATCATAGGCTTCGTCCAGTGCCCGATCGGGCGTGGTCAGATACCATTGTTCAGCGCGTTGCACATAGCCACGAAGGCGAGAAAGAAAACTAACCATAATTGATGATGAGGCGGCTTTTCTCCGGAGGCTGTATTAAATCCTAGTGAGTGAAAAAGTTCAAGTGCTGTAGCAAACATTGCACAGCTTATTCTATGCCTGACCTTCTGAAATATCTATCTTAGAACGAACCAAATTTCTAATCGATCGCTTCAACAAACCTGGAGTTTTCTAGATCATCCAAACTAGAATAGAGCTTCCCTCGGAGTTTCAACATCTTTCCCCTCCTCATTTTCGGCAGAGTTTTCGCCATGCTAGGTCAGCCCCTCGATCGTGTTTCTTCCAACGCCAAGCCCCTCGCCCATTGGATCACGGGGCCCAGTCGCAGCGGCAAAACTCAAGCGCTGATCGATCAGTTTTGTTTATGGGCGAACAGTACCCGGCAGAGCTATCCGACGCTGCCTACCTTTCCGGGGGTGCTGGTGCTCTCGGCGATCGGCGATAACCGCATTGACTTAACCGATCGGCTAACGGCGGCGACCCAGGCTCAGTTTCCTTTCCGCGCTACGACGCCCCTTGGGTTCTTTGAAGATGAGGTGGTGCTGTTTTGGGCGCTGTTGATTGAGAAGCTGGACTTGGTAGCGCAATTCCCTTTGCGGCTACGACCGGAGAACGAACAGGAACTGGCCCAGCGGCTCTGGCAACCGGAACTCGATCGGGCCGTGGGACAAACGGGGATCCGTGAGGCCAAGCTGGTGCGCCGTCTGCTGGATCTGATGCAATTGGCGGCCTTGGGCGGAATGGATTTGCAGGATCTCCCGATCGTCCTGACCCAGGGGTTAGGCTCCCAATCCACCGAACTGCCCCTGCCCTACGACACCGTGCGGGATCTGCTACTGCAATGGCGATCGTGGTGTTTGCAGCGTGGCCTGCTGACCTACAGCTTGATTGCGGAACTCTATGGCCAAGAGCTGTTGCCCGATCCCCTCTACCGGGAGAAATTACACAGCCGCTACACCGCCCTGTTTGCCGACGATGTGGATGAATATCCGGCGATCGTGCGGCCCCTGATGGAGCAGTTTCTGGACGCCCATGGGCCTACGGTGCTGACCCATAACCCCAACGGGGGCATTCGCCTAGGGTTGGGTGCGGATCCGGAATATTTGGCAAGCCTGCGCGATCGTTGCCAGGTGACGGAATTGGCTGCGCGGGACAGGTCCCTTGTGGAGGAAGTCGGGGAAGCGGTGATTGAACTGGCGATCGCGCCGACCTTTTTGCCGCCCAGCCTGCCCAACAGCATCCGAGCCTTACAAACGGGAACCCGCGCCCAACTGCTGCGCCAAACCAGCGAGTTGATTTTGGAAGGTATCCAGCGGGGCCACGTGGAACCGAGCGATGTGGCCATCATCGCCCCGGGTTTGGAACCGATTTCCCGCTATGCCTTGACCAATATTCTGACCAGCCAAGGGGTGCGGGTGGAGAATTTGAACGAGCAACGCCCGCTGACCTCGGTGGCGATCGTGCGGGGGTTACTGTCGCTGCTGACGCTGGTTTATCCCGGTTTGGGGCGACGGATCAAGCGGGATGCGATCGCGGAAATGCTGGTGGTGCTGGGGGCTGGGGCGATCGATCCGGTGCGGGCGGGACTGCTGGCCGATCACTGCTTTGAACCCCATCCGGAAACGCCGCGCCTGTTGCCCAGTCAAGCCTTTTCCCGCTGGGATCGTCTGGGCTACCAAGCCAGCCAAGCCTACGATGCCCTAGTGCAGTGGATCGCCCATCAGCAAGTCCAACTGAGTCAGCGCATGATTGCGACGCCCGTGGTGCTGCTCGATCGGGCCATCCAAACGTTTTTCCAGGGGGGCACCCATCTGCCCTTTGAGCAGGTGGCCAGTCTGCGGGAATTGATGGAAACGGCGCAGCATTATTGGGAAGTGGAAGCGCGACTGCGGTTGAGTGATCCCCGTCAAGTGTCCGATGCGCAACCGATCGCCCGCCTGATCCAACTATTGCGGGAGGGGGCGGTGACGGCCAATCCCTTCCCGGTGCGCCCGATGGGTCCTGCCCGGAATGCCGTAACCCTGGCCACCGTGTTCCAGTACCGTTCCAGCCGTCGATCGCACCGTTGGCAGTTCTGGCTAGACGCGGGCAGTCCGCGCTGGCTGAGTGGGGTGGATTCGTTGTTCGCGGCTCCGTTGTTTTTACAAAGCTGGTCGGGGCATCTTTGGACGGTGGATGACACGCAGGCGGCCAATGAACGGCGGTTGCAACGGATTCTGACGGATTTGCTGAGTCGCACCCAGGAGCAGGTGGTGCTTTGTTACAGTGATCTCGCGTCTAATGGCCAGGAGCAGACGGGGGTGCTGCTGTCGTTGGTCAATGCGGTGGCTCCGATCGGGTTGGAGGACGATCGGGCAGTTGAGGCAGAAACGCTCGCGTTCGATCGTTGAATTCTGCTAGATCGAGTAAAATTTTGCAGCTTGGGTCGCTGACTCTCGCAAGATTGGGCGACACTTAAAGCTAGGCCAGCAATGGATTTTTGACGATCGGGAACGGAAACGAATTATGGCACTTTCCTTTAAACAACTGGCGATCGGGGTTTCCCTAGTGACGATCGGGAGTGGGGTGGGGCTGATTACGGCTAGTTGTGTGCGTAATGCTGCGAACAATCCTGAAAGTGCTCCGTCCCTATCTACGATCTCAACTCAAGCTAAGTCGCCGACCCAAGCTGCTTCTGGGAGCAATAATCCTAACTTCATTGCTGAGGCGGTGGAGCGGGTGGGGCCAGCAGTGGTCAGGATTAATGCGGCTCGCCACGTGGCCAGTGCGCCTGAGGCGTTACAAAATCCTTTGCTGCGGCGTTTCTTTGGCGATCAAATTCCTGACCAACCGGAGCGGGTGCAACGGGGAACGGGGTCGGGGTTTATTCTGTCGGCGGATGGGCGGATTTTGACCAATGCCCATGTGGTGGCGGAGGCGGATGAGGTGAATGTGGTGCTGAAGGATGGCCGATCGTTTAAGGGCAAGGTGATTGGCTTAGATCCGGTGACGGATGTGGCAGCGATTAAAATTGATGCTAAGGATTTACCGACTGTGAAGTTGGGGGATTCCGATCGCTTGATTCCGGGACAATGGGCGATCGCGATCGGCAATCCCCTGGGACTTGATAACACGGTGACGGCAGGGATTATCAGCGCAACGGGGCGATCGAGCAGCCAGGTGGGTATTTCCGATAAGCGCATTAATTTCATCCAAACCGATGCGGCGATTAATCCAGGCAATTCTGGTGGCCCGTTGCTCAACGATCGGGGTGAGGTAATTGGGATTAATACGGCGATTCGGGCCGATGCCCAGGGGTTGGGGTTTGCCATTCCGATCGCGACGGCTAATCGCATTGCGGAGCAACTGTTTAGCAAAGGTAAGGTTGCTCATCCTTTCCTCGGCATTCAAATGGTGGATCTGACTCCGGATTTACAGCAACAAATCAATAATGATCCCGATAGTAATCTCCAAATTACCCAAAGTAGTGGCGTTTTAGTGGTGCGGGTCGGTAAACGATCGCCTGCTGCCCAAGGGGGGCTGAAGGTAGGGGACATTATTCAAAAGGTAGAAGGGCAACCGATCAAAACTTCCAGTGATATGCAAGCTAAGGTGGAAGCGAGTACGATCGGTCAGGGGCTGACGTTTGAAGTGCTACGGGGCAATCAAACGGTGACGGTGGAAGTTCGCCCGGGGGAATATCCGACTCAAAGCCAGTCTGAGGAACCGAGGTAACCAGAATTTCCAAACTAGAATAGGAGCCTTAAACTGAGGTTTGAGGCTAGCGAGATTGCTGAAAAGTGTGTGACTGAAAAGAATTCGTTGGTTTTTAAGGGAAAGCAATCATGAGTTCATTACCCACTACGGCTCCCCGTTCTCCCAGAGTCAATTCAGCTTTTCAACGGTTGATGTCGGTGCACTGGTGGATGGCGGTTTGCTATCTAATTTTGTTTGTCGTGGGAACTTGGATGGCACAGTTACCCAGGGAGGTCTCATTTCGAGGATCGCTTTATGATTTCCATAAGTCGATCGGGTTGTTAACGTTAGGGTTATTAACCTGGCGGATTTTGGTATTGCTGCAAGTGATTGGCAAGAAGTACAGAAAGCGTTTTCCGAAGTTTTCACCGAAGTGGATTCGCAACGTGATCTTACATACGCTGCTCTATGGCTTGATGTGGGTCGTTCCGGTGACGGGAATTTTTCTGTCGAATTCGTTTCGTCCCAATAATGTCAAGTTTTTTGGGATTGTGATTCCGGATATTTTTCCACAAAGTCAACCGATGGTGGATGTGGGACGGGGTTTACATTTCTGGTTGTCCTATAGTTTTTTGGCGTTGATTATTTTGCATATGTTGCTTCAGTGGAAGGTGGTGAAAGCAAATTGGCGACGGTTTAAGGGGTTTGTCAAAACGAAGTTTTCCAGGAACACTGTGGGATTGTAGGGCGATCGTTGGGTTAACCGAGAGGAGAAATGTCTACTTTGCTCCACCGCAGTGATGGCATTGCTATCTACCAGCCCGTAACACTTGTTCAGCGGACAGTTTCAAGCCTGAGAAAATTGAAGACACAACGGCCTGATTGCCACGAAACTGCTGAATTTCATAGTCTCCGTCTACGAGCTTACAGACGGAGAGGGTGGGTTGTTTAGGTTTCCCAATGTGTCGAGTCCCCCCTAGTCCTGCGTAGTCTGCAATCCAATATTCGAGGATGCCTAATGCTGCGTAATCCTCAAGCTTACGTGCATAATCATTTTGCCAGTTGCTACGGACGACTTCTGCTACAAATTTAATTGAGGTGTCTAGCGTTAAGATCGATTGTTCAGACCAAAGTGGCTCTTTAGGCAGTTCACTACGATCGATCGCTGCAATATCAGGACGAAAGGCTGTCATGCCAGCCGTTATAGGGGCGCAACAGTCCCCGCTGAAGGACGAACCAAGGTAGACCTGCATTGTCGATCTGGACACAGATCTTCGTTGTGATGAAGGCTGCAACTTCTTCGTGCAGTCCTGTGGGTCCAAATCAAATACCTCTCCATCGATCAGCTCATAGTGGTTATCACTACCATAGCGAGCAAGAAACTCTTCAAAGCTAAGTGGCTTCTGTTGAATTGCTGGATTAATTGCAATACTCATAGGTCAACTTAGCCTAATCGATGCCTCCAGTCTATCAAATACCGTAATACCCCTGGAAGTGATTGGACATGAAGGCTCGACTGTTTTGGTGATTTTGAGTGGATTGCGGTTGCTTAGAGGATGATCTACCTGTCACCTCACTCAGACAGCTTCAAGAGGCGATATTGCACCCCCTGATCAAAAATTCGGGTTCCCCCGCCCTCGGCGATCGTTTGCCACAGAGCCGTTGGATCGGTGACTGCAACTCCAGCCAGATAATCAATCCCCATATCCGCTAACTCAGGCAACCAGGGAACCGTGGGACCCATCAGCACCAACTCTGCCTGTTGGGCAAGTTCAACTAAGCGGGGAAACGTTTTATTGGCGATGGAGGTTGCGGTGAGGAAGACCCAATCGGCATCGGGTAACAGGTACTCACAGGCGGTGTCTGGTAAATCCTGAGCAGTGGGTTGACGCTCCAATATGGTCAGGTCTGCGGCTTGTTCGTACTGGGAGAGTCCAGGATACCGCCCAATGATCACCACTCGTTTCCCTCGAATCAGGGGGAGAAAATGCTCAAATACGGCTAGATTGGCAGAACCTTGTGGAGAAAGGGGTTGAGCCTGGGAGAGTAAGGGGGATGTCTGGTTGATCACTGAATTAATTACAGCCATGCCGATCGTCGCCTGATAGCTATCCCAGGAGCGTATCCAGGGAGCCAGATCTGAGATCTCCATTCCTACCAGCGTTCCTGACCAGGGTAAGGTGCGCGTCGGCTGACCCGGACTCATGCATAAGCCAATTCCTTCAGATCGGCAAAACGTCCAGGTTAGCCCAATGATAATCTCTTGCACAGTAGTATCACTGCGGCTCGATTCCAGCAGTAAATCGTAGATTTCACGGGGATGAATTTTCATTTAGTGCAATCGTTCAATCAAATGATCACCGACACGCAACGCATTGGCGATAATGGTCAGAGCAGGGCTGACACTGGCGTTGGATGGGAAAAAACTGCTATCGACAACATAGAGATTATCGATATCATGAGTGCGACAATTCAGATCTAACACGGATGTTTTCGGGTCTTCGCCAAACCGACAGGTGCCGCATTGATTTGCCATCACCTGAATCGGAATTTCACCACGCGGATGCATTACACCCCGCTGAAACCCATCCAGTTCTTTCTCAATCGTTTTGAGCATGTCTGTCCAGCGATAAATCAGGCGATCGTGGGCTTCCACGTTGTTGAGGGTGTAGTCGATATACAGTTTCTCCCCTTCAACCCGAACTCGATTATCTGGATTAGGTAAGTCCTCTGTTTGTGCCCACCAACCGATCGAATGAGTGGCTAATTGCTTCAGTCCAAAACCAGGCATAAATTTTGCCAGCACTGAGAACATGGGTGGGGCTTCCGCGAAGATGATATCCGTGAGTAAACCACCCGCGTTTTGAATGTGTCCCATTGGATACGGAAAATCGCGATCGCCCCAATAAAAATCATTGACAGATACGCTTCTTTGAAAGGAACCCGAATTGGGTTTGGTACTCAGTTGCACCACGACCGTCATCAAACTTTTCATCAGGTTGCGTCCGACCAGCCCAGAACTGTTTGCTAAACCGTTGGGATGGCGATCGCTGCTCGATCGCAAGAGTAAAGCAGCCGAATTAACGGCTCCACAGGATAGCACCACCAGATCCGCCAGAAACAGATAGGATTGTCCAGCGATTGCGACTTCTACGCCCTTGACTACCCGACCCGATGGATTGGTATGCAGGCAAACAACCTTAGCGCCAGTCTTCAGCGTGACATTCGGATGCTTTAAGGCAGGGACAATGCCACTCACTTCAGAATCATTGGTGGGATCATCCGTTTGCCGCGTTAATCCCAGGGGCAGCGGGGCAGGGTGCAAACTTTGCTGGGTCAGTGCTTCTACAATCGGTTCAATCTGCAGATCATGGGCGATGGAAGGGAAGGGATAGTCCCGGCTGTGGGGCGGTTCAGTGGGGTCAGCACCCACCTGACCATGCACCTGGTAAAGCTGCTCAGCTTCCGTGTAATAGGGTTCAAAGTCGGCATATTTCACTCCCCATTCAGGAGAAACGCCCGACTGGTGATTGACCGTCTCAAAATCCTGTTCGCGAAACCGTGTCAGCACTGCGCCATAGATTTTGGTGTTGCCACCAATCGCATAATTCATCTGAGGCGAAAATGGTTCTCCAGCACTGTCGTACCACTGTTCGGGAGCATGGTAGCGTTCGCGCTTGAAAATATCCACATTGCTACGGTTCTGTTCCTCCAGGGGCATGAAATCACCCCGTTCCAGGATCAGAATTTTCTTGCCTGTGGGAGCCAGTTTCGCAGCCAGTGTGCCGCCTCCTGCACCTGTACCGACAATGATCAGATCATAAATTTGGTCATCGATAATCATGAAATCACCTCACTGCCACAGATAAATCAGCACGAACAAAATAATCCAGATGACATCGACGAAGTGCCAGAACAGAGAGGTGGCGGCTACACCAAATTCGCCGCGATCGTAATTACCGGGGATGAACGATCGCACCAACATAATCGCCTGCAATAGAATTCCAGTCAGCACATGCAGCCCGTGAAATCCTGTCAGCAGGTAAAAGGTGCCACCGAATACGCCATCGGTAAAGCCAAACGACAGACTGCGCCATTCCACTGCCTGCCCATAGAGGAAATAGCTGCCCATTGCCATCGTCAATAGCCAGAACAACCGGAAGCCCCAGAGCTGTTTGACATGCAGGAACCGTTCAGCAATGTAGATGACAAAACTACTGGAAACTAACACCACTGTATTAATTGCGGGTTCACGGGTTTCCAGCCCTGTCACACCGGGAGGCAACCAGTCCAGAGCATTGGTTTTGTAGACGATATAGCCCGTGAAAAAGCTGAGGAAAATCACACTTTCCGACAGCAGAAACACGATGAAGCCAAACATACTGTTGCCTGCTTCGTCATGGTGGTGTTCTGTGCTGGGATGCAGATCGGTCGTGTGATCTGTAGGAACCTTTGCGTTTAAGGAGGGATTGACTTCAATGGGATTCATGGGCAACCTCCAACCGATCCGGATTAGCAACCAGTGGTTCAGTCTTGCCGTAGCCGTAGGGTTCCGCCACCACGATCGGCAGTTCCTCATAGTTTTCAACCGTGGGTGGTGAGGAGACCAGCCATTCCAGCCCGATCGCCCGCCAGGGATTTTTCGGAGCCGCTTCACCCTGCACCCAGGAGCCAATCATGTTCAGAATAAAAGGCAAGGTAGACATCCCCAACAGGAACGCCCCTAAACTGGCAACCACATTCCAGAAAGCGAATTCCGGGTCGTAGGAGGCAACCCGGCGGGGCATTCCCTGCAGGCCCAGGGGATGCATGGGGAAGAAATTGAGATTTGTGCCCATGAAGGTCAATACAAAATGCAACTTGCCTAATCCTTCCGAATACATGCGTCCCGTCATTTTTGGAAACCAGTGATACAGTGCTGCATACATCCCCATCACCACCGCACCGTAAATCACATAGTGGAAGTGACCGACGACAAAATAGGTATTGTTGACGTGAATATCAAAGGGAACCGATGCCAACATAATGCCCGTCACACCTGCGAACACAAACATCACCAGCCCGCCCAGAGCAAATAACATGGGCGTGTTCAGCCGCAGTTTACCGCCCCAAATGGTGGCAACCCAGGCAAAGACCTTGATGCCCGTGGGCACGGAAATCAACATGGTCGTTGCCATAAATACCATCCGCATCCAGCCCGGAGTGCCACTGGCAAACATGTGATGCACCCAGACAATACCACTCAAGCCCGTGATGATCAGTGACGAGATAGCAACGACCTTGTAGCCAAACAGCGGTTTGCGGGCGTAGACCGGGAAGATTTCCGAGAAAATGCCAAAAATTGGCAGGATGATCACATACACGGCGGGGTGGGAGTAGAACCAGAAGAAGTGTTGAAATAGCACTGGATCGCCACCCTTAGCGGGATCAAAAAAACTGGTGCCAACCGTCAGATCGAACAGCAACATCACGGCTCCAGCGGTCAGCGCAGGCAAGCCGAATAGTTGAATGATCTGCGCGGCAAAGACGGTCCAGACAAATACGGGCATCCGAAACCAGGTCATGCCCGGTGCTCGCATCCGCGCGATCGTTGTGACAAAGTTCACGGCTCCCATAATGGACGACACACCAGAGATTGCCACTGCCAGCATCCATAGCACCTGTCCGTTGATCAGATTTCCCGTTGGATTCTGGAGACTCACGGGAGGATAAGCCCACCAGCCCGATTGGGAAGGTCCTCCAGGAACCAAGAAACTTGCCATCAAGATGACCCCAAATACGGGTACCATCCAAAACGCAGCCGCATTGAGGCGCGGAAATGCCATATCTTTTGCCCCAATCATCAAAGGCACCAGATAGTTGGATAGCCCAACCAGTGAGGGAAACGTCCATAGGAATAGCATGACCGTGCCATGCATGGTGAACATGGCATTGTAAACGGCACGATCGAGCAGATCGGCTTCTGGGGTAATCAACTCACCCCGAATAATCATGGCAAAAATGCCACCCACTAAGAAAAAGAAGAAGGAGGTAACCAGATATTGAATCCCGATCACCTTATGATCCGTACTAAAGCTAAAGAACCGCTTCCAGTTATTGGGCGCACCGGGGAGCGGTTGTTCAATCTGGGCGATTTCATCAACCGAAAGCTTTGTCATGGGGTACTCACTTGCACACTGGGAGCATTAACAATTGGGGGAGGGGCAGGCTCGACGATTTTCCAGCCCGTACTAATCGGGTTGTGAGCACGCTGGTATTCATCAAAGGCGCGGTTATAGGCAGCAGTAGGTGCTTGCGTAGCTACTGTTGCCTGCCATTGCTGGTAGTCCTCTGGAGACTCCACCACTACATCGGTTTGCATAGCGGCAAAATAAGTACCGCTGTATTGTGAATCCCGCAGGCGATAGCGACCCTCCCGAATCGGGGTAAATTCAAACTCAATGATCTGACCAGGAATGATGTCTTGCTTGACGCGGAAGGCAGGTACAAAAAAGCCATGGAGCACATCTTCAGAATGCAGTGCAAGCTTGATGCGCTGGCGATTGGGTAAATGTAATTCGGTACTGGTGATGGCGGACTGAGGATAATGGAATTCCCATGCCCATTGCCGTGCATAAACGTCAATGGGTTCTATAGGTTTCTGACCAGAAATGGGTGCTGCTGACTCCATCGGTGGGGCTGTCTCCGCCGTTGCCATACCCCCATGAACATGCTCCATCGGTCCTAGAATCGACATCTGGTCGTAAATCTGGTAGCTATAGCCTGCAATCCAGATTACTAGAACAAAGGGAATGGCTGTCCAGACGATTTCTAGGGTCACATTGCCTTCAATATGGGGACCATCACTGAAGTCATACTTGCCTGCCTGCTGAAACAGGACGGCATAGGTCAGCGTCCCAACTACACCCAGAAAAATAAAGGTTCCCAGCGTCACCAAGAAGCTAAATAACTGATCGACCAGCACCGCTTCTGCGGAAGCCTGGGGAGGGAACCAGGAATATGCCTGCTGCCCCATCCATAAACTGATGAGGGCAAGGGCGATCGCGATGATTCCCAAGTTTAAAGTTGTACGAATATTCATGAGGGTCATCACTTTAACAGCAAATTCGGATTTTCACCCATTCGTAACAGGCGATCGGCGGTGATATGCACACCAAATTCCGCTGCTAGTTGTGCGCCCAACGTCCCGTGGGCAAACATCAGTACAAAGATCCCTAAGCCCGCCAGGAGGTAGCTCCATTGCACTTGCTGTGCCCGGTCTTTGCGCCAGAGAAACCGCTGAAACCCACGCCAAACCGTCATCGCTACAATTAACAGCAGTAATACTACCCCACCCACTCCATGCCAGAGCAGCGTTCCCATTGCCTGCAATCCCCAGGTACTTGTGACATCGGTGGGAGGGTTCGCCAGCAAGATTTCATAGAAACCAGTGGCGACGGTCAAGAAGGTAATAACGGCAGCCGCGACGATGTTGTACCAACCCACATCGAAGAAGTTAGATCGCGTTGCTGGAATTGCCAGGAACTTAAAAACAGGTTTTTCCAGGGGAAACAACACGCCGACGATATCAAAGGCAATCGCGGCAATGAATAAGCCCAAAGTCAAATGCACCAGATTCGGATGAATCGGAATGGGATAGGGCAATCCATTGGCACCCAGTTGCTCCCTGACTTGATCAATTAAGTCCAGACTCATGACAGCCCTCCCTGCTTCATCGCTTCTACTACAGGTACTGTATGCAGCCCGTAAACCCAGACCAGAAGATCTCCCAGATAGACCTGAACGCAAACCAATCCCACCAACACAATACCCACTCCTAAAAATGGAATAGGCAACTCTTTTGGATTGCGAGAGCGTAAGACATACCGCCATGCTGTGATCGCTGCAATCACGCCAGAAAGTGACCAGCCCAACAGCGTATGCAAATTCAGAGTTGGCTCTGCGGCTGAATAAGGTTCTGCTAATCCTGCCTCAATTTGTCCAAAGATGATTGCGATGAAAATCGAAAGAGTTGCAAAAAATAAATTCCACCAACTCACTTCATAAAACCGGACATTGCGGGTGAAATAGCCCAAGATATCGCAGGTCACGGCAAATAACACCATTGCAATCACAAAATGGACAACGATCGGATGGATCGTATCAGGGTAGGGCAAATTGTGATCATTAAGCGGAGGAAGATATTCCAGCATCGTTAAAACTAAAATCTAAAAGACTCTACTTCAGAAGCAAAGCTAAAATGCAAAACAGAGATCAGTCTGTATCATAGAAAGCAACTCAATAAAAATCACAAAGTCTAGTGTGATAAGTATCAGAATCGTCAGAACCTGCTCACCTACGATATTTTCCATATTCGCTACAGCCTCCTATTTCTGGTCTCTTTAGTGATTGAGCTAAACTGATGAAGAATCTCTATGATTCTGGAGACAGATAATTCTCATGCCAGACTACTATCGAAGTAGTTGATGGTGTTTTAACTCTTCCGTAGCTTACTCAGTAAAACCCTGGTCTAGATAAGTTTTTAGGGATTTTTTAAGACTCAATCCCATCGTTATAAATACGACAACTTGTCTTAGATGAATTTGACAAACCGTCTTTTGACATCTCTGTAAATCCTTTGATTTAATTCTAAGTTAAACTCAGGATTTTACGGAAAGTTAGAGCTAATCCATTTGAAATCTTCAGATTAATTGTTTTAATCGTTTAAAGCTGTAATTCATCTCAAAAACTCTCAGGTATTGAACTAAGGATCGTAATTGATTTGTGTTTAACGTCTTCAATATGACTGAGATGATTTTGCTGTTTAGTATTTGATTTAGCTTTAGATTCTATCCCTCAAGCATCAAGCAACTTTGCTGATTCGCAGAAAGACTGTTATGTCTCTATTGATACTCCTGATCACGACTGGATCGGTTTGGCTCCTTCGGACAACTTGGATTGAGTCAAACGGGCAATGGTGCGACCGCTGGCACTCTGCCTTGAGGCAATTTCTTTTACCTCCACTGCTGCTCTTGACAACCGCGATCGCCATTCCTTTGCAGATGTTAAGCAGTTCCGTGATCTGGTCATGGGACAGAAAGTTGAGCTGCGCAGTTTGTGTTGTCTTTTTGGGATGGGTATTACTGCTTTGGCTTCATCTAATGCAGCGTGGAAAACGGATGCTTCAACAGGTGAATCTCTGTCCTGAAGTGAATCTGCATGCGGCAACCGCTCGTATAGTTGATTTTTCTATGCCCTACAGTGCTCAAATCGGGTTCTGGCGATCGACACTGGTGGTGAGCAAAGGATTGTTCATTGTTCTAGAACCATGCCATATTGAAGCGGTTCTCGCCCACGAACAGGCACACTCTCGCTACCGAGATCCGTTTTGGTTCTTCTGGCTAGGGTGGGTGCGTCGAACCACGAACTGGCTACCTGGAACAGAAGCGATTTGGCAAGAGCTTCTATTGCTACGAGAATTGCGAGCTGATCAATACGCTGCCTTGCAAACCAATCCTTTCCTGCTGGCGGAAGCATTACTTTTGGTGGCTCAAAACACACCCATACTGCCTGAAGATGGCTGTATTGCGTTCAATCATGCTGCGTTGAAAAGCCGTCTAGTTGAAAGAATTGAAGCACTCTTGGACGAACCAATCTCCATGAACCAGTCTAGTTGGAAACTATGGGGTTCATTCTTGCCAACGCTAATTCCGTTCCTTGCAATTGATTGTCACTTTTATACAGCTTTTTAGTGAGACATGTGATGGTGGGGACTCATCTCTGTCTGCGAGGGTTGCTGCTGCATCTCGACTGGATTGAGTGGTTTTAAGCTCATATTGACTTTACCTAAACTAGCTAATCCCATTGTGATGATTCCGGCACTGAACAGTCCCATTGAGACAAACCCAATTGAAATGACGCCCATTGGGACTAACCCAATTGAAATCAATCCATGAGGAATCGCCCCGATCGAAATTAATCCGTGAGGGGAAACTCCAATTGAGAAAATGCCACCGTGAGGTGCAATACCTACCTCTACAAGCTTTAATCTATTGGATTTCGGTTGTTCACCAGTCATAAAATTCAGTTTGAATCGGGATGGCCTTGGAAGCATATAAAACTAAGTTGAGATCCGTCAAAAGACACAGTGTCATACCGAAATTCAACTCTGTTCTTGTAAATAGATTGTTATGTTTGACAATTGGTCTTTTGACGAATACCTGTTGATTGGTCATCTTGAGCAGAGATGCGTTTTCCTAAAGTACAGATAGAAATTAATAAATAATGCCCTAAATGCAAAGATGGATATACAGAAATGATCCACTTCTATCAGTTTATATTCAGTTTTCTAATTGCAGTAAGTATTTCGTTGTCTCTGATGATGCCACCTGTATTCGCAGCCACATCTCAAAGCAGTTTAAGTCCTGCAAAACTCTATTTTCAGGAAGGCATTACCTTATTTCAAGATGGCAACTATTCCGTTGCTGTTGAGGCATTTTCTAAAGCAATTCAATCAGATACAAACTATAGTGCAGCTTATGGGAATCGTTGTCTGAGCTATATTGAATTGCAAAATTATCCAAGCGCGATCGCGGATTGTACGGCGGCGATCACATTGACTCCTAACAATGCCGAAGCCTACTTAAACCGGGGCCTTGCTCACTATCGACTAGGGGAATACGCAACGGCGATTGTTGACTTCACTCAATTGATTCAGATCAAACCGCAGGACTATCGTGCTCACTACAATCGGGGACTGGCATACGTCGAGCAAGGCCAGTACCGAGAAGCGCTTGTAGACTATGGGGAGGCCTTACGACAAGTTTCACCCCTGGATACCGCGTCCATTACCTTGATTTATAACGATCAAGGAGTAGCTCACTTGATGTTGGGTCAAGATCGAGAGGCGATCTCTGCCTTGACTCAAGCGATTCACTATCATGCCAGCGATGCTAGAGCCTTATTTAATCGGGGATGCGCTTATCACCGTTTAGGGAATGAACCTGCGGCTCTAGAAGATTTTAGTCAGGTTACGGTGATTGATCCAGGCTATGCTCAGGCTTATCTTAATCGCGGGCTAATTCAGCATCAGTTAGGAGAACAGGACAAAGCGCTCGCGGATCTGCGTCAGGCGGCTCAGCAGTTCCTCAGTCAAGGGAACGTCACTGCCCATCGACAGACCCTCGATCTGCTTCAAAAAATCCAAGCTTCTCCATCCACCATTGGATAATTCGTAAGGGGAGGACGATTACGCCGTTGATCTTACCTGAAGAAATGCAAAGGCGACATAACTTAGCCGTTCAGGTGTTGAACAGCTATGAAACGATCCTGGCTGCGATTGCCTGGAAGGGCTTTCAAAATCAGGGTCGAGGCTATGTATTGGTAGCTCTGGCATTAAATTCAGCGACAACGATGGATCGTCTCAGAATTCAGTATTGTGTTAAGGGCAATCACTCTAATCCTTTCCCATCAGTAGATGCAGCCTATGAGCAACAGCAAAAAGAGTTGATTACGCTCTTGGCAAACTATCATCCTCGCCAAGAATTCATCGTTGTAATCGTCTGGAGTGATCAGTTTATCCCCAACGATCCCCAAGCAATGCCAACGGAGCATTGGTTTTGTCATGTGCCACAAATGTCTCCGATACAGGCATTCACGGCTGTGAAAAAACGCCCCTCGGAATTTGGCATGAAGCAGTTCCCATAAAACTGTCTTCAGGATCTAATAATCACCTGCAACTTTGCCGCGAAATACAACGTAGTTGTAAATCGTGTAAGACAACAGAATTGGAATCAGAAAGCCAATAAAGGTCAGCATAAAAACGAGTGAACTGGGAGAAGCAGCGGCTTGATAAATGGTGATGCTGGGGGGAATAATTTTAGGAAAAATGACAAACCCCAATCCGATAAATGACAGCGAGAATAACAAAAACGTCCAAATCAAAGGTGTCACTTCTTCACGCCGTTTCAAGCTTTGCAACAGCAGACCAATGAGTAAAACGCCTAAGAGGGGAATTAAGCCAAAGATATAAACCAGCGGTGCCGTAAACAACTGCGATCGCGCCTGCTCTGAGAAAGCGGGAGTGCTGACCGTAATGAAAACTGCACCGGCAAAGGTTGTCCAGGCAGCGATCGTAGCCGTTTTGTAATGGGCTTCTTGCAATTCTCCAGAGGTTTTCAAGATCAGGTAAGTTGAACCGACCAACACATACACCTGAATTAAGGTCAGCGCCACCACGACAGAGTGCCAGGTCAACCAATCCCAAACTCCACCCGCGAAGTGCCCGGATGCATCCACTGTGATGCCTTCAAACACACTGCCCAGCGCAAACCCCTGCCCCAATGCCGCCAGAAAACTTCCGACTGGAGTTTAGACTAAGCGAGGGAAAGAGCGCACACTTCGTGGAGCGGAGCGATAAACAGCGCTTACATTGGACAGTTCCTCAGTTTGCCACGCCAGAACAATCCCAAACTTGGAGCCATCTCATGCCGCTGCTGACTTGGCAACTCTGGTTGGCTCGTGCCTGTGTGACTCAGACTCTCCTGCCTTGGCAGAAACTTTCGTCCAATCCCTCACCCGGTCGAGTCGCTGATAGCTTTGCCACACTTTTAGTCCGATTGGGTTCGCCAGCGGTTGACCCCAAACCTCGCGGAAAGTCCTCCGGTTGGTTACCCGGTTGAATACGTGCCCGACGAGTTCGCTATCCAACGGTCAAAAAAGGATTTAAGCCCGTCAAAAAGATAGCCCAAAATACTGCCTAGCTCTGATGAGAGCAACCCTTGTTCACCTCATTCTCGGTGAGTTCAACTCATCGAGCTTTTTTGCTGTTAGTCTAAACTCCAGTGACTCAGAACATTAACGAAAACCATGCCCAAAAGCGAACCTCCCAGCATCCAACCTCCATCGCCACGATCGTCGCGGTGGCCTTACTGGGTGTTTGTTCCGCTCGGCGCGCTTGCATACACTGCGTTCTGCTTTGCTTTTATTATGGCTGCCTGGGGCATGCGCGGTGCACCGAAACCGGGGTGGTATGTGGTGGCTCGTGTGCTAGCCATACCAGGCGTGTGGATCCCTCCTTACATCGGCGCGCCATTGTGGGGTGGAATGATGGGCTTTATAGTTGTCCGACTGACCCAGCGGATTCGGAGCCGCCGTCCTCCTTCGATAAAATAGGCTTGGCACAGCACTGACCTAGGCATCCCATCACAGGGAAAACTCTGGAGGAAAAACTCTGGGGGGCTACAACAACCCTTCGCCCCCCGATCCGTCCCACAGCTGCCCCACTACAGATTCACAATCTTAGCCACGATCGCCAAACTATCCTCATACAGCAAATCCCGCATCGTACTGCGAAGCTGTTCGCTCAATAAATTTTCTGCCTTCTCATCCCCTAACGAAGTTACCTGATTCACCCAGCAGGACTGCGCCCCACCGCCAGACTCCATCCGCATACAGCCCGTCGTCTCCGAACACAGCACCGTACAACAATCCGCATCTGGATTCGTCGAAGTCAAACGCAAATCCAACAAATCCCCCACCACCACACCGGGATCTGCCGTCGGAATCGCCGCTAACTCTGCCTCGATCGCTTTCCCCATCTCATTCGTAAACGTAATCCGCTGAATATCGTAATCGCCCCCTTCCTTACTATGGGTCAGCGGCTGCCAATTCAACCGACTCGCCAACCAACCCAGAAACATCAACGCCTGGGTCGGATTGCCCCGCTCATAATCGATCGTTACCCGATCGATCTCCAACAGCCCCTGCCACCGCTCCGGCGCATCAAACGCTTCCGCCGTCAGCTCCTGCCACGGAGCCAGCCGCCGCCAATTCAGATCCGCCACCTGCACCCCTTCATGACGTAACTGTTGCAATCGCGCCAAATCCTGTTCTCCATCGGTCATAAACCGACTCGAATCCACAATCAGCATCGTGCAACTCTTCGCCAAACTTTGGAACAACTCCTGCTCCAAATTCGGGCTACCCTTCCACCACAAAAAGCTCGGTAATTCACTAATCACTAACGAACTAACCAACCCCGTTACCCGTTCCAGTGCCGGTTCCGTCCCCTTCAGCGTAATGTATTCACAGCAGACCAGCGTATTAGAAGCCCGTTTTTGAATGGGACAATAGGCCGAGACCTGTGCGGAAACCCCCTCATCAGACCCATTCCCTGGAAACAGCGAAATAATGCGACAGGGGTTCTGTGCCGCGATCACGTCTGCCAACCCCGAGCCTTGGGAATCCCGACTGTATAGCGACAGATTACAAGTATCCCCCTCCTGCACATCAATGCCCCGACACACGGCCACTTCCCGCCGCAACTTATCCAACAATGCAGACGAAATCTTCCCCGTCACATTGAATCCGTAGCGTTGTTGAGCCGCCCGAATCGCCGCATCCATCCGAGGCCCACCAATACCGTCGATCGGCCCCGTATAATAGCCCAGCTCTGCCAACAATTGCTGCGTTTCTTCCGGTTCATAGACCACTAACGTAAACGTAGTCGCTTTCATTGCCCCCAGCGTTGAACCATCCGCACTGGGCTGTTCATAGGTTGTCCAGATTGCATCCAGTTCCGCCTGGATTTGGCCGAGGGAGACATCCTTCGGGGCTTGTAAAGGGACTACAGGAGCAGAAGGAGTAGGAGTCATAGTTGATCAACCAGGATAAACAGTAAGGTAAACGGTAAAAAACGATCAAGATACGCTTGAGGTAATAGAGATGCGGCAAAGAGACAACAGCGGGATAACCAATTGATAAACTCAAAAACCAATAAAAAACAAACAAATGCACCAATCACCAAACAGTTATGAGTTGTAATTGATTCATCCCAGCCGTCCATCACAACCGTCGCCAACGGCGGCCATCTTGGTTGATCAATTCCTCTGCCTCCTTGGGTTCCCAGGTACCCGCTTCATACTGCGGAATCGAGTTCGGATCGGTGGGCACTTCCCAGGAAGATAGAATGGGCGTCACCACTCGCCAAGCGGCTTCCACCTCATCCGATCGGGTAAACAGCGTCTGATCCCCCATCATGCAGTCCAGCAACAGGCGATCGTAGGCATCCCCGCCCGAAGACTTGCCAAAAGAACTGCCATAGCTGAAATCCATCTCCACCGATCGGCTGCGCAAATCGCCTCCCGGCATTTTCACTTCAAACTTCATGGCGATCCCTTCATTGGGCTGCAACCGTAGAGTCAGAATGTTGGGATTGGTCTGCTTGGCCACCTGTTGAAAAATCAAATGCGGCACATTGCGGAATTGAATCGCGATTTCACTCACCTTTTTCGGTAACCGTTTGCCCGTGCGCAGATAGAACGGCACCCCTTGCCAGCGCCAGTTATCCACCATTAACTTCAAGGCCACATAGGTCGGCGTCATCGATTGGGGATTCACATCCTTTTCTTCCCGGTATCCCGGCACCTGTTTCCCCTTCATCCAACCCGCTGTATATTGCCCCCGCACCGCACAGCGATCGAGATTCTCTAAATCCGCCAGCCGCGTTGCTTGCAACACTTTCACCTTCTCTGTTCGAATCGCATCCGCCTCCATCGAGTTGGGCGCTTCCATTGCTGTTAAACAAAACACTTGCATTAGGTGATTTTGCATCATGTCTCGCAACGCACCGGACGACTCGTAATAGCCCGCCCGGTCTTCCACGCCCACCGTTTCCGCAACGGTAATCTGAACATGATCGATATACTGACGATTCCACAACGGTTCAAAAATCGCATTGGCAAACCGGAACACCAATAGATTTTGCACAGTCTCTTTGCCAAGATAGTGATCGATCCGGTAAACCTGTTCTTCCCGGCAAACCTGATTGACAATTCGGTTCAGCGCCTGGGCAGAACTGAGATCACGGCCAAAGGGTTTCTCAATCACCAAACGCGTTCTCTGCGAGTCTTCCAACATGCCCGCATTACCCAACTGCCGAATCGCCTCTGGGAAAAACTTGGGCGCAACCGATAGATAAAAGACCCGATTTCCCCGCGTGCCGCGCATCCCATCCACTTCTCCGAGAAACGCTTTAAGTTTCTGATAACTCAGCGGATTGTCCATATCTCCAGGACAGTAGAACAGCCCCTTTGCAAACTCTTCCCACTGCTCTTCACTGCCAATGCCATCGGAAAACTCTTGAATGCCTTCCCGCATTTGCTCCCGGAAATAATCATGGCTCCATTCCCGCCGTGCTACTCCAACGATCGTCAATTCCGGCGGCAGTTTGCGCTCCCGTTTCAGCTTATAAATTGCTGGCACCAACTTCCGTTTCGTCAAATCACCAGAAGCTCCAAAAAAGACAATAATATTCGGTTCGGGAATGCGTTGTTGTTGCAGGCCAACACGCAGCGGATTTTCAAGAAGAGTCACCATAGGAATTGCGAATGAGGGATTGAGCAATCGAAGCTAAAAATACAAACCGAATCCAGTAAAGTTGAAAGAGTGATCCATCAGCGTGATACGCCTCGAATGACCATTGCAATCAGTTTGATCCCCCCAACCCTGAATCTAGGAAAATTCACTCAATTTCTTTCAAATTTCCCCTTAATAAGGGGGATTTAGGGGGATCAGCACGAGTCACAATTACAAATGAGCTGGTTACTTGCCACGGAATCAGGCAAGCAGCTTTTACACCTCAGCTTTTGCACCTCTGTCCTAAACCGTCGCCAACTGATTGACCTTATCCTGGAGCGATTTCATCAACGTTTCAAAGGGTTGAACGAACTTCTCAATTCCATCGGCTAGGAGTTCATCCATCACCCGATCGAGGTTGATGTTCACATCAGGATCCTTCAGGGCCGCAACCATGGCATAGGCGTCTTCAATGTTTGATTCCACCCGAGGCGCGACATCACAATGATCCGCGCAGGCTTCGATCGTTTGCGGCGGCAGCGTGTTCACCGTGTCTGCACCCACCAGTTCATCTACATACATCACGTCACTGTAATTGGGGTTCTTCGTACCCGTGCTAGCCCAAAGTAACCGCTGCACCTTAGCCCCCTTCGCCGCCAATGCCTGCCAACGATCGCTAGCAATAATCTTCTTGTATTCCTGATAGGCAATCTTAGCGTTGGCGATGGCAATCTTACCCTTGAGATTTTCCAGTTTCGATCGTGTTGCCTCCGACAAGTCTGGATTTTTTAACAAGCCATCTAGTTGACTATCAACATTGCTGTCAATCCGGCTCAGGAAGAAGCTAGCAACAGAGGCAATTTTGCTGACATCTCCACCGCCCTCACTCAGCTTTTCCAGCCCTGCAATATAGGCCCATGCAGTATCTACATAGCTTTGCACCGAGAACAGCAACGTAACGTTGACATTGATTCCTGCTGCAATCACTTCTGTGACTGCGGGTAGACCCTCTGGCGTACCAGGAATTTTGATCATCACGTTGGGCCGACCGATCGCTGCAAAGTACCGTTTCGCTTCGGAGATGGTATCTTCGGTATTCCGTGCGATCGTTGGGGGCACTTCAATACTGATGTAGCCATCTAATCCATTGGATTGCTCGTAGACTGGCATGAAAATATCGCAGGCGTTGCGAATATCTTCAAAAATTAGCGATTCGTAAATTTCCATCAAAGATTGATTCGCCCGAATCCCCGCTTCGATCGCCGCATCATAAATCTTGTTGCCCACGATCGCCTTTTCAAAGATCGCAGGATTTGACGTGATCCCCAGTAATCCACGGGTTTCAATCATGTGTTGTAGCTCGCCAGATTGAATCAGATCGCGAGCCAAGTTATCCATCCAAATGCTTTGACCCAATTGCTCAATTTCATAGATGGGCTTAGCAACCGTCGTCATGAGCGTTTCTCCTTTCCTAAAATTTCAGTCTGCTGTAGGGGTAGTGAAAATTTACCTAGGGTCAATAACCACTGGATTGTTAATCAGAATTGTCAGTCAGAATCTGGATTGTCGATCAGAATGCAACACAACCTCATCTACAGTATGCATCCGCCGATCGGGAAAATTCTGAATAAAACCTGAAGTTAACTGGAAGTCTGCCTGAGTCTGCTGTACAGTTTTTCCTCCTAAAGATGCTGCTTGTTGATCATGAAGCCCGGTTCGCCAGCCGTTCAAGGTGAATTTCAACCATTGTCCGCAGGGAAACTTGAACCAGAAACTCTATTTCAGGAGATTTTTAAGTCATTACACGGCCACATTTTCAGAAGTTCAGCCTCTGAGAATAGATTCAAATTAAGCCCCCAAGCGTTTGATTGCCGACGGGGATCATCTCCTGTTCCCGATCGTGAATGAAGGATTCCACCAACGCCACATCCTGGGAACTACCAATAATTAAGGGAACCCGTTGATGTAAATGGCTGGCTTGCACATCCAAGATGGCACTGTGGCCCGTACTGGCCTTGCCCCCCGCCTGTTCCATCAGGAAAGCCATGGGAGCCGCTTCGTAGAGCAGCCGTAGCTTCCCTTCCGGTTTATTCTGCGTACCAGGATAGAGAAACACGCCCCCCTGGAACAAAATTCGATGCAGGTCGCCCACCATGGCCCCGCTGTAGCGAGCAGTGTAACCCTCATGGCGATGCATGTAGCGAATATAATCGCGAATCGGTTCCTCCCATTGCCAGAAGTTCCCTTCATTCACACTGTAGATGGCACCACTGTCGGGAATACGAATATTTTCACTAGACAGGATAAATTCACCTAGACTCGGATCCAGAATAAAGGAATGGACGCCCTGACCGAGGGAGTAGACCAGAATAGTACTGGGACCGTAGAGAATGTAGCCTGCTGCAATTTGATTGCGGCCTGGTTGTAGCAAATCGCTGGCCGTCCCATCTAAATCTTCGCCCACCTGCTTGCGAATGGAGAAGATCGAGCCTACGTTAATGTTGATATCTACATTGGACGAGCCATCGATCGGGTCATAGAGCAAGGTATAACGACCGATCGGGCAGTTTTCGGGAATGTAGTAAGGCTGATCCATTTCCTCGGAGGCCAGCCGACAGACTAAACCACTCTGCTCAAAAACTGAAATGAATACCTCGTTAGCATAGACATCCATTTTTTTGACGGCTTCACCCTGCACATTGGTGGTTCCGGTAAACCCCAAAGCGTTATCCATCAACCCCGCATGGCTCAGCCGTCGCGCAATCAATTTTCCCGCCAAGGCAATCCGACTCATCAGCGCACTCAAGTCCTGAGCCTCCGGCCCAAAACTCTGTAACTGTTGCAGGACATGGCGAGATAGCGTCATACAATCCCGATCGAGGGAATGCACTTGCTCCGAAACTTGAAACTTCAAACCGTTGGAGGGATTCGGCATCATTCTCCACTCCTCGAATAAAGGATTTCAACTCTAGCAGTTTGGAACCCGTGGCTTCGAACCAGTTGACAAAGAGTCATTTTGACAAAGAGTCGTTGAAGAAGGTTTCAAACGCGCAATCTAGGTGAGAGTCATCACTCCGATTTCTCTCTATCCCTATCTTAGGAACTGCGCTCTAGACTGTTGGGAAATCGTAGGGGAAATTATAGAAATGCTAAAGATTCACACGTCATCTCAGCTTGCGATCGAGATTGGAAATTTCTACAGATTTATTGGTCTCATGCCTGCACTGCCACGCAGTGAATCTTTTCTCCATTTTCCCCATCTAAGGACATAGCAAGGCGACTAACTCTTGGGGATCACGCAGCAGAAAATCGGGATTATGGGAGCGCAGGGCATGAGGTGAGTTGAAGCCCCAGCAAACCGCGATCGATTTCACACCTGTTTTATGGGCTGCCTCCACGTCGCGGGTTTCATCCCCGATGTAAAAAACGTGATCCGGATGAAGCTGATATTCCTTAATTAATCTTTTCAGAACTTTATTTTTGCCAAGAACCCGAGGGCTCGACACCACAAAATCAAATAGGTGATCTAATTGACGGGCATGGAGAAATGCCCACACATTATTTTCCGAATTAGACGACACAATGCCGAGGCGATAGCCATTTTGCTTCAACGCTTGCAAGGCTTCCTGAATCCCAGGAATGGGTGACAGTTGAGGAACTTCCCGGTTCATTTCCACCCGGAATCGACTTAATAACCGTGGAATTCGGAAAAAGGGAATTTTTGCTTCCTTGAGGATTTGCTGAGAGCTTAAGTTCTGCCAGCGTCGTAGTTTATCCATCGTGATGGGTTCTAAACCAAACTCCTCCGCCAGTTGATTACCAATCTTGATCCCCGCTGCCAAGCTATCCGCGATCGTTCCATCGAAGTCAAAAATCACAGTCCCTACTGTGGCTTGAGAGCCAGCAGTGACCTGGGGAATCATGGAATGTGTAGGTGGGATCAGTGAATTATTGGATGGGATCAACATTGTGGTAGGTTTTTCCGGTTTATATGAGCTGACCCAGTGACTTAGCACGATAGCAGACTCCCCTCAAATCTAGATTACTCTACCCACAGTGAGTTTGGGTTCGGGGTATCCCGCAGCCCAAACAAACACTGCTCTACACTCTGAGCGTAGTCCGGCAAATTAGAAAACTCACGAAACCTTTAAGAAATTCATACAAAGTCAATAATCTGCGAGTTTTCTCGGAGATCAGCTTATACCAAGCTTTTCTTATCCTTAGCTCAAGATTAAAGCTTCCTTAAATCATCGACAAAGATTAATTCGGTATCTTAAAATACAGAAATAAGTTAAACGTTCATCTTCCGGCAGCTTCTCTTGAGCGCATCTTCGCTTGAGCAATTGCGTGCCACGGAGGACGGAAGTAGGGAAAACCCTTCCTGAAGGAACGCGCCTCCCCGATTCTTCAAACCCTACCCAGAGGCGACTTGCTATGAAACTTTCCTATCGCGGCGTTCAATACGAATACACTCCTCCCACCCTGGAAGTCACAGAAGGAGAAATCTGTGGCCGTTACCGGGGCGTGGAATGGAGATGCAGAACGGTGGTTGATAATGGCGCACCCGTACGATCGACCCGTAGTGACTCTGTTTCTGCACCGCTCCAAGACACAATGTCTGCAGCCCGTTTAACCCAACCTAGTATTCTTCCGGAAGTCCGTAGACTTCACTACGCCAACCTTCGCAATAATATTGAGCGGCGTTTGCAAACCGCTCAAGCTCAGGGCAATCGAGCCTTAGTTCGTGCATTAGAGAACGAATTTGAAGAACTTTTGTGCCGAGCCTAGGCAGTGACTGACTTCAAAGGGCGTGAATTTAAGTTCTAGGAATTTAAAGTTCTATAAATTTACGCCCTGAATGTAGGTTATTTCGATCGGAATTCTAATCAGGGGACTACTCCAGTCCCAGTTCTCGCTTCAGTAAGTTGACGGACTTTCCAACAATAAAACTGTCGCAAATCAACAACTGAGGCGGACGGATAATATCTTCCCGCGCTGCTAAAACTGCTGCCTTCACTTGGGTTTGGCTGGGTTCATCACACATGATGGTCTGGGCATTGCGGATAATCGCATCTAATTTGTAGCGATCGTTGACCTGCGCTCCCATCAACAGCAGATCATCCCCACGCAGACTATGGATAATCACCGATGCAACCCCAACGGTTTCGGCACTAAGGCTAACAATCCCGAGGCAATGCCCCTTCGGTAATCCCTTAATAATTTTGAGTTCCTTTTCAAAGTCGTAAATATCGATCGGAATCACCCGAGCGGCCTTGGGCGCAGCGATCGCCTCTGCCTGGGCAATGAAGTAGCGGCTAGTGACCACGGTGCTAGACCGGGTTTGATCAAGTACTTGTGCTAAGTCTTCCATCGGCACAAGCTGCATGGGAATGTTCAGCGCCTTTTCCAACTCCCGCAACATCATTTCCCCTGCGGCCAAATCGTGGGTTGGAGCCGTTACGAGAACCTGCGCGCTACAACGTAGTCGCCAGTCGATTTCTGCCAAAAACAGTTCCCGCGTCAAGCTCAAGGAACAGCCCTGCTTTAATAACTCATCCACCGTTCCCTGGATTAACTTGTGAGCCTGTGGATACTGCTGAAGCAAAGGCGACTGAACTTGAGCCCCACCTTCTGCAACATGATCGCGCACGTAGATTCCCGATCCAGCTTGGGCATCCACTACTCCCGCTTCTTCCAGTTGGCGATAGACCTTGCTTACGGTATTCCGGTGCAAGCCTGTCTGCATTGCCAGTTGCCGTGTACTGGGAAGACGGTGCCCCGGCGGAAATTGCCGCGACGCGATCGCGAACAAAATCTGGTTATAAAGCTGTGTGGACGCCGGAATATCGCTATCTGGCTGGATATGGAAACTGATCATGCCCAGTCCTCTGAGTTTCGCAAGGAAAACGGTTCTCTATTTATCACTTAATGATGTTACGCGAGGAACTTATTAACTACACTTTTTTCAAAAATTCCCCTACAGAAGCTAAATAATTCAAAGAGATTAGAAAAAAGCGAATTCACAAGTCTCTCGAGAAAATTGTCAAAATTTTGGAGGATTTTCAGCTATTTGGCTTAAATTTTAAAACTTCAAATTCTCTTCAAATAACTTGCGTTAATCGTCTTAAGTGGTTTGATTTTACTGACCTCAATCTAGCGAAAGCCATCTTAAATTAGGATCTACGCAAGATAGCAGTCTGTTCTGCCGCCTTCTGCCACCTAAGCTAGCCTATCTCCGTCACTTCAGCTAATTGGCTGAAGCCTGAGTTTAGGATGGACAAGTCTAGGACGGGTAAATCCAGAATGTACAAGTCTGGGGTGTGCAAGTCTGAAGTGTGCAAGTCTGAAGCTGAGAAGTTTCTGCACAGTCAGTCTTTGCACGGTAGTTTTGCTACTGTGATTCCTGATTCTATTTCTCGCCTCGACCATGCCCTATCAAATTGACTCCCGCTGGGTCACAATTCCTAGTCCCACTCTCACGATCGATGCCTACCAAGCGATCCCTACAGGCACCGAGCAGCCGCAATTTCCCGCAGTAATTGTTATCCATGAAGTGTTTGGGGTGAATGCCCATATCCAAGCGGTGACCGATCGCATCGCTCAGGAAGGGTATGTGGCGATCGCGCCCAATTGGTTCCAGCGCACGGCTCCTGGGTTGAACCTAGGCTATGGCGAGGCTGACTTAGCCTTGGGCCGTAGTCATAAGGATCAAACCACCACCGAGACGATTCTGGCCGATGCTCAGGCGGTAATGGATTACCTACGATCGCAGCCCTGCGTGCAACATCAACCCATCGGCACGATCGGCTTTTGCTTTGGGGGCCATATGGCCTACCTCGTGGGAACACTGCCGGAGATTCGTGCTGTGGCTACGCTGTACGGCAGTGGAATTGCGGTTATGACGCCCGGTGGGGGGGCACCCACGCTCACCCGCACAGCGGAGATTCAAGGGACTGTCTATGCCTTCTTTGGCAACCAGGATCCACTAATTTCCAACGAGCAAGTAGACGCGATCGCTGCCGAACTTGTAACCCAGGGTACCGATCACAAAATCTTTCGCTATGATGCAGGCCATGGCTTTTTCTGTGATCAACGGGCATCCTATAACCCGATCGCCGCTGCGGATGCCTGGGAACACATTAAAGAGCTTTTTACCCAAATGGCACGATCGGTCTAGATCGTCTGACGTGTTCCTTCGATTACACCCCAGGATCTGACCTAGGACTTACTTGGCCTAAGACTTAACAGTCACATTTACCTGCATCCGCGTACTACACTGACAGTATCTAAACCTTTGAATAGTTATGGCTCAGAAGAACACTCAATCTCAATCCGCTTTCTCCATGGCTGACTTTGAAAAAGCCCTGGAAACCCATGGTTACGAATTTGCCAAAGGGCAAGTCGTCACGGGGAAAGCTTTTAGCTATGAGAATGACGGAGCCTTGATTGATATTGGTGGTAAATCCCCCGCCTTTTTGCCTGTGGATGAAGCGAGTGTCTATAAAATTAGCGATATCACGACCGCTATCCAGCTCCAAGAAGAACGGGAATTCCTGATTATCCGCGATCAAAACGAAGACGGCCAAGTTACAGTCTCCATCCGACGGCTGGAAGAACGGCGGATTTGGGAAAAACTAGGAGATTTGCAAGAGAGCAAGCAAAGTATCCAAGTGCGCGTTTTGGATGTCAACAAGGGCGGCATTACGGTTAATGCGCTGGGTTTGCGAGGCTTCATTCCTCGATCGCACGTCAATGAGCGGGATAACTTAGAAAATTTGATTGGTTCTACCCTCAGCGCCTCTGTCTTGGAACTCGATCGCAAACGGGGCAAAATTGTTCTATCCAATCGATTAGCGTCTCGCGTCGCCAGCCTCAGCCAACTGGAAATGGGCCAACTGATTGAAGGCACCGTCGCCAGCATTAAGCCCTTTGGTGCATTTGTGGAATTTAACAACTGCACAGGGTTGCTGCACGTCAGCCAAATTAGCCAACGCCCCGTGGAGTCCATAGATAGCTTGCTGACCGTGGGCAAAACCCTCAAGGCGATGATTGTCAATATTGATGAAGGCCAAGGCCGGATTTCTCTCTCCACCAAAGTTCTGGAAACCTATCCCGGCGAAGCGATCGAAAAACTGGATCAACTGATTTCCGAGGCGGACGATCGTCAAGAACGGGCTAGAAAAGCAGTTTTAGGCTAAGTTTCGCCAAGCTAGCCATTCAATTCTTCCCAGCACCTAATCCGACCAGGCGATCTCAAACCGCCGTACAATCGGGTTTGGTGCTTTTTGTTGCCGGTTCAATTTCTTTGATAACCCTCTCGATAAATTTCTATGACAACGATTTGGGAACTGGATTTTTACTCGCGTCCGATCGTGGATGAACAGAATAAAAAGGTCTGGGAAGTCTTGATCTGCGAAAGTCCCCTGACGCTGGACGCCGATGTTTCCAATTTGTTTCGATACGCGGAGTATTGTCCCAATAATCAGGTCAACTCCATTTGGCTGGCAGAAGCGTTGAAAAAGGCGATCGCTCAAGCCCCTACCCCGCCCGATCGGGTGCGATTTTTCCGGCAGGCGATGAATAATATGGTGACAAAGGCTTGCGGGGATGTGGGGATTCCGGCGCAGTTGAGCCGCCGTACCTTTACGCTGAACCAATGGTTGAGCGATCGGATGGAAACGGTCTATCCCCAGGAAGCGGGTTATCAAGCTGGAGCCAACCCCAGCGTGGCCTTCCCCCTGACACCGCCCCAACCCCTGCCCGATGCCCTGCGAGGTCAGAAATGGAGTTTGGTCTCCCTGGAAGCCTCAGCATTCGCGGATATGCAGGAATGGTCGATCGACTTTGGTGAAGCTTTCCCGCTCCAAGCCAAGGGACTGGCTTCCGATGCGCAAATTCCTGGCTTGATTATTTATTCGTCGCGAGCCTTGCCCATGGCCGCTTGGATGTCTGGGCTGGAGCTAGCGACTGTGAAATATGACACCCAGGATGGTCAGCAATTGGTGCTGGAAACGGGGGTGATTGAACGCTGGACTTTAACGCCCTTGCCCAAGCCGGAACTACAAGCGGAAGCCCAACGGTTTGAAGCTGCAAAAAAAGCGGCCCAGGGAATTCACTTTATCGCCATCCAATCCAGCCCCGATTCGGACGCCTTTGCAGGGTTTTGGCTGCTGTTAGATGCCGCGATCGCCTAGCGCAGAACTTCGAGATTCACTTCGAGATTCACTAAGTCTCGATCGTTGTTGCTCTGGAATTTGTTTAGATTCGCGATCCTGCAACGCTTACCGCACTTCTCCCAACGTTACTCATCAACCCTCGTCCCCTTCACCGTGGATACCGTGCCCCATCCCATCACCGACACCTTTGCCGAAGAACTACTAGACCTTGCCCGCAAAGCTGGTGCCGAAGCTGCCGAGGTTTACCAGTCTGAATCCCTTGCCCATCCCGTTTCCTTCGAGGCCAATCGGCTCAAACAGTTGGAAAGTTCCCAGGCTGACGGGACAGCATTGCGGCTGTGGAAACAGGGACGACCTGGCTTGGCCGTGGCCTATGGTGCAGCGGATCCTCAAGCCTTGGTCGATCGGGCGATCGCGCTGAGTGAATTGAATGATCCCGAAGACATTGAGCTAACGGAGCGGAATGGGATTCCTCACCAGGATTTGGGCGATCCGGTGGCGGTTGAGCAGTTGATTGCCTGGGGCAATGCGGCGATCGAACAGGTGCGGCAAGCCTATCCCGAGGTTCTCTGCGGGGGCGGTTGGGACTGTGAAACCGAAACCACGCGCTTAATCAACTCCCTGGGTCTCGATTGCAGTTATACCGACACCACCCTGAGCGGCTATTTGGAAGCGACCTTGGTGCGGGGCGATGACTTTCTGACGATTTACGATGGCCAAGCCCTACGCCAAGCGCTCGATCCAGCATTGATCGCCAGCCAGGTCTTACAGCGCTTGGATTGGGCGCAGGACAATACTGAAGCGCCTCAAGGCAAAGTTCCAGTGCTCTTGACTGCAAAAGCGGCTGACATGCTGTGGGGCACCGTGCAGGCCGCCCTGAATGGCAAACAGGTGCTCGATAAAGCATCCCCTTGGAGCGATCGCCTAGGCAGTCTCGTGCTTTCCGAGCACCTGACCCTGACCCAAGCCCCCAATCAAGGCCCCTACAGTTGCCCGTTTGATGATGAAGGGACGCCGACCCAAGAGTTAACCCTCATTCAATCCGGGGTATTGCAAAACTTCTATTGCGATCGTAAAACCGGACGAGCCTTAAACCTTGCAACAACCGGGAATGGTTTCCGGCCAGGTCTAGGCAGCTATCCCTCCCCCAGCTTGGTCAACTTCGTCGTAGAAGCAGGCAACACACCATTGAAAGATCTAATCGCCAACATTGAAGATGGCCTCATTCTGGATCAAATCTTGGGCGGTGGCGGCGGTCTTTCTGGCGATTTTTCCATTAATGTCGATTTGGGTTATCGCGTCAAAAACGGCCAGATTGTAGGCCGTGTCAAGGATACGATGGTCGCTGGCAACATTTATACAGCACTGAAACAAGTGCTTGCCCTGGGGAACGATGCCGATTGGAATGGATCCTGCTGGACACCTTCGATCGTTCTCGGAGGGCTTTTTGTAACCGAGCGCACATCAGATGTGTAATCGGGACAACGTTGGGATAATTATGTCTCGCGGTACAATTAAGCAGTCTGCTGTAGGCAATCGAACAATTGATTAATGCAAAGTATGCAGAGTTGCTAACAGTTGGTATTTGATTAAACCTATCCAGTGTTTGCCTGTGCGTTTCATGCATTTACAGCAGCCAAAAAATTCATAGCACTTCTTAACTTTAAGCTAGTTTTCTGGGTTAAAGTGTCTCTTGTGATGGTGTGAACTGAGAGTGTAACTATGTTGAATCAAATGTGGAACCTGCGTCTGACGGCGCTGCTGAGTGCAACTCTGGCCATTTCGGCGGCTGGTGCAGCCAATGCCTCAGAAGTTGCTCAAGCAACTCAAAAGAATTCTGTTTCCCTGAGCGAAGTTCAAAGCTATAGCAACAGCGACAATGGCGTCGCTGCAATGTCTCAGGTAACTTCTGTATCGCAACTGTCGGATGTAAAACCCACCGACTGGGCTTTCCAAGCACTGCAATCCTTAGTTGAGCGCTATGGTTGCATCGCAGGTTATCCCGATCGTACCTACCGTGGGAACCGGGCAATGACCCGTTACGAGTTCGCCGCTGGTCTGAACGCTTGCATGGACCGCGTCAACGAACTGATCGCAGCTGCAACGGCTGACCTGGTTAAGAAGGAAGACCTGGCAACCCTGCAAAAACTGCAAGAAGAATTTGCCGCTGAATTGGCAACCCTGCGCGGTCGTGTAGATGCCCTGGAAGCCAAGACCGCAACCCTGGAGAAGCAACAATTCTCCACCACCACCAAGCTGCGCGGCGAAGTGATCTTCTCCGTTTCCGGCGCACTGGGTGATGAGAAGGCTGTCAGCGGTCGTCGAGTGGATGGTGTGGGTGGTGCACCCGATACCGTTACCCGTCCAACTGGTACAGCCGATGTGGATGAGAATACCACCTTCAGCACTCGAGTTCGTATCGGGCTGTCCACCAGCTTCACTGGGAAGGATCAACTCTTCACCCGTCTGCAAGCGCGGAACGTTCCCAACTTCCAAACCGCGACTGGCACTAACATGGCTCGCCTTTCCTATGGCGACGGTACTGATACCAGCGTGACGGTAGACAAGGTTTACTACCGCTTCTCGCCTTCTGACAAAATCCGTCTGACCGTAGACGCGATCGGGGGTGAACTTTACAACAACGTTACTAGCTCCTACAACCCTGGCCTGTCCAGCGATGCTCAAGGTTCTATCAGTCGCTTCGGTCGTTTCAACCCCATCTACCGCTACGGTCAAGGCGGTTCTGGGGCAACTGCTAACATCAAGTTCTCCGATAAGCTGAGCTTGGATGTCGGTTTCTTGGCTGATGAAGCAAACGATCCTGCCAATGATAGGGGCTTATTTGCAGGTTCCTTCGGGGCGTTGGCTCAGGTTAACTTCCAAGCCACTAAGGATCTGGGCGTGGGTCTGACCTATGTTCGTGGTTACGATCGTGGCGGTAACGTCAACGCGGTGGGCGGTACAGGTAGCGTACTGGCTAACCGTCCTTTCGGAGCTGCTGTTGCCACCGCTAGTGATAACTTCGGGATTCAAGCAAGCTTCCGTCTAAACCCCAGCATTGTAATCTCCGGTTGGGGTGGATTGACCCGTGCTTACAACCGTCTGAACAACCAAGACTCCACCATCCTGAACTGGGCTGGCGCAGTATCCTTCCCCGACTTGGGCAAGAAGGGTAACCTGGGTGCAGTGATCGTAGGTATGCCTCCTAAGAACATCGATGCAGACAACGGTGCTGCTGAAGATACCGACACTTCCCTGCACGTGGAAGCGCTGTATCGCTATCAGCTCAACGACAAGATCTCCATCACCCCCGGTTTCTTGGTGATCTTCAATCCTGAGCACAACAGCAACAACGACACCATCTACGTAGGTACCATCCGGACAACCTTCACGTTCTAAGGGTCTATATCTGGCTAAATCTTTCAGTTTTAAGCCAGCGTTCAATCGGTGAAATTTAGTTGAATCAAAAGGAGCTATTTTTTAGCTCCTTTTTTCTTTTTTCCGGTCTCAAGTTGGCAGAAGTTGCCGATCGGCTATCGCTGGGTTTGAATCGCCAGCCTCGCCCCATTGATTTGCCGCACTCGATCCATCACTGCTACAACTTGTCCATGGCTAACCCGTTCATCGGCATTGATAATCACTAACTTATTGTCAGAATTTGCCAATTGGTTCTCAACTTGTGATGTTACCTGGTCGAGTTCGATCGCTTGACGATTGAGGGCTATTTGGCCGTTTTGGTCGATCGTGAGGGTGACGGGAGCCGATTGCTGAAGCTTGGCAGTTGTCGCACTGGGGAGATTGACGGGGAGTCCCTCCGATCGGGTCAGATAAAGCGACGACATGATAAAAAAAGTCAAAATAGCAAACACCACATCAATCATGGGCACGATATTGATTTGAAATGGGGTGTCGGGTTCTTCGGGTAGACGCATAGTCCCTGAGCCAAGGAATCGTACAGTTTTTTGAGTATAGAAGATCCCCACAAAATCTCAGCAGTGCTCTGACCCATCCATAGCAACACTTTCAAGCTAGTTGCATTCTTTTGTCAAAAAGCCTTATGCTAAGAGCACCAAATTTGCTAGTTATAGGCAAGTAGCTCCTTCAGTCAACATATTCAGATTGCAGTGAAACTTTTTCCTCAGCTTCATCAAATCACCCTTTGGCATATGTTGCCGCTAGCGATCGGGCTCCATGCCGGGTTTGCCTTCATTCCAGCAGGTTCATTTGATACTAAAAATTCTCAAAAGAAAGCTGAACCACAAATTTCGCTGACGGGGATTCCGGTGGCTCCACCTGTGCCTCTCAAGGTGGCCGCACCGCCGCTAAGCAAGCCCCCTGTGCAACTTGCTGCCCAGCCTCAGCCACCCGCTCAGCCTAAAGTGATCCAGCCTTCTGTTAAACCGGTGGTTCAGGAAGCTAAGCCTCTTGAACCAGCAGAAAAGCCCATAGAGAAACCTGTAGAAAAACCAATCAAACCCAAAAAAGAGCAGAAAGCTGAGAATGATCCAAGTAATTCTCAAGCTAACAATACCTCTGAGCAAAATCCGCAGCAAGGTCAAAATAATTCTCAAGGACAAAACAACCCCTTAGAGCAGCAATCTTCCAAGCAGCCAGATCAGGATGGAGCCTCGATCACAGAGTACCAACAAGCCTATGCTGCCCAGGGCTATCTAATGGAGGCTAGTCCTTTGATCAATCAAGAAAGGTTACAGGTTTATAAGCTGATCCACAGAGACACCCAACAGATTTCCTATGCTCATTTCCTCACTTTGGCGAGTGGTATTCAGCAGCGTGGAGAATACAGTGATTTATTGAAAACGCCTGAAGAAGTCGAAGCCCGAATTTTAGAACAATACGCTCAAAGTTAAGTTTCAAGTTAAGTTTTTGATCAGCTTTTGACAAATTCGTCTTTTGAACGTGAATTCTTTAGCAATTGAACTTGATTCATCAAAATCATTCTTTTGAACTCATGGTTTGATCACATAGTTTGATTACATTTTTTGAGACGGTGCAGAATTTGCAAAACTGAATAAAGTTCGTTCTGTCTGCGATTTAAGGAGAAATCATCTGAGAAGCTATATTGATGTTGATCTAGTTTCACAAAAATCGAATAAGCCCCATTACTCACAAAGCCGAAGGTTGCTTGGTTGGGGATAGGATTTGCAGCCATATAAGCCAGAGCTTGAGGAAGGGCTACCTCAACATTAAATGAAGTGCGTTTAGACTCGACTAAAACAATCCACAAATGCTCCTGCAAAATCAAGCTGTCAATTCGCCCTTGGTAGATTTTGTCATTTTCATCGGCAATCTCTAGCCGAATGGAAGCTTCAGAACGCAAATGAAAGTGAGGGTCGTAAAATCCCGCCAACTCTAATAATGGGGCAATCACCAAGAAATTAACGGCTCCTTCTGACAAATGCTCACACTGCCGATGGTAAAGATAACGTTGCTTAATGAGATCTAAGCGCTGTTGTTCTGCGGAAGTGAGTGGCGATAAATCCTCTAACCATTCTGGGAAGAAAGCTGAATCGTGATTGTAGGACAGACCAAACTGCGCTTCTGCCTCTGCCAAGCTAGTGATTGCATCGGTGACTGCCAGAACTTGAGCCATAGTGGATCATTGCTCGCAAGACGAATCAAGTTAGGTTAATCGGGCAATACTACAAACCGATTTTCCCGAACCTTCACAGTCACGCAATCTTCCGGTGCAATTCGATCGCTGGTTCGAGCATACAGTGCCAATCCTGCTGCATTCACGAGTCGATAACGGTATTCCCGCCCTAAAAATTCCCGATCGCAAATCTTAAAATTCCCATCCCGATCGGGTAATAGTTGCACATCTTCCTGCCGAATCATAAGGGTTGCCTGAGCAGTAGAAGGATGGGTAATAGCTGCCCCAGAATGTACGATCGGAAACTCACCTAAATCCGTCACCCAACGGCCTGCCTGCTGAACCGCTTGAACAAAGTTCGCTTGGGTAACAAATTCGGCGACAAATTGCGTCGCTGGATGCTGATAGATGTCCTCGGGGGTTGCCAATTGCTCCAAACGGCCCTTCGACAACACCGCCACCCGATCGCACATTGACAATGCCTCTTCCTGATCGTGGGTCACAAAGACCGCTGAAATGCCCGCCTGTTTCAGGATTGATCGAATTTCCTGGCGCAGTCGCAGCCGCACTTGGGCATCCAAATTACTCAACGGTTCATCTAGCAAAATCAATTGAGGACGGGGTGCAAGGGCACGGGCTAAGGCCACTCGTTGCTGCTGCCCCCCAGACAGTTGGTGGGGATAACGCTTTTCCAATCCCTCCAACCCCACTAGACCGATCGCATCCCGTACCCGATCGATTTGTTCTGCCCGAGTTAAGCCTAACTTCGTCAATCCAAATCGAATGTTTTCCCCCGCTGTCAAATGGGGAAACAGAGCATAGTCCTGAAACACCATGCCAACATTGCGTTTTTCCGGGGGGATTGATCGATCGGGCGTTGCCACCACCTGTCCTGCCAGCGTGATCTGCCCTGCGCTCGGCTGCTCAAACCCAGCAATCATCCGCAATAGCGTCGTTTTGCCACAACCCGACGGCCCCAGCAACCCCAGCAAATCCCCTTCTTGGAGTTCGATCGAAATGTCTTGCACGGCTGCCACTGCCGTCTGGGGAAACTGTTTGGTCACAGCATCAAGCTGCAAAATGACGGTTCTATCCCCCGCTTGAGTCGGAAAATTCATGGGTCTATTTGCAGAGGAAAGATTAGCAGCCATAGATCTTCAAGCAAGGGAAATTTGATTTATTGCAAGTCTTCATCAATAATTCTACGGCGCAGACTCCAGGATCTCTGAAATAATTTTCTAATAGGGCGATGAGTGAGTAATTGAAGAATCATGCAGCGTGACATGCAACCGCGATCGACTCCTGAGAATGCGATCGCGCTTTGGGGACAAAACATTGGTCATTGGCTATGGATTGCCACGATCGTCGGATTGGCGATCGTACTATCTTCGCCGATTTGGGCCATTTTAGGGGGACTGTGGGTCGATTCTGGGGAAGTCTGGCAGAATCTAGCGACCACTGTGCTGCCAACCTATGTTATGAACTCCATCTGGTTGATGGTAGGCGTGGGTATGGGTGTAGCTGCGATCGGCACAGGAACTGCGTGGCTAGTAACGCTCTGTCGCTTTCCCGGCAGTCGTTTTTTTGAATGGGCAATGCTTCTACCCTTGGCGGCTCCTAGCTATATCCTGGCCTATACCTATACGGAATTGCTGGACTACTACGGCCCCGTCCAAACCACGCTGCGGCAACTCTTTGGATGGCAATCGGCAGAGGACTATTGGTTTCCCAATGTCCGATCGCTTCCTGGGGCCATTTTGATGTTGACGTTAGTGCTGTATCCCTACGTTTATTTAATTGCCCGATCGGCCTTTTTAACCCAATCTGTCGTCACCTTGGAAGCCAGTCGGAGCCTGGGTTGCAATCCCTGGCAAAGCTTTTTTCGAGTCGCAATTCCCCTGGCTCGGCCAGCCATTATTGCAGGATTGTCTTTAGCTTTAATGGAAACGCTGAATGATTTTGGAACCGTTGAATTCTTCTCAGTGCAAACCTTCACCACAGGCATCTATCGCACCTGGTTTGATATGGGAGAACAGGGGGCTGCCATCCAATTGGCGCTGTGCCTTTTGGGGTTTATCTTATTGCTGATTATCTTTGAGCGTTTCTCGCGGGGACAGGCGAAATATTATCAGACGGCCAATCGTATCCAGGATTTATCACGCTATTCCCTCGGCTGGGGCCGATCGCTTCTGGCTTGGATGGCCTGTGGCGTGCCACTCACTTTAGGGTTTGTCGTCCCAGCAGGCTTACTAGCCCACATGACTTGGGTTAACCGCGACATTGCCTTTGACAGTCAATTTATGGACTATGCCCAACATAGTTTTTGGCTGGCGTTGATGACTGCGAGCATTACAATGGTCATCGCAGTAGTGATGAATTATGGTAAACGGTTACACCACACTTGGACAACGAAGGTTGCAACGCAAGCCGCATCCCTGGGCTATGCAGTTCCAAGCGCGATCGTGGTGGTTGGGATCCTGATGCCCTTAGGAAAAGTTGATCAGGCGATCGGCAACTGGTTAGAAACGCACTTTGGTATCACAACAGGCTTGCTGGTGAGTGGCACCGTCACAGCCTTAGTTTTTGCCTATATTGTTCGGTTTCTTGCAGTCGCAATGAATTCAGTCGAAGCGAGCTTAACCAATATCAAGCCCAGCCTGGATGAAGCCGCGCGCAGTCTGGGGGAAGGCTGGTTCGGAACGCTTTGGCGGGTTCATATTCCCCTCCTGCGGAGTGGATTGTTGACAGCAATTCTGCTGGTGTTTGTCGATGTAATGAAGGAATTACCAGCAACCCTCATTGTTCGGCCATTTAACTTCGATACTTTGGCAGTACGGGTCTACAATCTGGCTGCGGATGAACGGCTATCTGAGGCAGCGGGTTCTGCCCTGGCGATCGTGTTAGTCGGTTTAGTTCCAGTTATTTTACTCAGTTGGCAAATGACGCGATCGCGCCAAACTCGTTAGAGCGATCCAAACCCATTAGATTTCAAAACCCATTCGATTAGCGAAATTTGTAAGGGACTTGCCAAGAAATAACATCCCTGATTCAGTCACCCACCCACCTGTCTACCCACTTAGGATCTTATTTGTACGCTGTTCCCTAACTTGCCAACCAAAGCACTAGAAAGCATATACAAAAATGCACACGCTAGTAATCACAACAGCGTGTGCACAACGTATGGAACCGATCTCAACTTTTTTGATTACAGCAATCAAAAAACAACTTTGTAGGAGATAGATTTCGAATTTTTACTTCCAATTTACCCGGTTCGCAATCTCTAACGCTTTTCCATTATTTGTGCCGTAAATTTTAGCGTTGAGTTTATCTTCCTTGAAACTGCCAAAATCCTTCAACACAGCATCCATTTCTACACCCCGTAGGACAGGATATTCGTTGTTGCTCTTCGCAAAAATTTCCTGAGCTTCTCGGCTTGCCAAGTGCTCCAAGAATTTAATAGCAGCTTCTTGGTTCTTGGAAGATTTCACCACAGCGGCACCACTGATGTTGATGTGAGTGCCCCGACTCAACGCCCCAGATCCTCGTTGGTTTGGGAAAGCAAGACGAATCTTACTCGCAATTTCCTTGTCTTCCGGTTTTTGGGACTTGAATAACCGAGCAACGTAGTACTGATTAACAAAGGTAATGTGACCTTGCCCCGCTGCCACTGCCTTGATCTGGGCGGTATCATTCCCCTCCGGCTGGCGCGCCATGTTGGCGACAATGCCCTTAGCCCACTCCTCAGCCTTTCTCTCGTCGTAGGCTGCAATGATCGAACCGATCAAAGATTGGTTGTACACATGGCCGGAGGAACGGGTCACAACCCGACCTTGCCAACGGGCATCCGCTAGGCTTTCGTAACTAATTTCCTTCAATTCATCACCACTGACTTTCTCGCGGTTATAAACCAACACCCGTGCCCGTTTTGCCATACCAAACCAATGGCCTGCATCGTCTCGCAGTGCTTGAGGAATCACAGTCTCTAAGGTTTTCGACTTCACAGGCAGTAAGATGCCCGCCTCCTGCGCCCGCACCAATCGTCCCGCATCCACGGTAATGATCACATCGGCAGGACTCTTATCTCCCTCGCTTTGAATGCGACTGATCAATTTGTCTGCATCGGCCTCAATCAAATTGACCTTAATACCCGTCTTTTGCGTAAAGCTTTCGTAGATCGATCGATCGGTGTCGTAATGCCGTGCAGAGTAGAGGTTGACGACTTGATCGGTCTTTGCCTCTCCAGCTTGGCTCCGCAGAATTTGCTCAAATGCAACCGCAGAAAAAGCAGCTCCCGCCGCTAAAAATGTACGTCTCGTAATGCTCATAAATCCCATGTATCCCGATCGACTATCACAATCAACAAAGCAAACTGAAATTCCAAAAAGATGCAATTCTCATTAGAATCTCAAAACTGACATTCCAGACCTAAGACAGGTTCATACAACACGTCTTAAACCACTACGAAACGTCCCAAAAACTCACCAATAGTTTCTAAAAGCCTTTTCAAATAAAGCATTCAGCGATTTTTTACAAGTGATTCACTCAATCTATATTCACTAGACTTTGCATAGATCCCGTCATGACACTGACAATCACTTTGCACTCTGAAATTAGATTAGAAATCAGGAAAGCTAATTCAAGCTTATTAGTAACTATTATCAAGATCTAAGCATAAGCTTACTAAGAATTACTGTCAAGTAAGTTAAGGGCAAAAAATAGCCATCGATCGCAGCCTGAGCCAAATAGCCGCGATCGATGGCTCTAAAGATTACTACAGGAAATACTTAGAACTCCGAAAGTAGTATGGTTTCAGGACTGGAACAAAGGACTATTCCTTGCTCATCAACACTTCTCCCTTCAACATCCGTTGTGCTGCATCCAGCAGAGCTTCTTCTAAGTAAGGCTTGGTAAAGTAGCCACTGGCTCCCAGGGAAGAAGCCATTTGACGGTGGCGATCGGCCCCACGAGAGGTCAGCATCGCGATCGGCAGGTGTTTTAATGCAGGATCCTTCTGGATGCGCGAGAGCAATTCCAACCCATCCATGCGAGGCATTTCAATGTCGCAGAAGACAATGTCGCAGGGCAGTCCTGAGCGTAGTTTTCCCAAGCTTCCTGCCCATCGCGGGCTTGCTCCACCCGGTAACCCACTTTGTTGAAGGTCATGGATAGCAATTCGCGAACCGTGATCGAGTCGTCTACGATTAGCACCATCGGTTCCGTCTTCGCAGCGGCGGGCTCGGCTGCCGCTTGGCCACCTTGATCCCACATGCTGCCGCTATCCCGACGGATACGACCCATGGAGAGATCAATCAGTTCTAGGACATCGGCGATCGGCATGATCCGACCATCCCCTAGCACCGTCGCCCCGGCAATGCCCACCGGTTTAGGCACTGGCCCTTCCAGTTGCTTGATTACGATTTCCTGCTCTCCAAGCACTTGATCGACTTGGAGGGCAAGATAATTTCCAGCACTTCGCAGAACCACCACTGACACCATGTCATCTTCTTGGTTTCCACCGTAGACATTGCCTCGGCTCAGGTGACGATTGTGTGCCAAAAGCTCCGTAAGAGGACGTAAAGGCAGCAAGGTATCTCGCCAAGAAATGCACTCTTGACCTTCAGCGTTTGTTTGGATTCGCTCCTTGGGCAGATCCAACATATCCTCTACCCCATCCATGGGGAAGGCAATTCTCGCCCGATCGCTGATGCAGCAAAGCGCCTTAGAAATACTCAGAGTCAGTGGCAGACGAATGGTAAAGGTGGTGCCCTTACCGAAACTAGAATCCGTATTAATCGCCCCTCGAATCTCACTCAAGCTGGTGCGCACGACATCCATACCGACGCCCCGCCCCGCAAAGTCGTCTGCTTTATCTCGCGTACTAAAACCAGGGTGGAACAGCAGGTCGTAGATGTCTAACCGACTCATGGTCTGTGCTTCAGCACTGGTGATCAATCCCTTCTCGATCGCTTTTTGGCGCACCCGCTCAACATCGATCCCCGCCCCATCATCGGCCACGGAAATCACCGTTTGGTTCCCTTGGTGGAAGGCTCGAATTAAAATCCGCCCAGTTTCCGGCTTACCCGACTGTCGCCGCTCTTCTACCGTTTCAATTCCATGGGTAATGGCGTTATTGACCAGGTGAGTCATGGGATCATAAAGATGCTCCAGAATCATCTTGTCAATCAGGGTTTCGCGGCCCTCAATCACCAGTTCTGCTTGTTTACCACATTTAACGGCAATGTCCCGCACCGCTCGAGGCAGCCGATCGGCAGTTTGGGCAAAGGGCACCATTCGAGACCGGGTCAGCCCTTCTTGCAACTGCGTCGTGACTTGCCGGAACATGCGAGTGACCTGATCGGTTTCATCCACAATAAATTCGATGTCAGAAGCCGACTCCCGAACTCGGACAATCAACTCGATCATTTCTTGGGATAACGAGTGGAAACCCGTGAACCGATCCATCTCCAATGGATCGTATTCAACTGCATTCTCCCGCTGGCCTTCAGGTACGGTCGCCACCTGCTGCAAGGAAAGACTTCCTGCCATACGACTTTGGCGACTGGCAAGTAATGAACTTTCTAGCAGTGATCGTTCATACAGATCCTGCATCCGCTGGCCCACGTCGCTAAGTTGCTGAACTTGATAAAGCAAATTATCGAGAGATTGCCGCAGCCGTTCCTGATCCTGTTCTAGGCTATTTCGGTTAACCACCAATTCCCCAACTAGGTTACTGAGGTTATCCAAATGCTTCACAGGCACCCGCATGGTCTGTTCGCTGAACCCTTTACTCGATCGCGCAGTTCTACGGCCTGTTTGGGCTGGAGCCATGCCTTTTGAGCCAGATGCCGCACTGGGGAGCGATTTATCACCATCTTCCAGCAATCGTTCTAGATCATCGAATTCTGGATCCGCAGCCAGTCTCAACGTGTCTCCGATTTCGCCCCCTCCTGAGAGCAGCGCCTCCAAATCAGAAAATTGGTTATTCCCACCATCGGCAGGGGCAGAGGTGAGATTGATCGAATCATTAGACCCTAATAGTGCCTCCAGATCTGCAAATGCTCCTGCCTCTCCAGAAACCTCCATTGACTCCAACAGTAGTTCGGAGTCATCTTCTTCCAGAGGATCCATGCCCAGAAAACTATCCAAGTCATCCAACCCTGACATGGCCAATTCTGGATTTTCAGGCGTTTGGTGCAACGCAGCAGCGCCAAGGCCCAGTGCACCACTTGCCATCCCCGCATTCATCAAGAAACCGAACTCGTCTAGGTCAGCGTCCTCCGAGGAATCGGTGTCTGAGATTGCAAAATCAGTGTCTAAGATTGCAAAATCTGCGTCTGAGCCCAACAGACTCTCTGAGTCACCCATCTCCTCTGTCGCGATCGGTTCCATGGAATTCGTAACCAACAATCCCTCATCGTCCCAGGGCGAAGGCCCATCGAGGTTAAAATCCAAATCGTCTAAATTGGCCGACGCTACAGTATCCCCACCACTGAGAAAATCGGGAGATAGGAAATCGGAAGAGCCGACTAAATCAACCCCATCCTCATCTAGGCCAGCATCTAGATCGTTCAAGGATAGGGACTCATCCAAGTCGAACCCAGAGTCGGGAAAGAGCCCATCAACATTCGCTGACGTTGTCTCCATTTCGCCGGGATCATCCAAGGTCAAGTCATTGAAAGCCGAGTCATCTAACGCCAAGTCTCCCAGGGAGTCCGCTTGTGAATCAGCAAGGCTCAATTCATTGTCTAATTCATTGCTTAATTCATCAAACTCTAGCCCATCTAAGCTGCTCAGCTCAAGTTGATCTGATCCTAAATCCAAGTCAGCAACTGCCCCTGTATCTGACGTTCCAGCTTCACCAAACAGGTCGTTAAAGTCATCCGATCCAGCCATCCCTAAGGAATTGTCTGCGCCATGACTAATGGTCAAATCGCTTAAGGATAAATCATCAATCTCTAGATCCTCTAAGCCGAAATCAGCACTCTCAGTCCCTGCAAAAGACGATTCATTGGCTGTGTCCGCAATCCCATCCAAGCTATCGTTTTCATCCCCCAAGTTGGCCTCAAGGGGTAATTCTCCGATCGCCAAGAAGTCCAGATCATCCCCCAATAAATCTAATGAGCCTCCCTCAGACAGGACATCGGCCCCTAGTTCTGCCTCAATATCCAGCAGGTGATCATCTAGTTGCCCCTCATCCGCCTGGAGATCCGTGATGGCATTATCCCCAATGCCTAGACCCAGAAAAGCAGTTTCATTCTCTTCCTCAGGCAGATCTAGGAAAGTGGTCTCATCACTGGTCACACTATCTGAGAGGTCATCCACACCCTCTAGTTCACCGAATAGATCAAAAGCGGAGGCTTCTTCTGTTGCATCTAGTGTTCCGTCTAGATTGATGGCATCAGCCTCTTGACTTAAGTCTTCGCTTAGGAAATTGGCCATTCCAGCAGCAGCAGAAACCGCTACTTGATCCACTCCAGAGAGAAAATTCTCCTCTTGCAATTCAGTTCCACTCTCCGCAGTCTCTAAATCCTCTGCAAAATCGCCCCCTAAGTCTGCGAAATCAAAACCCAGATCTGCTGGGATGTCCGCTCCTAAGAATGTGGCTTCTTCTAATGTAGTTTCCTCGTCTAAGCCAGTGGTATTGAACAAGTCACTAACAGCATCCAAATCTGAATTAGGGGTTACAGCAACCTCCAGGCTATCCCCAAAATCCAATCCCAGATCGCTGAGGTCATTGAGTCCCCCGAGGTCATCGAGATCTGCATTCCTATCAGAATCAAGTCCGATCTCCAATAGATCTCCTTGAGAAGAAAAATCCTCAGATTCCCCGTCGGTTAAGTCTAATTCGTTTTCATCTAAACCTATGAAGAGTTCGCCTAGATTATCCAAAGAGGCATGGGATTCGCTATCTAAGCCTAAACCGTCATCTAGCCCTAAATCATCCTCAAAACGCCCCTCCCCTTGGGAAGCCTGGGGATTTTCCTCAATCTCCAGAAAATCCAGCCCTAGATCATCTAAATCCAACCCCCCTGCCTCTTCACGGAAGGCCCCATTCAAAGTTCCAGGCAGACCTAAATCCTCACCGATCGAGCCATGGCCAACGTCAGTGCTATTCGAGGATTGGGAAAGTTCATCCAAAAGATCTCCCCCAAACAAATCTGTCAGATCATCAGCATCTTGAGGTTCCAGCCCTTTAGCTGCCTCTTCAAGCCAAAAGTCATCCAGATTGTCATCAGACGGGGCAACCGAAGACTCACCCACTAGATTCAACGACTCTGCATCTACCAGAACTTCTTCTTCTTGCCACGTAGAGCCAAGGTCGGGAACTTCTCCTTCAAACAAGTCTGCCAACGAATTGAGCTCTGCCATGCCCATTTCGGGCCCATTATCATCTAAGGCAAACAAATCATCCGCAACTGCTGCCTCGGATAAGCCACCAAATTCATCTACAGGTAGAGTATCCCCAAGATCGAGTTCATCGAGCTCCATCAAGCTCGTGCTTGCACTTTCCAGTTCCAACCCATCCAGATCCAAATCGCCTAAACTAAACTCCGAGGAGTTATCCTCTAGGAAGCCAAAATCAGCCCCATCACCGGATTCTTCTAGAGAGCCCGTTGCAAATAAGTCTTCTTGTGCAAATAAGTCTTCTTGTGCCGCTTGCCCAAACAAGTCATCAAAGGAGGCGCTGGCAAAGTCATCGGCTGAAACACCATTCGAGCCAAATTCCACCGCGATCGGAACTAAACTCGCCAATTGGTCACTGGGGTGGAGCGTCGCATCCTTGCCTTGAATAACCAGTTCCTGCCCCTGCTTAAGTTCCTTAATCACTAAAGGCGCAAGGGTACGACAGGGATTATCTGAACAGGCGATCGCCCGTCGCGCAGTTTCTGTGAGATTGCACCAACCCGTCAAATTAAAGGGCTCCCCTAATGCTTTCAAGGCATCACAGAGATCTTGTAGCTGTTGTCGCCTTTGCGGTTGAGCATCCGCTTGTTTAAAGAGTTCCAGCATTTCCCGTAACTGGGAAGGCACATGGTCTTGGAAAATCCGCACCATGGTTGAATCCGGTTTCGCGACGGCTGGTTGACCACTCGCCGCTGCCGTTAGAGTGGTTAAATGACGTTCAATTTCACCAAAAACAGGATCTACCGCCGCCATTGCCTGGGAAGAGGCTTCCTCTGTCAATCCAAACGGCCCCTGCAATTGCTCTAGCAGCCCTTGCAGGGAATCAAACACCTGCAAGAGCAAGGATTCTAATTTTTGGTCAACGGGAACCCCAGGTGTTTCTTTCAAGATTTTGAAATAGTCTTCCAGGCGGTGAGAGATTTTCTGAATCCCGCCTAGATTGAGCATTGCCGCTCCACCTTTGACGGAGTGGGCTGCTCGAAACACTTCGTTGGCCATCTCTGGATCTTCGATCGTGCTCTGCAGATTCAGCAAACCCTGCTCAATGGTATTGAGGTGATCCTTCGCCTCCTCAATAAAGTAACCCATGATTCGTTGCTGTTGTTCAGGCTGCATAGCTATATCCCTATTTAATAGATCGCCTTCCCGAGAGGTACTTCTGTTTTATCGCAAACGGCTATTGAAGTTATAGCGCAGTGTTTTTCTGTCAAGGAGAGATTGACTCTCCCTCGGCTAGCTACGATCAACAGTTTCAACGCGGAACCGTTCCACCGAGGTCAACAGGTCGCGGGCAACCCCCACCAGATTTTGCAGGGAAGCTGACACGCGCTGGGCCTCTTGAGAGGTTTCCTGGGCCGTCAATTCCACCGATTGCATCACCTGAGCAACGGCTCGCGAGGTTTCCGTTTGTTCCACGGTATCCGCTGTAATGGATTGCACCAGGGTGTTAATCCGGTTGGATACCTGAATGATGTCATCCAGCGATCGCTTCGCCTGTTCTGCCAAGCGCGTCCCTTCAATGACCTGTTGCGTCCCTTCTTCCATCGCGGTCATCACTGACCCCGTTTCACTTTGAATTTGCAACACAATTTGTTCAATTTCCTTGGACGCCTTGGCGGCCCGATCAGCCAACTGACGGACTTCGTCAGCCACGATCGCGAAGCCTCGACCTGCTTCACCAGCCCGAGCCGCTTCGATACTGGCGTTCAACGCCAGCAAGTTGGTTCGGGAGGCAATTTGGGAAATCAAGGCCACAATCTTGGAAATTTCCTGGGAAGATTCGGCCAATCGCTTCACCTTGCGGGTGGTTTCCGCCACCGTCTCTCGGATTTCCAGAATCCCCGACACCGTCCGTTCTACAGCTTCTCCACCCTTCAGTGCCGTTGCCGATGCCTGTTGAGCCACCAACTCTGCTTCCCGCGCACTTTCAGCCACCCGTTGAATGGAATCCGTCATCATCTGTACGGAATTGAGGGTGACTGCCAGTTCTTCCGCTTGGCGCAACGCATCCGATGACAGTCCTCGGGCGAACATTTCGTTTTCAGTGGAGCCTTTACTCACCTGACGGGCCGCCAATTTCACCTGTTGGACGATCTCTCGTAGGTTTTGAATGGTCAAGTTGAAGGAGTCAGCAACGGCACCCAGCACATCTGCCGTCACCTCCGCTTGTACCGTCAAATCGCCTCGGGCTGCCCCTTCCACATCGTCTAGAAGACGAATCACTTGGCGTTGCAGATCTTCTTTAGCTTGTTCCTGTTCTTCCGCTTTCCGCTGCGCTTCACTGGTCGTCGTCAGAATCACGCGAGCCATTTGGTTGAATCCAGCGGACAACTGGCCAATTTCATCTTCTGAGTAAACACTCGCACGGGCATTTAGATTACCATTGCAGACCGAATCGAATTGAGTTCGCAAATCATTAATCGATCGCTGCATTTGCTTGGCATTCAAGTGACCCACACCATAGGCGGCTCCACCCCCGACCAAGAACCCGGCGAGGGCCATCAACCACCCCGTTCCGGTCAATCGGGATACCACTTCGCGATTCACCTGCTGAGCAGTTGCATCCTGTCCTTTGGACACATCAGAGCTACTCGCTACTGCAAAACTCACAATCCCCACTGCTAAGGCTGAGGCGGCCCCTGCGGCCAACGCGACTACCCACTGTTTTGCTGGCAAGGGGGCATTTTCTAAGGGAGCCAGCCAGCCCTGCTCTACAGTTGGTGCAATTTCGACGTTTTGCGGTTCCAACTGAGTAAAACTGGGCAGTTGTTCACTACTACTGGAAAAGTTAAACAACTCATCATCTCGGATGGCACTTGTTTCTCCAAACCCTCCTCCTGGCACGCCTGTCGCCAACCCACTACCGGAGATCGCAAAGCTACTCCCCATGGAAGGACTGGTAAATCCAGCAGAGTCTTCCGACATATCAAAGTCGGCCAAGTTTCCTAAGTCATCAAAATCTTCGAAATCATCCAGGAAATCGACGCCCCCGCTGTTAGGGCTTGAGGTTGACCTGTAGGCATTGGCTGAATTGTCAAACTTTGCTTCGCTAGCAAAGTCAGCAATTTCCATGGTTTCGGCAGTTTTCCCCGGATCTCTTCCACCCAAATCAAATCCCCGCACTGGCGTATCGGCCCCAGATAAACTCGTGCTGTTGCCCATAAACAAAGTGGCTTCATCGGCATCCTGGGCAACTGAGTATGAGGGGCTTGTAGAGGGCATTCCCGACTGGCTATTGCCTCCAAGCATAAACGCTGGAGGAGAAAGGTCATCTTCCGGCTCTGAAATAAACGAAGCAGGATTATTGTCTCGATCGTCGTCCGGAAAGACTTGATCAAATTCACTGAAAGCGTCTGGCAAGGGTTCGTCTACCAGAGGATAATCCGCAGGTTCCTCGATCGCAAAATCTTCGTCCTCCCCAGATTCGCCCAGAGAAAAGCCATTAGCCGAAGTATGCCTAACATCGCTACTCACGTCGCTCCCAAAGGGATTACCTGCGAATGGATTAGCATCAGCATCCGCCAGCACAACTTGATCTAAGGAATCAGCTTGAAAATCAAAGGGATTGGCTTGAAAGGAAGTCACAGGCTCTTCCTCGCGCAGGGGGGCAGAATCCTCATCTAAATCAAAATCCATATCTGCCAAGACAAAATCATCTCCCTCAGCCGTAGCAGAAGCCTCTTGCCAGCCAGGAGCATCATAATCGTAGGTATTGAGAGACCCCGTATCCGGTTCAACACCTACCGCTACACCATTACTCTCCGCAGCGCATTGACGGGCATAGTTCAACCCCGTATTGGCATAGTCCACAAATTCTGGATCGGAGGTAACCCCCAAAACCGACTGATATTCGTCTTGAGCAACGTCATAGCGCTGAAGACCATAGCAATAGATATGCCCCTTCAGCAAACGCGCACTGGGATCCTGGGGGTAATCTACTACGAGGCGATCAACAATCTCAGCCGCCTCTTCGTAACGCCCTTGCATGTAGGCTTTTTCCGCCTGTTGATATTCCTGTGCAAACTCAGTGCCGCGTGCCATTTGCCTCCTCCCAGTGCTTACTTGCCATGCCGTTAAAAAGTTTGACGCTGATTTTACGTTTCTCCTGTAGCCATCGCACCTACTGTTACCAGGCGTAGAATTCCGTTGTAGAGTTAGACTAGGATGACGCTCAGTGTGTGTACCACCTGTTACCTGAAGGCCCAAGCCGGAGTCAGGACTGAACGGTTATCGCTGGCTGCTCCCTCGATGGATGAGGGTACTTCAGGATACTGAATTTTTAAAGTTTTGAACAACTGAATCGTTTTTTATCTGGATTGCGCCCGCAAGATGTGTAAGTTTTCATAGGTATACCATTCTAGAAAAATTGTTAAGCCTTCAACTGTAATTGATTTGGGCCCAAGGGTCTTCCAGCGAAGAAGTCTCTAGGGAGCAGCCAGTGATGTCTACACGTCTAAGCTCACAGTACCCATTCCATCCAGATGGAACCCATTGGATGAATTTAAGCAGCCCAGCGCGCCGATCGCAGAATAGAAACTTGATCCAGCAGCCGAAGAAAGCGACTTCCTTGATCAAAATGCCATTCTCCCCGCAGAAAAGGCGCAACACTATCGTTGACGTTGCTGGCAGGGTGGACTTGCTCAACATCTAGCCATTCCATCCCTACCACCCGATCGACTGCTAGACCTAGCAGAATATCCTGATCTTCCACAGCAATCACCGAGATTTCTTGGCGATCCGTATTTAAAGGTACGGGATCCCCCAAAAATTGTCCTAGATCTGCAACCCACACGACTCGCCCCCGCACATTCAAGGTGCCCAGCAACAGGGGCGAGACATTGGGAATCGGGGTAATGCGATCGGGCGAAGGCGACAGGACTTCCCGAATTCCAGTCGCTGGCAGAGCGAACTCACCCCCTGAAGGAATAAAAAATCGCAGGTGCAACTCACCTTCTGGACTTTCCAACTCCTGGAATTCAGGGGCTTGATCCTGCCCCCGCCCTGTCAAAAAATCTGGATTACCAACCATGGGTACCCCTAACCTCGTAACAACTGTTTTACAGTACCGACCAACTCAGTAGGCTGAAACGGCTTGGCGATATAGGCATCCGCCCCCTGTTTCATCCCCCAATAGCGATCGAACTCCTCTCCTTTCGAGGAACACATCACCACAGGAACATTCTGAGTTTTGGGATCGGACTTGAGGCGACGACAAACTTCGTACCCATTCATCCGAGGCATGACAATATCCAAAACGACCAAATCTGGACATTGCCCCTGGATTTGCTCCAGAGCCTCTACCCCATCGGAGGCTATCGTCACACTGAGACCGCTCCCTTTGAGGAGATCCGTAATCATTTCCCGTTGAGTGACACTGTCTTCCACCACTAAGACTGTACTCATAACCCCCTACCTGCTCAATTGGCCTGACCGATCGCGGGAAACCTACCGCTCCTTGGAAGAACCATCTAGATATTAATTAAGGTACCCTCAATCGCTGAAATAATAATGAAGCTCCTGGGAAAACCCTTAACTTTCCATCCACCAGCATAGAATTTTGCCCCTAAAGCTCAACCTCCATCAAGCTTTATCGCCGGAAAATTAACCTGAGTTAATTTCCAGGTGCCCCATTCCAACATATTTTTCTAACAACATAATGAGTTCATCTTCACTAAACGGCTTAGCCAAGTAGTCCGTTGCCCCTGACATTCGAGCACGGACTCGATCAATAAATCCATCTCGCCCCGTCAACATGATAATGGGGGTTTGGCGAAACGTCGTTGATTGTCGCAGCATGGCACAAACTTCATACCCATCCAATTCAGGCATCGCAATATCACAGAGGATGAGGTCGGGCTTCAGTTCAAACATTTCACTCAACGCCTTTACAGGATTGGCAAGAATCGCAACTCCATAGCCATGACGCTTGAGCAAATGTTCTACGGTGCGCAACACCGTCGTTGCATCATCTAAACAAGCAATTTTCGGAGGTTTTTCTGGTTGCGCATTCATTAACAAAGAGGGCGACAACGGTGGATGGCTTTCCCGTTTGACTCCCGACGTTGGTAGGTGAGTCTCTCCATAGGCAAATTGAATCCATCCCCGCTGGACACAAGGGTAAATAGCGCGGGCAACGGTGAGAATATCTCGATTCAGACTACGGGCAATTTGCTGGAGACTCGTCTTTCCATCGGCATAGCGCAAGAGCGCTGCTACAGTACCTGGAGGCAGCGCACTACGAAGCGACGTAGAGTCCACAATAACCGGGCATTGGTCTGAAGACTGTAAATGGGGATAAAACTGCTTCCATTCCTGAACCTGTTGAACTACTTGGGTCAAGAGAGGCCCAATTTCCAACGTCGTCAACTGAGGCGTCAAGGGAGCTGCCATTTCAAAAATGAAATAGCCTTGGTGTAAACTCAGCAGGTCAAAGAGGGTCTCATGGATCAGCCGCTGGAGAATATTTCTAGCTTGTTCAGGGGTCAGCGTTCGATTTTCAAGCAAGGCCCAGAGACAACCATATTCTGGCGCATTCACGATCGAATAGGCGGAGACGCTTAAACTATCGAGCGCAGCCTCTGCTTGATAGCGTCCTAGGTACCCCCGTAGACGAGTCAAACCAACATTCGGATTACCAGCATAGACAATTTGACCATTAACAAAGAAGACATACCAGGATTGACCCACGAGCGATCGTCCCGTTGAGGCGATAGAAGATTTCCCTAAGCCGTTAGTGGATGGGCCATAGGACTCCACCAGCAACTGCCCAGTCCGTTGCCCCAATTCAATTAACTGAAGAATACTGCGAACATCAATTTCAGTGAGCTCACCCTGCATGGATCCTTAATCATCTCCCGCTGGATGCAGAATTTTCATCTCCCCCTGTGTGCCTTGGGTCTTGTGGATTGCCTCACTATCCTGGAATTCTAGGAACTAGATTGGGAGAAACTCGTTTAGAAAATCTCGTTCGATCTCTAGAGACATTCAGCTAGACTGATGAAACAGCAAAACCTTGGGCATAATGAGAAGAGAACATAAATTGCAGAAGGTAATTGCAGAAAGTCAGGCTTGCTAGCATGGCACCCATGGAAGCAGCCTGATTGATTGCATGATTAAGGTTATTCTGTAGGACTGGGGCATAGACACGGGAGAGGGCTATCAGCGTGCTATATCTAGCAGAGGTCATTCAGAAGAAGGGCGGAATCATGGGCGGCAGCAAGGCAGAATTGCGCTTGCTTGCTTGTCAACGTGCAGAACAGAACTGGAGTGCAGTCAACGGCGAGGAAACCGTAGCTGCCGATGAAGCAAGTCGTTACAGTTCTGGCACACTGCTTCTTGTGGATTTGACCAATAGTAAACAAGTACAAAGAATTCAGGAAGCTGGACGACCTCTCGTCAGCATTTTACAGAATTTTTCGCGGCTCCAAGAAAAATTTAAAACCCAAGAAGAAGAGATTGAACAGTGGAAGCAGTCTCTGACCTACCAGAGTCAAGAACTCAACCGCCGGGAAATGGAAATGGAAGCCCGCCGGGAACAGTTGGAGCAGCTCGAGGAAGAATTTGAACAGTTAGAGCAACAGCGTCAGCAGCTAGAGCAATCGAAATCTGAATTTGAGCAAACCCACCAAGAAGTAGAACGCCAGAAGCAGGAGCTAGAAGGAGCTTGGGAGCATCTGAGAGGAGAACTCCGTCGTTTAGAAGAGCGACAGCAGGAACTCCAGGGAGCCTCTGTTCTGGATGAGAGTAATGCTCAACAAATCGAACAACTCTTGCAGCAAATTGAGGGAAATCGAGCGTCTGCACAGACTCTACAGGATAAATCCCAGCAAATCACCGATCAAGTAAATCATCACCAAGGCTTGCTCAACCAGCACTGGCAGACCTTAGAGCATCTGCGGGCTTCGATCGATCATCTGCGCAACGAACTCGATCAGCAAGCGCAGGAATTGAGCCAGAAATGGAGTAACTGGCGAGAATCTGAGTGTGCTTTAGAACAAGCTAAGTCTGAACTGAAATTCCAGCAAGCTACGTTGCAGACTAAGCAGGAATATGCACAAATGTTGGGGCTACAAATTCAGCACCATGACGATATTCATCAGCAGCTCTATCGCATGACGGAAGGGATTGATGGCGTCAATATCAGCGACCAAGTGGACGTTGATGCCCTGGAAAAAATGCCCTTGGACAATCTGCAAAGCATTGTGAATGATTTGCAGATTGACTTTGACAAGTCCTCTGAATTTGTTCGGGGCCAAGAAGAAGAACTAGACTTCAAGCAACGGGAAATCGATGCGCTCCAGGCAAAAGTTAATCAGGTCAGTGAATTTGATCGTTTGAGCCTGGAGTCAGAACTCACTGACGAGCGGGATGCCTACCAATTTCTCAATGAAACGCTCGTGGGGCAGCGACGCAATCTGCGGGAAAAGCAAGGGGTTCTCCGTCAACACCAATCGATTCTTGCCCGTCGGCAAGGATTACCCGATCCCTATGCTCAGGAAGGCGGACTTAATCTCGGCCCGGTCTTTGCGCAAATTGAGGGAGTACGCCACCAACAAGCTGATGAATTACAGAAGGTTGAGGCGCAGATTGAACAAATTCGTCATGCGATCGACCAAGCCCAAGGCATCCTTACCACTCAGGAAAATGACCTGAATAATCGTCGGCGAGATCTTGAGCAGCAGGAGCGCTCCTTGGCCGATAAGCGTCAGAGTTTAGGTGAAGTAACTGGCAAAATAGCGCTCTATGAAGACTTCCTGAATCCCTTGCAAGAAAGTGTAAATGGGTTCCAGCAAACCTTGGGAGGGTTGTCCGAAGTCACAACTCAACTTCAACAAATGGAACAGGATCAACAGCAAGCTTTAGCTCAGGTTAAAGAAGTCGTATCTAGCTTGACCCAGCAGCCCCAATTGGCGGCTTCTTAAAGGGATTTCTTGAAAAGACGTGCGAGTTCATGAACTTGTTGGTTTATTCAACTTGTGAGTTCATCAAACTGTAAGATTTCGAACTGTGGATCTTACGTGGGGTAATCTAGGTAAATCCAGTCTCCCTCAACTCTGGCGATCACGCCGCCAGGAAGCGGATCAGTGGTCGATTTTTGGGGTGCATGCACTAGAGCCACGATTTTTTCGATATGGGCAAATGTGGGGGCACAATTTAATTTCTCCTGTAGAATTTGACGGATGACCCTGCGCTGTAACGCGATCGCGGCTGATTGCAAGAGTTTACGGTTCAATAGAGCTGCTGGTACATCCGATCGTTCTGCCTGAATCTGCTGGCGAATTTGGCTAGCAATGGTTTCGAGGTACTCAACTTCAGCGGTTAAGAGCTCTGCAGTTTGGGCAAGATGCACTTCAGCCCGAGGGTTGAAATGTTCTTGGAGATAGGGAAGCAATTCTTGGCGAATGCGGTTACGGCGGTAGGTAAGATCCTGGTTGGTTCGATCTTCCCAGACGGGTAAACGATAGTGGCTGCAAATGGTTGCAGTTTCTTGGCGAGTAAAATTTAATAGCGGGCGCACGAGCTGTACAGCGTTTACAATCGGTCTGCTCCAGGCCAGCGCTTGTAACCCATCAGTACCGCTGCCTCGCAACAGATTATAGAGGAGGGTTTCTGCTCGATCGCTAGCTGTGTGGCCTGTGGCAATCACAGTGAACCCATAGGTTTGGGCGATGCTGGCTAAACAGTCATAGCGCCACTGACGCGCGGCAGATTCACTATCAGGTGGTATTTCAGCGATCGATCGATAAAAGGGGAAGCCTCGGTGTTGCGCTAATTGCTCCACATGGTCAGCATTGGCCGCAGAATCTTCCCGCCAACGATGATCACAGTGGGCTACGGCAAGGCTCCAATCCCATAAATCCTGCAAATCTGTCAGAAGTTGTAAAAGTGATAGGGAATCTTGCCCCCCAGACACGGCGATAAGAATGCGCGATCGCGCTGGCAATAGCAACCGATCACGCAGGGTTTGATGGAGCCGCCCATGCAAGGGTGTCCAGTGGGGCCGAGCCATAAGCAAATCAGTCAACAAATTCACACAGGATTAAGCTTGATCAAGCCCATCATCGATCGAATTCATCTAAGTCATCGGCTTCGATCGTGCGAGCCTGCATACGGACTCGCTCCCGTGATGCGCCATACTCCGGTAAACTTTCCTGGGGCTTAGCAGGGGCAAATTCTAGGCGAATTCTCACCCGGCCCCGCTGCCAGCCAGATCCTGTCAATCGCATGGCATCACAGGGGAGACCATCGGCAAACCAACTTTCATGGGCTTCGGACCAGTCCAGTTCCCGATCGCTAATAGCCTGTGCCAAGGCATCTAAAAATTCACCAACTTTAAACGTTGGGTTATCCATCAAGATGCGACCTGCCTTGACAAACAACACCTCATCGTCTTCTAAGGGCACAAAGCGATTATCCATAATTAGACTTTAAACCTTGCCCACCGGGTAATTGACTGCATTCTTCTCAGACTTGACTAGGCGCTGTGGGTGAAACTTCAGCGCACAGCAATTATCCCAGCTTTAGTCAGCCCACGAAATCTCCTCGTGCCAACCTGCGACTTTTACTTAAGACTGTCTCGTACTTAAAACTGTCTCAACTTTCTAGAGGAACCAGCCATAGCTATGTAAGCCCTTGCCTAACAAGTTAACGCCAAGGTAGCACACCCAAACGACAACAAATCCCATCGCAGCGAGTAAAGCGGGGCGACGACCTTGCCAGCCCTTGGTAATACGGGCATGGAGATAGGCAGCAAAAACGAGCCAGGTAATCAAAGCCCAAGTCTCTTTCGGATCCCAGCTCCAATAGGAACCCCAAGCTTCATTCGCCCACACTGCCCCGGAAATAATTCCGATCGTCAATAGCGGAAACCCTAAGCCAATAATTCGATAACTAATGTTATCCAGCGTATCTGCGAGACTCAAACGTTGGGGGGATAGGGCTGTCACAGTTGCAGCGATCGGTGACTCTAAAACAGCAGTTCCCCCAGTTCCTGTTTGGCTCCTGTCTGAGACGGTGGAAAACGAGCTTGCTGTAACGGATGGCTCCGCAGGGGATTGCGATCGCGTGAGACGGTAGGCTCCTGTGCCAACGGAACTGCCCCGAAGTTCAATATTTTGTCCCCGAGTGAGTAAGAGGAATGCGATCGCCAAAACCGAGCCCACCATTAAGGTGGCATAGCTGAACATCATGACGCTAACGTGCATCATGAGCCAGTTGGACTTGAGTGCTGGAACCAAGGGTGCAGAGGCTTGCATATCATCCGAGAGGGACAAGGCTGCAAAAGCAGTGATGCCCATGGCAACGGGAGCAGTCGCCACGCCAACGAGACGACTTTTGCTCATATTTTCAGCAATCAGGTGCATTGTGGTAATGCCCCAAGCCAGAAAAAAGAGGGATTCGTAAAGGTTACTTAGGGGAAAGTAACCGGCCTCTAACCAACGGGCAGCCAAGAGGGCAGCCATGGTGAGGTTAGAGATCGCCATACCAGTCGTTCCCAAAACCGACAGTAATGGAATACCAGGAAACGCAGCGCCCACCCAGTAAACCAACATCGTGACAAACAGCACAGCAAACGAAGCATTATCCAGGAGTCCCTGAAGGGCAACCAAATCCATAGGGTATTCTCTTCTTACAGTCCAACGGTCTTGATCTCGTCGATCGTCACAATCGCTCTGATCCATTCTAAAAGGCTGACTGGATCATCGGTCATAGAACCTAGAATTTGCGATCGCGTAATGGCCCGATCTCACTTGACAAACTAGAGAAGAAAAAAGCTAGAGAATAAAAATGGGGCTCTACCATTGTGTAGCCCCAAATTCTCCTTACAGTATTTCAGGGAAGCAATCCCTTATCCCTTACAGCTCTAATGCCTTCAAGCTTTGAACGATTGAGGCTCGGAACAATTGAGGAGTTACGCCAAGTATTTGTACTATAAAAAACTCAGCCTACAATCCTAGGCATCTCGATTGAGGGCAATTTTGACTTGACGGAACTCATCCTTGAGGCGATTTTTCATTTTTTCGGGCACAGGCCGATTCGGATAGGACGAATAGTGGCCAGCCAAGGAATTGACAGCGGTTCGCATCGTTGTAAAGGAACTCAGCTTGACAACCGAACCATTCCGACGATAGCGCGCTGCAAAGTCGTTAATTTTCTGCTTAGCGTCTTCTACTAATTTTTTGCGATCGGGATTGTCTGGTGTAGCATCAATGGCTTCTACCAAAACTTCAATGACACCCAAGGTATCCTCTTTGTAGTTCCCCGTGAGACTATCTGCTGCGGCCATCCCCGGCAGACCCATTAGCCCCATTACAACTACTAACACGAGCGCCAGTAGGCGAGACAGATAGCGCTTCATAAGCCGTTTAGCAAACCTTATAACAAATCAGCCTTTCAATCGTACCGTGGATTGGATGCACCCGTGGGAAAAGTTGCCAAGATTACACTTTGCTGAGATTTCCCGGTGTTGAGATTTCTCGATATCGAAATCCTAGCCGCAATCCTCCCTTGCGGAATTAACCAAATCGACCACTCACATAGGCTTGAGTCGCTTGCTCCTTGGGACTTTGGAAAATGACTTCGGTTCGATCGTATTCCACAATGTAGCCTGTCCGACCCTTGGGGGTTTGCTCGACATTAAAGAATGCTGTGTAGTCAGAAGAGCGGGATGCCTGCTGCATGTTGTGGGTCACGATGATAATCGTATATTTCTCCTTCAGTTCTTGTAGCAAGTCCTCTACCTTCAATGTAGAAATGGGATCCAGCGCCGAACAGGGTTCATCCATCAAAATTACATCGGGCTGCATAGCGATCGTCCGGGCAATGCAAAGCCGCTGTTGCTGACCACCGGAGAGAGCCGTTCCACTTTCCTTAAGTTTGTCCTTCACTTCATCCCAGAGGGCCGCCCCACGCAAGGACCGCTCTACCAATTCGTCCATATTCCCCTTGTAACCTACCAGCCGAGGACCAAAGGCAATATTGTCGTAAATGGACTTCGGGAAGGGATTGGGTTTTTGGAACACCATACCAATCCGACGACGAACTTCAACTGGATCCACTTCAGGAGCATAGAGGTTTTGTCCGTGGTACTGGACATTCCCCCGTAACCGAAAGCTTTTAATCAGGTCGTTGAGGCGATTAAAGCAGCGCAAAACGGTACTTTTACCACAACCGGATGGGCCAATGAAGGCGGTAATAGCATTGTTGGGAATAGCGATCGAAACATCACGAACCGCCAGAAAGTCACCATAGTAGATATTCAGATCATTGGTATGAATGACTGTGTCGGTTTTGGCAAGCATGTTCGGTGAAGCAGTCATAACTGAAATTTCATCCCTTAGTCAAAACTATGAACGTCGCTGTAAGTCGTCTTGTAAGCCAACCAAAAACATCAATGTCTTCGACGAATGACAAACCTTGCCAGAATATTAGTCACCAGAACTAACAACACCAGCAAGAGGGAACCTGCCCAAGCTAACTGCTGCTGGTTTGGATAGGGTGCAGTTGCGAACTTATAGACTAGCAGAGATAGGGTATTGGCCTGCTGCCAAATACTTTGGATCCAGGTAGGCCAACCTAAGGCAGTAAATAGCACAGGAGCCGTTTCTCCTGCTGCCCGTGCGACCGAAAGCATCACCCCTGTTACAATCCCCGGCAATGCAGCGGGCAAAACGACGCCTGCAACTGTTTGAAAGCGGGTGGCTCCCAATCCCACAGAGGCTTGCCGAAGTTCACTGGGTACCAATTCCAAGGCTTCAGTTGCCGTTCGCACAATCACCGGCAGCATCAAAATTGCAAGGGCAACACCCCCAGAAAAGGCTGAGAATGTTTTCGTCGTTAGAACGATCGCGCTATAGATAAAGGTTCCTGCCACAATGGATGGCACACCACTTAATACATTAGTAGCAAATCCAATCCATCGCGCCAACCGGGTATCCCGAACAAATTCAGAGAGGAAGACCGCTGCCATCACACCAAAGGGTACGGCTAGTAAAGTGGCAATTCCTACCGTATAGAACGTGCCCTGTAATGCATTTCCTAATCCCCCATTCTCGACTCGGGGAGGCGGTTGAACCTGGGTGAATAAATTTAAATCTAAACGAGATACGCCATTAATCAAGACGTATAACAGAACGGCTACCAGCGGGATAATTGCGATCACTGCACAGGCGATCGCCAAACCCGTCATAACGTTAGAAAACAGTGTGCGAGGAGCCCAAGGGTTACGGCGTAGGCTACGGGAAATCAATGCTTGACTGTCACTCATAGAAAAACTCTGTGCATCAGGATAGGACTGCTACCACTAAACCTTCATCCGAACCCGACGAACGACGAGTTCTGCAAGAACATTGACAATCAATGTGATTAAAAAGAGCACAAAGGCTGCATACATTAATGAGGAGATTTGCAGTCCACTGGCCTCCGCAAATTGATTCGCCAACAACGAGGCGATCGTAGAACCTTGGTCAAAGAGTGAAGGATTAATTTTATTGGCGTTACCAATCACCATGGTGGTTGCCATGGTTTCTCCCATGGCTCGGCCCATCGCCAGCATGATGCCGCCAACAATTCCAGAAAATGCGGCGGGCAAAATCACTTTGAACAAGGTTTCCCAACGGGTTGCCCCTAGGCCATAGGAAGCTTGCCGCAGTTCAGGGGGCACAGCCACGAGGGCATCGCGGGAAATGGCTGCAATGATCGGCAAAATCATAATGGCTAGAATCACGCCCGCAACATACATTCCTGGCCCAGTGGGTCGCGTACTAAACAAAGGAATCCAGCCGAGTCCTGCATTCAGTGCCACACCCATGTTTCGCAGAATGGGAATCAGGACAAAAATGCCCCATAGGCCATAGACCACACTGGGAATTGCCGCCAACAATTCCACCATGAAGACGATCGGACGTTGAATTTTGTTCGGCAGAAAATCTTCACTGAGAAAAATCGCCACTCCAATCCCGATCGGCATCGCAATCAACAAAGCAATCAGCGAACTGACCAACGTTCCGTAAATTTGGGGTAGGGCACCATAGATATCTTCAACGGGATCCCAGCGGGAGGACGTTAGGAAACCAGCCCCAAACTGCTGAATGGCGGGTAGCGCTTCCCAGCCCACCCGAACCGCAATGGCCACCAGCACGAGGGCGACCCCCACTGCAAACATTCCCGTCAGCCAGACAAACCCGCTGTCAAGTTGTCGAGCCAAGGGAGATCGGGCGCGTTTGATTTCGGTCACTTGTTGATTGGACAATGCCATATCTAATCAGGAGGAAAAATTAAGCAAAGTGTGTGAGGAGACGAACGGATAGCGAACAGTTACAGCCCTAGGAAGGGGCTATTGAAAGGGTCTACTGACCCGCTTTAATGCCGTCAACAGCCGTTAAAACCTTGGTTGCCACTTCATCGGGCAGGGGAATGTAGCCTAGGTCAGTTGCTACAGCTTTACCATCCTTCATCGCCCACTTCATTAAATTCTTGAGGGCATCGACCTTCGCCGCATCGGGATAGTTTTCGTACAGGAGCAACCAGGTGAGGCTCACGATCGGATAAGCTTCTTTGGCTTCCGGATCGGGCACAGACACTGCAAAATCTTCCGGGATTTTCACACCTGTGAGCGCCTTAGCTGCCGCATCAGGGGTGGGGGCAATGAACTCACCTGCTTTATTTTGCAGGGAAGCCATCTTCAGGTTGTTTTCTTTAGCGTAGGAAAATTCAGTGTAGCCGATCGCGCCTTTAGTTTGCTGGATCTGAGCCGTTACACCTTCATTCCCCTTAGCACCTGTACCTGTCGGCCATTCCACTGACTTACCAGATCCAGCTTTCCAGTTGGGGCAAGCTTTCTCAATGTGCTTCGTGAAGATGGAAGTCGTACCACTCCCGTCGGAACGATGAACCCAGGTAATGGGATCCGCCGGAAGATTCACACCCGCATTATCCTTGGCAATTTTGGCATCGTTCCAAGTTTTGATGGAACCATCCACAATGCCACAAAAAGAGTCGCGGGAGAGCTTCAGGTTATCGACTCCATCAAGGTTGTAGGCGAATACCACAAACAAACCAGTGGTCGGTACTTGAATGGCTTTCCCCCGCTTAGCAGGAAACTTTGCTCGCTCGTCATCCTTCAGAGCAGAGTCCGTTGCCCCAAAGTCTACGGTTTCTGCCAAAAACTGTTTGACGCCAGCGCCGCTACCCACAGACTCGTAGCCAATCTGAACCCCATTGGCTTTGGAGAACTCATCAAACCACTTTTGATATAGAGGGTAGGGAGCGGTTGCGCCTGCACCTTTAATAGCCAACCCAGCACCACCCGCAGCCGGGGGAGCACTCGTGGCTGCGGAAGGCCCTGAGGAAGGTGCTTGACCTCCACCGCAGGCAGTCAGACTCAGGGTTAATGCGCACAGGGAAGCGGGGGCTACCCAACGAACCATCGAACGGAACAAAAACATAACTCAGGAAAATGATTGGTATCGCAAATTACTTACTTACACTACAGGTCAACCTTAAAGGCTAGGTTAAGGCCAAAGTAATATCTAGAGAATGCGTGGGTGAACTGTTGGCAAATCCTGACAACGGTTGATTCCACAGATTTTTGATTCACCTGTTAAGCCACCTGTATAGTTTGGCCACCAGTGGGGAAACCCGCCCCGTAACCCATACCTCAGCAAAGTTGCAAAGGCAACCTTCTAAGACGGTAGTAACTCTGTATCCAATGGATTTATCTAGGAGACTTTGACGAATCCTGGCCAGGAGGAATTTGAAGACTTGTAGGAATTTTTTTAGGAATTAAAGCTCGAAACCACGATTGTTTCATGCCTATTCAGAGCCAAAATAGGAACCCAGTCAAAGGGTCTCTAACCATTTCTTAAACTTCTTGTAATCTAGGAAACAAATTTGTTCCTCACCCAAATGTACCAGCAATGTTGCCAAAACTTAAGTCGCTCGGATCAGAAGTGACGGGAAAACTTGGCCTCTAATCTCAAAAGGTTAAAGGAACATTAAGTCTTTGTGCTTAGCGAGTCTCTTACAAGGCTGGGTGGGGGAGTGAGCTGAGGGAGACTTTAAATCATCTACGACCCCATGTTTAAAGCGATCTTCTGCCCAGCGCAGGATTCTCTGATCGAAAATTTGGCCAGCGCTGCATCCCAGAGAATCTGTCTATTTTCTAACCGCTTAAAAATTATCAGGTATCTAATGACACACTCACAAGAATTTATTTTTGGAAAGTTAAAGATTTTGAGATAAAAGCCCTTGAAAAGTGTAATACGCCCACCTGAGCAGGTCAGTTATAATGGCTTACAACTATAGAGATATAGGGTCTGTAATTGTGCTACGAATCAGCCTACTGTAAAGCTTTTGTTTTGCATGCAGGCTGCGTTGGCAAAATATCGACCTTGAAACCTCAAGACGGATACGGAGAGTATCGTGACTATCTACGTTGGCAATCTGTCTTTTCAGGCAACTGAAGACGATATTAAAGAAGTTTTTGCAGAGTACGGCACTGTATCACGAATCAGTCTGCCGATGGATCGAGAAACGGGTCGCAAACGGGGCTTTGCCTTTGTAGACCTGAGCAGCGATGCAGAAGAAGACTCAGCGATCGATGCCCTAGACGGGGCTGAGTGGCTAGGTCGAGAACTTAAGGTCAACAAGGCTAAACCCAAAGAACCCAGACGATAATTCAATCATTGAAATTTAGGATACCAGAAGAGATCACCCATTTCGCGCATGACTTAGGTAGAGAAATGGGCTCGATATCTTTGCGGTTGTCCTGCCTTTTCCTTCAAGATCAGTCAGGAAGAATCTGTTGGAGCGCAAGCTATTGGAACTTACCCGATCGCTCCAGCAGATTTTTGTAGTTGTCGGAAAGCTCGCAAGGTTTCCGAGTCGCAATCTTTGGCTTGAAGCCTAACATAACCCGCTGACCTGACCTCAGCGTGGCTTCTAGCAGGGAAGGTGCTTCCTATGGAAAGCGAAAAATTGTCACCTGCCTCACACCCAGGTTATTGGAAGACAAAGACCTCGGGATCACTGCTTAAGGTTAGCAAAGGATCATTCAGGCTCCTCTGCCAACTGCGCCGCTTAAGCTTACAGCCACGCAAATTGATTAATTGAGGAACTTAGCTGCTAGGTTCATTGCATCCCCGAGATCCACATTGCCATCTTGATTTGCATCCAAAAACAGATTGAGGACGGGATTGTTGGTACCCGATCCACTTTGAGAACTAGCGCCGGATTGTAAAAAATTGAGGATTACGGGAACGAGTGTGGGAAGAATCCCCTGAATTAAATTAGGATCCATGCCTGTTCGATCGCCGATCGTGGTTGCAATTTGCTGCTGCATCGCCGGAGAAAACAGAGCAGATAGTGCTTGGGGATTAGCAGTCGTACCACTCAATTGGTTCACGGTTTGCTGCACAGCGTCGCTGCCTTGATTGGCTTGCTGTTCCTGAAGGGCCGATCGCACATAGCCACCTAACATAGACATTACCGCTTGGGTCGTATTGGGATCCATGCCTGACTGTCCCGCCAACTGCTGTACTGTACCTAGAATGGATCCCAATTGATCCGGAGAAGCCTGTTGGTTAGGATTCTCGATCGCTCCAAGAATTTGGTCAAATAAACTCATATAAGGCTCAAATGAATTGTTAGAGGGAATTTCCCCTTGGATTGTATCGAGTCTTGTTAGGAGGAGCAGACGTTTGATCGTTAACATTTAAGGATTGGTTTTGTAATTTCCGCCCATGCCTTTGCCCCGCTTACTTGCCCTCACCATTGGCACGATCGTCATTCTCAGCATGATGATTTGGCTGGTAGCTTCGCTGAACCAATTAGCCACTCAACTGGCCTTTTCTCCAGTCTTGGCGACCGTGCTGTTGGGGTTGCTGATTCTGTTGCTGGGGGTATTAATTGGGACGTTTGTCTATTACCTGCTGATTTTGCCGCAGCGTCAAACCGCTCGGCGATCGGCTAAACGAATTCCGCCCAAGGTGCCAACGGACAAAGCGGAAGCTGCCCTGGAAAATATCAAAGCCATCCAACAACAGCTGGATCAAATTCAAGACGAAATTACCAAGCGGGAATTGCTGGAGCGATCGCGGGAAATTGAGCGCAACCTGGCTCGGGGCGCACTCATGGTGGTGGTGTTTGGGACGGGATCAGCGGGTAAAACCTCTTTAATTAATGCGCTGATTGGCCGGATGGTGGGTCAAGTGGGCGCAACCATGGGTACGACAGAAGTGGGAGAGACTTACCGTCTAGCGTTGAAGGGGGTGGAACGGGAAATCCTGATTATGGATACGCCGGGAATCCTGGAGGCGGGAATTGCGGGAACGGAACGGGAAGCACTGGCGAAAAAACTGGCAACGGAAGCTGATCTCTTGCTGTTTGTCGTAGATAACGATCTGCGCCAGTCGGAATACGAACCCTTGCAAATGCTGGCGGCCATGGGTAAGCGATCGATCCTGATTTTCAACAAATCTGATCTTTACACGGCAGAAAATCAACGGCTGATTCTGGATCAATTAAAGGAGCGGGTACGGGGGACGATCGCGGGGACGGATGTGATTGCGGTGTCGGCCAATCCGCCGGAAGTTTTGATGGATACGGGAGAACGGGTGCGACCGGATCCGGATGTGATGCCACTGATTCGCCATATGGCGGCGGTGCTGCGGGCGGAGGGGGATGACCTGCTGGCGGATAATATTTTGCTCCAGTCGCAACGGTTGGGGGCGGATGCGCGACGGCTCTTGGAGGCCCAGCGGCGCAGTCAGGCGGAAAAAATTGTCGATCGCTTCCAATGGATCGGCGCAGGAGTGATTGCGGTGACGCCAGTTCCGGTAGTGGATTTGCTGGCGACGGCGGCGGTGAATGCCCAAATGGTTGTGGAAATTGGTAAGGTTTACGGCTGCGAAATTAACCGCGATCGCAGTCGGGAGTTGGCGCTGTCCTTGGGAAAAACGTTGGTTAGTTTAGGAATTGTCAAAGGGGCGATTACGCTGATTGCGACGGTGTTGCAGGTGAGCGTTGCTGGGTTGATTATCGGGCGGGCGGTGCAGGGGATTAGTGCGGCCTATCTAACGCGCATTGCGGGGCGGAGTTTTATTGAATATTTCCGGCAGGATCAGGATTGGGGCGATGGGGGCATGGCGGAAGTGGTGCAACGGCAGTTTGAACTGAATCGCCGTGATGAGTTTGTCCGGGAGTTTGTCAAAGATGCGATCGATCGGGTGGTGCGTCCGTTGAAGCTGGAGGCGGAACTGGAAGACTCGCCGATTCTCCAAGAAGAACTGCCTGCGGACTCCCCTGAGGATAGGGATGAATGGCAGCGTTAACGTTAGTTCGATGAATTTGTGGTATTGCGCGATCTTCGGGGCTGCTGCGCAGCAAAGATCGGGGAACTTCTCCCCGCCCCCCTTCTCTGTCAGGGGACTCTACTCCCCCGATACCCCCCGAAAGTAAATTCTTCGTCCAAGCACAGGAAATTTGTGAGGGACAAGGTTACTTATCGAACTCACATGGGGTTAATCTACAATCAGGGACTGCTGAAAAGCTTGGTATTCTGACGAGTTCAAACCAAGTTGTAAGACCGAAACGACCCGCGCGAGATTTCCTGACAATAAATCGGTTTCTGCTAACCACAGTCCTGGAAAAATTTGGCTTCTGAGAATGCCGTCTGCATCGGCCAATAGCGGCACATAATCGCCATTGCTCAACACAAACCAATCCAAAGCCTGATCTAAAACCCGCCAAACCAGATATTCCTGCACGCCATTCCGGCAATACACTTGTTTTTTGCTGTGGAGGTCGTAGGAGGCACTACTCGCTGCAATTTCCACAACGAGTTCTGGCGCACCTTCCACGTAGTCATCCTCCGTAATGCGCGATCGTCCGCCCACAATGGTTTCAATCCGTAAACAAGCATCCGGTTGAGGTTCATTGGCCGGATCTAAGCGCACGGTTGGATTATCCAAAAGCTCAATGCCGGGAGTTGCTTGCCAATAGGAGAACAGCCAACCCATGACAGCTGCATGGGGTCTACCATGATTTCTCGCACGCACCGGAGACGCCATGAATACAATGCCTTCAATTAACTCTGCTTTGCAGTGTTGGGCCATGGCCTGATAGCGCTGCTCAAACTCACTGAGAGATAGATGATCACCATTTTCCAGAGGGGGAGTGGTGATTAATGGCTGAGAGACGGTCACCATAGACTGACTCCAGAAGGGCTACGGAAGGAATGCCGTTGAGAGGTACTGCGGTTGGGAAGGCATGCTGTCGGGAAGGAATGTGCCGTTGCGGGGGCTAATAGCCTGAAAAGAGCTGGGCTATTGCTCTCGGTAGCTGGGATTTACTGGCCGAATAAAAATCCGATCGGGGCGGGTACCATTTCGCGGGCGTCTAGGAACTGCACCACGACGAGGTAAATAAAACCGAGGATTAAGGAAATGACTCCTGTCAAAATAGCGGTTAGCTTAGGGCGTTCCATTGCGATCGGGTCGGGATTGAAGAAAGGTCTATATGGCTTAGTGTAGCGCGGAGAGCTATCTTCGAGTAGCATGGCATATTTGAGTGGCGTTACGTTTGACGTGGCATTACGTTCAAGCAACTCTGAGTCACCTTTTTCGAGTAGCATTCCATAAGTGCATTGCCTAGGAAGCCATGACTGATTCCGCTGTGAGAGCCGTTGAGGAACCTTCGATCGTCATCCAAACCCAAAATCTCTGCAAAACCTATCGGGCAGGATTTTGGTTAGTGCAGCGGGTGCGATCGCTTCAGCATGTGGATTTAACGGTGTACCAGGGTGAGACCTTTGGGCTGCTGGGGCAAAATGGCGCGGGCAAGACGACGCTGCTGAAGACGTTGTTGGGGATTGTGCAGCCTAGCAAGGGGAGTGCGATGCTGCTGGGTAAGCCGATCGGCGATCGGCGGATTAAACAAAGGGTGGGTTATCTGCCGGAGAATCCTTACTTTTACGATTACCTGACGGGGTGGGAAATTCTACAATTTACGGCTGGACTGTTTCAAATTCCGGGATCTGTGCAGAGGAAACGGATTCCGGAATTGTTAGATTTGGTGGGGCTAGCTCAGAAAGATGCTAAGAAAAAGCAACTGCGGCGTTATTCCAAGGGGATGTTGCAGCGGATTGGGCTAGCACAGGCGTTAATCAATAATCCTGATTTAGTGTTTTTGGATGAGCCGATGTCGGGGTTAGATCCGCTGGGTCGCTACCAGATCCGCGAGATTATTGTTTCTTTGAAGCGGGAAGGTAAGACGATTTTCTTTAATAGCCATGTGCTGTCGGATGTGGAAAAGATTTGCGATCGGGTCGGCATTCTCGACAAAGGCGAATTGATTTGTGAAGGCTCCATGCAGGATCTATTGGGTGAAGCGAAACGATATTTGGTCAAGGTGAAGGGGGGAAATCCAGAAATTTTGCAGCAACGATTGGCGGGTTTGCATTTTCAGGACGGTTTGTGGGTGGGATATCTGAAAGGAGATCCCCAGGACTTTATTGCGAGTCTGCGGTTAATCCAGGCGCAATTGGTGTCGATCGCCCTAGCGCGTCCTAGTTTAGAAGAATTTTTTGTGAAGCAGTTGGAAGACCGTGGAATTTCATAGTGGGGACCACGCTTAATCGTCTAACCAAGAATCGTCGTCATCCCAAGCATCCGGTTTACGATCGATTTTCTGCTGGGGTTTAGCGGTAAAGGCTTGGGCCTCAGGCCGTGGACGTGCTGTAAATGTTGTCTCTGAATTCGCTTCTGGGGTATTAGCGTTGAATGAATTCCCATCGGGTGCATTGAATTCCGATCGAGGTCTAGCTGTAAATTGCTGACGTTGCCGATCGGGTTGCGAGTCTTGTTGCTGCAAGGGTGGCGGAGATTGCTTAACGAAGTTTTGCAAGTCTTGTTGCGATGATTTCTGTTTTGGCGATTCCTGTTGCGGTGATCTAACTTCCCGTGAAGTGGGTCGCTGTTGTTGTTTTTCTTCCTCTACCCACGCATCAAAATCAAAATCATCCTCAGAATCATCTACATAATCGCTTATACGATCGTCATAGCGATTGTCGTATCGTTTGTAATAACGAGAGTTTCCCGCATAGCGGCTGCTATCTTGCTCACGATACCGTTCATTATAACGCTCGTCATCTCGCTCATCATACGACTCATCGTAGCGTGCATCGCCATCATAGCGAGAACCCCGCACCCCCGATCGCCACCGTTCGATCGGTGCTTCCAAATCCAAATCATCCAGCAACGGCGGCACTTCCTCCAATAGGTCTTGCGCCCGTTCCTTGACTTGCTCCGTCACTTCTCGCAAATCCTTTGCTCGTTCTTTGACCTGCTCCGTCACCTGATCTTTGACTTGGAATGTGACATCTTTGACCTGGGAAGTCACAGTTTTTGCCTTTTGGAAGAGGGATTGCAAACCTTCCTTCGCTTGGGATTTTTCCTCCGTTAACCGCTCATTAGCTCGCTTCAGCTTTTCCTCTAGCTTCTGCTCAATGCCTGCCTGGTACAGATCTAAACCATCAGCGATCGCCTCGGATACCATAACGCGCGTACTGCCGAGGCTGAGGATTTGGCTGGGATATAGGGCGTACATTTTACCCGTCAACCCTTGGATGCCGCTGCCAGCCATGAGGTACTGGCGAATATTCCCCGTTTTCAGGTCAAACACGTAATCTACAATTTTGCCGAGTTTATTGCCTTCATCCGTCCAAACTTCGCAATTAATCAGCGATTCCAGTTGGCGAACCCGATCGCGATCGGTTTCCACGGGCGCAGAATTCACCAACACCCCGTTGGTCCCAATCCGATCCAGTTGATCGAGATTGAAAGCGGTTTTGCGGCGATCCATAAACCCCGACTTACAGATAAACCCCAGCACGCGATGGAGTTTCGGGTAACTCCACAGCACCTCCACCCGCCCCAGTTCTTCCATGCTGGCGCGATCGAGAACTAACTGATCCAACAATTCGCTCTGCTTAATGTAATCGGGCTGTGCAGTCATAGGACGATCGGAGGGTATGCCAATCAGAATGGGCTAATCGTAACCAGGCTAGTCTCTACTGTAGGCCGAAGAGACTGCATTCATTGTAGAGACTTTAGGATCCCTTCGGACAGATCGGGATTCCGACTCTCCCGTCCGACTCTCCCGATCATGCAATTCTGGCCACGCAATTCTGGTCGATCGGGCCTACCGCATCCCAGGCCGTCGATCGCGTAGAAGTTGCATGCCTCGAAAAATTAAAGCGCGATCGTAATGCAGGCGATCGTGCCAATGGGGGTTACATTGCTGCAACAGGTTGGCTAGAACCGCTCCATCCCCTCCGGTTAAGCAAATTGCGCAATTGCCCTGGGTAGAATGCTGGCGATCCCAGTCCTGAATGGCCGATTCCAAACCCGCCAGCACGGTGTAGAGAATGCCGCTCTGGATTGCATCGGGGGTATTGTAGGCCCAGCGGGGTGGTAACGCAGTCTGGACAGCCTCCAATCTTGGCAATGCCGCCGTGGACTGACCCAACGAGCTAAATTGCAATTGCAGTCCGGGTAGAATCGCGCCTCCCGCAAAGGTTCGATCGCCCGTTGCTCCCGTAAAAGTTAATGCCGTCCCCCCATCAATCACCAAGACGGGACTACCATGAAGTTCCATCGCTGCCCATAACGCTACAATTCTATCGATCCCCAAGGTTGAATAGAGTCCTGGGATGGGAATTTGAGAACGTTCGATCGAGCAAATTGGATAGCATTTCTGCCAATAGTCTGTTTGCTGCGGGACAACAGAAATCAAAAAAAGTTCGAGAGTTTCAGAATCAGCATGCTCAGAAATACTAGATTGAACAGACAGAGATAGCCTTGGACAATTCCGATCGTTCAACTTTCGAAAATCAAATCGATGATTCACCAAATGCTGAATCTCTTGCAAATTCAAGTGCGGCGTATCCCAAACCTGTTGTAATTCCCCCGCCTGGAACCAAGCCCAATGCAACCGAGAATTTCCGATCGCCAACGCCAACCAAGCAAGACGATCGGGATTCTCGATCGCAAGTTGTTCAAATACCTGTGACACAAAAATTATTAGAGGGTCAAAGTTGGAGAGTCGAAATTTACGCGATCGTGCCCCAGATTCGACNCNCGCNCTCACGACGTACGTACGTACGTAC
>MUGG01000214.1 GCA_002148405.1 Alkalinema sp. CACIAM 70d | reverse complement strand
TCGAATTTAGAGCATTAACGACAAAACGGGTTTAATGCGATCGATTCAACACTCCGAATCGATCGCCAGCCATTACACCGCAACCTTTGCCGCATCCAACGCTTCCACCAAGCTGCGCACTGCCGCAACCATGGCGATTTCGCTGTTGAGTTGGTTGATGGCTGAGCCAACGCCCACACCCGCTGCACCCGCTGCCACAGCCATGGGAGCCGTCACGCTGGAAATCCCCGACGCGCAGAGCACAGGCACATTCACCGCATTGGAAATTTCGTAGGCCGCTGCCAAGGTGGGAGCCGCTTTTTCAATCAAGCCCAACACGCCAGCGCTTTGGGGTGCTGCACTGGTACCGCCTTCGGTTTGGATGATGTCTGCACCGGCTTCCACCAGCGCTTCTGCCAGGGCCACTTGCTCATCCAGAGCCAGGACGTGGGGCACGGTGACGGAAAGGGTCACATCGGGCAGCAGGGCACGGGTTTGTTGCGTTAGGGCCAGCACTTCCGCCGCACCAAACACTCGACCTTGAGCATAGAAGCTATCAAAGTTGCCAATTTCGATCAGGTCAGCCCCTGCTGCTACCGCCATCACGAACTGTTCCGGTTCCACCGCAGAGACGCACACGGGTAGTGGGTGAGTTCTTTGACCATGCGGATCAGGTCAGCATCGGCTGCGATGTCCACAAACGTTGCGCCGCCCAGTTCTGCCGCCTTCACCACCGCTGCCACATTGGCCCGATCGAAGTTTTGCAGGCCACTGATTACTTTCAGCGCACGCTTTTGTTCAAATGCACTCTGGAGCGTAGGAAGAATGGTCATAGTTCTTTCTGGTTCAGAAAATGAGTTTCACCTATTTTAAAGGATCAAGGGTGTTAAGGCATCAGGGGCTGCTGGACTCGCACTAAGGGAGGCGATCGGGTTGCTGTCTAGATTGCGGCCTTAGTCTTTCCCCGAGTTAACGATCGGGTTTAATGCCAATCAAAAGCGCGAGTTCCAACCATTTCCAATAGCAATCCACATCGACAAACCCAATTTCCCGCAGCCATTGCAATTGCGTTCCCATCTCCAATAACTGATTTGATGGATCATCGTTTTCCGGCAAAATATTGAGCCTTTCTAAAAACCGATGGTGCACCCGTTGCGAAGGGGAGGCTACGTGTTCCAGATTGCAAAAAATACCGCCCGGTTGCAGGTGGCTAAAAATTTCCTGATAGAGCGATCGCTTACGATCGTGGCTCAAGTGATGAATCGCGAAACTGGAAACGATCGCGTCAAACTGGCCGAGGTCGGGCAACGGCTGATCTAAATTATGCTGAACGATGGTAACGGTCGGATCATCGATAAAGCGATCGCGCACCGCCGTCAGCATGGTGGGCGAGAAATCGAGGGCGGTGGCGGCACTGACCGATCGGGTGGCTTTGACTAAGGCCAGTAAGCGACCATTGCCCGTGCCCAAGTCCAACACACGATCGATGTGTGGCGGCAAATGTTCCAGCAGCGTAGCTTCGCCATCTTTGCGGTGGGGAATCGTGTCTGCCCGTTCCAAGTAGCTAAGGGCATGGCTGGCCTGATCCCAAAGATTCATAGGGACTCCAAGGAGAAATATACTACATATACTACAAGGCTTTGCGGCGAATTGCACAGTTCGGCTGGTATGTGCGGCGATCGAACTCAGGAGTGGATGGGTAGCGGGTGGATGAATCGGGCAGCTTAACCAATCCCTAAGTTATCTCTGGGCTAAGTCATCTCTGGGCTAATTTCTCCGTTTCTTGGGGGGCTTTCTTGCCAGAACTTCAAGGATCCTATTTTTTCATATCGAGAAAATATGTAGACCCAAAATATACCCACTATTGAGAAAGAATACTGATAACTTTTCGAGAAAACTCCCTTACACTAGTCTAAAAGGAGGTACAAAAGTAAAAAGTAATTTTTATAAATAGAAAACTCTATCAATAGTCTTATGGTTAGAATTTAGTCATGATATTCCAGCCATTTAGGGCGTTGGTAGCCCTAATCCAGGAATCTGATGAGGTGAATTTGATTAGGTGAAAACGGCTTGGTCAAGTAGCCGGGTCAAATCAATGATAGCCGGGTCAGATCAATGAGCGATTTGGGCAGAGGCGATCTGTATGTTCCCTGTTTTTCTGTGATGGCTTCAGCATGACCATGATGAAGCGTCAGAGATTGATGACTGAGAAAAAAGTACGGCATTGGAGTTGAGTAATGGAAAAGTTCTTTTGCGCAGAGGCTTCGCGCTGTGCCCAGGAAGACCCGATCGGATCAGCCTCATTGGTACAAACCTATGTTTTAGTGGAATGTCCGCAACCTTGGGCTGCCAGTGCGATCGACAGTCGGGCAATACCAGAAGCATTGCGTCAGGTATTGCAGGATATTCAAAGCCAGAATTCCACAGGGAAACCGATCTCCCAACGGGAGAATTCATCCTTGGGGCAACTGAACCATCAACCATTTGTCCAACAGCCTTCTTGGGGAACTGTTAGATGTTTGCTTATTCATCGCAACACAACCCAGACAACGGGATGTCAAACGGTCTTAATTTACCACCAAAAAGCTGGGGCGTTTTGTAATGGCTACGATCGCTATGAATTTTCTGTCCAAAGTTTGGAGCAAGCGGCACAGGTGATCCAGACGTTTTTTGGCCAGCCGCCAGTGCCTACCAGAACGCGCGATCGGGTGGAGGATTTGCTAATTTGTACCCATGGTAGCCATGACCAATGCTGTGCTCGCTATGGCAATCCTTTTTATGCCCAGGCGTGTAAAGTGGTTAGTTCTCTGGGGGAATCCGATCGGACGATTCAAGTTTGGCGCAGTAGTCATTTTGGGGGGCATCGCTTCGCACCGACGGTGATTACGTTTCCGGATGGTCGTTACTATGCTCGTCTTGATCCCTTTTCCCTAAAGTCAATTTTGACCCGATCGGGCCATATTCAACTGCTCTCGCAAATCTATCGAGGCTGGGGAATTTTGCCGCCGGAGTTGCAGGTGATGGAACGAAGCCTTTGGATGCAACTGGGTTGGGATTGGGCTGGAGTTGCGATCGCTCACCATATTTTGGAGCGCCAATCAGACCCGCAACGTTTGAAGGCAGTTCTGCAATATTTGGAAGCGGGTAGCCTGCGCCATTGCTATGGTCAATTGGTGGTGGATCCCGATCGTAGTCTTGACCTCAAACCTTCCTGTCATGCGGGTCAAGCGTCCTTTTATCCCAAATACAAATTGGAAAAACTCCACTTCCAGTCCGATACTATTATGTCTGCTGGGAAAGTTGCAAATCATTCGCTTTAGCGTACTTTTCAGTTAATTTTTCTCTTATTCAGGTGTGCATCTATGCAGTTTAAATTTGGAATTGAACATGAAGTTGCTTTTGTTCGATCGAATGGGGAATTTGCCGACTTTACCAATACAACCTACGGCGAGTTTGCAAAAATCGTTGAACGCCTTCCGGAATATCAAGCGGATGCTGAACAGTTACGGATAGGAGATGCAGGAATTCGCCGTAAACGCTGGTACATTGAGGGAATTGAACGATTTGATCCGCTGGGCAATTTGGTGAACTGTGTTCCCAAAGGTATTGAAATTCGCACCACAATTCAGACTTCGATCGCGGATACGATCGCAGAATTAACCACAAGTTTCCAGCATTTGCAACGGGTGGCTCAAGAGTTTGACTTGACGCCGACTTTGACCAGCTTCAATCCTAACCAAACGCAGTTTATTCCCGATCCGCCGCTGAATGGATATGAACAACAGCGTTTGAACAGTTCACCGGAAGATCGCACGGAGCATTTGCCGATGGTGACCTATGGGCCGGATTTGAATCTATCGGTGGTGGGTGCGAGTATGGCGGATCTGGTTGACTGGGGACGGAAGTTAACCTATTACAGCCCTTATATTTTGCCATTTAGCTACGGTCGATCGATCTACCAAGGTAAACCCTGGTCGGGGCAATCGGTTCGCACGTTCTATCGCACGGGAGCAAGACCCGCAGCTTTGGTATTTGTGGCAAGCCCACAGGATATTATTCTCTCTGATCCATCGCTGACGAAGCTGGCCCAAATTCCGGCGGAGGTGGGACGGATCGAGTTTAAGGCGTTTGACAGTTGCGAGTTGCCTCGCTATGGGAGTTTGTTGGCATTGTTAAAAGGGCTAATTCTCGATCGGACGTTACCAGGACGGGCCACGGTGCCCGATCGCGTGCTCCATCAGAGATCGGCCCAGTATGGATTTGATGATCCTGACATTGCAACGATGGCCCAAACCGTTTTGACAACGGTGAATCAAGTTTTGGAAAAAGATAGCGATCGGGTTTATTTAGAGCAGCTATCCGTGGCCCGTCACGCCCCTGAGCCGATCGATTATCTGCATTCCACGGCTGGCGCGGACTGTTGAAGTCCCTGGTGCGGAATGCGAGGTTGCTGACAGCCGCTGAATTGAGAGGTTATGCTTTTGCATGCCTCTAGTGTGGGGGTGGGATGGGGGGGGGTATTCTGGTGGTTGCTGCTGATGTTTTTGGACGTAGGTGATCTATGCCGGACTGGTTGTCACAATCTACCGATCGCACTCCCGATAGCGCCCTGCCCCGCTTTGTTCCGAGTGCCTCGCGTATGGCGCAAATTCAAGACCCAATTATTCCGATCGTGGGAGAGCTGATCCGCCAGCATCCGGGGACAATTTCCCTGGGGCAAGGGGTAGTGAACTATCCGCCACCGCCCCAGGCGTTGGAACAGGTGGCGCAGCAGTTTGCCAGTCCAGCAATGCATCTCTACAATGCAGTGGAGGGATTACCGGAGTTACGATCGGTGATCGCGCAAAAACTAGCCGTTGACAATCACATTCACCTCAGCGATTCCCAAGCGGTTGTCGTGACGGCAGGGAGCAACATGGCGTTTATGAATACCGTATTGGCGATTACGCAACCGGGGGATGAAATAATTTTATTAACGCCCTACTATTTCAACCATGAAATGGCGATCGGGATGGCGGGGTGTCAGGCAGTGCTGGTGCCGACGGATGGGAACTATCAGCCACGGGTGGACTGGATTCGGGCGGCGATTACCGATCGAACACGGGCGATCGTGACGATTTCGCCCAATAATCCGACGGGGGCGGTGTATTCCCGCGAGACGCTACAGGCGATTAATCAACTGTGTCGGGACTATCAGATTTATCACATCAGCGATGAAGCCTACGATTACTTTACCTATGGGGTTGAGCACTATTCTCCCGCTTCCTTGGAGAATAGCGTTGACCATACAATTTCGTTGTTTAGTTTATCGAAAGCCTATGGGTTTGCGGGTTGGCGCATTGGCTATATGGTCATTCCCATAGCGTTGCTGCCAGCGGTGCGCAAGATTCAAGATACAATTTTGATTTGTCCACCTTTAGCATCACAATATGCTGCGATCGGGGCGTTGCAGGTGGGCCGATCGTACTGTGAGACTCAGTTCAAAGCCATTCAGCAAACACGGGAAATTGTGCTGAATGAGTTGGCGAAAATTTCTCACTTTTGTACGGTGCCTCCGGCGGAGGGGGCGTTTTACTTTTTCCTGCGGTTGGCGACGGATTTGGATGCGATGGCGATCGTCAAGAAATTGGTGCAGCAGTTTGGGGTGGCGGCGATTCCGGGGAATACCTTTGGCATGACGGAGGGTTGTTATCTGCGGGTGGCCTATGGCGCATTGGCTCCAGAGACGGCGGCAGAAGGGATCGGACGGTTGGTCAAAGGCTTAGCCGCGATCGTGGAGTCGGAGGGCTGATTCTCCGCTGGGTCTGGCTCGTCAAGACTGGGGAGTTGGTCGAGGGGGAGTTGGGTGAGGCGGGCAACGGTTTCGGGGGTAATGCCTTCCCGCAGCATTGCCAAGGCGATGAAGTTTATGAATCCATCTATATTTTTTCAAAGTCTCTCAAAACTCATGATGGACGAAATCGTTGGTACAGCCTCTCCTATGGAGAATCGCGTCCTTGCCCACCATTCCAGCTTCACCGCCGAAGAACCGATATCTCAATGACCTACTGCTGACTCTCTTTAATCTCACGACCTGGCAAAAATTTCTCAATGCAGGAGCAACGGTTGCTGGCTTCCCTAAAACCCGCTGGGAAACCATGCAGCAAATTTTGCGAACCTCAAGCATCCCAACTGGGGCTTAATTGTTCGATTTGCCCCGAAAAAGCTGCCTGACTCTGATGGAAAACTGATTCAGCAGGCAATTATAAAGCAGATAAACTCATAACACTGCTGACGTTTATGTCTGCACCCACTCCAAATTTACAAACCCTTTGTCCTAAGGATGCCACCTACCCGACTGCCCTAAAAGCCTGTGCTGCTTTCAAAACAGCGCCAACGCTGACTGCGATCGGTAATCTTGACTTGCTTGCCCAGAATACTAAGCTGTCCAGTCGTTCCAAAACCCTTGCCCTCTTCTGTTCCAAGCAATGTCCTGGTGACCTCATCCTTAAAACCTACGACCTTGCTCAAGCATTATGCGATGCCAACATTCCCGTTATCAGTGGCTTCCATACCCCGATCGAACAAGACTGCCTCAAAATTTTGCTCCAGGGCATCCAACCGATCATTCATTGCCCTGCCCGCAGTATTCATCAAATGCGTCTCTCCCCAGAGCAAAAACAGGCAATCGATGCAAATCGCTTATTGCTAATCTCGCCCTTTAGCGCCAGTTACCCTCGCATAACGGCTGCATTAGCTGAGAAACGAAATGCAATGATTGGAGCGATCGCGCACATCATTTTGATTGCCTACGCGGCCCCGAACAGCAAAACCCTAGCGTTGGCCCAAAGCCTGATTGCAGCAGGGAAATCCGTAGTTACCTTTGCCAGCAATAGCAATCCATTATTACAAGAGCAAGGCATTGTTACGCTGGATATCAATAATGAAGAACTGGATTTCATGACAACAATGCAGTAACCACTTGCCTTTATCCTTTGGCCCCTACAATCCGCGAATCCTTTCATGATCGACATAATACAAATAATCCAAGGCTTCCTGCGCCGCTTTACGAACCTCTGGATCGGGATCATGACTGACCACTTCCTCAAGTAATAAAGCGCTACCGGGTACTTCTACCCCGATCGCACCCAACGCCGAAACCACACTAATACGAACACTGGGAACGGTATCTTTAAGTAGAGGGGTGAGTTCAGGCACTGTAGACTTTGCGGCGTCGCCCAGAGAGCCCAATACATCAGCGGCCTGACTGCGAGCTTCTGGATGCGTATCCTTTAACTGGGTGAGTAGTTCGGGGATGAGTCCTGTGGTTAACTCCGCTTTCCCCATATAACCCAGTGCGATCGCTGCACCGTAACGAGTATTGCGATCGGACTCTTGCACAAGCGGCTGGATCGCTTGCAGCACCTTCGCCACAACTTGGGAATCAGGCTGCCAGGACTCCCGCATCGTCAGCTGATGTATCGCCTCAGCCGCACTCTTCCGGATGCCAGGATTGGGGTCTTTCAGCAAGTCGGTAAGGCCGGGAATGATGGCAATTTTGGCAGATTCGTCAAGACGATCGACTTGATAGACGGCAGTGCTACGGGTTTCGGGGTTAGTGTCGCGTAGCTGCGAAAGAATTTGCGGAATGGCTTCTGTATTCAGCCAGTCGGACTGCTCGGGAACCGCCGCAGGAGCATTGGAGGGAGCGGCATTCACCGGATTGATGAAGAGAATTAAGAGGCCGCAACAGCAAAGGAGAAGGGTACGTTTCATGATGGCGATGGGGGATGACGATCGAGTAATTGAAGGTCACTAATCAAGCACTGAGGTTACTTTGGTTACTTTGAAAATGATCTGCCATCCCTCGATCGACTCCGGTGAAATCGATTCAGATGATCAGTGGACAGCACAGATTCCAGTACATCCAGTCACTCAGAGCTCATGCACTCGATCGTCAACCAGTCCCACCAAAAGATTATTCCGAGTAGGGTGCTAGGAGATTCGATCGAACCTAGATCCGCTTCCAGAACTGCACCTGTTCCCAGAGCAACTCCCAAGAGAACTCTTGCTTCCGACGAGCCCGCCGCGACAATGTCCGGAAGCGACGGCGGTTTTCCCGCACGATCGCCACATCCTCCAGACTTGCGTCTTCAATTACTTCCACTTTCTTGGGCTCTTCCTTAATCTCCCACCACAAAATGATTACCCCAGAGGACACCCCTCCGATCGCCCCTAGCAAAATACTGAGCGGCACCGCGTATCCCAACACCCAAAATACCAGCAGAAAAATCAGCCAAACTTGGATGCCAGCAGAGAACCCTTTTGAGACAGCATCATTTGGTGGGAGAGCCATAGTTAAATACGAGCCACAGACTAGAGATTTGCTAGCTCTAATTGTGCCTTCAGATCCTCAGTTGTGTTCACTGATTTTACGAACGCTTGCTCAGAATCTGTGAATGCCTCGAAGGACTGGCCTTCTAGCACGGCCACCGTCGCATCAGCAATATCCCCCGATCGGGCGGCAACCCGCTCTCGCAACACGTCCATCGGTGCTTCACAGGCCACGATCGTCAAGGGAATCCCCGCCGCCTGGGTTTGCTCAAGCACTGCCTGCCGCAAGGCCACCCGATCGTATTTTGCATCCAGAATCACCGTCTGCCCCTGGGAAGCCAACAGCAACGCCAGTTCTAGCAAGCGATCGTAGGTCTTCTGGGTCATCTCCGGCGTGTAAATCTCATCGCCGCCCCGTTGCTCCACGGGAATCCCCGCCAACTGCTTGCGCACCGCATCCGATCGTAGGTGAATCGCCCCATGCTGCCGCGCGATCGCCTTGGCCGTCGTGCTCTTGCCCGATCCCGACAGTCCCGCCATCACGATCACCCGACCCTGGGTAGCTTGGGTATAGTCATAGGCCAGCCGATAGTAATCCGCTGCGGTCTTGGCTGATGCCTGCTTCACATCGTCGGGAATCGCCGGATCGTCCAGCAGAAAAGACGTAACCTTGGCCCGCACGTAGGCTTGGCGGCTCAGGTACAGCGGCAACACCTGCACGCCTTCGTAGTCCCCCGTCTGCTCCAGATAGGTATTCAGCAACAGGTTGGCCCAGTCCGATCGACCCCGCGCATCCAAATCCATGCAGACAAAGCCGACATCATACATCGTGTCCACGAACCGGAAGGGCTCGTTAAACTCGATGCAGTCGAACAGCAGCATCTCGCCATCCCAGCAGGCAATGTTGCGCAGGTGGATGTCGCCGTGGCACTCGCGAATTTTGTCCGCTGCCATACGATCGGTAAAGACTGCGGCCCGATCGGCAAAAAAGCGATCGGTATAGGCTTTTGTGGCATCCCATTGAGCCTGGGTTTGCGCTCGACCGATGTAACCCTCGCTCTGGGCGTAGTTCTCATCAAAGGCTTGGCGAATCTTCTCTACCGTGCCAAAGCTGCGGATATAGTCGTTGGTAGTCGATTGGGCGTGAAAGGCGGCCAACCGCTTGGCTAGGGCTTCAATGTCGGCTTCCGTCAGTTCCCCGCGATCGAACCGCTCGCTCAGCAGCGTCTCCTGGGGAAACTGCACCATTTTCACGGCATATTCCACCACCTCACCCGTCTCGCTAGCCTCAGCACCCAGGTGAAACGCCTCCCCCGACTGCGCCACAGGCACCACATCTAGGTACAACTTCGCTGCGCCCCGCTGATTCAGCCGCACTTCCTCCTGGGCAAAATGCTGCCGTTTTTCCAGGGTTGAAAAGTCCAAAAATCCAAAGTTCACGGGCTTTTTCAGTTTGTAAACAAAGTCACCCGTCAGCAGCACATAGGAAATGTGGGTCTGCACCAGTTGGATCGGCTCCTTCACCGGATGGGGATAGAACTCCGGCTTCAGCATCGCTTGAATCACCGCAGGCAGCGCAGCTTCACTCATAATCAATTCTCTCGTGGGTTCCGCAAAACAGCACCAAGGGTCGCCTTGGCTCTCCCTAAAATACCGGAATTTCTGCCCCTGTGCGGGGTCTCCACAGAAGATTCATCATGTCAGGGCAGCGATCGATCGGTCAGTGACCAGCTTCTCTCATACGTTGAACTGATGAAAAAAAGGCGCTCCTAAGAACGCCCTCCAGTCATCAAATTATGTTGTTGAAGTTTGTAATTGAAATTTTGAGATGGCAATCACAGATGTTGGCATGGCTGACGTTGGCATGGCTGACGGAAACCCATGATTTCCCCGAACCCGTCTTAGATGAAAAGCCTCAACTTAGATAGAAAGCCCCAGCTTGAGCCCCAATGCCGCATGAATCACGAGCAACACCATGATCCCACTACCCAGGTAAGCGTGAACATTCCGGGCCCCTTCCACACCTTTTTTGATGCCGAAGAAAGAAATAGCCCCATTGGCCATCAGTAATGCCACCACTAGCGTACCCGTAATAAAGTGGGGGCTTTCTAAGATGGGTTTACCCTGCATGACCAGCGATAGAACCCCGCCGGTGTAGCCCATGGCGATGAACATGGTCATAAAGGGTGCAGTTTTGCGGTGCAGTTGGCGATTTTTATCCACCACTTCTTCATCAGTGGAGGTGCGGACTTTCCAGCCTGCTAGGGCTACGGCTCCGCCCATCACAAATGCCACAATCCCCATCATCACAGGATGGCCCCAGTGAACGATCGGTTCTGGTGTATTAAACGAAGCAAACCAGTCCACGATCGGCTGGAGCTTTTGGGCTAACTCATCTCCAAAGGCCATTGTGTTCTCCTCTTGTCTTCTGCGTCAATCTTGTCTTCTGCATAACACTCAGAACTCACCACCTTCAGGGATAATCCTGGGAAGTGTAATTCATCCCTTGTATTGTATCCATTTCTAAAAAAATATTGAATCTATATCGAGTCAATCGATTTTAGGCGCAATACGATGACTTTATCTATTGTTTGCAATGTCTTCCATGGCGTCGTCTCCCATGGCGTCTCCCACGGTATTGATGGATTCCATTAATCAATTGCATGGTAGAGTATGGCGACTGACTCCCGGAGCTTGCAACTTGACGAAGTTTGTAAAAAGGGTTAGCCTATAGTTATCAAACAGAGTCCAAACCTAGGATGTTAAGAGCATTTTGGGCTTTTGGGGAGGACAAAGTTTATGAAGTACTTCTTGATGAGAATTCCTGACATACCTGATACCTAGCTAGTTTCAATTGAGATTACATTGAGACTATAGCTTCTCTAAGATTGCAGCTTACTTGAGCGTGCGACTGACCCCAGTTATAGAGGGTTCAGTGTTTCTAGTCTTAATGGCTATAGAGCGTTCTATAGCTTGCGATCGGGATGCACCGATCGTGGGTCTGGTGCATTCATTGAGCAACAGTTGCAATTGTGCTGAAGTTTCACACTGGAAATTTGGGGTTCCGTGTGTAAGTTTTGCTGTACTTTCTACCATTAATGATTGTTTTACCATTAAGGAAGCTATGGGCTTCACGTAGCATTTTTTGATTCATGGTTGCTGCTGATTAGGTTTTTTAACCTTGCTTCAGCATTGTAGTTAGTGTTGCATTTTCGTGCATGGAAAGGGCATTTTTCATCACGAAATATCGTGCATTTTTATTTTTTGCTTGATTTTTTGATTTATTCAGTCAATCCTTTTTATGTTGATTCAACCGCTTAGCCATGTGATGCTGCATGGTGCAATTTCTGTACTCGATCGAACGTTTCCCAGCAAAACCATTTTTGAGCAAATGAGCCTACGAGCTTGTTTAAACCGGGATAAATTCCTCTATCGCTTAGGTTTCTTGATTGCGGGGGTGCAGCAGCTAAACTATTGGGTTGCTGTGGACGATCGAGAGCCTCAATCCCCTCAAGTGGCGGGCTTGATTGGGCTATACAACCATCGGGAAGACGCCGATGAAGCCCTGTGGATTGCCATGTTTTGTGTTGATCCGGCCTATCGGGGCCAGGGAATCGGGAAAGATCTCCTCAATTTTGCGATTAACAAAGCAAAACTAGCGGGAAAACACTACCTGCGCCTCTATACCTCTACGGATCCCAACGAAGCTAAAGCCCAGACGATTTACGATAAAGTCGGTTTCCGCATCATCGATCGCCGACCTATTCCCGGAGAACCCTGCGATCGAATTTATCGAGAGTTGGATTTGCAACCGAATGTTTTGCGATCGCTGCGATCTACGGGGCCGCAACTGCAATCCTCTCTCATCAATCCGCTCTGGGTGCGTGCAGTCCTGCAATTGCCCTAATATCAAATCCGGGATTGTAGCTATAGCAACGGGGCTGGGTACGGCCTATTTATAGGGGCCAAGAGTCGATCAGGTCTGGTCGCAGCAAGGGGGCGATCGGACGGATTGGTTCTTGGCGGATCATTTGGGTTCGACGAGGGCGTTGATTAATGATAGTGGTGTGATTCAGAAAAGCTTTACCTATGATGCCTTTGGTAAGCTGGTAGGTGAGTCTGGCAATGCTGGGGTGGATACACGGTATCGCTTTACTGAACGGGAGTGGGATGGGGAATCGCAACAGTATTACTATCGTGCTCGGTATTATGATGCCAATACGGGACGGTTCATTGGACAAGACCCGTTGCAATTTTAAGGAGAGGTAAAGATTCAGTGCTACGGAGAGATAGTAGTGAGTAGTGATGGAAAGTACCATATTATGCCAAGACCACGCCCATCAACTCCATAATGAGGTACAAGAATGAATATTAGTTGGTGTGAAGTTTGGATCAATGATTCTAATCATCTTCCATATGTTCTATTACTGTGTGTTGATGAAGATAATCCTAGCGAGTTCCTGATTATTGATCCACAAGATAATCGGAAAGTTATTATGAAAACGACAGATTATGAGGAAGCAGAAATGTGGCTATCGGCAGATGAATTCATTTTTGTTGATGGCAGAGTAGAGATCTAGCTGATACGGAATCCGGCTATAGAGTAACACTATAGAATGGAGGGATGGGACGTACAATTACACTCACAAATCATCTGAGTTGCGAGGAACTGAAAGCTCGCTATCACAGTAGTTCTGACTCAGTAGAGTCGCGACGCTGGCACTTGCTCTGGTTAGTCTCACAACAGTGGTATCTGCTCGATGCCGCCGCCGCCGTTGGTGTGAGCTATTCCTACGCTCGCAAGGTGGTCTATGCTTACAATCAACAGGGGGTTGAGGCGATCGCAAATCGACGAGGTGGACGGCAGATGAGCAGTCGTGCGCTGTTGAGTGCAGCACAACAAGCAGAACTCGACCAAGCCTTACAAGCTCCTCCTGCCGATGGTGGGCTATGGAGTGGGCCGAAAGTGGCGCAATGGATAGCTCAGAAAACAGGGCGAGCGCAGGTTCACCCTCAACGAGGTTGGGATTACTTGAAGCGACTTAATTACAGTGGGCAACGCCCCCGTCCCCGTCATGCCAAGGCCGATGAGGAAGCTCAAACTGCTTTTAAAAAAACTTGCCCCAGCGAGTCGAGCAGTTGAGGCAAGCCTATCCCCAGGCTCAGATAGAAGTCTGGGCGTTTGATGAACATCGTCTTGGACTTAAACCGATTCTTCGCAAGGTGTGGTCAAAACGCGGACAACGCCCCATTACTACCGTGCATCACCGCTATCAATGGCTCTACCTGTATGCCTTCGTTTGTCCTCACAGTGGATTGTCCCAGTGGTTCATCCTGCCCAGAGTGAGTGTGGATTGGTTCAATCGAGCCTTGCAGGAGTTCGCAAAAGCGGTGGGGGCAGGAGACACCAAACAGGTCTTACTGGTGATTGATGGAGCTGGATGGCATCGAGCCAAAAAAGTTGTGGTGCCACCCGGCATTCATCTGGAATTTTTGCCTCCCTATTCTCCTGAGTTACAACCTGCTGAACATTTATGGCAACTGAGTGATGAACCCTTGGTCAATCGAAAGTTTGAGAGCTTGGATGCCCTCGAAGAAACCTTAGCTACTCGTTGTAATACTCTTGTGGCCATGCCAGAAGTCATTCGACAGCACACATTGTTTCATTGGTGGAAGGAGCTATAGAATAGTGTCACTTTAACACCCGGATTTCGTATGAGATCTATATTGACTGTGATTGCTGCATAACTGGAGAGCCACCTCGCCAATCAATAACTCGTTGCTGTTGAACCTGTAGGGGAAAAAGTAAGTCATCGTTTTGTACACAGGGACAAGGATGAAACTTCAAGGGGCAATCAAAATTACTCTTGAAGAACCACACTATTTTGCAGGTGGTCGCTGGATTGCAGCACAACACTTATAGATCGGCGATCGCTTGTTCCTTAAAGATGGTCAATCTCAGTTGTCCAAAAGTACGATCGCTCCTACCAGTCAAACTACTAAGTCTGTCCCTTCCAGGCTGTTCAGTCGTTCAAATTCAGCCATAGCTTGAGTCGCTCCTCGATCGCGGCCATTTCCATCTCTGTCAAAACTCCTAGCTTGCGAATTAATTTCACTTGAGGCACCGTAACCAGATTTTGAACATCAAAGGCTCCAGGCTTTAAAAAGCGTAACCGTAATTCCACCTCAAACCGAGACCCGCGCAGAGCAGTTGTATGAGGGATAAGGCAGACTAAAGCGCGGTCTTGCATTGTCACAGGAATACTTACAATCAGGCAGGGGCGAACTTTCGCAACCATACCTAAATCAGTCAGCCACACTTCACGACGGTTCAACACACTTATCCTTCCAGCTTGGTCGATCGGGCTTCTTCTTGATCGAGTTCTAAGAAAATCGCCTCAGCACAAGCTACTAATTCTTCATCTCGCAATTCGTCGATTTCGATCGCTGGCATCCGACGTAGTAAGGTCACAATTAACTGATGCTGCTCCAGATTGGGCAAACGCTCGATCGCATTTAGAATCTCGATAGTAGCAGGCGTCATAGGATGATATGCAGGATATAACCTGAGAACTAGTGTAGCATTTCTATCAAAATCTGTATGGGCCAGGGGTCGATCAGGTCTTGGCGCAGCAGGTGGGCGATCGGACGGATTGGTTCTTGGCGGATCATTTGGGTTCGACGAGGGCGTTGATTAATGATAGTGGTGTGATTCAGAGAAGCTTTACCTACGATGCCTTTGGTAAGCTGGTGGGTGAGTCTGGCAATGCTGGAGTGGATACGCGCTATCGCTTTACTGGACGGGAGTGGGATGGGGAATCGCAACAGTATTACTATCGTGCTCGGTATTATGATGCCAATACGGGACGGTTCATTGGGCAAGACCCGTTAGGCTTTGCGGCAGGTGATAGCAATCTGTATCGCTATGTCGGGAATAGTCCTGCCATGGCGACTGACCCCTCGGGATTGTTTTTAGAAGGCGCGCAAAGGTTGATTCAGGGCACACAAAGACTGGTTCAAAATACTGCGGATACAGTAAAGTATGGCATCAAAGGAACGATCGATTTTTATCGCAATGGTGGGGATGTCAGTGACGCGGTCTCTAGTATCAGACCAACAATTATGGCTCAGGCTGCCACTGCTAGAGACCACTACGTCAGTCGGTTCAATGATTCCTCTGCAAGTCCTTTAGAGAAGCTAGGTGCAGGGGTTGGGGGTTCTCTAGCCTCTCTAGCGACTGCGGAAAATTATGACAAAACAGCGACAGTTCTAGGGTGGGCAATGTTTGCTGATTTTGGAATTCAGCTAGGAAAAGCTGCGCCAGATATTCTGAAGGGCTGTGGCAGGCTACTGTTAGCTACTGGAAAACTCTCTGATGATTTAGGCAGAGGCGCGGGCAATGCCCTGCGAACCGTCAGACAATGGGGAGATGATTTAGCTCGCGGTACTGGAAAACCTCTAAGCACATGCTTTGTCGCAGGAACTTTGGTTCTGACTCCTCATGGAGAGAAACCGATCGAAGAGCTAAGGGTAGGTGAATTTGTTGTTGCTAGCGATCCGATATTGGGCATCACAGGAAATCGAAGGGTCAAGCAGCGGTTTGAACACAAGACCGATACTGTACTACATATCCAGGTAGATGACACTACGATTGTCTGTACGCCAGAGCATCCCTTCTGGGTTCCCACCTATGGATGGCAGGTAGCTAGGACACTGGAGGTTGGAACTCAGTTATTAACTAGAGAAGGAGAAATCGTCTACGTCAATTTAATTGAACCTGAAACAGGTAAGTTCTCAGTCTACAACATTGAAGTTGAAGAATTACATACTTACCATGTCACTAACATTGGAATTTTAGTTCATAATACTTGTAAGATTTCACCTGAAGATTTACCGGGTGGTCCTCGACGACTTGACCAAGAACTTATTGACCTCAATAAAGCCCTTGCAAGTCAAGAGCAAATGGGAGAAGCAGGCGTAACTATTGCAGGTCGAGGCAGCCGTGGAAATGTCCCACTTCGAGACTCCCCTCGTCTAGCTCGTGAATACGGTGGAAATCCTGGAGATTGGCTCAAAAAATCTTCTTCCTCGTATAAAGCTGCTGATGGAACTCATGTTGAAACCCATTGGTATGAGAATTTTCAGACAGGACAACAAGTAGAACATAAAATCAAAGTTATACCCTGACACAATAATTGAAGGAGAATTTAATGAATTACTCAAGCAATGAAGCTAGTGATGCTAAGTTAGAAATTGTAGATATAGCTAAGAGTATCATTTCAGATAAGATTGACACTCTTGAAGGCTGCCGTCAGTTAGTAACTTTGCATTATCAAATCAATGACTCCGAAGAAACGTTTCTTCCTCTTGTAGGAATCGTTTCTGAAACAGACGATTTTCCAATAGGAGATGAGAGACTTGGATGGTCATCTGATGCACTCTCAGCGATGGACTGCGAAAGGGAAATGTATTTAGAGCAAGTCAGATCGCTTATTTATACCACTTGTAGGGAAATCATCTCAAAATTCTCTTGAAGTTGGGCAGCGCTTGTTCCTTAAAGACGGGTCAATCTCAGTTGTGCAGAGGTACGATCGACAATCTCAAGCGTCGATCGTACTTCTCCCCCCTTCCCAAAAACTGGCTTACCCGAGAACGAATGGGGTTTACAATCAAAAGATGAGTTTCGATAGCACCTGTCGGCGACTGGCCGAACAATTTCCACAAGACATTGCCCAATGGCTCCTCGGCAGACCGATTCAATCCACCATTCTCAAACCCACCGAACTGTCCCTAGAACCCATCCGCGCCGATAACCTGATTTTGCTCGAAGGCGATGCCGACATTCTGCACGTAGAATGGCAAACCGACCCCACCCAGGTCATGCCCATGCGCCTTGCCGACTATCGCCTGCGCATCCACCGCAAAGCCCCTGATAAAACCATCCATCAAGTCGTCATCTACCTGCGCAAAGTCGATTCCCCCCTCGTCCAGCAAAACTACTTCGAAATCGCAGGCATGTACGCCGAGTACAACGTCATTCGGATCTGGGAAGTTCCCGTCACAGAACTCATGCAGGCTCCCGGTCTACTGCCCTTTGCCGCCCTCGGCCAGACCGATAACCCCGAACACACCCTGCGCGATGCGGTACGAGCCATGAAACAGGTTAACAACCCAGAGCAGCAGCATGAGTTACTCGGTGCAGCCTACTTCCTGAGTGGGTTAGTATTAGAACGAGAACTGATTGGTCGAATCATTCGGAGGGATGTTATGCGCGAGTCCGTTACCTATCAAGCCGTCTTGGAAGAAGGCCGCGAGGAAGGCCGTCAGGAAGGTCGTCAGGAAGGTCGTCAGGAAGGTCGTCAGGAAGGCCGCGAGGAAGGTCGTCGATCGCTGGTCATCAGCCTATTACGGGAAGGCGCAGAGATTGATCTGATTGTCCGGGCAACGGGCTGGTCAATTGAGCAAATTCAGCAATTACAGCAGGACAGTTCTCGCTAGCAAGACTGCAACCCCTGGAGCTATTCCGCCACATCGATTTCTGGTCAGGGCTATTGCAGCGATTGCAATACTCATCGTATGCAATACTCATCGTCCCCCCCTTACTGCCCCTCTTGACTCTCTCCTCACGAGCCCATCCATCCGCTTGGGGTGCGTGCAATCCTACAACTGGCCTAAGGTCAGCCTAATCTCACTTAGTGGGACGCCCATCACGCGTAAAAACTGCACTGCTAAAGGCATCCCGATCGCCTCTAGTGTAGCCGAAAGGCAACTTTCCTTAATCTTTGCATAGCTGTATAGTTATGATGTGATATGCAGACCCATTAATTTGTGTAAACATATCATCTTCAACTTTAAGATAGTTATCAAAAGCTGAATACATCAACAATCGAGTATAACGACTCATGCAGTTACTGTGGGGATTGATTGGGTGGGGCGTTGTTTCAGTCATTCTGGCTGAAGTGACGCGGGACGTTTACCATATTGCGGGGCACTACTGGCAACCGTTAAAGCGGTACCATATGGCCCATCACAAAGCCTATCGTCGAGATCTGACGATGACGACTCTAGAGAACTATAAACAGGCGCAACTCTATAATGATGTGCCGGAATCTCTGGCGATGATGGGAGTGACGGCTCTGGCCGCTGTATTGACGGCGCAACTAGGGATGTGGTTTGGGTGCCTGTATTCCCTGGCCTTTTTGATTCCTGCAGCGGCTCGCTCCCAGGGCTGGTTGCTGCAAACGGACTTCAGCCATAAGCCCGGTGCCTTGATCACGCTTCCCAGCCAGTGGAAGGTGAATCGCTCTTACCATTGGCGGCACCACTTCGACGAGATGAATGCTTACTATTGTGGGCATTTCACCTTTGTCGATCGCCTGTTAGGAACCAGTTTGGCCCTAAAAGGCAAGGTCGTTGCGGTGACGGGGGCCTCCGGCGGGATGGGTCGAGCACTAATGGATGAGCTATGCCAGCAGGGAGCCCAGGTGGTCGCCCTCACGACCCGTCCAGAGACGAATTTTCCCCCAGAAGTGCGGGTGCAGCGGTGGCAGCTTGGGTCGGAGGCTGATTTAGTCGCTCAGCTTCAGGATGTGGATATTTTGGTCATCAACCATGGCATGAACGTCTATGGAGATCGATCTACCCAGGCCATCCAGGAAATCTATGAAGTCAATGCCTTTTCGGTGCTGCGGTTAGCCAATGCCTTTTTCAGCACGGTGACGGGCCCAACGGATATGGCGACGAAGGAACTGTGGGTGAATACCTCGGAAGCAGAAGTCAATCCGGCCTTTAGTCCGCTCTATGAATTGTCGAAGCGGACGGTGGGCGATTTGCTTACGTTACAGCGGTTGGATGCGCCTTGCATTATTCGTAAGTTAATCTTGGGGCCGTTTAAGAGTCCGTTGAATCCCTACGGCATTATGTCAGCCCGCTGGGTGGCTTGGGCGATCGTGGCCTTGGCCAAGCGGGATGTGCGCAACATCATTGTAACGATCAATCCGATCACCTATCTTGTGTTTCCGGTACATGAGTTTTTCCAGTCGTTGTACTTCCGGTTGTTTACCCGTCGTGCCCGTGAAGGAGCTCCTGATGCTAAAGAGTTAGTGAGCACGAAATAGTTAAGATTTGGCGATCGTTGAAAAATCTGTTTTAAACGCGATATTGATCACAATGTTGATTTCTATCGCGTTTTCATTGCTCCGTTGTTCGTTTTTCTTTTATAGCTGTAGCTAAGATTGTTAAGATAATCATATTTTTGCTTACCAGACTTCCGATCCCCCCAAATTCCCCTTAATAAGGCGGACTTTGAGAGAATTTTGGCAAATTCCCCCCTTTTTAAGGGGACTAGCGATTATCTTGAAAGTTAAGTGGATTGTGGCAGAACTTGTCCTAAATCAGCCATCGTTGCAGAATTCCAGGAGGTTCCCTGCTTAACCATGGCGTTGAGAATCGTCAGCAACTTTCGCATACAGGCCACTAACGTACGCATACAGGCCACTAACGCAACCTTCTTGGCCTTGCCTCGAGCCAACAACTGTTCGTAAAAGGTTTTGATTCTCTCAATCCAGGGGGATCGGTCTACTACGACTCTTACAAGAGGAATCAATCCCTTACTCAAACCGCCGTAACTCCAATTCAAACCCTGGCAGCACATCCTCCCCCGAAAGCACCACAGGCAACTCCACCCCCTCCACCTCCATCCCAGGCCGATAAATCTCCACCCGCTCATCCTGCGGATTAATCAACCAGCCCAACCGCACCCCACAATCCCGATACTCCACCATCTTCCGCTGCAAACTCGCCAACCCATCCGTCGCAGACCGTAACTCAATCACAAAATCCGGAACGATCGGCGGAAACTGTTCCCGCTCCTCCCGCGTCAAACTCGCCCATCTATCGCCCCGCACCCACGCCACATCCGGAGATCGCTTCGCCCCATTCGGCAACCGAAAAATCGTCGAAGAACTAAACACCTCCCCCAACTGCGCCGCCTCATTCCAGACATCCACCCGTGCAATTAACCGCGACTCCCGTTTGCCACTTTCTCCACCCACCGGTGACATAACAATCAACTCCCCCTCCGCCGACATCTCAAACCGCAACGTCTCATTCTGACGGCACAACTGATAAAACTGCTCATCACTCAACAACATCGCCGAAGCCGCGATCGTCAACGGTTCCGCCAACACAGTCATGCATCCACCTCCCGCAGATCCATCATTCCTCTAGTCTAACCAGTTCTCCCCCACCCACCCCACAAACCTGCCAATCCGTAACCTCGATCGCTATCATAGAAAGCTGAGCAGCTTGATTAAACAGGCGAGTTTATTTTCCACGGGTTAGCAAAAGGTAAACAGCGGTGAACTTCCCATTCAAACGATCGAAAACAGCCACTCCCCCCAGCCCCACCGTGGAGCCCATCCCCGACGCTAACCCCAGCCCCACGATCGATCCCGCTGAACCCTGCTCTGACGACTACGAAGCCCTCGTCCAAGAACTCACCCAACCCACTCCAGCCACCCCCACCGCCTCCGCCAAACAACTCCTCCGCCAATGGGTTCGCCGACACCCGTGGATCTTCCTCCCCCTCCTCGGCATCTTCCCCGCGATCGCCTGGGGCCTAGACCAACACCGCCCCCCCAGCCCCAAAACTCCGATGGTCAGCAATTCTGCGGCTCTCCCCAGCCCTGCGGGTCTTCCCTCATCTAATGTCGCAGTTGCCTCTCCCACCGGATCTCCTAACTCTCCCAAACCCACTGCATCCCCCAGCCCCACCCCCGTCGATCTCTCCAAACTCACCCCCGAGCAAAAAGAGATGAACCGCCGCGCCAAGGCTCTGTTCGAAGCGACCAATGCTCCCGTAGACGCCTATATCGAAATGCATGTCGGCATCGCTAAAGGCAACGCGATCGTGATTGCTAGCTCCACCAACGGCATTGTCAGCAACGACAAAGGTGAAAAGATTGCGACCATGACCGCAGGCGAAGTCTACACCGCTCAATTCGACGGCCAGGGCATCAGCCTCGGTAGCTCCAAACTACCCCTCGGTGCCTTCATCACCCCAGAACCCGGCGGCCTGCTCTACGTCAACAATCGCGCCTATCGCGGCAAACTTCTACTCGCCGTTCACCAGGGCCAACTCCAAGCCGTTAACTATGTCAATATGCGCCAATATCTCTACAGCGTTGTCGCTAGCGAAGTGTCCCCCAGTTGGAGTCCCGAAGCCCTCAAAGCCCAAGCCGTTGCCGCCCGCTCCTACGCCATGACCTACTATTTCAAACCCGCCCACCCGCTCTATCACCTGGGCAATGACGAATATTTCCAAGTCTATAGCGGCATCGAAAAAGAAGACGATCGCACCAACCAAGCCGTAGACATGACTTCTGGAGAATACGTCAGCTACAAAGGCGGCATCGTCGAATCCCTCTACGCAGCTTCCGATGACATCGTAGCCGAAGCCTTCGCAGGCAAAGGCATGAGCCAACTCGGCGCACTCAACCTCGCGGAACAGGGTTACAAATACGTGCAAATCCTCGGCTCCTACTACCCCGGCACCAAAGTCGCCAAAATCGCCAAGGACTATTAACCAGGACTATTAACTTTGTGCCCCACTCACCTAAAACTGCTCGATGCAGGAGGTTATGATTAAACCAAGGCTCCCTCACCGGAGATGATGATGACGCAGCCAACGACCGATCGCCTCGTTTGGACAACGGCAGATTTAGAACGCTTGCCTGAGAGCAGCAATCGCTATGAAATTGTTGATGGCGAATTGCTTGTGACCCGCGCACCCCATTGGGGCCATCAGAACGCTATTGTCAACACTGTCGCAGAACTCCGCAACTGGTCGATCGCAACTAACTTAGGGAAAACCGTTCCCACTCCAGGCATTATTTTTAGTGATACCGATAACGTTATTCCTGACATTGTTTGGATCAGCAAATCCCGGTTGGACATCGCATTGGATGAAAACGGGCATTTGACGATCGCGCCAGAATTAATCGTCGAAGTACTTTCAGCAGGCACTCAAAACGAACGCCGCGATCGGGAAACAAAACTCAAACTGTATACCGAACGCGGAGTCCAGGAATATTGGATTTTGGATTGGCGAATTCAACAAATCGAAGTCTATCGCCGCCAACCCACCACCCTCAAGCTCGTGACCACTCTGTTTGCAACAGATGTCTTAACCTCACCCCTGTTGCCCGGTTTTACCTGCCCAGTCGATCGGTTATTTCTGTAATGATGAACGTGAGTTCAACCAACAAAATTGTCCCCTACAAATCCCCTGTACTGGGACGCAGAATTCACTTTCGGGGGGTGTCGGGGGAGTAGAGTCCCCTGACATTGCAGGGGGCGGGGAGAAGTTCCCCGATCTTCGCTGCGCAGCAGCCCCGACGATCGCGCAGCACCACTTATCTTTATCAAACTTACGCTAATGATGAGAGACGATCGCAACTACCCCTTCCCACTCGCCTACTCCTCAAACTGCCAAAGTTCCTGCGTATAGCTCTCATCCAAAATCTTTTTCGGACGCATCACCAGAATCACCCGACCCAGCAACGAACCCGCCGGAGCTTCCTCAAACCACTGGATTTCTAATTCGTTGGCCTCATTCGCCACCACGAAATAACTATCCGCATCCCACGATCGCTGCGCCCGATCGACCACAACCAACACCTGCTCCACGTTCCCCGGCAAGCGCGTCGGCAACTGATCACTCATCGCCAACAGCACCAACGGATCGGACGCCGTGCGAATCACCTGCCAACCGGGAACTGGCACATAGGCCCCCGTTCCAGAAAACTTGACAATGCCAAAGGGTTCCTCTGTTTCATACAATGGCACCGCTTGCAGATCCGCCAGCGTCAACGGCATTTCACCCACGACTGGCAACACACTGGGCAACTCCTCATCGGTCTCCAGGCGATAGACGGGCATCCGGGGAGCGGCCTTGGCAGGACTGGCCGAAAAATCCGTCAGCAACCCTTCCACCTGCCGCCGCGCCGTTGCACTGTGGGCATATTTCAAGCCCTTGGCAATCAGCAACGATCGAGCCTGCAAATCCGTCTTTTGTTTCGCCGCCCGCCAAGCAAAATAGGCCATAATATCGCCGGGATGACTGGTAAATTCCGCAGGCGGCTGGCTCAGGCGCGTAAAGTCCTTCATCGCCTTAGCAATTTCCCGCGCCTCATCCATGTCGATTTTACGATCACAGGCAAATTCCGCCGCCGCCGCCCGATCGCTGGGAGCCAGAATGCGAAACTCATACAACACATCACTGGCCCGCTGCCCGAAATGGGTCTTCGTGGCATCATTAATGCCCACTTGCACAATGGATTTGTAAACCTGCATCGCAACGATAATTTGATTCTGCTGAATCGGTTCAAATCCCGTGGCTTCAAAGATCGCTTGATCGGTCTGTCCCGCTTTCTGCAAGGTTTGGCAAGCTTCCGCCCATTCCACCCAAGTGCCTTGCTTGCGTCGCATCGCTGTCAGTAACGCTTCAGCATCAATGGGCGTTTGATCAGGGGAAGTTTGATCAGGGGAAGTTTGATTAGGCAGATTTTCTCCAGTCATAACCTGTGCGTTAAGCGCGATCGCAAATTGTGGGTGAATAGGTGCAGAATTTGTGTGCGTCAATGATGACACCTTAAAACCCTACACCTAAAGGCTACCCTCAGTGCAGAGGATTCTATGTCTAATATTCTTCCAAAAATCCTAGATCGCTTAACCGTCCTTGGGAATGGAGATGATCCGTCCAGAATGAATCCAGAAAACGAGTGGAGATGGATGGAAGGTAGAATATAGATATACCCCAGTCGTCAAAAGATACTTAGCGTTGTTATTCCCGTTATCGGATCTCCCCTACAGCATTCCAACGACGAGTCTTTCAACACCCAGTATTTCAGTTTCAGATATGCTAAGGAGGCGATGATATGTGGGTACACGACCACTTTTTCCATACCTACTGGCTGCCACGATCGGCGTAGTCAATCTTCCCTTCGGCAACCCTGCCCTAGCCCTTACTCCCACCAATGGGCTGCTCCAGCGGCCCGCATTGGATTCCGCCTTTGTTACACAGAGTTCTGTAATTGCGCAGGCCTCTGCTGCGGACTATCTAAAGCAAGGACAACAGCGCTTAGGGGATGGTGATTTAGCTGGTGCAGAAGCGGCCCTGAGACAAGCGATTCACCTCGAACCCAACCTAGCAGACACCCATAGCTTCTTAGGAATTATTCTGTTCGGCCAAGGCAAACTAGAGGACGCAATTGCGGAGTATCGCCAAGCGATTCGTTTAGATCCCAAGGATGGCTCTGTACATAACAATCTAGGCTTCACGCTGTTTGCCCAGGGCAAGGTAGATGAAGCGATCGCGGAATACCAACAAGCCATCCATTTGACGCCTAACGATCCCTTTGCCTACAACAACCTAGGTTTTGCTTTCTTTACGCAAGGCAAATTGGAGGAAGCGGTGACGGCCTACCAACAAGCTCTTCGCATTTATCCAAATTTTGCCCACACGCACAGTTCCCTGGCGTTAATCCTGACGACCCAAGGCAAAACCGAGGAAGCCATTGTAGAATACCGCCAAGTCATTCGGCTTGACCCCAAGGATTCATCCGCCCACAATAACCTGGGTTTGTTGCTGTCTGATCAAGGCAAGCTAGAAGAGGCGATCGCGGAATACCAACAAGCCATCCAACTCGACCCGAGTAACGCGATGGCCCACAATAATCTAGGGGTAGCGTTGTTCAAACAAGGCAAGGTGACGGAGGCGATCGCAGAATACGACAAAGCGATCGAACTTGCTCCAGACATGACCCTGGCCTATAACAATCGTGGATTTGCACTGTTCCAACAAGGCAAGATTAAAGAAGCGATTTCAGAATATCGGCACGCCATTCGCCATGATCCCGATAATTTTTTAGCCCATGATAATCTCGCTAATGCACTATGCCAGCAAGGTGAAGTTGAGGATTGCATCTTTGAATACCGCCTCGCCCTAAAGATTAATCCGAACTATGCACCCGCTCACTTTCGGCTGGGTAAGACGCTCTACGATCGTGGCCAAGTTCAGGAAGGACTAGCAGCGATTAAGCAAGCTAGACTGCTTGCCCAAGCTCAAAAAGACGAAGAAACGGTTCGTTTCATTGACCAACTTCTCCAGAAAATTGGCCAGTGACCCGGCTTCACGATCATCAATCGACCAGAGGATCGATCGTTTAGACAGATCCTTCAGGTCGATCGGGATGCGCAACACCTAAGCTAACTTGCCTTCGGACTGGTTTTCTTGGTGGTGGTCTTTTTCGTCGTGGCCTTTTTAGCTGTGGTGGTGGCTTTCTTGGTGGTCGTTTTCTTGGCCGCAGTTTTCGTCGAAGTTTTAGTTGTCTTCTTCTTGCTGCCTGCTTTGGCCGCCAACGCTTCCACCGCCATCTCCATCGTCACAGACTCCACCGTCTGCCCTTCCGGCAACGACGCATTCACCTTGCCATGCTTGATGTAAACCCCATAGGGGCCATCGTAGAGATTTACGGGTTCTCCGTCCTCGGGATGGGCACCCATCTCCCGCAGGGGTTTAGCCGCTGCCCGTTTACCCCGCACGGTCTTGGGCTGGGCCAGCAATTCTAACGCCCGCTCTAGGGTGATCGTGACCGGATCGTCATCCCCCTTCAGCGATCGATAGTCTTTGCCCTCTTTGCCCTGGTCATGTACCACGTAGGGGCCAAAGCGTCCCAGGCTAGCCTGTACCTTGCAACCTGTGTCAGGGTGCATCCCCAAGGTACGCGGGAGGCTGAGCAGTCCAACGGCTTGCTCCAAGGTGATATTTTCCGGCGTGACCCCCTTCGGCAACGACGATCGCTTGGGTTTGGCCTTGCTGCCTTCCACCACTTCCCCTAACTGCACGTAGGGGCCATAGGTGCCCATGAGGACAAAAATCGGTTCTCCCGTTTCTGGATGGAGCCCCAGCTTATCCGGCCCTTCGGTTTTCTGCCGCAGCAGGACTTCTACCTGGTCTGGATCCAAATCTGCTGGCGTCAGCCCCTTGGGAATGTTGGCCTTGACCGTCTCCCCATCCCGATCGACTTCCAGGTAAGCCCCATACTTGCCAATGCGAATTTTGGCTTCCAGGTTCTCCAGTTCAACCGTCTTAGCCGCGATGGGATCGATGTCCCCCTCCCGCACCTTGACTTGGGTATCTAACCCCGACTCACCCATGTAGAAATTCTTCAGGTAGGGCAACCAGGCCACTTCTCCGGTGGAAATATCATCCAGCGTCCGCTCCATTTTGGCGGTGAAGCTGGTGTCAACCAGATCGGGGAAATGGTTTTCCAACAGCGAGGTGACGGCAAAGGCCGTAAAGGTTGGTACCAGAGAGTTACCCGCCGATTGCACATAGCCCCGATCGATAATGGTGCCGATGATGCTGGCGTAGGTACTGGGTCGGCCAATGCCTTCACTTTCCAGCATTTTGACCAGGGAGGCTTCCGTATAGCGGGCGGGGGGTTGGGTTTCGTGGCCGATCGCATCCAAGCCGTGGCAATCGGGATGATCCCCCACCTTCATGGCGGGCAAAATCACCTCTTGGTTATCGATCGCCGCATCGGGATCGTCCGACCCTTCCACGTAAGCCCGAAAGAAGCCAGGAAAGTCAATGCGTTTACCCGAGGCCCGGAATCCCGCATCCTCCACCTGGATCGTCACGGAAATCTGGGTTTGGCGCGCCTCCGCCATCTGGGTCGCCACGGTACGCTTCCAGATCAGGTCATAGAGTTGGAACTCCCGACCGGATAACCCCGTCTCCTGGGGGGTGCGGAAGCTACTACCCGCCGGACGGATGGCTTCGTGGGCTTCCTGGGCTCCCTTGGCCTTGGTGGTGTACTGGCGGGGCTGGGGACTGAGGTAGTCCTGGCCGTACATGGATTCCACACAACTGCGCGCGGCAGAAATGGCCTGCTGGGACAGGTGCACCGAGTCCGTCCGCATGTAGGTGATGTAGCCGTTTTCGTAGAGGCTTTGCGCTGTCCGCATGGCATCCCGAGCCGACAGTCCTAACTTACGGTTAGCCTCCTGTTGTAGCGTCGAAGTGGTAAAGGGTGGCGATGGCTTACGGGTGACGGGCCGTTCTTCCAGGTCAGTAACGGTCCAGGGCTTACCCGTCAGGCGGGCTTGCAAGGCGCGGGCTTCTTCTTCGTTGAGTAGAACAACTTTTTTGCCCTTGGCGATTTGGCCGGTATTTTCGTCGAAATCCGCCCCGGTGGCCAGTTTTTTCCCAGCTAGGGTAATTAACTTGGCCTCAAATTCGCCATTGCCCTTCTTGCTCTTGCTCCCCTTAGCCTGATCTCCAGCGATCGCTAGCAATGCCTTGAGATCCCAATAGGACCCTTGTTTAAAGGCTTGGCGTTGCCGTTCCCGCTGCACCAGTAACCGCACAGCCACGGATTGCACCCGTCCCGCTGAGAGACCATAGGCAATCTTTTTCCAGAGCAGGGGAGACAGCGTGTAACCCACTAAGCGATCGAGAATCCGCCGGGTTTCCTGGGCCCGCACCAGCTTTTCGTCCACTTGGCGACAGTTGCGAATCGCTTCCTGGATGGCCTCCTGGGTGATCTCGTGGAACACCATGCGCTTCACGGGAACCTTGGGCTTCAGCACTTGCAACAGGTGCCAGGAAATACTTTCACCTTCCCGATCTTCGTCCGTTGCCAGAACTAGTTCATCAACGCCTTTCAACGCATCCTTGAGTCCTTTGACCACCTTTTTCTTGTCATCGGGAATGAGGTAGATCGGCTCAAAATCTGAATGGATATCAACCCCCAATTCCCGCACCCGTTTGTCGGTAATCTCCTTAGGGACATCGCTGGTGGACTGGGGCAAATCCCGAATGTGCCCCATCGACGCTTCAACGAGGTAGCCCTTCGGCAAATAGTTCCGAATGGTTTTGGCTTTGGTGGGGGACTCGACAATGACAAGGGTGGACATGGGAATCCGACTGAACAGCGGCGGTAGGTGGACTAGAGTAAAATTGTGCTGGATCCAAGTTGCGATCGAACACATCCTGTTTAACTTATAACCATAACGAGTTAGTTTCGCTGTGACTACAAGGTTTTTGTAAGAATGGTGCCCCGATTTGAAGATAGATACACCACTAGCAACCCTCATTTCCCTGGTCTGGGCCAAGTTCTAGGAAAACAGAGAGGTCAATGGGCAACATCTTGCAGCAGCTAGCAGCGGATATTGGAGTAGTGGCTATCTAAAATAAATATCTGGATATCTATATATAACAGCCCTCTGTCACTTATGAACTTGAGTTTGAACTCAAGGAGGAGGGGGAAATGGGGGCAGTCAGAGGAAATTTTGCAAATTTCTAACCCGCCCGAAGGTGATGATCCACCCTAAACCGTAGCAGCGATCGGTGCAATCTCTATGGCGATCCCTAGCGATCTTGAATCGTTCGACCCCTGAAAAAGCTGGAATAGGCAAAATCTCCTATCAAATTGCACGGTACAATCCAATGGAGGAGAATCAAGATTTCTCCCGCTATGATTAACGCAGCCTAGAGACGGTTCTATGGATTTTGCAAGCCTTGCCAGTCAATTGAATGCGGGCGTCATCCTGCCAGAAGGCATCGTCATCACCACGTTGATGATTGTCATTGTTGGCGATCTGATTGTGGGACGGACTAACTCCGCGAAGTGGACGCCCTACGTTGCGATCGCGGGTCTTCTTGCGGCAGTGGTTGCGCTCTACACCACACAGTGGAATGTCGCGAATCCGATTTCTTTCCTGGGTGGCTTTAATGGGGACGCGCTGAGTGTCGCCTTCCGGGGGATCGTTGCCCTTTCGGCAGCGGTGACCATCCTCATGTCTGTACGCTATGTCGAGCAGTCAGGAACGGCGTTGTCAGAGTTTGTCACCATCCTACTCACTGCAACGCTGGGGGGGATGTTTCTCTCGGGCGCAGATGAGTTAGTCATGATTTTTGTCTCGTTGGAGACGTTGAGTATTGCCTCTTATTTGTTGACGGGATACACCAAGCGGGATCCCCGATCGAACGAAGCGGCGCTGAAATATTTGCTGATTGGGGCTTCCAGTTCGGCGATTTTCCTCTACGGGTCTTCGCTGCTCTATGGTCTGTCCGGTGGGCAAACCAAGCTGGGCGAGATTGCTGCTCACATTGCTAGTGCAGATCTGGGATCGTCCATCGGTCTGGTGATTGCCCTGGTGTTTGCGATCGCGGGTATCGCCTTCAAGATCGCGGCGGTTCCGTTCCACCAGTGGACGCCGGATGTTTACGAAGGATCGCCTACACCCGTAGTAGCTTTTCTATCCGTAGGATCCAAAGCAGCCGGGTTTGCCCTGGCAATTCGCTTACTGGTAACGGCCTTCCCCTTGGTGGATGATCAATGGCGCTTTGTCATGACCGCCTTGGCGATTTTGAGTATGGTGCTGGGCAACGTGGTGGCCCTAGCGCAAACCAGCATGAAGCGACTGCTGGCCTACTCATCGATCGGTCAAGCGGGTTTCATCATGATCGGGTTGGTGATTGGCACCAATGCGGGCTACTCCAGCATGATTTTCTACCTGCTGGCTTACCTGTTCATGAACCTGGGTGCTTTCAGTTGCGTGATTCTGTTCTCGCTGCGAACCGGGACGGATCAGATTAGCGAATACTCCGGTCTGTACCAGAAGGATCCGCTGTTGACCTTAGCGCTGTCGATTTGCCTGCTCTCCCTGGGGGGCATTCCGCCGCTGGTGGGCTTCTTTGGGAAGTTGTACCTGTTCTGGGCTGGTTGGCAAGCGGGAGCCTATGGCTTGGTGCTGCTGGGCTTGGTCACGAGTGTGATCTCCATCTACTACTACATCCGTGTGGTCAAGATGATGGTGGTCAAGGAACCGCAGGAAATGTCGGAAGCGGTGAAGAATTACCCGCCGGTGACTTGGGATCTGCCGGGGATGCGTCCGCTGCAAGTGGGGCTGATTATTTCCCTGGTGGCTACGTCGATCGCGGGGATTCTGTCCAATCCGTTGTTTGCCTTCTCTGATGCTGCTGTGGCGAAGACGCCGATGTTGCAAGCGGTGACCAAGGCAAAAACCTTGGCGGAATCTCCTGTGGATGCTTCGGCGACGTCGATCGCGAAAGCACCGATCGTCAGTACAGTCGCTCCTAAGGTGAAGTAAGCTCCGTGGCTGTGATTGACAGCGTCTAACGAATGGATTCGAACCCCCCTAAATCCCCCTGAATAAGGGGGACTTTGAAGTAAAAAAGGAACTTTGAAGCTCTAGTGCTCTCCTTTTTCTGGTTCCCTTTTTTAAGGGGGGATAGGGGGATCAGAGTCCCAGCTCAAGTCAATCAATTCAATAAAATCCCCGATCGTTCTAACAAAAGCGATCGGGGATTTTTGTTTGCAGACTTCGACAGGTCTACTCCGGGCGTACAATCACCGCTGCATAGTGGTACGGCGAGAGAAACTGGCTGGCAATATTACAGAGATCGCCGGAAACAAACGATCGGATATCGTCGGGATAGGTCAGCGCTGCTTCCAGTTCTGCCAAGGTGTGGTTGTAACCGTAGAGACTGGCAATTTGGCTGGGCGACTCCGAGGAAAAGGCGTGGTCGTTGCAAATGAGCCGCTTGGCTCGGTTTAGTTCCGTGGGTGTAATGGGCGCATGGGTCAACTCCGAGAGTCGATCGCCGATGATGGCCTCTACCCGATCTAAATCCTCGGGATCCAGCCAAGCCGTAATCGTAAAAATGCTGGAATCCTGCTGCATGGAAACAGCGGCGCTGACATCCAGCACGAGATTACGTTCCTCCCTCAATTCCCGCACGAGGCGCGAGGTGCGTCCCTCGGTCAACAGCACAGAGAGTAGATCCAAACCTTTCACCGACCAGCGATCGCGCTTCGATTGGGATCCCGGTGCAATCCAAGCCAGCATCAGCCGCGCCTGTTCCGCCTGGGGCAGTTGCAAGACTTGACGGCGAATTCCCACGATCGGCGGTTCGGCATCGGACTGGTAGGGATCAAAGGGCGTGGGCGTTGGGAAAGTGTGGAAAGCTTGACTGACGGCTTGGATGGCCTCCGCTTGGCTGAGATTGCCCGTGATCACCACCGTCATATGTTCCGGCTGGTAGCGCGATCGGTGGAACTGGCGCAGGCGCTCCGGGGTCATCCGCATCAAGGTTTCGGTCGTTCCCAGAATCGATCGACCATAGGCATGGCGTTGATACACCATTTCCAACAGCGCTTGGAAGCCCAGCCAGTCGGGGTTGTCATAGGCTTGGCGCATTTCTTCAAACACGACTTCCCGTTCCCGCTCAAATTCCTCATCGGGAATCGCCGCATTTAGAAGTAATTCCGCCAAACAGGGCAGCGTTTCCCCCAGGGAATGCGCCCCACAAACTAGGAAAAAATGAGCGTAATCCTGCCCTGTGGCTGCGTTGGTGGTGCCACCGTGATTTTCAATAATGGCGTCAAAATCTCCGGGCAGAAGGCGATCGCTGCCCTTAAAAATCATGTGTTCCAGAAAGTGCGCCATGCCCGAAGCGTCATCGGGTTCCAAAATTGCACCGGCCTTCACCCAGACATCCACTGCGATCGCATCGGTCGCAGTCATTTGGTGGTGAATCAGGGTCAAACCGTTGTCTAAACAAACCCGAGAAACAGCGCTAGGAGCAGCGATCGGTAATGACAAAAGGTTCAATGGAACAATCTTTCCCGCAAAAGAAGTTGAGTTACTTTTAACCTTACCGTAACCTGCTAAGAGCGACCATCTTTCTTGCAAGCGGTTAACTGATCCTCGTTACAGCGATCGTGGTTTAAAAACTTGCCTAAAAACTAAAAACTCAACTGAATCCAGTTGAGATCTAAAGACTGACTTTTGTCAGCGTCTTGCATACCAATGCCAAATGTTTAACCAAATTGCTTAGGTGGGTTCACCGCTGCGCCGTCTTACCTCAGTTTTAGACCTGGCTTAAACCAGGTGGGTACCGTTATATCTCGCATAAAGTTTCTGAGTACAAGCTCAGTCTACTGCCGCAAGATCCGTGAGGTTCCCTTATAAGAAAAGACATAGATCAAAAAACATTATTGGCAGTCACCAACGTAGCCGTGAACCTTCCAGTATTGTAAACGGTGGAGGCCGGGATTGGCTAGTTTGGCCGGAAGGCAGCAGGGGGGCAGCGGTTAACTCGAGGTCTGGGCAGGATACCAAATGCGCTCAATTTCCTGGGCTAGGGCGATCGAGGTCTCGGCTAAATTCTCTTCCTGGAATAGCCGCACCGTAACATGCCCCAACTTGCGGCCTGGGCGAGATTCTGTTTTACCGTACCAATGCACCTGGGCGTTAGGAATGGCCGCTAGCTGCTGGCGTTGTTGGGCATAGTCACCACTGGAGCTTTCAAAGCCCAGCAGATTAACCATCACTGCCCCAGTACAATTCAACGCCGGACTGCCCAGGGGTAAGCCACAGACCGCGCGTAACTGTTGTTCAAACTGGGAGACTTGGCAGGCATCCAAGGTGTAATGGCCGGAATTGTGGGTGCGGGGAGCAATCTCGTTCACCAAGACCCGATCGTCCTCTGTCAGAAATAATTCGATCCCCAGGATCCCCACATACTGCAAGCTTTCCAGAATGGTTTGGGCGATCGCATGGACTTGCTGTTCTACCCGTGGCAACAGATCCGTCGGTACAAAGACCCGCCGACAGACTTGGTTTTCCTGCTGGGTTTCCACGATCGGATAGACCACCACTTCCCCGCTGAGCGATCGGGCCGCCATCACCGCCAACTCGCGGGTAAAGGGCACAAACTCTTCCAGCATCAGGGCATCGACGGGAATTTTATAGATCAACTCTTCAAACTGATCCTCCGTCTTAACGATGAAGGTGCCGTAGCCGTCGTAGCCCAGGCGGCGCGTTTTCAGCACACAGGGCAGGCGGTTGGGAATCAGCGGATAGGGGGAAGTGGGCAAGAGCGAAAAATCGGGGGTCGGCAAGTCCCGGTGGCGCAGAAAACAGCGCTGGTGGTACTTGTCCAGCAAGGGCGTTAGGCAATTGAGTCCGGGACGAAAAATAACGCCCTCCTGCGCTAGTCGATTCAACTTAGGCAGATCGACAAACTCGTTTTCAAAGGTAATCACATCGCAGCGTTGCGCCAAGGTTGCTGTGGCGTCTGCATCGGCGACGGGGGCAAAAATCGATTCCCGCGCGATCGTGACGGCAGGATCGGTGGGATGGGGGGTCTGTACGATTAGTTCAATGCCTAGTTTTTGGGCTGCTTCAGCCATCATCCAGGCTAATTGCCCTCCGCCAATGATTCCAACCCGTTGTACTTGAGTCGGTACAGTTTGTTGAACAGGATTGGAATTCACCATGGGACTGACAGAATGGGCGGAAAGCGTTAACAAACGGTCGCAGAGGATTGACCCAGAGGATTTAAACCTAGTGACCCAGATCACCAGAATTCAGTCACCAGCACACAAATTCCCTAGCTCACTAACAAAGTGTATCTGAAAAGGCAAGAGTATCTGAAAAGGTTATTGGAAACAGGTACTGGCCCCGTGGAAATCTGAGCCACCTAATCCAGGCAGCCGAGGGAGTCTCTAGTACTAACCCCGGTGATGGAATTGGTGCCCCCTGCGATTTGGCAAAGCTTAGCTATCTGCGCCCCATCCAAAATGGCATCGGTGAAGTCGGCCCCTGTAATGTCGATCGCTTCAAAGGTGGAGTGCAGGAGAATTGCTTCCGTCAGAATGGCATCACTCAAGTCCGTTTGCTTAAACTTCACCTGATCCATCAAGGCATTGCCTAAGTTCGCTGCGTGGAGATTGGTGCCCGTCAACACCGATGCACTCATGACGACCCCACGCAGATCCGCCGCGCTAAAGTTGGCATCTTCCAAATTGGCATTGGAAAACTCCGCCGTGCGCAAAACCTGCCCCGAAAAATTTTGGCCTTTTAAATCCGCGTTGCTGTAGGACAGGGGCGGGGGATAGTCCAACGCTTGAGCAGGGGCGAGGTTCAACCAGAATCCTACCAGGAGCATGATCAAGCAAATACCAAAACGCCACAATCTTTGTAGTCTATGCCCGCTTTGTAGTCTATGCCCGATGCTCGTCCCGCACGGATTGCTCCAACTCCGACGCAGACTTTCGATCGCCATGTAGCCGCCTCCCACTCAATCCCTTCATTGTCACTTATAAACGGTGGAATACTATTGCAAGCCTTATCGAGTGCAAGCCTCATCGAGTGCAAGCCTCATCGAGTGGACATTCCCGGAACTAATTAGATAGAATTCTAATTAGATAAGTATCTAATCAACTGTATTTCCGGTAATGCCCCATGGCCCCTGAGAATCTACAAACCCTCCTGGACTTCTTCAAAGTCCTGAGCGACGAAACTCGACTAAAACTGCTAGGGCTACTGGCCCAGCGTGAATGTAGTGTGGAAGAAATGGCCGCTCTGCTACATCTCAAAGCGCCTACCATCTCCCACCACCTCGCCAAGCTGAAGTCTCTAAACTTGGTGCTGCTGAATCCCGAAGGCAATACCCATCTCTACCGGCTCAACTCCGAACAACTTCAATTGCTCAGCCGTGACCTCCTCTCCTCCGAACAACTCAAAACCCTGGCGCAATCGGTGCAACCAGAAGCTTGGGAAACCACGGTATTGAAAGCCTTTGTCGAAAACGATCGCATCCTCAGCATTCCTGCGGCCCGCAAAAAGCGGTTTGTCTTGCTGAAATGGCTAGTCCAAAAAATTGAACCCGATCGGGATTATTCCGAAAAAGAAATCAACGCCATTCTCAAGCAGCACCACGAAGACTGCGCCACCTTGCGTCGGGAATTGATTGGTTATCAACTCATGAGCCGCAAAGATGGCACCTACCGCCGTCTTCCCCCCACAGAATGGCTGCAAGAAGCCGGTAACTTTAACTAAGAGCTACTAAAAACTAAGTGCTACCAAAACTAAGTGCTACCAACCACTTAAACTGAGTGCTGCCAACCACTTACCAACCCGCCAGCTTTTTCAGGGGTTTAAACACATCGGCCTCAAAGCTTTCGCCCGTCAACATGCGGTTCCAGTAGAGCCAGGGCAGAACGTGCACCTTGGCTAGATACATGATGTAGCGCTCTTTGGTGGGATCGAGGGGGAAGGACGGGGTTAAATTACCGTCGTAGTCAAATTCCGCCATCATGGCCGATTGGTAGCCGGTAATCAACGGGCAGCAGGTGTAGCCGTTGTACTGGGCATCGCAGGGCTGGGAATTCATCACCGCCAACAGGTTGTGTACCAGAACAGGGGCTTGTTTGCGGGCGGCGGCAGCGGTTTTGGAGGTGGGCAGAGAGGAGGCATCCCCTAGGGAAAAGACGTTGGGGTAGCGGTTGTGCTGCAAGGTGTGTTTGTGGACATCCACCCAGCCCGCTTCGTTGGCGAAGGGGCTTTGCTTGATGAAGTCGGGGGGACTCATGGGCGGCGTCACATGAATCATGTCGTAGGGCAGGGTGACTTCCTGCACGCCGTCGGCAGAGGTAACATCAAAAACCGCTTCCTTCGTATCGGCTTTAATTTCCTTCAGGTTATGCAGGAATTTTGGCGTAATGCCCCGGCGAGCCACAACTTGATCCAACGTTGCCGAGTAGGGCGCGATCGGGAACATTTTGGGGCCAGCAATGCAGAAAGTCACGTTAGTTTTGCTGCCCAGACCGCGATTTTTGAAGGCATCGTCGGCCATATACATAATTTTTTGCGGCGCGCCCCCACATTTAATCGGCGTAGCGGGGTGGGTGAAGATCGCGTTGCCCCCTTTAAAGTTTTGGATGGTTTCCCAGGTGTAGGGGACAAATTCTTTGGAATAGTTACTCGTGACACCGCCTTTGCCCAGGGCTTCCTTGAGTCCTTTAATCAAATGCCAATTGATTTGAATCCCAGGACAGACCACCAGGTAATCGTAGTGAATCTGCTGGCCGTCGATCGTGGTGAGGGTATTTTGAGCGGGATCAAAGCTAGCCACAGCCGTTTGCAACCACTTTGCACCAGGAGGGATCACCGCTTTTTCATCCCGCACAAAGTCGGACAGGGGCGCAACGCCACCCCCTACAAGAGTCCACCCCGGTTGGTAATCATGCTTCGCCGAGGGTTCAATGATCGCCACATCTAACGATCGGGACTGCTTGAGTAGTTGCGCCGCAACGGTAATGCCTGCGGCTCCTCCGCCGACAATCACGATTTGATGGTGTTTACCAGCAGCACTAGTGGTGGAAGATGGATTTTGCGCAGAGTTCACGGTAGAAGACACAGGAATTGACTCCGGAGCGAAACACAGCAAGTCTTAACATACTACCGTCGGGTAATATATTCTATCGATCTTAATGAAGATCCCCGCGATCGAAGGGCTGAGTTAATGATTTCTCAAGATTTTTATTCAAATCTCTCAACAAAATTCACTATATCTCTATATAGTAGAACAGTGAATTATCATGGAACGATGAATCTAAGCTCGCTGAGCCAGAGACGCGGGTTGGTCTTCTGGCTATACTCCTGGTGATGTCGTTGTTATGGTGATGTCGTTGTTATATCGTTGGTGATATCCTGTCCAGTGATAGGCTTTACCTGCAATCCCTGACGCATTACTGAATAAGCACTGGATCAGACTCGTAGCGCACAGATCCGTGTGACGCACGGAGACTGGTGACGCTGACCCTGACATTGCTCGATTGAATTGTTTTTTGAATTGTTCTATCAATCCGCGTATAGCTGTGTGTGTATGAACATAACCGATCTGATTACCTGTTATCTCCGTGGAGAACGAGACTTTTTGCAACTCAATTTGCAAGAGGCCGAGTTAACAAATTTAAACCTCCAAGGGGCAAATTTCAGTCGATCGGACTTGCGTCAAGCGCGGCTGGGCAAAACAGATTTAACCCAAGCCTGGTTCCAGTCAGCGAATTTAAGTGAAGCCATTTTGTGGGGAGCGAATTTAATCGGCGCAAATTTACAAGGGGCGATTCTGCGAGAAGCGGATCTGAGTGGGGCGAATTTCGTCAATGCTTGTTTGGATGGGGCCAATCTCTGCAAAGCGACCCTGAATGGTGCGGTGTTGAGCCACGCCAGTTTAGTGAAAGCCATCCTCTACGATGCAGACTTGCAATCCAGTACCGCCCATCCTACGGATTTTCAAAACGCCAATTTGCAAGGGGCCGATCTGAGCTATGCCACGTTGCACGGGGTGTTATTCTGCAATGCGGATCTTGCAGGGGCTAAGTTTTGCCGCGCTAATATGCATCGCACCGTCGGACGGGATTTACCAGCGGTAGATTTGACCGGAGCCAATTTAACCGGAGCCGACCTCAGCTATGCCGACCTCAGACGAGCAACCTTACGCAACGCCAATTTGCAAAACGCAGATTTAACGGGCACGATTTTGAAGGATGCTGACTTGCAGGGTGCAATCATGCCCGATGGGACGATCGCGTCCTAGGGGGACTCCGGCTCTAACGATTTACGCCGCCAGAGCCGAAAAGCTGGATTTTCGTAGGTCAGTTCAAAGTCTGGGTCGATCGGCGTTGTACCCTGAAGACTAGCATCCTGGGTTAACACAATCAGATCTAACCGAGCCGCCGTTCGATCGGGAACAGGCATCTGTAAATAGGTTTGTAGTAGACGACGCTGTTCACTGATGGGTAACGCAACATTGAGGGAATTGAGTAATCCCGTTTGCAAAATTTGCTGCTGCACGGCGGGGAAATAATCAGATAAGGGCGCGTAGGTATAAGCTCGTGAGGCTTGGTACTTCCCATGACCCAGCCAAAACAAATTGGTATGGGAACGGTTAATTAATCCCACAAAAGCTTGGGGAGATAAATTTATCAACTTACAAAAGCTGAGCAAACGGGTTTCAATTTCCCGATCTCCCACCGTCGTCAAGGGTGCTTCTGGCAAATAGGAAGCTCCATTTTGAAACGCGACCCACCACGCATAAACTTGTACATCCAAGGTTCCGAGCACCTTCGCAGAGCGATAGTTAGGTTTATCTAGTTCCGCCACCAAGGCATTCAAGTTTTGTCGATAATCGGGTAGAGATTGCCATTCAGGGAAGTCAGCGCGGATATGTTGGCCATTTGTAACCAGCGCCTGAGCCTCTCGGAACGGAAAGATGAGCGCTAAAGCTAAACCCGTGGCAAGCCCGATCGCCCGCCATCGTTGTGGAATTTGAGCAGGTTGTATCCGTTGGGTGAGTTGTCTTAATCCGTAACTGCCATAAATGACCAGTCCAAAGCCAATCACCCGCAGAAAGCGATCGAAGAACTGGTAAATCTGTACCGTCTGACCTAAAACTACCGTCGAAATGGGTAATGCAAAACAGGCCACAATACTTAAAAGGGCAATTAACCCTAAGCCTCGACGATGTTCGGGCGATCGATCTCCCGTCAAGCGCAGAAACCAGCCCCAGAGTAATAAACCTGCTAATAAACAGTAAGGTAACGCGCTGGGTAGAAATAGGGGATGCCAACGATCGACGGGAAAAACACCTAAACGAATTGCCGCATCAGGATTGGCAAAGCTCTGCTGAATCCAGAAGGGAATAGCAGTAATCATAGCGGCAACTAAGCTAATACCAATACCTTGAAGACAGACTTTCTGTTCAGAAGGTTGTTGCCGGAGTTGCCAGCATAAGTGGGTCATGATTGCGATATTAGCGATCGCGAGAATCACAGCGGAATGGAAATCGCCCTGGAGGAGTAGGCTCAAACTAATTCCTAAACCAGCCCAAATTTTCAAATTCTTCAACCACTGACCCTGATAAATAAATAGGACGGCTAAACATGCCACTTGCATCAGCCAGAACAATTCAGTCACAAAGGGACGAGGAATGCGCTCACCCCACAGGGGAATTAACACTAGCGAAAATAGTAGAGGAAAGGTGATTGCCATCACTCCGATCGCCAGCAGGAACCACTGTTTACGCCGTTTTCCCAAGGCAGTAAATCGCGCTGTGACATACCCTAGAATGCATCCTAGCCCAATTAGTAATACGATGAGCAATCGATTGAGGGCTGCTATGGGAACTTGGCTGAGAGGGTTGAATACTAAATTAGAAATTTCGGCGAACAATCCACCAATGCCCCCCGTAGTCAGCAATCCCGCCACCCCGATCGCCCACCCACGTCCTAACCCAAAGCCCTGAAGTACGATCACCATTAAACTGTAATAAGCGATCGTAACGAGTCCATCCGCGACCCAAAAACTATGGACACCTAAAAGTCGCTCAAGGAACCCATGGAAAGCAACAGATACCCAAGGAAAAGCCCCCAAGCCAGTTCCTAATTTTTCCCACAGCGCAAACTCTCCCCATTGCAACTGCCCTACAGCCTGTATGAGTGGGTAGTATTCGATATCCCCCACGCGGTACAGAGCACTCACCGTCAGGGGCTCTCCGGGATGCTGCACTCTGTTGAGTAGCCAGTAGCTCCAGCCCTTCCACAGCAAAATCGCCAACCCAACAAGGCCCCATGGCCCCGAGGGAAACGGCGATCGAAGTCTTGAAGCTTTCGGTGGACGGGAGGCAATGGGGGGCTTTTCAATGCTGATCATCAGGCGTTACGGCAAAATGAACTGAAACTCGTTGGGTAGCAGTTCTAATTTGGCGTGATTTATAGAAAAGCGAAAGAGCCGCCCCTGGAAAAATAGCAAATTGTAAAATACTTGATTTAAATAAAAAGAGTTGTAAAACGATTCAAGAGTGATGTAACAAAAGTAAAGGGCATAGCGTTAACTATGCCCGGTGATCGCTCAAGTCTGATTTTGGAAGGACGTTAAAGGCTGGTTCGGTCGATCGAGGATCGATTGCCAATCGATAGACCTGGGAGACGGGTTGTTTGTTTGAGGATTAACGCACCGTCCCCCGTAGCGCTTCAGCATCGATCGGTTTTAGCAGGTAAATTTTCAACAGATGCCCAAAAATCCCCAGTTGTAGCGGCAGCTTGCGAAGTGCTTTTACCCATTGGGGTTGGTTGGACTGGTTGACTTCGGTAATCTTGAGATTGAGTTCGGAACATTCAGACAAACGTTGGAAAAATTCTGGATGTTCCGTATCCAGCACCGATGGGAACGTGCGGGCTGCGGTTTCATTCGTCCGCCGGATCACATCTTCATCAAACTCCGTTGGATCAATGCCCAAAAGGCCATAGAACCCCGATCGCTCATGCACCGTTAGCGTGTGGGTAGCAAAGACTGTTAGGAGGAAAAATCGACTCCAAAGCCGCGATTGCCAGGTTTGCCACAACTGCGGCTGCGATCGCAGCAGGGCTTTAAAAATATCCCCATGGCGATTTTCATCCTGACACCAGGGTTCAAAGTAGCGGAAGAGGGGGTAGAAGTGGTTTTCGGGATGGGCTTGCAGGTGACGATGGATCAGAATATAGCGCCAGTAGCCAATTTTTTCCGACAGGTAAACGGTATAAATCACCCATTCGATCGGGAAAAACGTATAGGTGCGCGCCTTCGTTAACTTCGCCAAATCCATCGATCGGTTGAAGTCGCCCATGGCCTTGTTGAGGAATCCGGCGTGGCGGGCTTCGTCCCGTGCCATCAAATGGAAGATTTCCGACAAGACTGGGTTGCGATCCTTCAAGCGGCGGGACAGTTCCTTAAATAGCAAGAAGCCGGAAAATTCCGAAACACACGATCGCTCCAGGTAATCCAGAAACGCCTGCCGATCTTCCCCTTGCAAATGCTCCCACGATCGCTCAAAGGACTCATCCCGGACGAAGTGGTTCCGATTGTAGTCCGCCCGCATTTCCGCAATCATGGCCTGAAGCTCTTCCTCTTGGGCTGAGAGATCCAACTGAGCTGCGACATCGAAGTTTGTGGTGTAAAAGCGGGGGGTCAGTAGATTTTCCTGAATCTCAGCATAGCCACGACTGCTCGCGATCGGCTTAATGGGTGTTTCAACCATGGTTTCCTCGAAAATAAATGCAGAGTTATGAAGCGCTAGGGAAGGGTACTAAAACAAGATTGTAATTTAACGAAGGAGTTAGAAGGTGTCTTCGGAAGGGGGGATGCCAAGGGATGCAGCTCCCACCCGATTGGTAAATATCTCAGATTTTAAAGGGATTTGCAAGCTTCTCACAAAACTTCACCTCCGGGCCATTTGTTAAGTTATGAGAATACCCTCTTTATTTAATCCTTTAATCGCCATATGGTAATGAAACGTTTATAGAACTTTACCTGGATGAGGGTATAACCATGACGGTTGATTTGGCCGCTCGCCTGCGGGAAGGAACCCAACAAGCCCATACTGCTGCCGAGAATTCAGCATTTATGAAATGTTTTTTAAAGGGCATTGTGGAGATTCAGCCCCTGCGTAAGTTGCTGGCGGATTTATATTTTGTTTATTCTGCGTTGGAAGAAGAGCTGGCAAAGCATGCGGATCATCCGATCGTGGGGTTGATCCAGTTTCCAGAGCTGAACCGTCAAGCGGCCTTGGAAGAGGATTTGACGTTTTACTACGGCCAAAACTGGTGGGAGCAGATCCGGATTTCCCCCGCTGCCCAAACCTATGTCAGCCGCATTTATGAAGTCTCCAATTCCGAACCCGCGCTGTTAGTTGCCCATGCCTATGTGCGCTACATGGGGGATCTGTCCGGGGGCCAAGGGCTGAAGAGCATCATTCGATCGGCCCTGAATTTACCTGCCGATCGGGGTACCAGTTTGCATGAATTTAAAGCACTGCCAACGGTGGAAGCGCGGCGCAATTTTAAGTTTACCTACCGCGATCGTTTAAATGAGCTCCCTGTGGATGAAGCGTTGGCAGAGCAAATCGTCAACGAAGCGATTCTGGCCTTTAGCCTCAACCGCGACATTTTCCATGAGCTGGAACCCGAGGTCAAAGCGGCCATTGGTGACCATGTGTTTGAACTGTTGACGCGCCAGGATCGGCCTGGGAGTACCGCTGCCCATCCCAGAAGTCATGCGGCCCCGGAACTGGTCACAGCAGAATAATTTGTGCCCACCCTGCAAGAATTCTTTCCAGGTTTTCGCGGCCAAGTTTTAGAGACATGCAGTCGATCTCAAACCGTCGATCGCCCCATGGGTTGAGATCCTCCTAGTCCCCCTGAAAACTCGATTTCCCCTAGCCCCCCTGATTAAGGGGGGAACCGGAAAATACATAATCCAGGTTTTAGGGATTTAGTAAATTTCTTCAAAGTCCCCCTTATTAAGGGGGATTTAGGGGGATCGCAACCCCACGATCGACGGTAAACCCATTTCAATTCACCACATCAGGGAATTACCTTGAGTGATGTTAGTCCCTTCGTTTGTAACATCGCTCATCCCCTCACTACAGTCACAGAAAGGAGAACATTAAGTCCAATGCAGCTTACGTCCCAAGATGTCACCTTCGACGCCAACCTACTCCAGAAGTACGATCGACCCCTACCCCGCTACACCAGCTATCCACCCGCGACGCAATTGGATACGGACTTTAATGCCATTGACTTAGTAACTTCGATCGCCGTTGGTAATCACAAACAATCCCCTTTATCGATTTACTGTCACATTCCCTTTTGTGAAACCCCTTGTTACTTCTGCGGTTGCAACACCATCATCACCCAGCGCAAAGCCGTTGCTGAACCCTATTTGGATTACTTAATTCGCGACATCGCCCAAACAGGTGCCCTAGTCAAAGGCGAACAACGGGTACAGCAATTGCACTGGGGCGGTGGCACACCGAACTATTTGTCCCTCGATCAAGTCGAACGGCTGTGGAATGCGCTGCATGAGCATTTTTCCTTTGATCCGGCAGCGGAAGTTTCCATTGAAGTCAATCCCCGTTACCTCGATCGGGATTATATCCATGGCTTGAAAGCGTTGGGCTTTAACCGCATCAGCTTTGGCATTCAGGATTTCAACCCCCAAGTGCAGGAAGCCATTAACCGCGTACAACCGGAGGAGATGCTGTTCCAGGTCATGGACTGGATGCGGGAAGCGCAGTTTGAGAGTGTCAATATTGACTTAATTTATGGCTTGCCCTTCCAAACCCTGGCGACATTCCGGGAAACGATCGCCAAAACCATTGAACTTAACCCCGATCGCATTGCGGTGTTCAACTTTGCCTATGTGCCTTGGTTGAAGCCCATTCAAAAGCGGATGCCTTTGGACGCCATGCCCGTGGCAGCGGAAAAATTGGAAATCCTGCGCATGACGATCGATGAGCTCACCCACCATGGCTATGTCTTCCTAGGCATGGATCACTTTGCCAAACCTAACGATGAATTGGCGATCGCCCAGTGCAATGGTCAACTCCATCGCAATTTCCAAGGCTACACCACCAAACCGGAATCCGATCTGTTGGGCTTTGGGGTCACCTCGATCAGTATGCTGCATGATGTTTATACCCAAAACCACAAGCGCCTGAAAGATTACTACAAAGCGATCGATGCCAAGGAACTGCCGATCGAACGGGGCGTCACCCTCGATCGGGATGATGTCCTGCGTCGGGCGATCATCATGGAATTAATGTGTCAGTTCCGCTTAGACAAGGTGGCTGTAGAGGAAAAATACGGCCTACATTTCGATCACGACTTTGATGAATATTTTGCCCAGGAAAGCGCAGAACTGGGTGCCCTCGCCGCCGATGGCCTATTGGTACGATCGGCTAACCACTTGGAAATCACCCCAGCGGGACGGCTGTTGATTCGCAATGTCGCATCGGTGTTTGATGCCTACCTGCGTCGTCAGAATAAGGCAGCCTTCTCACGATCGATTTAGCGGGCTGTCCTGCTGACTACAAATTGACAATCAGCGTCTTGACTTCTGGAGTGTTATATCGTTAAATAGTTATATATTCAGTCTGAAGCGACTGCGGTCTTCAATTCATTCCCTTCCTTCATGACCGATCCTCTCCAAAAAGCTGAGTTTGTGATTGCGATTTCGATGAACTCAATCGTCCAGATTGCAGCCATCGAATCCATTTACAGATCCACGAATTGAAGCCGTAGGCTGGCGGTACAAGAGCCTCCATCACTGCGAACCCCAGCCATTGCACTCCTTGCAATTTCGACTTTCAGGCTGAATTCACTTCAACGAGCACAGAAATCATGACAACCACTTTCAATGATCTCCAGAACAAAAGTTTCTGGGATCGGTTTTGTAACTGGGTGACCAGTACCGAAAATCGACTTTACGTTGGCTGGTTTGGGGTTCTGCTCATTCCAACCGCCCTTGTTGCAACCATTGTTTTTATTCTGGCCTTTATTGCAGCCCCTCCCGTAGATATCGACGGGATTCGGGAGCCCGTCACGGGGTCACTCCTGGGGGGAAATAACCTCATCACTGCCGCTGTTGTTCCGTCTTCCAACGCGATCGGGCTGCACCTCTATCCTATCTGGGATGCGGCCAGCTTGGATGAATGGTTGTACAACGGTGGCCCCTACCAAGTGATTGTGTTTCACTTCCTGATTGCCATCTATGCTTACATGGGACGGCAGTGGGAATTGAGCTACCGCTTGGGAATGCGGCCTTGGATTCCGGTGGCTTACTCTGCCCCCTTGGCCGCAGCAACCTCGGTCTTATTGATTTATCCGATCGGTCAAGGCAGTTTTTCTGACGGGTTAATGCTAGGCATTTCCGGAACGTTTAACTTCATGATCGTATTTACGGCGGAGCATAATATTTTGATGCATCCGTTCCATATGTTGGGTGTGATTGGAGTGTTTGGGGGAGCGTTGTTCTCCGCAATGCACGGTTCGTTGGTAACGTCTTCCTTGGTGCGTGAGACGACCGAAGTGGAATCTCTCAACTACGGCTACAAATTTGGTCAGGAAGAGGAAACCTACAACATCGTGGCGGCCCATGGCTACTTCGGTCGCTTGATTTTCCAATACGCTTCGTTTAACAACAGCCGATCGCTGCACTTCTTGCTAGCAGCTTGGCCCGTGGTAGGGATTTGGTTCGCATCCCTCGGGATTAGCACCATGTCCTTTAACCTCAATGGGTTTAATTTCAACGCTTCGATTCTGGATAGTCAGGGTCGGGTTGTGGATACTTGGGCTGATTTGTTAAACCGTGCCAACTTGGGAATTGAGGTCATGCACGAACGCAATGCCCACAACTTCCCCTTGGATTTAGCGGCGGCTGGCTCTGGAGAACCGATCGCGCTGTCTGCTCCAACGATTAGCGTTTCCTAGATGATTGCTTCTGACGTTGAGTTTTCTTAGGTTATCGGTTTGGCGAGATAACTAACTAATGACTTCCGCGAGTTGGTATTTCGGTATCAACTCGCATTCCTACGACAGTTTTTATTTTCGTTTTTTGTTTTCGTTAATCTTCTAGGTGTGGAGGAGTTTGCATGACCGCAGAATTAATACCAGGAAAACCGGAACACCCCCTGAAGCTCGATCGACGGGCGGTGGTTTTCTTTGCGGCTATCCATGGGGTGGCTTTGCTGGCCCCTTGGTTTTTCACTTGGCAGGCATTAGGCGTACTGATCTTTCTGCATTGGTTCCTCGGCAGCATTGGCATCTGCTTGGGCTATCACCGTTTGCTGAGCCATCGCAGTTTTCAAGTGCCGCAGTGGTTGGAATATCTCATCGGATTTATTGGGGCTTTAGCCCTGCAAGGGGGGCCGATTTTTTGGGTCAGTGGCCACCGTCTGCACCACGCCTTTACGGAAGATGAGGTAAAGGATCCCTACTCCGCACGGCGCGGTTTTTGGTGGAGTCATATGCTGTGGATCTTATATCCCCGTCCAGAATTCTTTGAGAACCGTCAGTACGAACGCTTTGCCCCAGATCTCGCCCGAGATCGCTTCTATTGCTGGCTCGATCGCTACTACATTCTTTTCCAAATTCCTTTGGCGATCGGCTTGTATTGGCTAGGGGGTTGGCCGTTTGTCATCTATGGTGTGTTTGTTCGTGCAGTTTGTCTGTGGCATAGCACTTGGTTCATCAATTCCGTAACCCACTGCTGGGGCTATCGCACCTTCAATACCGCAGACAATTCCCGTAACCTCTGGTGGGCGGCCATTCTCACCTACGGCGAAGGCTGGCATAACAATCACCACGCCTATCCCAACGTGGCTAAAGCAGGATGGCGTTGGTGGGAAATTGATCCCACTTGGTGGGTTATCCAAGTCCTGCGTATGCTGGGACTAGCGCAAAAAGTTGTTATGCCGCCGGTTTATAACCGTTATCGCTAGTGATGGGATTCCGTGGGGGGGGTAGCGGAGGTCTCGGATTGTGTGGGAAGATTGCCCACTTTACGATCGGCTTGCAGCGTCATCACCGTTGCAGCGATCGCCCCCAGGGGTAACCCCGGCGGATAGGCTCCCGACGATTTCACTTGCTTGATCAGGACGGGAGATACGGCAAATCCAAGCTGTTCTCCCACGTTTCGGGTGATGTCACCGCGATCGATCACTCCAGCCACTGCCCCCGCAGGCGTCAGAACCGTGATTTGGTTCAGCGATTGCGTTTCCATTTTGTGAATCGTTTCTGCTAGCGATGTTTTTTCAATGACTGATGGAATGGTCGTCAGAGGGATGGCAATGTCCCGCAGGGTTTGGTGATCCCATTGGCTCCGTTCCACCGATTGCAGCATGTCTGCACTGACCCAGCCGCGATATCGCCCATCGGACGCCGCGAATAACATGCCTTTGGGATTTTCGTTTAAAATCATTTCCTCCGCAAATTGCCGCAGGCTCATTTCGGCATCCAACACCCGAAAGTCACGGGTCATCACAGTTTGCGCTTCGATCTTAAGTAACGTTTCCTGCACATCGGTAAAGCGATCGGCATTCAAGGCATTCCGCCGCATAAACCAGCCAATCAAAATTCCCCAAATGCCGATAACGGAGGGTAATCCTAATTCTGCGGTAATGCCCAGAACATCGGCAAAGCCCACTAAGCTGATCACCCAGCCCAGCCACAGCCCCGTTCTGGCGGCCCAGTGAGCCCCAGTCAGATAATCGCCACTATATTTCCACACGATCGCTTTCAGCATTTGGCCGCCATCGAGGGGTAAGCCCGGAATCAGGTTAAACATCACTAAGGTGAGATTCAGCGTGGCAAGGCTGGACAGCACGATCGACAGCACTACCCACAGCGGGTTTGTGGAGAACGGTAGGAATAACCCCACCCCGGTGAAGAGCAACCATAGTCCAAAGCTGACCAACGGCCCCGCGATCGCGACTTGTAGCATGTCCGTCGGTTTGGCGGGTTCCCTTTCGATCGAGGCGACTCCCCCAAAGAGAAAGAGGCGGATCGAGGTGACATCGATGCCCTTAGATTTGGCGACGAGGCTGTGGCCCAATTCATGGAGCAGGACAGAGCCAAACAGCAACAACGCCATGACGAAGCCTGCGCCATAGGCAACTCCTGCATTCCAACTTGGGTGGCTCTGCTGCCAAACGAGGCCATCGCGAAAGGTGATCCACCCGACAATGAGGAACCACGAGGGATCGATATAAAGCGGAATTTTAAAGAGGGAGCCAATGCGCCAACCAGTTTGCATGGGATTTCGGGGGATTTAAGGTGCCGTTTTCTCTAGTGTAAACGGAGGCTTCAGCAAACTGCCCCGGAAACCCTCCCAGCTCTTGGGGGGATTGCCCCCTAGCGACAGTTTCTGGCTAGCGACAGTTTCTGGGTAGAACCTAGCGATAAAAACAGTACCTACAAATAAACAGTACCTACAAATAAAAACTGGCTGAAGGAAACCCCATCAACCAGAACCATGACAACACTTCGAATTTTTGGCAACTCGCGTTCCGCACATCAGAGTCGTGGAATGAGAGCAACACCGTTGTGGATTGGTGCGAATTACCATTAATGGGATTATAGGGATATAGATTGACTAATCTCGATCAATCGTTTGAAGAGTTAACAAACTGATTAAGTTTTGCAACGAAGCGTCAGAATTCTGTGATGTTTTTTGGGATCAGGCTGACCTATTGGCTTCACTGGAATGTTGATAGGGCTGGGTTTCAAGGGTTAGGTTACTATTTTCCTGGGACGATATTTCATGGCTTTGCGTATCAAAATCTGTGGCATTACTCGGCCTGAGCAAGGGCAGGCGATCGCGGCAGTGGGAGCCCATTCCCTCGGGTTTATCTGTGTGCCCCCGTCGCCTCGCTATGTGACCCCGCAGCAGATCCGGGCCATTGGAGCAGCCTTGCCGGAGACAGTGGTGCGGGTGGGGGTGTTTATGAATGAGGAAATCGATGCGATCGTGGAGATTGTCCAGGTTGCCGGGTTGACGAGTATCCAACTGCACGGGAACGAATCGACGGAGGATTGCGATCGGTTGCGGGAGTTGTTGCCTGAGGTGGAGTTAATTAAAGCGTTCCGGATTCGCACGATCGACGATCTGGACTATACACAACTGTATGAGCCCCATGTGGATTGGTTGTTGCTGGATGCCTATCACCCAACCCTGGGCGGGGGCACGGGCAAAACGCTGGATTGGCAAACGTTGCAGGCATTTCGTCCTGGGAAGCCGTGGCTATTGGCAGGGGGACTGACGCCTCACAATGTCCGTGAGGCTCTGACGTTGATTCAGCCCCAGGGAATCGATCTCTCTAGTGGCGTGGAGCATCAACCGGGGGATAAGAACTTGGAGCTGGTGCAGCAATTGTTTCAGCAAGTGAGCGAATACAGGTAAGGGAACAGCGTGCCAATCAAATCCCAAGTGGGTGATGGGTAGGGGGTGTGACTGAGACCCTACCCATCTACCTTATGAATCTAGTCAGTCGATCGTGGGTAAGATTGGAGAGACGAGTCCCTAATCAGAGTCTGGCAGGATCAGCAAAGCGAATCTTGAGGTAATCCTCCTCCATTTTTGCTCCCGATGGTTGCAACGCGGCCAACGCTTGCGGCAACACTAAATTGCGGCGATGGTTACCAATCCGAACATTCAACTCATCGCCTGTCTTGCTCAGTTCGATTTTGCTTTTCTCAATGCCGGGTAAATACATTTCTAAACTGTACTGATTATCCTGCTGTACTACCCGTAAGGTCGTTTCTCGGTAATACACTTGGGTGGGATCTTCCGTTGCTCCAAACAGCGTATCCTTCAAGCGATCGAGGGCTGCCAGGCCACACATCTCCTCGGAGTACAATGGCACTTCCTTAATTGGCAAAGGTCGGAAGTTGTCATGGATTTCCTGTTTGTATTGCTGTTGGTTTTCCTTCCAACGTTGGAAGAAAGGATCTTGAACGCTATCTGGAATGATGCGATTGGCAATCACTAAATCCGTAGCTACGTTGTATAAACTTAAATAAGCGTGGGCCCGTAGCGATTCCTTAATCACCATCTTTTCTGGATTCATGACCAACCGCACCGAAGTTTTAGTCGGATCGGTCAGTACCTTTTCTAAGGCTTCGATCTGCTCATAGAACTCGTAGGGCGCATCCATGACTTCCTTATCCGGCAAGGAAAACCCCGCGATCGGTCGGAACAACGGCTCCACGATCGGGCGCAAGGCCATGGACATACCTTGAAACGGCTTATAAAACTTACGCATGTACCAGCCGCCCACTTCCGGCAAACTCAGCAACCGCAGGGCTGTCCCGGTCGGAGCCGAATCAATAATCAGTACATCATACTCGCCTTCGTCGTAGTGGCGTTTCATCCGCACTAGGCCAAAAATTTCATCCATCCCCGGCAGAATTGCCAGCTCTTCCGCTTGGACGCCTTCCAGTCCCCGCGCTTGCAACACTTGGGTGATATAACGTTTCACCGCGCCCCAGTTGCCTTCCAGTTCCATGAGCGCATCAAGTTCTGCGCCCCACAGATTAGGCCGCACCGATCGCGGATCGTGGCCCAGTTCCATATCAAAACTATCAGCCAAAGAGTGAGCTGGATCAGTACTTAACACCAGCGTCTTGTAACCCAGCTCTGCACAACGCAGGCCAGTGGCAGCCGCAACAGACGTTTTGCCTACGCCACCTTTTCCGGTCATCAAAATTACACGCATGGGAGTCTGAATTCCTACTCTGAGCAATGTTTACGTTTTTTAACTTATTCTCATTGTGGCACAGGGATTGGATTTCCGGGCGGTTGGGTTGGGAATGGGAAAGGCGAGAGGGTAGGGGTGTGGGAGAGTGGAGAGAATTAGGGAGAGGAACTGCGCCAGGGGAAATGCTGTTGTAGGACAGACCAGCGGGAACAGTGCCAGTAGTCAATGTGGGAAATAATTAGTCCCTGTTCGTTGGTAATTAGCTCGCTCCAGCCGGAAATGGCGATGCGGGGTTGCCAGGGGAGGGGCGTTGTCCAGTGCAACGTCCAGTCGGTGCGAAGGTTGGGGCCGTCTTGGGTGATATGGTGCAAGTCCAGCCGGACTTCACGAAACCATTGTTGAATGAAACCAATCATCTGGCGATAGCGATCGACGCCCCGAAATTCGTTCAGCGGATCTTTGAAAAACACGTCCGCTGCGTAAATGCTATAGGTTTGATCGTTGGGGAAACGATCGTAGTCTTGGCGCAAAATCTCTAGGAGAGTGGGCTGAGTCTGATCCATAACGATTGAAGTGAACAAGCTGATGAACACATAAACGCCTGTACTATGCCGATCACAATAGCCCCGCGACCTGTAATGCTGGAATAAAGTGAGGCATCAAAATCGGTTCAAGGGCTGCTAATTGATTAAGCGACTGCCATTGGTAGGCTGTATGTTCACCATTCAGTCGAATTTCGGGTACTGCTTGGTCAAACTCTAGAGCAAACATTTCCAAATGTAATTTAACGCCCGGTTCATCGATCGTATAGGTACCACATTCCCGCAAGGCTGTTTCATCAGATAATTGCCAGCCAACTTCTTCCTGAAATTCCTGGATGAGATGATCACGACAAAATTGGGGTCGATCGTGAATCCAATCAATATTATCGATGTAACCTGAAACTGTGCTCCACTTGCCGGGAAATTGCACCAAGTTCGATCGCTCCAACAACAGAATGCGATCGCCCTTCAGAACATAACCTGTCACGCCAACTTTGATAGGAACATGGCGAAAATTCAACACCCGATCGCTGGTGGCTAACGCTTCTAAATTGTCTTCTGCCGCAACTTGCAATAAGTAGGAACGTAAACTTGCACGATCGGGAAAAAATACCTGTCTCATGGTTTCCACGTTTGCACACCTCTCCCCTGACTCGGATTCATTTGAATTACCATGACATCGACCTTTTAATGGAATGGTAGATTAATGGAATGACAGTTCAAACTGAATGAACCTAGATGAGCATTGCACCTCGATCGACTTAAAGATCGACTCAAAAATATAGTTGAACATTTGTTGAACATTTAGTGATACGAATGCTTAGTAAGGCGAACATTTCATGATTCCGACGTTTAGCGATACGAACATTTAGCGATACGAACGTTTAGCGATACAAACGTTTAGTGATGCGAATCGAGTAATTCGAACATCTAGTCATCTTAAGGATCCACCTCAGGCCACAATCGTTCTAATTGGTAGCGCCATGCGGCCAAGGTTTGCTGTTTTGTGGCTTCGCTGTCTTCCAAATCTCCCATGACTCCTTCAGTATAAAAGTGCTCCAAAGTTTGCAAAGTGGCCTCCATTGTCTGCCCTTGCAACTTGGCTACTTTGATGATTTGACGAACCTGTTTTTCAATGAAGGTGTTAAAGACAGTATTTAACCCCTCTTGAAACAGCATAATCAAGCGTTGAATGGCAGCCTTGAAGTCTTCCGGCGTTAAACTTTCACAGGCATGGTGAAAGACTGCCCATAGAACGTCTTGTTGGATGGCGTAGCGGATTTCCTGGGTTTCGTCAAAGTTGGCTTCCAGCAACTCCTGCAAAAATGCCTGTGCTTCTACGGCAGGTGAGATCGGGACTAGCATCCGTAGCCAGGTCTGATCATCCGATAGTAAAACCAATAGACGGAAACCGTCCTGCTCAATTTGATAGGAACCAGGGGCTAAGGCTTGGGCGCGATCGCCAAAGAGCGTGGCTAGAATGTTGGGAATTTCTTGGGGCGTCATAGTTTCAGACGGGAACGTTTCAGACGGGGACGTTTTAGGGACGTTTTAGACAGTAGCCTACAGGGTCTAGGTTACAAGGCAGAGGGGACACCTCGCTATCCCTCCATTGTGAGAGTCTGAGTTCCCCCTGATTCCAGCGCAATTCTCCTTTAGAATCATAGGGGCAGAGCAAACCCTGCCCGTCCCTAATTTGTACAGATCATCACCCACCATGGCAATTTCTAAAACAGAAGCCAAGCAGTTGCTAGAACGAGTTATTTTTGATGACTCTACTGCCCAGGATTGGGTGCAGGACGTGTGGGGCTTGAGTCCAATGCTGGGGGACAGTGCCGCAAAATTGTTAGACGTATTTGAGCAATTGGTTGAGTATTGCCCTGAAGAACCATTGGAGCATTTACTCCACCAAATTTACCAAGATCAGTTGGAGAAATTTTAGACAGTTGCCCAGTTCAAGGCAGAGGGTGCGGTGAGTCATTGCTATGGAAAATGATTTCGATCGCAGATCCTGTGGACGAATTGGGGGACTCCATAAAAAGCCCCCAGCAATTGCCAGGGGACAGGAAGGGAGAGATCAAACTTGCTAGAGGGAGCATTCTCAACGATCGCTGTAGCTTTCAGCGTTCACTGGCGACCGTTGGATGCTTAGCTAATGCTCCCTACGGACTGGGAGACGCAAATTCCGCAAAGTTTATTGAGGCTTTACACACGGCCAGTTGCTAACCTCAATCAACTTTCAAGCAATCAACTTTCAAGCAATCAACTTTCAAGCAACGGTCTAGGAAGGAATATCGATCCATTCTTCGATCGCTTCTTCCTTGGTGTTCGTCCGACGTTCCAAGGTTTGCCGCTCAAAGTTCATGTGAATTGCCCGGTTTTGCTCACCATCTGCCGCCACCGCAAAGATGGGGAAGTTAAGCACGCCATCTTGGAAGGACATCTGGAAACGGAAGGTTCCGTCGGAATTGAGCTTGATGGGTTTGCCATCGACGTAAACGGTTGCATCCGGCTCAGTTGCACCATAGACGATCAATTCAGCATCGGCAATCAACCAGAACTTGCGAGGACGGGGAGGCGCTGCCGAAGCTGAGAAACCAGCGCCCGACATGGTCAGACCAGACACCGTCGGGATAGCCCACATGCCCACACCTGAGGGGAAGACATAGGAGCTGAGGCTCTCGATGTGCTGAATTGAACCCGCCACCGAGCCCGGCACGTGCTGCATGGAACCGTAGAGAGATCCAGCAACTCGCATGGCTTCAACATCGCCAGCCAAACCAAACATTTCTTCGTGCGTTCCAACTCCACCCTGTGCCGCCATTGCCGCAACCTTCTTGCTGGGGGGAACCAGCTCTGCAAAGGTCTTCCCGGCCAAATCTTCTTCCCAGGAAATGGTCAGGAAGTGATCTTCGATCCAATCGGAGGGGTACACCGGAGGAATACGAACGGCTGCTGAACGAGCCAAACTGAGCCAACGACCATCCCAAGCCCGATAGCCAATCTCCACGACATAATCGCGATCGCTGACTGGAACAGGCAGGTACCACTCCCGAGACAGTTCATCGCAACTGTACTCCTGCAAGCTGTGGGGTGCTTGGTAGTTGACATTAATGTCGGTTACGTCATACAGGCGCAATGCTAACTGTTGGCCACCTTGCCGACGCAACTCATCCTTGTGCTCATTCGGGATATCCCAGTAAGCGTAGGCCCATTGGGGGTCGCGGGGCAGCAAGACAATCCGGCTTTCACCGTAGCCACCGGGCAAATCGGACAGGGCTTCATCAACATCAGCGAGGGTCAGGTCAGCTAGGGGCATTTCAATATTCTCAACTGCGGCAGCTTGCAAACCATACTTTGAGGCTTCGATCGCGGCTTCTTCGGATCCTTGTCTAGCCACGATCGCGGTGAGTAGCTGATCCTTCCGCATTCGACTGTAACGGGAGACGCCCACGGCGCTGGCTACTCGGCGTAGCTGGCGCAGCGTCATCTCACTCAATGGAATTCCTTCTTGAATCATGGCACCTCCAATTTCTTTAGCCGATTTTTCAGCCGAACGTTTTAGCCGAATGGGGGATCACAAATCCTTGAGCCTATAGTGCACGGATTCTTCTTGGGGATCAACCCCCGAAACGATCGTTTTATCAAGGTTTCAACCGTTTTACTGGGGTTTCGGGGATCGTTTTGTCATGATTTCATGACAAATAGGTATTTATCGAGATCAGCTATGTCAGAAAAATTTGACAATTCAGGCTGATTTGAGCATCCTGGTGTTTTGCAACCACTTAGCTACCTGCGATCGCCCAAGCTGCTGAGGGTAGAAATTTTGAATTTGCAGAAACACGGTAAGCTCAGACAGAGACGTTTCACCGACTAGCGGTATGTGTGTCTCAAGTGGGTTAATTTCTAAGCATCAATTCCAGTTCGTTCTCTCATTGCCCAACCCGTCGTAACTCCGATATCTAAAGTTCTATGGCTACCAGTTCGCTTGCTAAGTGGGGAAATCGTCTCATTGCTGCCTGCTTCTTGGCGGGGCAGGTGGTGGTGCACCTATTGCAAGGCAAAATTCATCGCCGCAATACTGTGGAGCAGATGGTGTTGGTGGGCCCAGAATCCTTAGCGATCGCGCTTCTCACGGCCAGCTTTGTGGGCATGGTTTTTACGATTCAGGTGGCACGGGAATTTATTAATTTAGGGGCGGGCTCAGCGGTGGGCGGTGTTCTCGCCATTTCGCTCTCGCGGGAACTCGCTCCGGTGCTCACAGCGGTTATTTTAGCGGGACGGGTCGGCTCAGCTTTTGCAGCGGAATTGGGCACGATGCAAGTTACCGAGCAAATTGATGCGCTTTACATGCTGCGTACCGATCCGGTGGATTACTTAGTGATTCCCCGTGTGATTGCTTGCTGCTTGATGCTACCGTTGCTAACGCTCATGTCCCTGGCTACAGGAATGACAGGCGGAATGTTTATCGCCGACTGGATGTATGGTATTTCCCATCATGTTTTCTTAGATTCAGCTAAGAGCTTTGTTAACCTTTGGGATTTATGTAGCGCTCCCATCAAAGGTGTTGTGTTTGGATTGCTGATTGCAATTATTGGTTCTAGTTGGGGTTTAACCACCACAGGTGGTGCAAAAGGGGTTGGACAATCGACCACCACTGCGGTTGTTACTTCTTTATTGGCAATTTTTATTACGAACTTTTTCCTCTCCTGGCTGATGTTCCAAGGCCCAGGCAGTGCGGCATTGAAAGGATTATAACGCTTATTGCTGATAGGGATCGTGCTGCGCAAGTAAGCGTTCTAATTTAGCTTCATCAATCCGAGATAGCACTTTTTTAGATTCATGTAGATCTCGGGTTGTTTTGGCCAAACTGAGGGACGAGCCGACGGAAAACATGAGTCCCATTCCTAAATAAGCCCGTACCCATGGGTTAACAGGTGCATAGAGAATTCCGATCGTGGTTGCAGTAAGAGACAGGATAAAAGAGAGCCAGACCTGAGCGATCCATGCCACACTATGATCTTGACTAGCGTTGAGGTTGTTCGGTTTCGATGAAGCCATAAGTTATCAAGCGATCGGTTGTAACGTTTAATGGGTTATCAGGTGTGATCAGTCGCAAGGTTCAACAAGCGATCAATCAAATCAGTCACAGATTTTAAGTTACAGATTTTGACTTATTTTCAACATGCACATTGGCTCATTTTCAACATGCACATTGGCTCACGCGAATTCACTGTGAGAAAATTTATTGTGAGCCTATGCAAGTTTTAACGTGGGCCTGTGCAAATGTGAATTGCAACGCATCCGGTTAAGCTGTTATTCCCCCAGAGGAACATCTTCCAAGTAACAGGAGAAGTGTTCTGGCTCAAATAAACTTCTTAACGCGATCGGATGCAGTTGGCGATTCCATTCCTGTAAACGCACCATGACTTGTAAAAACGTAAAGGTGAGTTCGATCGTAATGGGTAATCTTTGAAGAAGCGGAATCGATGCTGATGATGAATGGCTACTCTTTTCCGAAGAAGTTTGATCCTGCGCTTGATCCTGGGAAGGCTCATGAGCTTGATCAAAGGGGGCGAGGAATTCCTGTTGCGAACGCTGTAACTGCACTAGAAACTTGTCACCCAAGGCCCAACGACTCAGGCCCCAGACTCGTGCGAGTTGGTAGATCTCCGATTGCAACAGATGGACGATCGCCTGCTGAAGCTCACCCGTTGAATGCGCCATTAACCAAAAGTAAATCGCAATTGCACTGCCAGTATGGGTAATGCGGTGGTAGAGCTGCTGGGGTAAACCGTTGGCAAGGTAATCTAGACCAAGTAATTCCTTAAGAGCCTTCTGAATATGCGGTGCGATGGGGGGTAGCGACTCCGTCATTTTTGTAGTCTGTAGCCACTCCTCTAAACAAGCGCTGACACATTCATCAGAAATAGGCTCGACTCGCATTAAGCTCGTTAAAACCTGCACAAATAATTCTCGATCGATGCCAATCACTTGATTGGAAACGTGCAAGGGCGTCGCCCCCCAAGGGCAACTGTAGTTGTATTCAACAGGCTCTGTAAAATGGGCGAGATGATGACTTAGGTGTTCGCTGCTGAGGTAGCGATCGAGCAAAGTTGTGATGCGTGCGCGAATGTGGAAGTAGTTGGGATGGGATACCCAGGAACCTGCAATATCTCTATTTTCGTTAAGCACATTATGGGATGAATACTGGGTTAAATTTTCAGGAACAAGCGATGTCTGCATACAGCATTTCCTCCAATGGGGCTGAAGGAGAGAGGGATGGGCGTAAGGATCCAGCAGTCTAGGGTGGATGGCTCATCCCTCATCAGGGTGCATGTTTCTAGAATGACGCCAAAGTTCCGATCGATTGGCTTAGTTTTTGGCTTAATTTTTGGCTAAGTCAAACAGTGGCCATCCAGGATTGAAGTAAAAACCTGGATCGGGGTGAATGCTCAAGTTGAAGTATCAGATGTGCGTCTGTTCAATCAAGACTTTCCAGTCAAGCTATTCCCAAGGGCACCCTCCTAAGAGTACCTTCCTAAGGGCATCACAGACCTGAAAACATCACAGACTGGAAGACATCGCAAACTTTTTCTCGTTCTAACGTAGCATGCCCAAAACAGAATGGATATCACCCGAAGGGATGACCCACCTGGGTATATTGGAGGACTAGGGAACGCTCCCGTGGAACACTGGCGTCAGGATGATGATTCCGAGCAATCAGAATCAGTGAATCAGAGTCCAATCATTCATCAGAGTCAGGCAGCTTATCAAAATCAGGCGGTTGAATGGCGGCAATTAATTGGCAGTTAATGAGTTCGATCGTGCCTCAGGCATCACTAACACCTTGTCTACTCGGTTCCCATCCATATCCATCACCTCAAAGCGTAACCCATCCCACGTAAAGTGATCGGCAGACATGGGGATACGACCTAAATACATCACTACAAATCCACCTAGGGTTTGGTAACTGCCACGATGCTCTCCAGGTAGGTCTTGTTCTTCTAGTTCCAGCAATTCCTTGAACTGATAAATCGGCAGCATCCCATCCAAAAGCCAAGAGCCATCTTCCCGTTGAATGGCTTGGGGTTCTTCAAGCTCTTCTGCACTGGGCAAATCTCCCACCAAAGCTTGCAGGATATCCGTTAGCGTCACCAACCCCTGGATCACACCATACTCATCCACAACAAAGGCGATTTGATTTCCTGTTTGTTTGAACAGTTCCAAAACCTTAAGCGCACGGGTACTTTCTGGGACAAAAACAGGCTTTTGCAGGGACTTTGTAAAGTCTAGGGGATCGCCATCCAAGGTTTCCATCAGCAAATCATAGACCTGAATTACCCCCAATAAATTATCTAACCCCCCCTGACAGACGGGAAAGCGGGCATGGGAGCCTTCATGCATGGCTCGACGATTTTCTTCGTCCGAATCGTCTAAATCTAGCCACAGAATATCTACACGCGGGGTCATAATGGCACTGATGCGCCGATCTCCCAATTGGAAGACCCGCTTCATGATGTCTTCTTCGGCCTGCTCAAACATTCCTGCTTCAGTACCCTGCTCAATCAGCACCCGAATTTCTTCCTCAGTCACCTGCGGCTCATCCGAAGGCCGAATGCCTAAAATTTTTAGCACAATATCGGTGGATTGGCTGAGCAAGTAAACGATCGGGGAAGCCACCTTGGCTAGCAAACTCATCGGCCCTGCCACTGCTGCAGCAATGCCCTCGGGGGAGTTGAGAGCCAGTCGTTTGGGTACTAACTCCCCCAAAATTAGAGTGAAATAGGTGACGGTCAAGACTGCCAAGCCAAAGGCTAAGCCCTCGCTATAGGCCTTGAGGAGCGGAATATCTTCCAAGATGGGCTTAAACACCGACGAGAAGACCTGTTCCCCAAAGGCCCCAGAAATAATTGCAATTAAGGTAATCCCAACTTGGGCTGCGGCCAAAAAGTTATTGGGATTGTTCGCGAGGTGGAGGGCAGACTTGGCACCTTTGTCGCCTTGGTTGGCAGCCTGCTGCAACCGCACTTTGCGGGCAGACACGATCGCCATTTCTGACATCACAAACAGGGCATTGGCAATGATCAGGAGCAGAACAATGAGAAAGTTGGTGGCGAAGGAAGACATGTCCCCTGGGGATGACGAGAGATGACTGTCTTAGTTTATCGGAGAAAGCTAAGATCGCCTAAAACTCCTCGATCGTGGCTTGAATTCCCAAGCTGGTTAAACTTTGCAACAGTTGATCAGCCTTGGCCCGATCGCTAAAAGCCCCAGCTTGTAAGACCGTTTGGCCTCGGGAGGTAGTTGTAAACGCATCGGGCACGATCGTCCGCAACGCCCGCTCATCGGACAGGGGGGCTACCACCCGAACGCGCAGAACCGCAGCGGGGACACCCGATCGTGTCGGAGGAATGGGAGGATTGCCTACGCTCGGTCTTTGTCCCCCTCGCCAGATGGGCACCGCTGCCATATCGCCAACATTACCGAGGGGAATATTGGAACTGGGCACGGGCAACACATTACTAGGCCGGGGAGCTGGTGTAGAAGTCCAAGCATTAAAGGTCAATGGAGCGGGGCTATTGACACTGGGATTGGCCGCTAGGCTAGAAGGGGTTACCGTGCCTGTGCTAAAGCTATTGCTTTTCGCTTGTTTAGGCAGAGGCAGCGATCGACCGCTGGGACTGACAGGCGCAACAGCAACGGGCACAATCACGGAATTGGGGATGGAATTGGGAATGGAATTTGGGAAGCCACTCGATGCACTAGTAGATACCACAACCTCAGGTCTTGGCGCGGGTCTAGCTGCGATCGGGGTGGGGCTGGCGGCAGGGCGTGAAGGATTGCCAGATGTGGGCCGCGAAAAGGTGATTTCCCGCACGGGTTGTTCTGAGGTGGCCGGGATCGCCGTTGGCATGGTCGCAGTGGCCACAGGTACCGGAATGGGAATGGCGCTAGAGGCCGTTGGGGCTGGAAGACTTGCCGCTGGACGGGTCGGTGCGGTCGTGCGCACGGGGAGTGCGGTACTTAGCCGTAGAGGTTCCCGGCTTTCCACGGGGGCAGCTGCAACGGTCGCGGCATTCAGGTCTAGGCGTCCAGTGCTAGTGGAAAACTGATTCCCCGCAGCGGGAATGATTTGGCTGCTGGTTTTGGCATTGACATCGGACTGGCCATTGCTGAGGAAGGTATTGTTGCCCAAGTCGCCCACGGTGCCTAAGTCCGGCTGGGTATTGGCGATCGCGACGAGGCCGTCCCGCTCGTTGCCATCGATCACATTACCCCGCAGAACGGGTCGGGCATTCCCTTGCACAACGACCCCATCTTTGTTTTGTGTAATGCGGTTGCCAATCAGGCGAGGAGCCGCATTTTGGGCAATGTTGACGCCAAATCCGGTTTTCTCAAAAATGTTTTCCCGCAATTCAGGCCGAGAGGTGCCGTAGATCGTGACGCCATTGGCTCCGTTTTCGTAGAAATAGTTATTTTTTAAAACTGGAGCGCTGTTGCCAACGATCGATACGCCATCGTGATCACTGCCTGTAAAGGTGTTGTCGCTGAGGACAGGGCTGCTGGATTCAATCCACACGCCGTAACCCTGAGGTTCGGGATTGGAGACGGTGACACCACGCAGTCCGGCCCGATTAGCTCCAACGATCGCCACATTCTGCCGTCCAAAACTCTTGCTCAGGAAAACACCTGAACCGCGAATGACGATATTCTGGCCCCGATCGCGGGGTTCACCTTGCAAGGTCACACCGGGCTTGAGGTTGAGGGGAAAAACTTCCCCATTGGCGGTGCTGTAGGTACCGGCGGACAGAATGATAATTGTGTTGGGTTGGGCGAGTTGCAGAGCCTTGGTAATGGTGCGCAGGGGTGCTTGGTCGCTGCCGTTGCTGCCATCGTTACCCACCTGGGGATTGACGAAGACAAGATTGTAATCTGCCGCTGGGGTGGCCTGGGCGATTTGGTAGGGTTTGGGCTGGCTAGGCTGAGCGATCGCGGGTAGCGTATTCAGCCCACTGATCCCCAGGGTCGCCAGGAGACTCATTTGTAAAATCTGCGTGGGATGAGGAACACAGCACAAAGAAAAATGGCGCAGTGGACGATCGAGGTGACGACTAGACTGGGGAGTCACGGTAGAAATCTCCTATTCACGGCTTATAGGATTCTTGGACTTGTAGCTTACCCGAAATTTCTCGGTCTGATGCACCGGATCTGAACAATTTTTCCTGTTCCTAAAAATTTTTGCAAGAGGCGGAGGAGCATAACAGATCCACCAGTAATCATAGATGGACGATCGCTGAAATTGTTTCTCTATCAATGGGCTTTGGAAGAACAGGAGCCAGAGCGCGAGTTATTCTTGGCGGTGAGTCAAGACATCTACATCAAGCATTTCCAAAAACCGATTTTTCAGCTAGCTGTGCAGCGTAATAAGATCAACCTTCTAGTTTATGAACCTAGCCAGGAGGTCATTCTGCAATGGATCAAACCTTGAGTTATGCGGACATTCTAAAAAAGACCGTGCGAGCAGCGGTGGTCAATCAACCCCGATTGCAGGAAATTAAACTCTATTCTGTGTGTGACACTGAGTCCGGTCATTTTTTGGTTCTGGCAACGGGCTGGGACAAACAACGCTGGATGGACACTATCTTGTTTCATGCTCGTTTAGTGGGGCAGCAAATCTTCATTGAGGAAGATAACTTTGAGGAGAGCTTAACTCAAGTGCTCATTGCGAGTGGAGTTCGAAATGAGGATATACGGCACGAGGATCTTAGGGCTACAGCATAAAGTCTCTAGCCACTGCTCAAGGGAAACGTTAGGATAATTGAGGTTTTTCAAAGGTTCCCATGAGTTCTGCTGCGCTGTATCGCATTCTGGACGCCAATCTTGATCGCGCCCGTGAAGGGTTGCGAGTGGTGGAGGAATGGTGTCGTTTTGGCCTCAATCAGGCGGAATGGACAGAGCACTGTAAAGCGATGCGGCAGGAATTGGCAAAGTGGCACCTACCGGAATTTCGGGCAGCGCGGGATACGCCGGGGGATCTGGGTACCCAAATGACCCATCCCCAGGAGGCGCAGCGGGATAGTATTGCCCAGGTTTTGCAGGCGAATTTGTGTCGGATTGAAGAATCGCTGCGGGTGCTGGAGGAATACGGCAAGGTGCATAGTGCCGAGATGGGCGCTGCCATGAAGCAAATGCGCTATAAAATCTACACCTTAGATAGCCAGTTGCAAACCAGCTCAAAAACTGGCCAGTCACCCGCTAGCCAGTTGCAAACCCACACAATAAAAACGTTACCAAACACAATAGAAACGTTACCAAAACAGCCAACCATGACCCATTCCCGCCACGATCGCCTCCATCAAGCTCAACTGTACTTAGTGACTTCACCCTCCGATCGCTTAATTGAGGTGGTGGAATCTGCGCTGCAAGGCGGGCTGACGTTGGTACAGTATCGCGATAAAAATACTGACGATGGACTCCGGTTCGAGCGGGCCCAGAAGTTAAAAGCACTCTGTCAGCAATACGGTGCTTTGTTTATTGTCAACGATCGGGTCGATTTGGCTTTGGCGGTGGATGCGGATGGGGTGCATTTGGGTCAGCAGGACTTACCCTATGGGGTCGCTCGGCAGATCCTAGGGCCGGACAAAATTATTGGTCGATCGACGACGAATCCTGAAGAATTTGCGAGAGCGATGCAGGAAGGAGCCGATTACATCGGGGTTGGCCCGGTACATGAAACACCCACGAAAGCAGGCAAGGCCGCCGCAGGCTATGACTATGTGCGCTATGCCGCCGAAAATTGTGCGATTCCTTGGTTTGCGATCGGGGGGATTGATCTGAGTAATGTGCAAGCAGTCGTTGAGGCTGGGGCTCGGCGGGTTTCTGTGGTGCGAGCCCTTATGGAAGCGGAGAACCCCCAGGCCATGACGCAGCAATTTCTGGCTCGATTAATAGCCTAAAGGTTCTGGCAGAACACTTTAAGATTGCGATTACTTCTGGCGTCTCTCCTATTGCAAGCAGGTTAGGCGAGAGGTAGCACTGCTCCATAGGCACTCCAATGATCCGTGTAAATCACTGCACATTGCCGATACACCGGGGGTATCGACTTCCCTAACGCTTGAGCCGAGACCGCACTCCGGTCTCCCACCTGGACACCGACGATCTCCCGCGTTTGAGCATCGATCGCCAACCAAACCCATTGCTCATTGCCTTTCTCATCGACAAATGACCACAACTCATCCATCTGCACATTTAGACGCTTTTTGGGTTTCTCACTCACCTCCACTTGTTGGGGGACAATAGCAGCTTTGGTGTTGACATAGCGTTGCACCGTATCTTCAGAAATTTGCAGATCCGGGCAATTCCCGCTAAGGAGACGCGCTCGAGTAGCATCCGATCACTCAGTCCATACTGTTCTGGAGTAATCGCTTTCCAGACAGGATCGAGGACAAACTAACGACCACAGTCGCGACCTTTATAATTTTGTTTGCCATGGCGGGTCTGACCATTGCGACTGACCTCTTGTGACCCACCACTTGGACAGGTATGCATTGTCATCGTCAGTGTTTCCGGTTCACCATCTCTTGAGTTTCTCTCACTATTCTATCCTGCCCTTCAGGGCACTACCTTCATTACCTCCTAGAATGCCCGGTGTCCTATTCACTTGCAAGTCCCTCAGGCTGTGAGCGATCGTTCGATTGCGCTAGTTCGAGGAATAGTTGCAGGACACAGGATCATACGGCAGGAAACCGTTTGGCATAACGGTCGGAGATAACGCTTCCTGAAGTCGTACTTGGAACGCTTCTAAGGATAATGGAGGTGCATAGAGAAAGCCTTGCCCTGCATGACATCTCTGATGGCGTAGAAATGACAATTGACTGCTATTCTCAATTCCTTCAGCAATAATTTTTAGATTCAAGCTTCGAGACATTGCAATAATCGCTTTACAAATCATTGTTGCATTACGATCGCGGTTGATTTTATGGGTAAACGATTGATCGATCTTGATTTCATCGATCGGCAACTGACTTAAATAACTCAGTGATGAATATCCTGTACCAAAATCATCAATAGCAATGTTAATCCCTAGATTTTTCAATTGTTGTAGCTTGCGAATCGTTAATTCCACTTGCTCCATCAAACAACTTTCTGTCAATTCCAGAACTAACAAATGGGGCTCTAAACCCGTTTCTTGCAAAATATTTGCGACCACATCGGACAAGGTTGACTGCTGAAACTGTGCCATAGAAAGGTTAACTGACACTTGGACAGGTTGCCCTCCCTGCTTTTGCCATTGAGCCGCATGGTGACATGCCTGCCGCAAAACCCATTCCCCTAAGGCTAAAATCAGTCCTTGCTCTTCGGCGATCGTAATAAACTGATTGGGTGGAATCATTCCTCGCTCAGGATGCTGCCAACGCACTAAAGCTTCCGCTCCAATAATGCCCCCCGTCGCCAAATCCACTTGGGGCTGATAGTAGAGACAGAGTTCCGATCGCTCGATCGCCTTGGCGAGTTCATTGGTAATGAGATGGTGCTCGGCCTCTGCTGCTGCCAGTCTTGGACTATAAAATCGATAGGAGCTATGTCGCTTTTTGGCCCACCGCATTGCTGCACTACTTTGAGTTAAAAGTTCCTCAGAAGACAAGCTGTGCTGAGGATAGAGCGCAATACCAACACTTAGCTGAATCCGAATTTCTTGTCCATCAACATGGTAGGGAACGGTGAGAATGTTAATTAAGAGTTGAACAAATTCCTCAATTTCTGCGGGATCACCCGCATCGGGCAACGCTAAGCCAAACTCATCTTCATGGAGCCGTGCTGCAAACCCTGGGCGACCACTGGTTTGCAAGCGCTCACCAATCGCATGGAGGAGGCGATTACTAATCAAACCTCCGTAGGTTAACTGAATGACGCGATAGGAAGTAATTTTCAGCGATAAAACCGCGATCGACTCCGTGTGCTGAAGTGTTACGTCACAAAGTTGGGTCAAATGGCGCTGAAACAGATTAATGTTGGGGAGATTGGTTACACTATCCCAATTGGCTACTTTCTCAAAAGCCGCTTTAGCCTGAGCAACCTGTTCGAGATATCCCTGGGCAAAGACTGTTTTTTTGCGAAAGCAAGAATGAATGGCCGCTAACAAATCCTGACTACTACAGGGCTTTGTGAGATAGTCATCAGCGCCTAGGTTCATCCCCTGCCTCACCTCAGCATGGCTTGTACGGGCACTGAGGAAGATAAAGGGAATGGCAGCCGTTACAGGATGGCTCCGCAGGGTATTCAGAACTTCATACCCATCACAATCCGGCATCGAAATATCACATAGAATGAGATCAGGACGGACGACTAGGGCTTGCTGAATGCCATCTCGACCATGACTGGCTCCGATCGCGCGAAAGCCATTAATTTCTAAGATTCTCACCCAGTTGTCCCGGATTGCATCCTCATCCTCAATCAACAAAATTGTTTTCATTACGCTAAATATCTAGTCAAACGGTAGTGCAGAGCCTTGCATACTTGTGAGAAGAATGTAGAACAGAACTCACATTGCAGAGAGCAGCTAACCTGACACAGTGACTTTTTCACAGTGACTTTCCCACTTGGAATGATAGCCTTCTGGCTTAGGTCATGATTCGGGGCATACCAATTATTTGGGCATACTCAGCTATTCGGGGCATACCTAAGCATAGACACGGAATCTCCCCTATCAACACGTAGACGGGATTGTACGCACAGATGAATCAGAGAAATCTTTTGATGTTACGTCTGTCAAAAGATAATTCCACCTATGGATTAGGCAGATTATATCAAGGGGCAGGAGGAGATGTCGATCCGCAGAATTAAGCAAAACACTTGCTGAAGTAGCCACCCAAAAGCAGCCACTAAATTGAACATTTGTCTGCTCACCTGCCGAATCCTCTTTTTTTATATCACCAGAAGCATTTACATCACCAAATGTAAATGCAGTTGATTTCTATGAGTTGATTATTCTACTATTCATGTTAAAAACTGTTAAGATACTCAGCCGTGATTTTAGGTAGCGTATAAATGCTTGGTTTAAAAAGTGCTTCGTTTGAACATTGGTCATAATTAACTGAGTTATTAGATTCAGTCCTCAGAGCTGATTTATGAATCAAAAAAGTCGAAGATCCGTGATTCACGGTGTAAAAAACTTGTTATGGTGTAGCCAAGGCAACTTCATACTGTTTCTATTACACAGTCTCCCATATTAAACTTTTTTAGAATTTTAAAAAAATCTTAATCTTTACATCTTTGCTCAGATTTGCGATTAGAGGTGCGAGTTTATAGAGTCTACTAGGTAGCTGCAACCAGTGACAACCGCAGAAGAGGTCTCCTAGGAATCCCAGGACAGTGGATAAACCATAGCCCTAGCGAGTGATGGACGAGACGTTGGGACGATCGAACTCCCTCCAGATCCCCATGAGGAATTCTGGAAAACCTAGTCTTGGGGACACCACTTGAGCTATGATATGACTTCTGAACTCTTGAAACGTCTAGTTGAATCTCCTGCAACTATCTATAAGCGGGGGATGAAGGTGTAGGCTGCATGTTCTCAGGGTAGTTCTGGGGGCTGCATATGCATCGACAGGAGGCGAATCTTAACTAGAGATACGAACTAGGAAATCATTAGCATGGTCAATCAGAAAGCAGGAACGGTGGATGTGGGCTTTACCCACGAAGATTTTGCAGCGTTATTGGATAAGTATGACTACCATTTCAGCCCTGGAGATGTGGTGGCTGGAACTGTGTTTAGTCTGGAGCCACGGGGTGCACTGATTGATATCGGTGCTAAAACCGCAGCCTACATCCCCATTCAGGAAATGTCGATCAACCGCATTGATGCTCCTGAAGAAGTTCTGCAATCCAACGAAACCCGCGAGTTCTTCATTCTGGCTGACGAAAACGAAGATGGTCAGTTAACGCTTTCGATCCGTCGGATCGAGTATATGCGTGCGTGGGAACGGGTTCGTCAGTTGCAAGCTGAAGATGCAACGGTACGCTCCCTTGTCTTTGCAACCAACCGGGGTGGAGCCTTGGTGCGGATCGAAGGTCTGCGCGGGTTTATTCCTGGATCGCACATCAGCACCCGCAAGCCGAAGGAAGAGCTGGTGGGTGAAGAGTTGCCTCTGAAGTTCTTAGAAGTGGATGAAGAGCGCAACCGCCTAGTATTGAGCCACCGTCGTGCTCTGGTTGAGCGTAAGATGAACCGTCTGGAAGTGGGCGAAGTGGTTGTGGGTACCGTCCGGGGGATCAAGCCCTACGGTGCATTTATCGATATTGGGGGCGTCAGCGGTCTGCTACACATTTCTGAAATCTCTCACGATCACATTGACATGCCCCATAGTGTGTTCAACGTGAATGATGAAGTTAAGGTCATGATTATTGATCTTGATGCAGAGCGGGGTCGGATCTCACTGTCTACGAAGCAGCTTGAACCGGAACCGGGTGATATGGTGAAGAATCGCCAAGCGGTCTACGAGCAAGCAGAAGAAATGGCTGCGAAGTACCGTGAAAAGCTGAAGGAACAAGGTGCTCCAGTGCCTTCTATGGAAATTACAACGGAAGAAGCTGTAGTTGCAGAGTAATGTCTTAGATATTTGAGTAATGTCTTAGATATTTGAGTAGTGTCTTAGATGTTTACTCTGGTGTTTTGACATCCTCAGGGGACGTTCGATCGAGCGTCCCTTTTTAGTTGGAGAGGTGGCTAGGTTGGGACAGGGAATAGGGCGTCAATCTTGAGGGAGTGTGGGATGGCAGTAATCCGGTGTGGCGATCGCGTATTTGAGGATATCCAAGCGGTCATTTTTGATAAGGATGGAACGCTGGCTGATTCACGGGATTATTTGATCGCGCAGGCCCAAAAACGAATTGTCTGTTTGGAGAGTCATCTGGCTGAAATTCTTTCCCCTGATGCCATGGAGCAGTTAACCGATCGGTTATTCCAGGCATGGGGTGTGGCGGAAACTCAGATTCATCCAGCGGGACTGATGGCCGTGGGCTCCCGACGGGATAATGAAATTGCCACGGCAGGCTATGTGGCGGAACTAGGTCTAGCCTGGGTCGAGGCGCTGACGATCGTGCAAACCGCCTTTCAATCCGCGAGTCAATTATTTCCGCGCAAAGATTTACTCACCCCGATCGTTGCCCAGGGATCAACTTATTTAGCGGCACTGCACAGCCATGGATTGTACCTGGGATTACTGTCAGCAGATAGTACGGCCAACGTAGAAGCTTTTGTCAATACCTACGGGTTGGCCCCCTATGTCTCTCTGGCAATGGGTGCCCAGGTTGGACTGAGCAAGCCAGATCCCCAGCTATTACACCAAGCTTGTGCCGCGATCGACGTTTCTCCGGCGCAAACGTTAGTCATAGGAGACTCCGCTGCCGATATTGAATTGGCGCGGCGGGCGGGCGCGGCGGGCGCGATCGGGGTGTGGGGTGCGTGGGGACACCCTTTTACTATCCCTAAGGCTGATGTCATGGTCGAAAGCTTGGCCGAGATTACGGTTTTGTCGGCAAGGGAATGAGTAGAATCCTTGATCAGGCATACAAAAAGGGACGATCGATGCGATCGTCCCCAATTTTCTGAAGGATTTCTCTCGATTCAGACTCCAGTCAGTGATTGGCTTAGATGGTTAAGCCGTTGCTAACAGGCTGGCCGCCGCTTGTTTCAGGGCTTCAGCCTTATCGGTCTGCTCCCAAGGCAGTTCCAAGTCTGGACGACCAAAGTGGCCATAGGAGGCTACATCTTGGAAGAACCGACCACCCCGTTCTCCGGGCAACGTTTGAAGATTGAAGGTTTGGATAATGCCAGCGGGACGCAATTCAAAGTGCTGGTTGACCAATTCGGTCAGCTTATCGGTGTCAATTTTGCCAGTACCGAAGGTTTCCACTAACAAACTCACCGGACGAGCTACCCCGATCGCATAGCTCAACTGCACTTCGCATTTATCCGCCAAGCCCGCAGCCACAATATTCTTAGCTACGTGGCGCGCTGCATAGGCTGCACTGCGATCGACCTTTGTGGGATCCTTCCCGGAGAATGCACCACCCCCGTGACGGGAATAGCCGCCGTAGGTATCCACAATAATTTTGCGGCCTGTGAGCCCAGCATCTCCTTGAGGCCCACCAATCACAAACTTTCCGGTGGGATTGACTAAATACTTTGTATTCTCATCGGGTTTGATGGCAATATCTGCAAAGCAAGGCTCTACCACATGCTTCCAGAGGTCTGCTTTGATTTGTTCTTGGCTGACCCCTTCGTCATGTTGGGTCGAAACCAGGATCGTATCAATCCCGATCGGTTGATTATCTTCGTAGAGAATCGTAACCTGAGTTTTTCCGTCCGGACGCAGATAGTTCAAAACGCCAAGCTTGCGAACTTCTGCCAGCTTCCGAGAAATCCGGTGAGCCAAGCTAATGGGCAGGGGCATTAGTTCAGGCGTTTCATTGCAGGCAAAGCCAAACATAATCCCTTGGTCGCCCGCACCGATCTTATCGAGTTCTTCAGAACTGAGTTGCTCACGGGTTTCATGAGCGGTATCTACCCCTTGGGCAATATCCGGAGATTGCTCGTCCAACGCCACTAAAACGGCACAGCTATTGGATGCAAATCCGTTTTCAGAGAGTGTGTAGCCAATTTCAGCAATTTTTTGGCGTGCTAACTCAATAAAATTAACCTGTGCTTTGGTCGTAATTTCACCCGTAATCAGCACTAAGCCTGTATTGACAACAACTTCAGCTGCAACCCGACTTTTGGGATCCTGAGTCAGCACCGCATCCAGAATTGTGTCAGAAATTTGATCACAAATCTTGTCAGGATGCCCCTCAGTAACAGACTCGGAAGTAAAGAAATATCGGCGTGACAAGGCAATACCCTCTCTTTCGCTCGTTAGGAACAATCGAAAAACTTAGCACTTCATCCTAGCAGGTTCAGTGGGTACAATTGCCGAGGGAGATTAACAAGGTCACTCCTAGGCTCCACCAAAACTGCTTCAATTCCACCGGATCGATTCAAATAGACAAGCTAGTAGCTGCATATTCTGAATTGAGAGCACTCATGCTAAACCATAAATATTTTTAATATTTAATGGGACTTCACCAGATTGACAGGCATCCTAGCAATTCTACGGAGATCAATGCTAGGGAAAAGGGTGAACTTCATTTATTCTTTGAATTCGTTCTTGGATAATGAATGAACCAAAATGGCTGCCTGAGTTCGATCGCGCAATCCTAAACGGCTCAAAATGTTTGTTATGTGATTCTTGACCGTTTTTTCAGAAATATAAAGTTGTTGTGCAATTTCTCGGTTACTCGCACCTTGGGCAATCCACTGAAGAATTTCCTGTTCGCGGGGAGTGAGGGATTCCAAGGAATGTAGGGTGTCCTCGGAGAGGGTTGGACTGGTGGTTGAAGGAAGGCTAGAGAAACTAGGGACAGAAGAGGAGCTGCTGGACTCGCTTTCAAGGTCGATCGCCCCCTTGCCCAGCCCAGAGATGAGCAGCTTTTGGGCCAGCCCTGGAGCAAGTTGGGTGTAGCCTTTAGCCACCAGATGAATGGCCTGCACCAGTTCTTCGACAGGTGTATCTTTTAACAAATAGCCAGAAGCGCCATACTGTAAGGCTTGAGTTACGTAGTCAGTGTCGTCAAACGTTGTGAGAATGAGAACCTTGACTTTGGGAAAGTGCTGACAAATTTCTCGCGTGGCTGCGACGCCGTCCATCACGGGCATCCGCACATCCATCAACACCACATCCGGCTGGAGGTTGGCTAGTTGGGCGATCGCGGCTTCCCCGTTGTCTGCTTCACCGATGACTTCTAAATCGGGTTCAGGCTTGAGCAGGGCGCGCAATCCCCGTCGAATGAGCGTTTGGTCATCTACCAGGAGTAGGCGAATCATAGGTGAGCATCTCCAGGGGCCAATCTAGGGAGCAAGGAAGGGAGCAAGGGGCTAAGTGAGCGGCAAAGGTAAGGTAGCTGTGATGGAGCAGCCATCGCCGGGGGCTGTCTGGATGTCTAAGGTTCCTCCTAAGGCGGAGACTCGTTCCTCCATACCCTTGAGTCCAAAGCCACTGGTCGTTTGCGATCGCACAAACCCCTTCCCATTATCCTGAATCTTCACGATCAGCAGTTTGTGCAGTGCAACCTCAATTTTGACATTGGTGGCGCTGGCATATTTTTGAATATTCGTCAGGGCTTCCTGGATAATGCGATAGGTAGCAGTTTTCAGCGGGTAAGGCAGATCTGTACCTAAGGTGATTTGCATATCTGGCTGGATCTGGGTCGATCGTTGAAAGCCTTGAATTAATTCCTGCAACAGGGTTTCTAAGGATTGATTTTTCAGAGGGTCACTACGCAGGGTCGATACAGAACTTCGCACATCCTGAAGCGTCTTGGCGCTCAGTTGTTTCGCTTCTAGCAGAAGATCCTTGGCTTCCTGCGGGTCGCTGTCGAGTAACCGCAGAGCAGCTTCTAAATGTAAGTTAAAGGCTGTTAAGGTATGGCCCAGGGAATCATGGATTTCGCGAGCAATACGGTTGCGTTCCTGTAAGGTCGCAATGTCTTCGATCTTCAGGGTATATTTCCGCAGTTGTTCGTGGGCGATCGCGAGTTCTTCGCGGCTTTTGCGTTCTGCTAGCACTGCACTAATCATTGGAGATAGAAACACTAGCGCCAGCCCCAGCAAGACAATCCCACTCATGGAAATGAGCCAAAGACGAGAGATGGCAAACTCAGGAATGCGTGCGGCTAAGGGCCTTGGTCGGGCCACGATCGAGAAATTGGTGTGACGAAAAGGTAGAAAAATCAACAATCGATAGATTTGGATTGAAAATGCTGTAAAAAAAGTCGTACCAACGATGATGAGATGATACTTCGACTCAAAAATCAGACAGCACCGGATCACAAAAATCACAAACAACAGGGGAAAAAATTGCAGACCACTCAGCAAACTACTCAGAATAATTAAACCTGCGTTGAGGAGTGTATAGCTGATCTTTGCGCCTAACTGTTGGGTCGGAATGCGCAGTCCCAAAATCCCCACTATGGCAATGCACAGCATATTTAGAAAGGGTTCTCGCGGCACCCACCGTCCTCCCCCGATCGAGAGTTCTGCAATCAGGGCGATCGTCAATAAAATCCATTCAAAATACAGCAGAAACTTAAGGGGATGGTTACGAGGGGTGAGCATGATGACGCCGGGTGAAATGTGAGAGGGCTAAGACCGATCGAGTTCGGTAAGACTCCCGATGACTCCTTCATTGCGGATTTCCTATCCTCCTGTCAATGGGTCTTAAGTCCTAGTTAAGGAAAATCTGAAAGTTAGGACGATCGCCTCAGGTACAAGCCAAGGCCCCTAGCTAGGATAGACCTATCGAAGCAAGCGGTAGCTTCTCCCCTTGCAACGAGCGATGGTTAACGACATTTTTCAACGATGAATCCTTTCAAGGAGATAGGCATGAATTTCCAAATCAATCGTAAATGGGTCGCACTTGCCGCCGGTATGGCTGTGCTAGCTAGTCCTTTCATCGCATCTGGTGTATTTGCTCGCCCTGCATGGAATAGTGATTCTGGGATGCAAATTGCCCAACTAGGTGAAGGGAAAGGCGATCGCATCGAGAAACTTAAGCAGGAACTGAACCTATCGCAGCAACAAGTAGACCAAATCAAGCAGATTCATCAATCCACCCGTAGCAAAATTGAAGCCCTGTTGACTCCAGAGCAGAAGGCTCAGATCAAAGCTGCTGCTGGCAATGGACAAGGACGCCGGGGCGGCATGAAAGCGGCGGCCAACTTGACCGATGCTCAGAAGGCTCAAATCAAGGAAATCATGAAAGCATCTCGTGAACAGATGAAGCAAGTTCTCACGCCCGAACAGCAGGCCAAGCTGCAACAGAAAATGCAGGAGCGTCGGGGGCAAAAGGGTAGAAAAACCCAAGGGGCAAGCTAGTCGTTTTCACCTGATGGAGCGCGACTCTCAATGCTCTTAATCACACCATTGCTATCACACAACTGATTTACACAACTTGAATCACACAAAATTGAATCATACAAAAAGAGGGCGTTCCCTAGGAATACCCTCTTTTCTTTGTCCATCATTATTTAATCTATGATGTTTGACCTATGATTTGGGTCTTAGCGATCGTGGGAGGTTTGCCCACGTCCGAGGATAGCCATGATTCGTAAGCGCGATCGCTAAGACCCGGTATGCACTGTTTTCACCCATTTCAGTCGTTTGGGGACGATCGCCATCCGCGTCGTCACGCTACTGACCACCACAAACCAATGCATCATGTAGAGAAATCCTTGGAGCGACTGAAGAATCGGCTCGCCCCAAGCTTCCCAAGGACCTTTGAAGTGCTGACCATTGGCTAACCGTTTGCGGCGGAGTCCCCGCACTGTACTGGCCACAAAAAATAGGAACGTTAGCATAGAAAGCGGGGTCAACATCATGCTGTGGTGGCGGGCGATGGCAAGGGCAAAGTCTGGAATAGCCGCCGTCGGCATGAAGTATTGCATCACCCAAAAGGTTGAGAGATCAAGGGTTTTGCGAGTCCCCATACGATTTCTCAAAATCAATCGCCAATAATCTAAATACCGTTGATAGCCACCTTCTGCCCAGCGATTGCGTTGATGCCAGAGGGCTTTAACAGTCGTGACCCCTTCTTCATAGACAGGTGGCAATGTAAAGCAATGGATATTCCACTGCTTGAGATGCAAACGGAAGGTCAGATCGAGGTCATCGGTAATGGTTTCTTCGTTCCAGCCGCCGCAGTCCAGTAAGGCTTGGCGACGCACGAGTTGACCATTGCCTCGTAGTTCACCTAGGCCGCCGATCGCGATCCGTTGCTGCTGCATAAAGGCATCTAACAACATCTCAGCATGCTGCCCACGGATCCAAAAATTTTCTGCATCGGATGTCTCGAAATGCTCTGCCTGGACGATCGCCTTACGCAGCTGCACTGCCCCTACCCGCTCGTCCGCCAGGAAAATCGGTAAAGTTTGCTGGAGGAAATCAGGCTGAATTTGGGCATCTGCATCAAACACGACTAAGAATTCGCCCTGGGTTTTCTGCAAGACTTGATTCAAGGCTCCAGACTTGCCCCCGGTGGCTCCTAGGGAACGGCGGAAAACTTGAAGATTCGCAAATTCTGGTTGTAGGGTTTGGAGAATCTGGGCCGTTCGATCGCTGCTGGCGTCGTCAATGATCCACACGTCATAGCGATCGCAGGGATAATCCAACGTGCAAAGGTTACGCACGAGCTTTTCAATGACAGCCTCTTCATTTTTCGCAGAGACCAAAACTGACACCGTAGGCCAATCTTCCGTTGTGGTATCGGGTGTCGGGGCATGCACCATCGGCTTGGCAAAAAAAGCCCGAACCAAGTGAAGCGTCATGAGACCCGTCACAGCCCACACAACCCACAGTCCCCAAGCCAGTGAATGGAGTAAATACATTAAGCTCCAAGTCCCTGTGAGTACAAAAGCAGCCTTGACTCGCCGCCCCTCAAACCCTTGATCCAGGGGCGAAGGCTCAAAATCTTCATCTTCAGCAGTTAAGGGAAGCGCGATCGCCTCCGACAGCCCAGAGGGGACTGAATCAGCCAACTCTAGCGACTGAGAGGAATTGTTTTCTGGCCAGGAATTCTCCGACATAGGTGACCTGATTCAAAACACCCGATACTACCCGATCTCTTGGTCTAGCCGATACTGGGCTAGAGCCTGATAGGTAACACTATAAATGGCTACCCATTTGGGCAAAATCATAGCAGGACAACGACACGTTCTTTGAGAGTGAACCTCACTTCCACGCACTCATTGCCTCACAGCAAGATGGAATGCTTCTTGCTGGCTCAATGCAATCATTGAATGACAAAACAGCCTTTATTGTAGCTGAAGGTTTTTGCGTTCTTGATGGGAGTTCACCTTGGTCTCCTGTAGACAGTCCCTGTGCCACCTGAAAACAACTATGCTGTTTTAGGCTGCTTTGTGCTGTTTTTGGACAGGATTGAGGATCAGGATTCAGGATCAATCATTAATTGTGCATCAAGCGTTCGGCTATCAGACGAGAAACGAGAACGCAGGACTAGAGGCATATGAAGGTTCTGTAAACCCGATCGAAAATCGTTGAAGGTCAATAGAGGCTTGGGCACCTTAACAAAAGACTCTTGATTGATAAGCTCTTTTAATCGAGCATCTCGACTCACTGAAGAGTCTCGCGCAGGAAGTTTTCTGGCGTGTCAACCATAACTGCCTACTCCTTAGGCTTCTTCGTTCAATTATCGGATACCTACCTCAGATCCTATGAATTTGGGTGCAGACAATTTACCCACGGCCACTTTAACGCAGTTGCTCCCAGTCTTTGGACGACATGGTGGAGCAGTGACAAAGTATGAGAAGGTTTTGATGCAGCAACCTAATCATAAACAAGCATGGCTAGCACGGGGCTATTTGCTGCAAAAGTGGGGCATTCATGAAGAAGCGATCGTCAGCTTTCAGCAGGTTTTAGCTCTGGATCCAGCTAACATTTTAGCTTGGCAAGGTAAGGGCATTTCCCTGGGAGAACTCGGCAAGTACGAGGCTGCTCTTCAAATGTTTGACAAGGTGATTCAAATTGATTCTCAAGACTATCGAGGACGGTATAACCAAGGCAAGGTCTTGATGAATTTATGCCGTTATGCAGAGGCCATTAGAAGCTTTGAACAAGTTTTGAAGCTGAAACCCGAGAATTATAAGTCTTGGTACAACCGGGGGATGTGCCAGGATGCTCTCAACCAAACTAAACAGGCATTGTTTAGTCTAGAAACGGCATTACAGGTTAAACCCGATTGCTACTATGCTTGGAGTGCTCGGGGAACGGTTCTGATCAAGTTAGGCAAATATCAACAGTCCATGGATAGTTTTGATCGATCGCTATCTATTTGTTCTGACAATTTTGCCGCTTGGTATGGCAAAGCCAGTTGCTATGTTTGTCAAGGGAAGGCTCAATCAGCAATACAGGCGCTTGAGGAAGCTTGTTCCTGTGCACCCAATTTGTGCCGGGTGATGCTCAGCAGTGATCCTATCTTTGATTCCATCCGGCACCTTGCAGCGTTTAACGCGATCGTGGGAGAAGAAGAACCAACTCAGGAACTCCTAGAAAGCCTGCAATAATTCCATTACTCGCAACTAACTTCCAACCAAATTTTTAACCCAATATTTCAGTACTATAACGTACTAGCACTGAAATACAGTAATACCCGAATAATACCCGAACATAACTAATGGGTCTTTTGCTGCTACAAAATTGATTTTAGCAGGGATGATTTATCCGTCCGAGATCGGTAATTGAATCAAAAATTCGGTGCCCTTACCGACTTCAGATTGAACTTCAATCCATCCTTGGTGTTTTTCTACAATGATTTGTTGCGCGATCGCTAAACCTAATCCAGTTCCCTTGCCAACCCCTTTCGTAGTAAATAAGTGGTCAAAAATCCTAGCTTTTACAATATCGGACATCCCTCGTCCATTATCACGTATGCCAATCTGGATATAGTTGTTGGCTATTCTAGTACGAATGATAATTTGTTGAGAATTGACTTCTAATTCTTCAAACGACTGTGTTTGAGAAATTTCATCAAACATGTCTATCGCATTAGCTAAAATGTTCATGAAGACTTGATTGAGTTGACCTGGAAAGCATTTTATTAGGGGTAAATCACCGTAATCTTGGATGATTTGAATTGCGGGTCTCTTTTCATTGGCTTTGAGGCGATATTTAAGAATGAGTAGCGTACTATCAATCCCTTCGTGAAGGTTAGTACTGACTTGGTGCTCAGTATCAGCTCTAGAGAAAGTACGTAAACTAGTACTAATTGATTTAATACGATCGACCGCGCCCTGCATTGAGTGTACTACCTTTTGCAAATCTTCTTGGAGAAACTCTAGGTCAATTTCTTCCGCATGGTCTTGAATCGGGAGTACAGCATCGGCATAGTATCGCTGATAGAGGTGCAAATGGTCTAACAGGTCTTTCACGTAGTCGTTAACGTGGTGAAGACTGCCATTCAAAAAGCCAATCGGATTATTGATTTCATGGGCAACCCCTGCAACTAAGTTCCCCAAAGAAGCCATTTTTTCACTTTGAACCATTTGCAGTTGCGTATTTTGCAAAGCATTCATAGCCTGTTCAAGGGCTTGGGATTTCTGCAAAACAATGGTTTCTGCCTGTTTTCGATCGGTAATATCAATGAGAATTCCGTCCCAGATGATTTCCCCTTGTTCCCCTCGCTCTGGTTGGGAGGCTGCTTTGATCCACTTGACTGTTCCATTAGGAGTAATGATGCGCCATTCATGACGAAAAGGCGTGAGATTTTGCGCAGATTCGACCATGGCTTGAAGTACATCGGCTTGATCCTCAGGGTGTTCAAAATCCCGGAGGGTAATCTTTCCAGTCATTAAATCTTCAGCGGCCACTTCATAAAGAGTTTGGCAACCAGAACTGACGTAGGGCACAGACACCGTACCATCCGCTTGAACTTGAATTTGATAAATCAGTCCAGGGACATTATTGGCAAGTTTCTGGAAGCGCCCTTCGTTAACCCGTAATTTTTTTAGCGAATCTTCCAGCTGTTGTGCGTAAGTCTGGGAGGCTTGATAAAGACGGGCATTAGCTAAGGAAATCGCTGCTTGGGTACAGAGAAAATTGAGAAGAACAATACGATCGCGAGTAAATACACCACTTGTCGATCGATTCTTTAAGTACAAAATACCAATTAACTGGCCTTGATTTAAAATAGGTAGGCAAAGTAAACTCCTTGGTTGTCTTTCTTGTAAGTAATCATCAATGACAGGCAAGTCAGTTTTAAGATCATTAATGACAACCATTTCTTGCGTGTTTTGAACGTACTGAATTAATTTGACGGGTACATTCAAATTTCCCTCTAACGGTTGAGAACAGAGTTCAGTTGTTTCAGGGGTGGCGATCGCTGCGATATGCCATTCATCAGCGTGATTGGGAAGAATCAAGGCGCAGCGCTCACCGCCGGAGTTTTGCAAAATAATATGGGTCAACTGATGAAGTAAATCATCTAGTTGAATGCTTTCAGAAAGACTTTGAGAAGCTTTGAGAATTGCAGTAAAGTCTAGAGCAGCATTAATATCTGTGTGGGAAGAACGATTAGGATTCGTCGAGGAATGGAGCGTTAAGTTAGGATTATTAAGGGTGGCAAGGGTCTCAAAAATATTGAGCGGTTGAGGTGTAGTTTGCAGAATAGGCCGCAAGAGATGGGGATAGTTCTTTTCGAGCTGGTCTGTTTTAGCTGTGGCCCCCCAACGAGCATAACAATAATAGGCTTCTTGTAAGTAAACAGCCGCAATCTTGTCCTTACCCCAGTTAAGATAGAACTTTGAAGCCAATTCATTAGCAAGTGCTTCATCCTGGATAAATCCATGCTCTTTAGCTCCCGCGATCGCTCGATCGAAAAACTCAAGAGCATCCGCTTGAATTTCTAGAACATAACAACGCACTGCTTCTACCAAATGATATTTATGTAAATAATTCATTGGTGCAGCATTCGCATACAGAAGTAAATTCTTCTGATTGGACTCAACCTGTGATAATAGCTGTGCTTGCTGTATTGAATCACAATGGAAAGACAGCATTAAGCGAGTCAAGGAGTCATAATAATAATAGGTAGGTGCAGAAGGCATACCGACCCCTGCTTTCAGATATTTAACCCCCTGATCTGTACTGTGAATTGCACCATCAAAATTGTCAAATAAACAACTGAGAATTAATTTACTCAAATAGAATAAGTGTAAAGATAGCTCATCATTCTCTTGTACTAGAGTTGATAGTTCTTGTTCTTCAGAATCACTATTAAGATAATTATAATTGTCACTTAAATGAGTGAGATGATGAATGGATGAACGAAGAATTTTTACCCATGTGAGAAAGTGCTGACTAGTTGCAAATCTAGATTGATAGGTATTAATCTCTTCTAGAATCACATCTAAATCTTCTGTTCCGCTTAAGTATGTATAGAAAAGCCTAAACGATGTAGACACTAGAGCATGGACTGAATCTCCAGTTTCGATGGCCACATTGTAGGATTCTTTTAATAGCGCGATCGCTTGATGGATACTTTGCTGATTAGAGTGGTTAAATGCAGCAACTTTAAACTGAACCATACTTTGGACAGATTTCTCTGCAAATTTCTCCATTAAATTGAGCGCAAGTTGTCCAAAGCAATAGCTTGTCTCTAGTTGATTTAAGACAGAGCTGATGACAATCCCAAAGTCAGCATAACCTGGTGCAGAGAAAAGAGAATTTCCATGCTTCAAAGCTAGATTAACTTCTTCACAGGCAAGAATGGGAAATAGGGCCGGATTAGCTTGGTGGACAGAGGGTACTAAGCTCGTCATAATGCGCGCAGCAGCAATCACAGCCTCATCCTGAGTGATGGGTAGATCTACTAGAGCTTCAATCTTGTAATGGGATAAGGTATCTAGGGTGCATTGAATCTGTTGTTGAATTTCTAAAGGAGTCACGACGTCTGGAAGGGTTACGCCTAGCTTTTTCAGAATTTCGCGTCCAATGGTAATCGCTTGAAGCTGTTGGTTTTGGACTTGATGGGCTTGAAGCTTCACTTCATAAACTTTGACTTGATCCAGCAAAATACACGTATTTTGTAATACAGTCTGAATCCACACTTCCATCTGTTCAAAATTACAGTTGAGTAAAGCAACTTCAGCTGCTAGTTCGTATATATTGCGGGTCAACTCGTAATCAATCTGCCAGCTATCTGGGGATAAAAACTGCATTCCATAATCAAGATAATGCAGGGCTGCATTATAGGCAGTCGATTCTTTCGCCTTATGGGCAGCTCGCAAATTTAATTGGGCATATTGCTGCCGCTGGGTAACTGAAGTAATGAGTGAAATACCACAATTCAGATGATTTAGAATTTCAAAGAAATACTCATCCTGATGATCTGCATCAAAATGTTGTAACAGGAGTTGTCCGATTGTGAGATGGGTGAGTTGTTTCTGAACGTCTGGAATAAGAGAGTAGGCTGCCTGCTGAATGCGATCGTGTAGAAATCGATATCTCGCATTGTTGCCGCTATGGTTCGTTACTTCAGTGACTTGATGATTGAAGTACAACTTATATAATTCATTTTTCGGTAAAATTAGACCTTCCTGCAAAGCTGGCCACAATACTGCAGCTACTTCTATGGCTGGCTGTTCTGAAACAATAGACAGCGTTTGCAAATCAAATTGGTTACCAATACAAGCTGCTAAAGTAAGAACTGTTTGTGTTTTAGAAGGGAGTTTTTGGATTTGCTGAGCCATAAACTCAACAACATCATTAGTTAATGCTGCTGTCCGTATCTGCATCAGATCACATTCCCAGTGGCCTGCTTGAGCGTTGAAGGTGATCAAGCCATCTTGATGTAACCTTTTAAGAAACTGTGTTGCGAAAAAGGGGTTACCCTCCGTTTTTTGATACACTAACTCTGCTAAAGGCTGTGCTGCAACGATCGAACAATCTAGGGTATCAGCCACTAACTGATTCAAGCTCAATTCAGTCAAGGGCTTTAACGTAATGGTATTAATGATTGCTCCCGTTTTTTGTGCTTCATCTAAGGTTAGCATTAACGGGTGGGCAGAAAAGACCTCGTTATCACGATAGGCTCCAATCATTAACAGATGACCCGATCGAGTCTTCTATGAGCAATTGTATTAACTTTAAGGATGCAAAGTCTGCCCATTGCAAATCATCTAAAAAGATGACTAAGGGATGATCGGGTGTTGAAAAAACTTGAACAAATTTCTGAAATAGTAAATTAAATCGATGTTGGGCCGCAGATCCTGACAGTTCGGGGGCTGGAGGTTGAGGACCAAGAATGCGATCGAGTTCGGGAATTAACTCAATAATGACTTGAGCACTATCCCCCAAGGCCCTAAGAAGCAGTGTTTTCCAGTGCTCCAGTTGTGTCCTAGATTCAGAGAGTAGCTGGTGAATTAAATCACGAAAGGCTTGTACAAAAGCAGAAAACGGGACATTGCGATTAAATTGATCAAACTTACCCTTGATGAAGTAACCTCGTTGACGCACGATCGGTTTTTGAACTTCATTCACAACTGCGGTTTTACCGATTCCCGAAAAGCCAGCGACTAAAATCAGTTCGGAATTAACCCTGGCTACGCGATCCTCAATAGGAGACGCTACGCGCTCAAAAGCGTCTAATAGAGTTTGAACTTCAGCTTCTCGCCCATAAAGTTTTTCAGGTATTAGAAAATGATCACATAGATCGTGAGTAGCCAGCTTAAAAGGTTGAATTGTTCCTGTTTCTTGAAGGCGATCTAAGCAAACCTGTAAATCATATTTCAAGCCGATCGCGCTTTGATAGCGGTCTTCAGCATTTTTCGCCATCAGTTTAAGAACAATATCGGCAATTGCCTGAGGAACTTTACAATCTTGACCTTGGAGATTAAGTGTTTCTAAAGCTGGGGGATACTTAGCAAGGTGACAGTGAATCAGCTCCATTGGATCGTTGGATTGAAAGGGTAGCTGCCCTACAAGCAACTCAAAGAACGTTACACCCAATGCATAAAAATCTGTCCGGAAGTCAACTCCACGATTCATACGCCCAGTTTGTTCAGGGGCTAAGTATGCCAATGTACCTTCTAATCCCTGAGAATTTTTAATTTCCTGATTTTCTTTGGGCAAAAGTGAGGCAATGCTAAAGTCAATCAGCTTCACTTGCTGCGTAACAGGATGAATCAGAATATTGGCAGGCTTAATATCTTTATGAATGATCTGGGCTTGGTGCAGATCATTCATAATGTCTGCGAGTTGCAGTACGATTTCCAAAATCTCGTCTAAGGAAAGCGTATGATCTTGGATAAATTTTCGTAGAGAACTGCCGCCCCAGTCCTCCATAATAAGGGCATAGCTATTGCCATAGGGTGCCAAGCTTAGGGGCCGCACAATGCCAGGAATGGTGAGATTTTTAGTTATAGTAAACTGGTTTCGAAATTGAACTAAATCCTGACAGGAAGGATAATCCTGTTGGAGGATTTTAATAATCACTGACTGCTGACTGATCTGGGTTATGGCGCGGTAGACTCCTGTCCGAGAGCCCACGTAGAGTTGCTCCAGAACTGTATAGCCAGAAATGTGGGGTAAAGCAGTCAAGTCAGCGCAGGAATGGGTAACCATAAGCCAAGTCTGGGCAAGGGAGTCATCTCCTAGAATTCCCTAGGAGATCCCAAACCCAACACAATTTGGCAGTCCTATTGCCATAGAGTATTCCTATTGCTTAAAAAGTAGAGAATAATGGCCTCTGTCAGGAGGTTTCGCTGCCGTTGACATGCGGTGGTCAGCTATTTTTCTCGATTCTTTCTTCTAGATTTTTTTCTCTTGATGCTTAATGTAGGGTACTCTTCCAAGATCGATCACTTGTTTCACTTTCTTAAATTTCATCTACAGCCAAAATTGAATTATATTCTTCAGAATAGGCATATTCTCCAGCCTCCAATGCATGGGCAAACTGTTCTAGAAACTCCGCAAAACTGTTTGCCAGTAACGATCGATCGCTATCGTCATGCCACATCGTAATGATTTGGCCAACGTTCCCTTGGGGGCCAGGAGCTAGATCCAAGCAGTGATGATTGCCACCCCCTGGATCGGATGTCAGCGGAATCCACTGGGGATGCCACCAATCCTTGC
>MUGG01000003.1 GCA_002148405.1 Alkalinema sp. CACIAM 70d | reverse complement strand
AGGTTTGATCCATTTGCATGACCTGGGCCACTTCAGTTCCCGACGATCGGGGCATGCGTTGAAATTGTCCCTGTTTTCGTATCCACGTCTGATCCACGATTATTGCCTGGGCGATCGCGTCCATACGTCGGGCCTGGTCATGGCGAATAAACGACTCGTTATTGCCCAAACCGGGGGCATCCCATTGCTGGGTATCGGGGTGACGATAAGCGTTCACCCGAGCCTCTAGAATGGCCGCTTCCCCAGATAAGCCTTCCTGCTTGGCAGCTTTCAGCCGTTCCACATAGCCCCCCCGATCGAGGGCTGCTAGGGGGGCTTGGTTAGCTAAGTCAATGGCATTTAGTCGTTCCTGCAACTCCAACTTCATTCCATACTGCGCTGCCCGTTCCCGAATGATTTGGTCTTGTCGTTGCAGGCGTTGCAATTGGCGATCGTCGGCGTCTTCCGGTGAGGTCGCTCCGTGCTGATAGGAAAAACTGCCGAGATTCCACTGCGCATTACCAGGATCAACATGACCGTAATAGGCTGGATTCTTGCCGCCGTCGGGGCGTCGGGTGCCCTCAGCGCTACCAACCGCCCTTGCCACCAGCGAGTTTGCGCCGCCAGAAAAAATGGCATTGTCATCACGGGTAACCATCGATCCTACGGGTTGGGCAGTTGTGCGATCGACTCTCGGTAACGATCGAGCCGCTGAACGATCGACATGGTCCGCTGAACGGTCGGCTTGGGTGATTGGTGAACCGGACTCCGTTGGAAAGGTGACAACTTCGGAATCGGCAAGGGTTGCTGGATGGGGAGATGATTGCTGAATAACGGGTATAGGCTGTGGTGCGGGTTGAAGTGGCGTCACATTGGATGGATGGGAGTGAGCGAGTTGTGCCTGCGGTTGTTGCAGGGTAGCTGATTGCTCAAAGTCAGTCGCATCAAACCCAACAATGCCTTCCGCCCGAGCAGAATAACTAGTTCCTAGAAATAACGACCAACAACTGAGCAGCACTAACAACGATTGCTGCACTTTGCCATGAACAATTTGCCAGTCGATAATCCATTTCATGAGGCTTTTAGCGTTTTCTCCAAAATTGTTTTTGAGGGTTCCACAATGGCCCAAGTGCCATTCGGTTGTTTACGGAGGGCAGCAAACTGAAGCGTTTCACCACTCCCGATCGTTTCACCTTGATGCACCTTACCCAGTTTTGGAGACTGGATACCACAAAATCGAAACTTATAGGAGGGGACTTCTGGGCTATCGAAATACAAACAACGGCGTTGATCGAGTTGCGTATCTCCATTAAACGGGGCATAAATCGATCGACCTTGCAGTGCGATCGAAATATCACCTAACCCACCCGTGACTTCGTACCCTGCAACCCGATCGCCCGCTTGTAACTCCCAATTTTGATAGAGCTTAATCTCAGCAAGGGGTGGGGATGGTTGGGAAGTACTACAACCAGAGAGGCAACAGATCAAAACTATAAAAATAAGCAATATGGGCGAAAACAACATGAACAAAGGGAAATCAGATTTAGAATCAGAAAAAACTACATCAATCTGTTTAGAGCAACGCTAAAAGCCACCGAAACCCATCAACACAGCAACAAGATGATTTGATTCAGCTTAATGGGTAATAAAGTCATATCCCATATAGCGATCGCCCTCATACAAAACCACCAACCAGGTTTTGGGATTGGAGGCGAGGGGATAAACGGCGCGATCGGCTTTGGTGCCTGTGCGAATTTGCAGGCTGGCCAGATAGCAGTAGGGCTTAGGGAGAACTTTTGTGACTTGAGGTCGTGCGGTTGCCTCTGGAATAGTCAAAAATTGCCCCAATTGTTGTCGAGAAATTTGGGCTTTGGATTCTACAACTTGCACACAGCGATCGGCAATGGATGATTGACTAGCAGCGGAAAAAAACTTCGAGTCCAAGCAGAGTCCCAGGGTCAAGATTGCAGTTCCTCCCGCTAATAATTGCTTAGGTGTCCATGCTAGACGGAGAGGCCGGAGCCAAGATTGCCAAGGTAGAGCTCTCCAAGTAGGTCTTTCTAGGTGCGATCGCATGATAAACCAACCTCCATAGCGAAACTAAAACCGAAACTAAAACTAACCAAAAATTCTTGCTAAGACTACGGTTAAACTTTTGATCCCAGAAACAATCCCAACGTGATCAGCAACAATCGATAAATCACAGTCGTACTAGATTGAGGAACGAAAAAGGCTAGATAAGCAGCCACGATCGCGGGTAATAACATGACTAGCGTTAACGGTACGGCCAAGCTCGGAATCCACAGGATTACCCCTTGAATTCCTAACCGTACCCCCGTTGCCACGAGCGTCCACAACAGAGCATCGATCGCGATCGTCACAGGATGATTTGGGATCGGTAATAGCCCTTGCAACCGAAGCCTTAGGGGTGTGGAAGTTGCGGGAGGCTTAGAATGGGCAGGACGACGCACCCGAACGGCAGGGGGGTGGATGGGGGGAGCAGAAGCGGATTTTGGGTTGGGTGGAGCGGCAGGCGCAACGATCGATCGCGGAGGTACAGGCTGAGCAGATCGGGGGAGTACAGACTGGGCTGGGCTGGCGGCAGTCGGCATCACCGTAGCAGCCGTGACAATTAGGGAAGGTTTAACCGCTTTGCTGGCGTGGGCAGAGGCGGAATAGGGGGCGATCGGCTGGGAGCGGGAAACGAAGCTTGGTTTAGCAAGGGGAAGCGAATCTGGAGAAGTGCTGGCCTCGGAAGTTTCCGCACTGGTGGAAGACGCATGGGAAGCTGGAGGCGGGGCTGCACTGAATGGTACGGACGATGGTACGGACGGGCAATCAACGGGACTCCAATCGTCAAGCCGTGGATGGGGAACGGGAGATTTCGTCACTTGAGATTGCTGAACTGCGTGCGATCGAGATAGGGCTTGCATTTGCTGGGAAAGTTGGCGCAGTTCTCCCAGGTTGCTATCCAAGGCTTCGGACTGCTGATTCATGGCGGTAATTTGGGTTTGTATAGCTTCAAGCTGCTGCCGAAAATCCTTAATTTGCTCTAGGACTTGACTAGAGGGAGCAGTCCAGACGGCAGGCGAGGGATGAGAGGCTAGGGGCTTGGTAGGGCGGCGAGTTTTGAGAGCTGAGGCTTTGGTTTTAGAGGCTTTCGTCGTAGAGGCTTTGGCAGTAGAAGCTTTGGAGGATGCTAGGGCATGGCTACCTTTGCCCTGGGGAGGAGTCAGTTCGCTAGTTTCCGAACCGTTCAAATTGGCTAAGGCGGCCTCAGCAATGTTTTTATCTGCGATTCTTTTCTCGTTTTTAGCGGCTGTCTTTTGACTAGGGCGACCTCTACGGAGGCTGGGCTTAGGAGGCTCTATGGGCAACCCGTGTGGTGACGAGAGTGCTTCAATAGCAATCGGTTGAAGACCATGTTTAACACCCATTTCCCAAAAGTCCCCCTTACGAAACGTCGAGATGAAACGTCGAGTATTAGTATGCAAGTACTTAGTACTTCTGTACTATAACAAGTCTTTTGGGAAAGTGCAAGGGTTTCAACGGGCAGATTCTGCCATCGATCGGGGGTAGAGAAAGATCACTGTGGACTATTGGATTCGATGTTTTGTCTGACTTTGACGTTTTCTCTGACTTGAATGGTTTTTCTTACAAAGCCGTTAAGGCAATTTCATTCTGGAAGCTGTAGCCCAGTTCCAATTGCATACTTCTTTGCGTTGAAAAGTCCTTCGGGGTGTACTCGTTGGATGGAATCCGTTCAGTTAATAACCCCATCTTTTGGTACGCCTCTGCAATCAGCTCACTGCAAAATAACGAACTGAGATCCTCGCAGTTATCTCCAAAAATGCCATCGTAGGCAGATTTCAATAATTCAATCTTATTTTTTTCGTAGGGGCGACCACTCACTTCATGGCGAAAGTTGTTTAACGCAATGATCATGCTATCGGTCAGCGGCTGAGAGAGGGGACGAATATTAATCTCATAGCCATTTGCAAAACATTTTTCCAGCCGTTCAGACAGTTCCAAGCGCTGCACCCCTTTCGTTAATCGGCCCGTGTCTGCATCCTTAATACTATTGAGCGTTGTGGATTCCCAGCAGAAGACTGATCCTTTGGGATCAAGGGGATCGTCAAATCGATAGACCATAGCGACATGGGACCATTTGCTGACTGTAAAAAATTTAATACCATCCGAAAGTCCACCTTTTCCAGAGAACAGAATAATATCGCCAGTTTTGAGTTGGTTACGGATATCTTCGTATCTCATGAGGGTCTCCTTGAATGCTTGAGAAGATGACTCAGCCGGTCAGCGGGTGACGTAATGCACCTTACCTATAACCCGATCGCTCCACCCGATCGCTCAGACCCCTCTCAACGCGAGTCCTCAATCCTGAGTCGTTCTAAGGCGTGATACAGCGTCATCGTACAGCGTGATACAGCAACATCATTCCAGTAAGCGGTGCTGCCCGATATGATGTCATGCTATGGGAAGCCACGGCCCTAGTGATACCATTTTTAATATTTCTATCCCATTACGCAATAAGTTGACGTAATCAATTTACATACAGCTTACGTACAGCTTATATGCAGTTTACATGCAGAAATTAATGGAATGAAAACAGCCAGAGCGCTTTGCTACCTACGATCGCAGGTCAACAACTATCACAGGTCAACAACTATCACAGGTCAACAACTATCACAGGTCAAGAAAGTTACATTCAATTTCTTAGCGATCGATTATTGCTGCGATCGCTCCCACTAATCGATCGATCTCGGCTTCTACGGTTAAGTAATGGGTGCAAGCTCGGACGCAATTGGGATCGAGGAGTAGCCGTACTAAAATTCCCTCCGCTTCCAAGGCTGTAACCAAAGCCTTATGCTGACCGGAAGTCATTTGGAATGAAACCAATCCAGATTCCGGTGGTGTTGAGCGTAGCGTTTTCACCTGAGGAATGGTTTGCAATTGTTGCCAAAGATATCGACTGCGATCGCAAATCATTTCATACCGTTCCACTGCTGATGCAAATTTCTGCTGGACGTGAATTGCGGTGGTCACTCCGGGATACAACGCCACCGCTGACGTTGCGACCTCATAGCGTTTCCCACCCCCTTCCCAGGCGATCGGTTTGCCCTGGGCATTAGTACGAATACTGCGCCAGCCAATAAACGTTGGACGTAACTCCTCCCGCACTTCAGGCCGCACATAGATGCCACCCACCCCTGCGGAACCGCACCACCACTTATGGCAAGTAAAGGCATAGTAATCCGCCCCTAGGGTCGTCAAATTCAGCGGCAATACCCCCACCGACTGGGCAGCGTCTACTAAAATTCGCACCCGATCGCTGTGGCTGTGGCAAACGGCCACCATCTGCTCCAACGGCAACACCTGCCCCGTATTCCACAACACATGACTCAGCACCACCATGCGAGTATTTGGGCGCAAATGACTTACCAACGTGGCCACCGGATCGCCCCCATTCAGCGTTGGCAACAGCGGACAGACCGAGACCTCAATGCCAAACCGATGCTGAAGTTCTTGGACGATCGCCAACACTCCTTGGTGCTCGCAGTCCGTGATGAGCAAATGATCGCCCGCCTGCCAATCCAGTCCCCAGAGGGCAATGTTGCAGCCGACCGTGGTGTCTTCGGTCAAAGTGATGCTGTCCGGTGAGGCTCCCAGTTCCCCCGCGATCGCCCGCCGCAGGTCATCCGTCAGTTGCAAACTGTAGTCGTAGGCCGCCTGGGAAAAGGGCGCAATGCGTTGTAACGTCTCCTGGGCTTGGGTCACAGCCTCTAACGCCCGCCGAGACATGAGTCCCTGTCCGCCGTAGTTGAAGTAGGCGTACTGGTCGAGGAAAGGAAATTCTTGGCGATGGGTGAGAATCCGATCGAAGGTCATACACGCAGAAGGAACTTTCTGGCCTAAACTAGAGCATAAGTGAATCCCTGTAAAGTCCCAGTAGCATCTTCCGGCTCGAGTCCACCCTAGTCTCCTCGATCGATTTCCATGCTCATAACGGCAGAGCTTTTGTTGAATTATCAACGATGCAGCCGCCGCGCTTTCCTTGATACCCACGGCGACTCGCTTCAGCGTGACCCCATGAACGACTACGTGGTCAAGTTGATGCAGGATAGTGCTGCCCACCACCGCGAAATTCTCGAAACCCTGGACTACGTGCGACCCGTCTACCCCAGCCACAACTGGACGATCGCCGCTGCCAAGACCCTAGCACTGATGCAACAAGGGGCGGATTTTATTTACCAGGGTGTACTACTGACGGAGGTTGAGGGCGTCACTTTGCTGAGCAACCCAGACTTGCTCGTCAAGCAGTCGGGAACGTCCGACCTGGGAGATTGGCTGTATGCCCCCGTGGAAATTAAGCTGAGTAAGCGCTCCAAAACGGAATATCAAATCGTAGCGGCTTACCACGTCAAAGTGCTGGCGGCGGTACAGGGCACCTGGCCGGAAGAATCTTATTTGTTCCTGCGGGAAAAAGGACAATACGCGATCGACCTGTGGGAAATGATTCCCCGCATGGAAGAGGTTCTGACTAGTTGCATTGCCAGCCTCCAGGCCGAAGCCAGTCCAGAGGTGTTTATCTCCCGCAATCGCTGTAGTCTCTGCCATTGGTACAGTCATTGCTACGAAACGGCCAAAGAAACGGAGCACCTGTCCCTCTTACCGGGCGTCACCCAGAGCCGCTACCGGGAACTGCAAGCCCTCAACCTAACCTCCCTGGAATCCCTCGCCAAGACACCTCCCAAGGTACTCGAAACCTTACCCGGCTTCGGCTTGGAAATGGCGAAGAAAATCACCCAGCAAGCCCAGGCAACCCTCCAAAATCAGGCGCTACCCACCACAGACTATCCCCCCGTGCACCAGCGGCCTCGCTTTATTAACGAATTTCTCCCCACGTCCTCGATCGAACTTTATTTCGACATTGAATCCGAACCGTCCTTAGATTTCATCTACCTGCATGGGGTCTTGGTCGTCGATCGACAGAAACAGACCCAGCAGTTCCACGCCTTTCTGGCTGACCATCCAGACCATGAAATGCGGGTGTGGCAAGAACTTCTAGATTTGGTATGGGCGTATCCAGATGCGCCCATTTTTCATTTTTGCCCCTATGAAGTGCAGACGGTCAACAAGTTGGCCAAGCTTTATGACACCCCGCAGCACCTGATTCAACCCATGCTGCCTCGGTTTATCGATCTGCATGAAGTTGTCACTCGGGTAGCTACCTTGCCCGTAGAAAGCTATGCGCTGAAAAATATTGCCCGCTGGATTGGCTTTGAATGGCGGGATTCCAGCGCCAACGGTGCCCAGTCGATTTACTGGTATGCCCAATGGTTACAAACGGGCGATCGGTCTTTCCTGGACTCGATTTTGGTCTATAACGAAGATGATTGCCGTGCCACCCATTTGATTAAGGAATGGCTAGTGGAGTTTCTCCAGTCCGCCGATCGGCATTCCCAGCAGCTCCACGGCTCGGTGGCATGAACTATGATCTAGATAGGAAAGATCTGGGTAGAAAATTGTTCACTTTGGCAAGCAATCTACAGAAGCACGCTAGGTTATAGGTTAGGCACCCCCCGATGACGATCGCAACCGGGCAACGACTCACCTTCGAAGAGTATCTCAACTATAACGACGGGACAGATACCCGCTATGAATTGGTGCGAGGAGAACTGGTTGCCATGACACCCCCAACGTGGCTACATCTTAGAATTGCACGCTACCTAGAAAGCCAATTCAATCAAGAAATCGAACGGCTCGGATATGCTTGGGAATCCTTTCGAGAACCCGGACAGCGCACCGAAGAAAATACTTCTCGCGTACCGGATGTCGCGATCGTGCCGATTGAGTTAGTCGAGACGGCTTTAGAACAATCGGCAGTGTTATCAGTCGCCGCTTTTTTGCTCGTTGAAATTGTTAGTGAAAGTACTGCCACTCAGGATTATCGTGAGAAAGTTGCAGAATATCAAGCCAAGGGAATTCCTGAATATTGGATCGTTGATCCTGATCCGTTTGGGGCTGCAAAATATGTGGGTTCTCCAAAATTACCAACGGTTAGCGTGTACACGTTAATCGACGGAGTCTATCAAGTACAGCGTTTTCAGGGCGAGCAATTGATTGTTTCACCCACCTTTCCTGCGTTGCAATTGACTGCCGCCCAAGTTCTTAAAGCTGGGAAATAAAAGATCTGTAATTCTGCTACCGTGCATTGTGTGGAGTTGTCTGTCTATGTAATGGTATGTAGGTGGCACTGTATGTAAGGGTTTGCTATGTCCCTCACCCGATCGATTCTCACCCCGCTGGGCTCCTATGCAGGCTTGCAGCGGGCAGATCAGCTTTGGAAGTCCCTACGGGAAGGCACCATTCCCACGCCGCAGGTGGTCGAAACCAGTGACCAGCCCTTATCGACGATCGCCTGGGATGTGCTGATCTGTGGGGGAACGTTGGGCATTTTAGTCGGAGCAGTGTTGGCCCAGCGCGGTTACCGAGTGGCGTTGCTGGAGCAGGGAATTCTGCAGGGGCGGGTGCAGGAGTGGAATATTTCCCGCCAGGAATTGCAGAAATTTGTGCAATTGGGATTACTAACGGAAGCAGAATTGGCAACCACGATCGCGACGGAATTTAATCCCATTCGCATCAGTTTTGCGGAGCAGGAGATTTGGGTTAAGGATGTTTTAAATATCGGGGTTGATCCCGTTCAGTTATTAGCCATCCTGAAACAAAAATTTCTTGATGCAGGCGGAGATTTATTGGAACAGACGCCTTTCAAGGGCTGTACGGTGCATCCTAATGGGGTGGCTGTGAGATCGACCAGCAATTCCCTGACGGCCCGCTTAATGCTGGATGTCATGGGGCATTTTTCCCCAGTGACGCGCCAAGCCAGAAACGGCCAAAAACCCGATGCGGTCTGCTTAGTCGTTGGTACCTGTGCCACGGGTTATCCCAATAATCCCGCTGGAGATCTGATTGCCTCCTTCACACCGATTCAAAATCAATGCCAATATTTCTGGGAAGCTTTTCCGGCGCGGGATGGCCGCACGACCTATCTGTTTACCTATCTGGATGCGGAACCCGATCGGATTTCCCTAGAAACATTGTTTGATGAATATTTCCGGCTGCTACCCAGCTATCAATCGATCGAATTGGAGGCATTAAAATTCCAGCGTGCTCTGTTTGGCATGTTTCCCTGCTATCGCAACAGTCCCTTGCAGCCCAAGTGGGATCGGATTTTAGCGATCGGGGATAGTAGCGGAGCGCAGTCGCCCTTAAGTTTTGGTGGATTTGGGGCGATGGTGCGGCATTTGGAACGCTTGACCCAAGGGTTAGACGAAGCGTTGCAGGCTGATGTGCTCGATCGGCGATCGCTCAGTCAGTTGCAGCCCTACCAGCCCAACTTACAAGTGACGTGGCTGTTCCAAAAATCAATGAGTGTTGAGGGCAAGCAAACCCTAGAGCCGGATCAAATTAATCAATTACTACGGGACATTTTTCAGGAAATGCAATTCCTGGGCGATCCAGTACTTAAGCCCTTTTTGCAGGATGTTGTGCAATTCGGGCCACTGTCTAAAACGTTAGCTCAAGCTTCGATCGCCCATCCGTTACTGATTCTGAAAATTCTGCCCCAAGTGGGCTTGCCTGCTTTGATCGACTGGCTAGGGCACTATAGCAATTTGGCGATTTATACAGTTTTGTACTCGTGGAGTCGATCGTTTGCCAATTCTTTACAAACTTGGATCGCGACTTTGCCACCCGATCGTCAATATTTCTGGCATTGTCGTCTCGCAGCCTGGAAATACGGATCTGGGGCAGATTATGAAGACTAGCGGGGCAGGCTAGCTTGGGCAGACTAACGAACCCATAAAAAGAACCCATAAAAAGATTGGGTAAGTCACCCATAGTTCCACGGAAAAAGCGTTAAGTTATGAGCGAGGCATCTAGCCCATTAGTAGCTCATAGCCCATTAGTAGCTCATATAAGTAGCTCACTAATCGCCCATCAATCGCTCATGATTAGTCCGATTAGTCCGTAAAGTTGTAAGGCAATTGATTCGCGCCCTGGAGTTCATGATTTAAACTTGATTGGGTCGCGCGTAATTTACGCCCTGTTTCTGTGTCCTGCCTGATCGATCGCCAGTCGTTGTTCGTCCTTGCTTGTAGTCTCTATGCAATTTTCGCTTGCGCGGCAGTGTTTTATTCGAGAAATTTGCCAATCCGATGAGCAAATTTGCTTAGAACGTGCTGCCCTATACATTGCTCAAGAAGAAGATCCCACGCTGGATGTTGAGGAATATCTGAATGCCCTCGATGTCATGGCTGAGGAAGTCCAAGCCCGATTACCCAAAGAGTTCTATCCGCTACGAATCATTCAAACCATTAACCGCTATTTGTATGATGATTTAGGGTTTGCGGCCAATCGATCGGACTATTATGATCCACGCAATAGCTATTTACACCAGGTAATCGATCGTCGCTTAGGGATTCCCATCACCCTTTCGTTGATTTATCTCGCGCTCGCAAAACGCATTGACTTTCCGATGGTGGGCATTGGGTTTCCCGGCCATTTTCTGATTCGTCCGGTGGTGGGTGAGATGGATCTCTATGTCGATGCGTTTAACCAAGGCGAAGTGTTATTCAAAGAAGACTGTGCAGAATTACTTGGACAAGGAGACAATCCCAAATTTACGGTTGATGCCACTTGGTTTGCTCCCGTCAGCAATCGGCAGTTTCTGTCAAGGATGCTGAGTAACCTGAAAACCAATTACATCAATGCTGGGAATAATCAAAGATCCTTAGCCGCGATCGAGCGAATTCTACTGCTTTTCCCCGATACCCCAACGGAACTGCGCGATCGTGGCATTATTTACTATCAAATGAATCGTTGGGTAGAAGCTCGCCAAGATTTAGAACGCTATCTCGCCGCAAAACCCAGTACCCAGGATCGCGGATTGATTTTGCAATTACTAGCCAGACTCGATCGGGGCGATCGTCGGGATGGTCGCCCCTACTAAACCTCTAGTAGCTAATTTCCAGCGTCACTGACGCTTCCACAGGTTGCTCGTTATCAATCACAGGGCTGGAGGCAGCTTCAGCCCGCAGTTTAAAGCTATCGGCTGCGTACATTCTGGGCGGTGGCGTCATGGCTCCATTTACCTGGATACTCACAATTTCCTTGGGAGTCAGATTGAGGGAACTCAAAACTGCATTGGCCTGGGTTTGGGCGTCTTGGGTGGCTTTGCGGAGGGCCAATTTTTGGGCATCGGCGATCGCGGCATCCGTGGCAATAAAACTCACGCCATCAATGCGGCTGGCTCCCGCTTTGACCGCATCATCCATAATCGTTCCCGCCTTGGCTGTGGGAATGCGGAAGCTCACCATGTTTGACGCGACATAACCCATCAGGATTTGCTTGCCATCCCGATAGTCATAGTTGGGGCTGAGGTTGATCCCCGTGGTTTCTAGTTTTTCCACATTGCGAGCCTTCAAGAGATCCACAACGGCATTGGCTCGCCGTGCCACCTCAGCTTGGACTTCATTCGCCGTTTTGCCCTGGGCTTCGACGCCAAGGCGGACTTGGGTTAAGGTGGTAGGAATGCGTTCCGTACCCCGGCCTGTGACGGTTAAGGTTCGCATTAACTTTTCCGCCGCGATCGCGGGTTGCGTCAGACCGCAGACCATGATCCCCAAGAGGATCGGCAAGACTGCCCATTGACGGGATCGCGATCGGGTTGCACTAGAGGACGGCACAGGAGAAACTGGCTGAGACAACTTCCGGGCAGCATTGGAAAACATAACTGTTCATCTCCGAAAAATTCTATGTCCTTTCAATCTGCCATTGAACTTATGGAAAGCCTCATAAAGTTTCTAAATTTGAAACAAATTCTTTAGGCTTTTCGCCTCCCATTCTCTTTCCCAGACGTAATAGAATACTTTTCCGAACGCCCTTTCCAACGTCTTTTCAAACGCCCTTCTCAATCTTGCGGCCCATCTGTTTTATCCTGGTCAAGCTTTGTTTTGTACAAGACATTGCCCACGGCAATCCAGTAGTTTGTCAATCTCTGTCGCTTGTCAATCGATGCAACCGCTGAGCCGCAAAGAATTCTCAGGTTGAAAGTCAATTTGACCGGAATCATTGAGATTGCGCGCGTTAATGAGGATGAAGTGCGTCTTTGCCCTGCCATTACCCCCGGATCACCTCCCATGACTGTTGTGCGATCGCGATTTTTGGTGCGTTGGAATTCTTTCCTAAGTTTGGGTTTAAGCTTGTTATCCAGTAGTACCTGGGGCTATTCCTTAAGTAATCCGGCGGCAGCCCAACCTAGTTTAGATGGGACTCCCAGTCAGTCTGCACCCACACAATGCATCTCGATGGGAATGCCTTCGGCCACGTGGGTCAGCTTGGCTAGGCCGTTGGTACAGGATACAACCGCTGTAGGCGCTTCAGCGATCGCGTTGAATTACCTGGCAGATCAACTGATCCCCAACTTGGGGGCGATGCTCAATCCAAAACCCTTTCCGGAAATCCATGAGCGGGCCAGGGCGGCACGGGTTCCGGTGATGATGTACCACGACATTTTGCCGGAGAAGCAGGTCAGTTTTGATGTCACTCCTGCGGAATTTGAGGCGCATTTGCAAGCGATTCGGGATAAAAACCTTACGCCCATCAGCCTGGATCAGTTGATGGTACATCTGCGCACGGGCATGCCGTTGCCGCCTAAGCCGATTTTGTTGACCTTTGATGATGGCTATGAGGGGCACTATACCCACGTCTACCCGTTGCTGAAAAAGTATAACTATCCTGCGGTGTTCTCGATCTATACCGCTAAGGTTGGCAAAAAAATGGGCCGATCGAGTTTGAATTGGGAGCAAGTGCGGGAGATGGCTAAGGATCCGCTGATTACGATCGCCTCCCACAGTGTGACCCATCCTGCGGATCTGACGAAAATTCCTGAGGAGCAACTGAAAACAGAAATTACTGAATCGAAGCAAGTGTTGGAGCGGGAACTCGGCATTCCGATTCACTATTTCACCTATCCCGAGGGCAAGTATAACCAGCAGGTGGCTAATTTAGTGCAGCAGGCGGGCTACAGTGCGGCACTGACGATGAATGACTTGGATGAGCGCTTGGCGGGCCAGTCGGAAAGTTTGCTGGCGATCGGGCGCATTGGGCAGTCGCGGATTGCGGAGATGCTGGATCAAGCTTGGGGGGGCGCGCCGTTGCCCAAGTGGAATGTGGGCTTTGATTTCAAGGCACCGATCCAGAAGCAGGAACCGACGATCGAGAACACGGGATTTGTCTTCATCTCCGGGGGCCAACCCATGACGATCCATGCGAAAACACGGGATCAGGTGCCTGCGATCTTAGCGGGAACGCCAGCGATCGCGGGGGTAGATGGCGGTTTCTTTTCCTTGGAATTTCTCGATTCCAATAAGATGATTGGCCCGGTCTACAGTCAAGCCTCAGGGGAATTTGTGCCGGGGAACGATCGGGAAAATTTGCGCTTAAATGGTCGGCCTTTGGTGCTGATTAGTCCAGATGAGGTGCGCTACATTCCCTTTGATGCGGCGAAGCATAATTCCCTAGCGGGAATTCAGGCGGAGATGCCTAAGGTGACGGATGCGTTTGTGGCGGCGGCGTGGCTGGTGCGGGATGGGCAGGCGCAACCGGATGCGGCTTTTGGGAATTTGTTTGATTTCAATGCGGAACGGCATCGGGCTTTTTGGGGTATTAACCAAGCGGGGCAGCCGATGATTGGCGTGTCTAAAGATCCGATCGGTTCGGTGAATTTGGGGCAGAAATTGCTGAAGGCGGGCTATCGCGATGCGGTGATGCTGGATTCTGGGGCGAGTACGTCGTTGGCGTTTCAAGGGGAATCGTTGGTGGCCTATACGCCGCGTCCGGTGCCCCATGTGGTGGGCTTGATTCCGACGAATGGAATTGCAGATAGTTCTGGGAATGCGACTGGTAATGCAGTAGTCAATGCTGGAGGGGATGCTTCTAATGCATTGGCTAACAATTCTGGTAGTGAGGGAGCGACAGAGATCAATGCTACTGTGCAATCGCGATCGTCATGGTCAGACTGTACCTTGGCAAAACGCTAAATTGTGAATAAATTTGCCTCGATAGAACTCAATATCCCTCTTTTGTTGCGCCCTGTGAAGTAAATTCTGAAACCCTTGCGTAGTAGCAGTTTCTAGTTTTAGACTCTAAAAATGACAAAAGAGCAAAACCCTTGCAGTACCAGCATGTCAGGTTTTTCTTCTACGAATATGACAAAAGAGGGATATGTTAGGGTGCATCAGTTTATAAGATTAGATCCGATTGCATCGAGATTTTACACAGAATTAAAATATACTTTAGGCGATGTGCAACTTTTTTTTGTGAAGTCCCAATTGATGGGAGTTTGAGAGCCTCAACAAAATCAGTTCAACTATATTTTTCGACTATAGAATACCTGATTCGTCTGCCTCGGAAAAAGTCACACCTTATATTTTACTCTTTATGTAGGCCACTTCATTTCAAGGACATACGGGCGCAACAACGGCACCCGACCCCAGAAAGCTTGAAGGTGTTGTGAATGAGGTTGAGGAAGTAAAGTCGAGGCTTGTGAGTTATTCCACGCATCTACTAATTGGGCTAACGTTTCTTGAACCGTTTCAGTTGTTTTGATTGGATCGGCACCAGCACGCTCAGCAAGTGACTCGAACCGTTTCAGTTCTAAAGCGAACCAGTTTTTTGTACCTGCCAGCTTAAGGGCAAGCTCAGAGCTTAACTCTGGCCATGCAATTGTGCAGACTTGATCGTACATGGGTGCAAGGCTTGGTTGCTGTTTATCCAAATAGAGGAAAGACCAGTTTTTTAAATGAGCATCTGCATTTCCAGAGGCAATGACAAATGTAAGACGACGAATGAACTCATAGTATGCTTCATCACCAAGAAGTTGTTTAATTAATCCACCACACTGTTCATACTTTATGTGGTCATACTTAAGTTCTGGTCGCAAGTTAGTAACTTGGGCAAAGTCTTCTTGATGAATGCGGAGTCCTGCTTGCCTGTCGTACCGACGAATCACAAAGACACGATCTCCAAAGTCAGCATGCTTTCTCAGAGAACCACTAACCGTTTCGGCATCTTGTAAGTGACACTCAGGCACATCAAACCCAGCAGACATCGCCCACTGCATCATGGCATATTCATTCTCGACGGTAAACGGAAAACGCGCTGATCCTAATTTGACAATCCATTCACCATCTTGATTGCTTGCAGGCAGTGTTATTCTGTCTGGATCGCGTAAAACAGAGAATTTCATCTGGACACCAGCTAACGAAAATCGAAGTCCAGGTTCCTTGCTTTTCAGGCCATCCTCATGATCTGTTACATATACAGGGACTTCTAAGTCTTCTTGAACTGGTAAATCATCTCCATCTACGCTAACGATCTCCACTGCACCAGGCAAGTCACGCCCAACAGCCTCTAATAGAGCCAGATCGTCACCCGGACTAACTCCTAGATTATTTTCGATAAGATCCCGTAATGCACCATGCTCCGGAATTAAATTAGCGAAAAATGCAGGAAGCAAACGATCCTTTCCATAGTAAGTTCGGAAAAGATCATCCTCAAAAGACTGGCTTAATACAGGTCGATCAAACATTGACAAATAGGATTCAGTGAAGCGAAATGCGATCTGCCCTTTTGTAGTCTGACTCAGATAACCAATTATCTTTCCATGAAGACCGACTCCCAAAGTGACTGTCACTCCTCTTCTCCTGTTTGTTGCAAGATATATCCAATACTTGGTCGATCATTCATGTCCCAAGCAGCCAAGCGTGAACCAAAAGAATCAACTGTCTTTATAAGAAGCTCGCCACGGCATGATAGAAATTCATCAAGCTTCCCATACCTGAGAAGTTCCGCAGCATTTTTATCGATGCAGTGTGATTTAAGTATCTTTGAATCTGCTCCCTCTCTATTAATTAGGTCAACAATCTCTTTTCGGACTCCTTTAACGATAGGAGGCAGAAGAATCCGGTTCGATGGATCATATGTTGCTTCAGTACCAACTGAAATAATTTTGCGGAAGGCGTTGAGATCATGTTCTTCAATTAGGTCAGCGATATCAATCGGTTTTTCATTTTCAGGATTAAGTGGATGAAGTGAACTTAAAGATACAAGAATAATTCGGCTATCTGCTGCACGAGCATCAAATTTTTGTGGCAAGGTAAAGCCTGACCCTTTTGTGCGAGGGATTTCACCTAACAGTTTTTGCATAGTTCTTTCTGGTTCATTGCCTTCGATAGCATCTAGGCTGTGGCGAAGTAAGGTTCTTTCATCAACCGACTTTATTCCCAATAGAGTTCGCCACGTCCACCTAACAAGTAAGTTTATTGTTCTACTATTAGGTTCTGGATAGAGACCAAAAAACTTTGTAAGAACAAAGAACGGAAGTGAACGTGGTAGTAGTCTAAGATGAGGAATTTCAGCGTGTGTTTTGAGGAAAATTAGTACTTGTCTAAGTGCAGGTAACGCCTCGCTGACTGCATCACGAAGTATCTCAGGATCTCGACGATAATGATCTGAAATGCTTCGGGTAGCATCTAGACCTTTAAAAGCAATAATGGCAGAAAGCAGTTGATCTTCCGAAGGTCGCCCGATACCGAGAGCCATCAATTCATCAGCTAAACCGCTAAGGGTAGATGGCTCATCCGACTTTCGCCCAAAAAGTGCATCATAAATGTCCTCCCATTTCATCTTCTTACCTGAATCATTGATTCGGTAAAAGATATCTCGAAGAAGCTTCTCGTCTCCTGTTTCAACAACATAAAGTGGAATTTCGTATTGACGAATTCGTGCTCCAGCGTCAAAAACGGACTTTCGCAGTTCTGAATCTTTAGCATGCTTCCAATTAAAAACCCACTCGCTTAAGGTCGATGCATCTAATAACTGTGTAACAGGTACCCATGTTGAGGAAAAAACACCACTTCTGGGTGGAACATGAAATACTTGCTCTTTAGCATCAAAGTAAAGAACCCAAGGATCATCAGGAGTTGCTGGCATTTCTTTATCACGCGCCAATCCAGCGGCAAGCGCAGTCAACCGTTGTTGTCCATCGACAACCCATAATGCTGAATTTGACTCTGGTGCATCGACTCTAACAGAACCATATCGTATAACAGAAGCAGGAGCATACGCTCTTCTCATCAAAAAAGAGCCAACAGGATATCCTTGATAGATGCTGTCAAAAAACAATTTCACGTCCCCTGATTCCCATCGGAGTGGACGCTGAAAATCGGGAACTCGTATTAGGCCACGCTTAATTTCACGAATTAATGCCTCAACTGTAAGAGTCTCTGCTTGGAGATGAAGCCGTTTTTTTTCTGATGCGGTCATGATTTCCCAGAAAGATCCTCAGTGAAAGCAGCTATTGAGGTTCGTTTGTATATATTTGTATTGTATGAGTTAAACCTCAACAGATGGTAACTTTTGTATTCTGAGAAGGAATGACCAAGAAAGGAATGACCAAGCTTGGTTTCACCTTCACGTGAAGTTTTCCTGCTGCGAGTCGATTTTGCTGGAACTAGTTTAGCATTCCCAGTCAGGTGCGACGATCGGTCACACTAGGCCAATACGGTATTGTCATAGCTGACTGATTCCCATTAGAAGATACCTTCATCGTAGCTCAAATTAAAATAGCCCGTCCCACAGGTTGATCGCCGACAAACGATCGCCCCTCATCCCCCAACGTTGCAAAATATTACACGATCGCAAATTCTCGCAATAAAGTTGACAGCCCTCTAATTTATCCGTAGTCTAGTTTCTCAAGCCGTTACGATCGCGTTTCCCAAAGCCCATCGATCGGCCAATCTCCCAAAAAATGAAGGCGCTACCCAATGTTGGTTCCAGCAACAAAAGGTAGCTAAACCCCCCAAGCTGACGTGACCAGCGTGGCGGTCTGACACGGATTTTAACATTCGATCGGGCCACCCTACTTGTCCTGCGCAAAGGGTGGCCTTAGTTTTTCGGGTTTCTTCCCATCTCTACAATCAGGAGAAATCCCATGACCATCAACTTCGGCGGCGGCGATCGCCCGATCGACGATGCCCGAAAACCGCTCCAGTTCTACCTCTTCGGCACCCGCGAAGAAGTCCAAGCTGCCATCAATCAACTCCACGCCCTCCGATTTAGCGATCGCGTGCGCTGGAGTCGCCCCATGCCCGTCTCCGGCTCCGATTGGCAATACGTCAGCATGATGGAACGCGATCGCACTTCGGAGGCTTCGGAGTAGATTCGATCGTTCCTAGTCCCCTTGAGATTTGATCCCCCCTAGCCCCCCTTATTAAGGGGGGAATTAAGCCATAAAAAGGAGAAATTTGCTGTAAATCTTGAAAAGTAGATGTTTTTCTTTGATTATCTTTTATAGAGTTCTCTTTGATGTCTCTTTTTCAAAATCTCCCTTGTTTAGCGAGAATTTAGGAAGAACACTCACCACAACACTGCATTCAACTTCTCGATAGCGTATTACATAACAAACAACATTGCCTAACGATCACGATTAACAACGCATCTCACAATCTTGAGTCATTTAGTTGGCCAATTCTGAAAGAAACCTGAAAACCTCGATCGTCGCACCCAGAAAAAATTTCAGCTTAAAATAATCAACAGAGTCAACCGAGACAGCCAATGAGCCTCAGCCTTACCCCTGATCAAGAGCGCCTTATTCAGATCAAACTCCAGTCTGGCAAATACCACTCCGTAGAAGAAGTTCTTGAAATTGCTTTACGTCTACTAGACGAATACGATCGAGCCGATGCCGAATGGGTAGAGGAAATTCGTACCAAAATTGACGCCGCGATCGAAGCCTCAACTCACACACCTCCCATCGATGGCGAAACATTCGTTAACCAAATCCTAGAACGGTTCCAACAAACGAATCAGGCAGAGGCATGAGTCGCTACGTTATTAACATTCTTGCCAGTAAAGATCTCAACGATATCGCTGATTACTTTGCTGAAAATAGCCTAGAAGCAGGCGATCGCTTTTTTCGCGCCTTTAGCCGTAAATGTCAACAACTCATTAATTTTCCTAACAGCGGCAAGAGTTATGCTGCAATCCGTCCTGACCTGCGAGGACTTTCTCTGGAAGGCTACATTATTTTCTACAGAATTCTAGAGGATGGAATCGAAATTCTTCGAGTGGTCAGCGGGCGTCGTCATTTCCCAGAGCTTTTTGAGGAGTCAAATTAAACTCTTTTCTTATCCAGCTCTTCTTTGCCTAGCATTTTAATGTCCTCCTCTTCTTCCCATGGCACACCTCGATCGCATCCTCATCTTTCCCATCAAATCCCTCGATGGCCTGGAAGTCACCACAGCAGCAATCGCGCCCGGTGGCTCCTTAGTCGGCGATCGGGAATTCGCCATTGTCGATCGCCAAGGGCAATGGCTCAACGGCAAACGCACCGCCAAAATCCACCAAATCCGCGCCACCTACGACGGTTCCCAGCGCCGCGTCACCCTCGCCGCCCCTGGTTTTTCCCCCACTCCCTTCCACCTCGACACCGATCGACCCGCCCTCAACCAATGGCTCAGTGACTTTTTTGAACAACCCGTCCAGTTAGAACAAAACCTCGACACCGGGTTTCCCGACGATCCCGACTCCCCCGGCCCTACCATTATTTCCACCGCCACCCTGCAAACGATCGCCGACTGGTTCCAACTGCCCCTGCCCGAAGTGCGATCGCGCTTCCGCACCAACCTCGAACTCGCCACCGACCAGCCCTTCTGGGAAGACCAACTCTACCGCGAAGCCAGCCACCCCTACCCCTTCACGATCGGCGACATCGAATTTCACGGCATTAACCCCTGCCAGCGCTGCATCGTGCCCGCCCGCGACAGCCAGTCCGGCACGCCCCTGCCCCAATTCCAAAAAACCTTCATTCAAAAACGGCAGGCAACCTTACCCCCTTGGGCCACTGCCAGCCGCTTCAATCACTTCTATCGCCTTGCGGTGAATACTCGCATCCCGCGATCGCAGGCCGGAAAAGTCCTACAGGTTGGGCAAACTTGCCGTCCGGTTTACCTCTGACTTATTCACCACCCGCAACCGCTGCGTCGTAATCGTCACTCCGGCATCGTGTCGCGCCAGCACGGCTGAAATCCAGCGCGTCTCCGGTATCTTGGCCGCTTGCCCTTGTTTGAAAAATCCCCCTGCCCGTAGCCGTTGCAGCTTCAGCCGTTGCACATTAGGTGGCGTAGAAGCAGGACGACTCAGTTCCCGATCGCTCAACAATTCCGCGATTGAGGGAAACTCAATCTGCATTGTTTTCTGACTCGCGAACAGTGTCGGCTGCACCGTCTCACTGACGATCGTCCCCATGAGAAAATCATCGCCCACAGGTTCCTGCACGATCGCCTCAAAATTAAACTTCTGCCCCACCTGCACTGACTCTGGCAGATTCACTTTCACCGTCGGCGGCTTTTCCCCCAGCTTCAGCACCGTCTGTTCCGCCAAAATATCCTGCCGCACAATCCGATCGCCCTGTAGTTTCTGCCGGGTGCGCAGCGTACTTTCGATCGTCCACTGCTGCCCATTCCGTTCCTGCTGACCTGTCACATAGGTCATCGTTTCCACCTGTACTCCCGAAGCCACCGGCGTCGCTGACTTCACCTCTGTGCGATAGGTCAAGTTAGGATACTGCTGCCACAGTTGGGTCAGGGATTTGGCTAACGAGGTCGCATTCAACCCATCAGAATTGGAAAAATCCGCACTATAAAACTGCATCACCGCTTTCACATCCTTGCGGGTAGAAGCAGCATCCAGTTGAGCCATCACTTCCTGCGGAGTTGCCGCGATCGCCCGATCGCCCACCCCCGAACCCATTACAACCACTGCAACGGGCAGAACAGGCAGAATTTTGATCCACAATCTTGTCCACAAACGACGCATACCGGGTTTTTCCGTGCTTGAAGGGCTGAAACTAGTATAGGCGAGGGCGTGACCAATGGCCGCAATGCCCCTAGTCCGATCGTGGCCATTACGCTCTATATTCCCTTAAAATCTCTCTAAATCACCGCAATACAGTCAATTTCCACCAAGACATCCTTCGGCAACCGCGCCACCTCCACACAAGCCCGAGCTGGAGCTGTTGCTTCGTCAAAATACTGGCCGTAGACCGCATTCACCGCCGCAAAATCATTCATATCCTTCAAAAAAACCGTTGTTCGCACCACATCCCCAAAGGTCGCCCCCGCAGCCGCCAAGATTGCTTGCAGATTCGCCATCACCTTTTCCGTTTGTGCGGTCACATCGTCGCCGCCTACCAGCGTTCCCGTGGCAGCATCAAGGGCAATCTGCCCCGCCACAAACACCATTTGCCCACTGGCCACGATCGCTTGGTTATAGGGGCCAACGGGAGCAGGCGCAGCTTGGGTTTGAATGACCGATCGGGACATAACTATTCTTCCAACACATCAACCGTCAGATTGTACCGCAGGGGCTCGGCCTTTGCTGCTCAGAATGCAACTCGACCCACTAAGCTCCGCCATCAGCTTGCATCACACCTGTGTCCTGGGTTGCTTAGGCCAGGTAAAGTAAAAGGCCGTTCCCTGGCCGACTTGGGATTCCACGCGAATGATGCCAGTTTCCGATTCAATGATTTTCTTGACGATCGCCAAACCCACCCCGGTACTATCTTTCTTCTGGGAACTGCCGCTCTGGAACATATTAAAAATGCTGGCTTGTTCTTCCGGTGCAATCCCTGGCCCATCATCTGCCACCCCAAACTCATAGAACTCTTGACGATCGATGACAGAAACCTGAATCAGGCCATCGGCGCGATCGTGGTGTTTAACGCCATTGCCGATCAAGTTGGCAAACACTTGGAATAGGAGTAACCGTTTCGTCAAAATTGTCGGTAAATCCGGTGCAACCTTGACGGTAAACGTGGTTGGAATCGCCAGAGAGTCAATCACCTCTAACAATAGATCGGCAACGACAACAGCTTCGATTTCAACATACCCCCGGCCCACCCGTGCATAGTTGAGCAATCCAGTAATCATTGCTTCCATGCGATAGACGCGACTGCGTAACAGCACCATTTGTTGCTGGGTATCTGCTTCCAGTTTTCCGTCTAAGTCGTCTTCGATCCATTCCGACAAATTCGCGATCGCCCGTAGCGGCGCTTTGAGATCATGGGACACCACATGCACAAAACTATCTAGCTCGTTATTACGTTCTTCCAAAGTGTTTTGTACATTTTTTAGATCGGTCACATCGGTATTGGTTCCAAACCAGCGCAGGATTTTGCCGTTTTCATCTGTAATAGGGATTGCTCGTGATAAAAACCAACGGTAAACACCATCGCGACGTCGGAGGGGGAAGGTATCCTCCCAGATTTGTCCCGTTTCAACAACGCAGTGACGATAGCGCTCAACGACCCGATCGATATGGTCAGGATGGTGCACTTTCTGCCAGCCCCACCCCTGCATTTGTTCTAAGTTGGTGCCTGTGTAATCAAACCAACGGCGGTTGTACCAAAAGATCCAACCGTTCGAGTCCGCCATCCAGGCCAATTGCGAAATGTTATCCGCCAAAGTTCGAAACCGCGACTCACTCTCTAACAGGGCCGCTTCAGTGCGCTTCCGTTCATCCACATTCTGCACCAGACCCATCATTTGAAGCCGTTCACCCTTTTCGCCCCGATAGAACCGTCCAAAGGAGGCGACCCAATGCACCGACCCATCTTCCCAGACCACGCGATATTCTTCTGACAAATCGCTATCTGTAACCTGAGCCTGTTCGATCGCCGCTTCCACCCGCGCCAAGTCCTCCGGATGAACCCTCCGAGCCCAGTCTTCATAGCTACGTTCTGCCGTTCCTACCTCGTACCCCCACAACCATTCGTGATAGGTACTCCAAATAATTTTCTGAGTCGCTAAATCCCAATCCCAAGAGCCCATTTTGGCAGCATCCATGGCCAACGTTGCCCGCTGCATCGATTCTCGTACTTGATTCATGGACTGTTCCAAGTCCGCTGTGCGTTGAGCCACTTTAGCCTCCAGAGCTTGATTGAGCTGGCGTACCTGGGCTTCGGCCTGCTGACGATCGTGAATTTGCTGCTGAAGTTGCTGATTCATCTCCGATAACTGAGCAGGGCTGGGCAGCAGCAAGGCTTGGGGGATTAATTGCACTAGAGCGATCGCGGTATAAAGAGAAATCAAAGCAGTGCCTGCTTTGAGAAGTCCGGACAACCAATAGTCGGGATGCCATAGGGTCCAAATCTCCATTAAGTGCGTCGTACCGCAGGAAATAATAAATGCACCGAATAATAGGAAAATCCAATCAAAGGGGAGATCTTTTCGCTTTTGGACGAAATAAACTAGCGTGATCGGAATTGAATAATATGCTAGGGCAATAATGGTATCTGAGAGAACGTGTAGCCCAACCAGGTTGGTTTGCCAAAGATAACAATGCCCATGGGGGATAAAAGAGCTCGATGAAAAGAGCGTTTCGATCAGTTCTGCCATGGCATTTCCATAGGGTTAGTGGAGTCGTTCACAGAGTCAGGGTAGAGGGCATCACCAACAGTGGGGCAACGGTGATGAAATTAAGCAACTTTCAGTTGTAGTGAACCAGCACTATGTAATGGACTCATATATAGCGGCATCCATAGGTAGAGCGAAACATAGCGCAAACATGTAGCAAATATGCAGCAATCCTGTGGTGCCCAATCTGAAATGAAGTCAGAGATCAAGTTAAACTATGCAGGCTAAACTCAGTATCTTAAACTAGGCTATGATTGTAACAATAATGAAGAAGACCCTCATCACTTTAATCGCTTCGGGTAAATTCCCCGCACCTTAGGGCGTTTAAGATTAAGCGGAAGTGCGTCCCGCAGAGAAAATTCCGTAATGCCCTGTCTGCTTGCAGCGGGAATAGGAATCTTAGCGCTCCGCGCCTTTCTTTACTAAGTCACTCGCAAATAAGTCACTCACACCTAACCTGACTTTACGCTAGAGTTCTTCTGGACGCAATGCCTATTGGCTGCGATGACAACTAAACCTTCGGAACTTCAGAGTGGTGCCCCAAAATCCACCTTGTCTGGCTTCGCTAAAAATACGTTCATCCTGTTAGGTGCTTCAGGCGGAGGCAAGGGCTCAATGTAACGATCGCCGTTGACTCTGCATTCCTCGGTTAACCACTTTCTCGGTCAAATGTCGGTTAAAAGTTACCTGCTCAACCTTTGAGCTGCTCTAGTTTGGCTTGCCGGGACGATGGAACCCGCCCCTCGTTATGGATAGTGCTATGGACGCTTACGGATTGTGTAAGCGCTATCCTGAAGAATAATTTGTAACCGCTATTTCTGGATATCATCATGTTTGCCACCAAAGAAGAACTGATTGCCGCGATCGAGACTACGATCGATCAAGGTCATCCTTACAAATATCTCTTTTTCTGGGGGCACCATCCAGCTGCTGATGGTCGTATAACCCAATCCTGTTTTAGCCAATGGTGGGAGCAATCACCATTCATTGTCGATGATGTTACCTACCTGACAGCGGAGCATTATATGATGGCAGAAAAAGCTCGTCTATTTGGCGATCAGGAATCTGCTGACTTAATTGTTGCTGCGACCCATCCTAAGCAAGCCAAAGACCTAGGTCGTCAAGCAAAAGGATTCAACGATACCCTCTGGAAACAACATCGCAGCGCGATCGTCATACGGGGTAATTATCACAAATTCAGCCAGCATGATGATTTAAAAACGTTCCTGTTGCAAACGGGCGATCGAGTCTTGGTGGAAGCAAGTCCGGTGGATGCTATTTGGGGCATTGGCCTCGATCGTCATTCCCCCGATGCTTGCTATCCCGCTAAGTGGCCAGGGCTCAATCTGCTGGGATTCGCCCTCATGCAAGTCCGTGAGCAACTGCGGGCAGCCTAGGGGGGCAACGGCTTACGGTGGGAGCGTCACGAATGATGATTCCGACGTCTGATGCCAATCGCCGCACTCAAGGCGATCGCTTACAATCAAGTTATTAGCCCTGCAATTCCTGCTCAGCGGTATACCCTGGTGCCCAATGATGGTTTCCAATACGGTTCCTAATGCCCTCAAGTGGACAACTCGCGATCTTGCCATCATGCCCGATGACGGTGGTTGGGTGCGCCATGAAATTATCGATGGAGAACTCTACGTGACCCGTGCTCCCCACATTCGGCACCAAGGTGCTAGCGGAAATTTTCACTTCGAGTTAGAAGCCTGGTCTCGTACAACCCAGTTAGGAAAACCCTATCAAGTTCCAGGGGTGATTTTTACTCCGACGGATGCCGTTATTCCAGATGTGGTGTGGATTAGTCACGATCGTTTAGCCAACGGACTAGACGAGTCTGGACACCTCATCGTTGCCCCGGAATTAATCATCGAAATTCTATCGCCTGGAGAACAAAATCAACAACGCGATCGAGAACTGAAACTCAAGCTCTATTCTCGCCATGGCGTGCAGGAATATTGGATTGCGGACTGGCAGCAGCAATCGATCGCGGTTTATCGCCACCATGAGGGAATTCTGCAATTGGAGACGACGCTGTTAGCGAACGATACGTTACTATCTCCTCTGTTACCCGGATTTAGCACGAGTGTTGCTGAAATTTTCCGATAGTGTTTTTATGATGTGTTTATTAACTCGCATTTTTCACTGATATTTATTGCTCCTGATCGCTTTTTTCTGAGATCTTGGTTGGAGCGGCCATTTCTTGAATGTATACTTTAGTGGAAACTTTGATATTCACCTTGGACTTGTCCTCAGCCGTTCCAGTCAGCATGAGATCTAGTTTTCCCCCTTCACGCGGTTCAAACGTCTTAATCGATAACCCTGAAGCACCGCTGCTGCAAGCTGTCTCACACATTAACTTGGCGGTCTTCCATTCATTCTCTTTCAGAGGCAGTGTGGCTTCTAGCTGAAACTGAGAAGTGGAGGCTCCCGTGAATTTTGTTGCGGTGGGATCAAACTGCACATTAAATTGCACCGCAGGCATCCCGGCAAAGGTTTTACGATCGGTTGCGGGTCTGCCGACTGCGAGTAATGACGCAGGCGATTCTTCGGGTATTGCCACCATGTCTGGATCAGTCACTAGCATTTTCAATTCCTTGACATCACCACTGGTGACTGAAACGGGTAGCATCGAAATCATTAATTTTTTTTGTTTGGGATCCCAGAGAGCCGCTGCACCTTTGAGGTTGACGGTTCGCCCCCCTGTATTTTCGACTTTGCCGCTGGCTGTGTGATCGGAAAGAACTGTGCCTTTGCCTAATTGTCCCGGTGGGAACATCCACACCATTCCCACTTTGATGCAGATGGCTAAAACGGTTCCGATCGCACCGACGCCCGTCAAACGTCGCCGGAAAAAGAATCCTAAAAGAATTTCGCCAAAAATTTTGCTCCATTCCAAGCTTGGGCCTTTGGGAGCGAACGGAGTTTGCATCGTATTAGCTACCCCTGTTTTTTGGCCAAACTGGCTGTTATTGCTGGATGTATGGGTTGTTCCTCGGTGTGCTTGGGTGGTAGGGGTGGCCTGAGGACTTGCAGCCATTTCGATCGTTGCAGCACTATTAGATTCTGCGGTTTTAGTCGAGTTGGCAACCGTGGGCACTAAGGTCATTTCCTTGACTAAAAAGGGATTAGCCTTGGCCGATCGCTGTTTATAGATCGCAGCTTCGCGGACTTGAGTGGAAGCAATTTCGTTGAGTTTTTTGCCAAACTCGGCGGCGAAGGCTTGGCCGTCTAAAAACTCAGAGGTGGTCAGCGTAATCTTCAGTTTGCCGTCATTCAGTTCGATCGCCGATTCTAGATTGGGACGATCGGCGAGGGCTTGCTGCACAAATTCAGCGATCGCAGCCTCATCGCCCTGTTGTGCCCGTTCAACTAAGCTTCCGGAAAAGGTTGGATTGCTTGAACATTCCGCTGTCGTCATCTCTATGGGGGCCGCAGTTTCTGCCGGGTTGTAGGGCGGTGAAGTGAGGCGGGTATCTGGGACGATCGAGGCTGCGGGGCTTGCTGTGGAAGAACGATCCTGGGACGGGCTAGGGTCAGCAACCGTAGATTGGGGCGGGATCGTTGCTCCAGCCATTGCGAGGCTAACCCCCTGTTTCCAGGCGGGTTGAGATTCGCCCATGCGACGACCATAGATTTCCAGGTGTTGTATTTGCGGCAGCGCAAGGTGTTGCAACCCTTGGGTTACAAATTGGGTCAAAGCAGACTGCTCAGGGACGCTCAAACCTTCTAGCATTACCTTTACCCGGTGTTCTTGAACCACTACCTTCGCAACAATATTCTGCGAACGGAGTTGGTGGTTCATCAATGCTGCGATCGCCTTTGCATCGCCCTGTTTGGCCAGTTCTAGCACCTGTGACATGGTAATCTTCCGCAATGCCCAAAATCGTTCCCGTTTAGCATGGATGACTTGAGGCCGGAAGTTTCTAGGAAAAAACCCCGAATTTTAAGTGATTTTCCCTGAAAGCTTGTTTTATATTCGAATTTTCACGGATTTAGATGGCTGTTCTCCCAGGGTAACCCACGATCGTGAAAATGTTGAGCATCGGTGCGCTTTAAGATTTGGGCAGCTTGTACTGGGCGACAATACGTTTGGCAAATTCCGGAACATGCTGTTCTAGCTTTTTAGGATAGTTCCGTTTGACGAAGAGGTAGTTGCGGGTGAAGTGAGAGTCGATCGAAAAGCGCGCATATTCTAAACCTTTCGGCCCCACTTTTTCAATCACCACCCCCATCAACTTGGCCACCCACATCGGTAATGTCATCGCTTGGTCATAGGCGGAAATGCCCTGCTGGACGGCAGCTTTACGATCGCCCTTGGAAATGACGGGTTTGGTTTCAATGTGGTTTTGCACGAGATCTAGCATTTCCTGTCCCGTTTCATTTCTGACCACAATCCATTGCCAACCAAATTCTCCACCCATATATCCCACGACTAAATCAGCAAGTGCGTTGGTGTAGTCAAAACAGCTTAAACAAGAAGGTGCGAAAACATCTTTTAACTCCTTTGTATTCAGCCCAAAGAACGGCACCAATTCCGTGGAGCCATCTTCGTATTTGAAATGGACATTGAAGTCCTGCATGAATTCGTAATACACAACTGTTTGGGGCGATCGGCTGGTGGTTTCCAAAAATTTCTGCAACCCTGCCCGACTCACGTTGTCGGTACAAGGCGTTCCCAGGACGTACAATTTTTCTAGGCCAATCTTATCCTGAACTGCTCGCAGCGCTTGAATTTGACAACCTACACCAATGACGAGTAAGCGTTTTAATCCCGATTGCTCTACTAAATCTAAAATATTTAAATTGGGTGAGAGAGTGGGTTTATTCACCCGTGCGGCTAGGATTTCCTCTGGTGTTTTCGCAATGATTGGAACGGGAGTAAAGCGATCGTCTGGTGAGCTTTGCACACAGACCACGCCTTCCACTTTGCCCTGGGTCAACATTTCGATCGCGATCGTGCTGACAATACCCGTCCACTGTGCCCCAGGAATCGGCTCCGTTTTCCGCGCTTGCATCATGTCCTGGTGCACCCCAAAGTACAACTCGCGATCGGACTCCAAGTTACGGCTACGGCCATGCACCACGGCTTCCAAGCGATCGAACTGCTGATTCAGAAAGGCACAAGCGTCCTTAACATAGTGAATGTACGAAGTATCGCATAGACCACACTCACTACATAAATCCTTGGCAGGGCGACGGCTATTGGGTTTGAGAGCCTTTGCTTTTTTGTGAGGTTGTGCCAGGGTCATGGGAAAACGGGGCTAAAACAGCAGTGAAATTCACAATACATGTTTCACAATACCGTAAAACCTCTCCTCCCTCGCATCCCTGGGCATTACATCTATCCCTAGGGGACTGCTAAAACCAATCCGCCACAAATTGCCGCTCCAACACCCCAAGCCCCAGATCACTTGCGGAAAGGGCGTGCACTTCAAACAAGCCGATCATATCGGTAATTTTAGGCTGGCCCTTGCTGCTGCCCGTCACCCCCTTGGCGATTAACAGGCCACAGTAGCCTTTGGTTTTCTTGCAGCGCTGATCCCACTTTTTGCGGGCTTGGACATGCACAGGATCGTCGTCACCAAACTCCCCAAACAGGAACAACGTGTCATCTTCCGCTTGGAAAAGCCCCAGATCGTACTTCTCCCCCATCATGGAATCGGCACCGGGGTTGAAACCAATGCCCCGCAAGCCGCCGGAGGTTTGGAGTTCTTGAATTAATGCCTTGGCTTTGGGTTGGGAGGTTTGCACCAACACCACGGGTAATCCTTCCCCAGCCTCTGCAATCTCTGCGGTTTGATGATACTTCACCTGCGATCGCACCAGTTTGAGCGTATCCCAAGGCATCACCCCTAGGCTTAAAAAAGCATTTTCCGGAATTAAATCATCACGAATCATAGGCAGGTCAGGTTCATCCTCTGCCATCGCAAACAGTTCTTCTGCGAGATCGGGCAAAGTGGATACCTTGACAGAAATCGTTTGCGCTGGTTCGCCTAGCCCAGGAATTTTGTAGCGACTTGAGAGTTCTGGGAACTGCCCATCTTGCAGTTTATTGTGATGCTGCTTAAAAAAGCGGTGCAACGCTTCCAACACCACCGCAAAGGCTTGGGCCTCTTCCTCATAGAGGGACGATCGCAACCCCTCTAATGGATGCAAACTCCCAAAGACCGGTTCGTAGTCTTCTACGGGGGGAAAGACCCGCAACATGCCGGAAGGGGGGAAATCTCGCTCCCTTTGGGCTTCATAGGTTAGGAACAGGCAATCTTGGCTGAGGAAGGCTTCTTCCATTCGTTCCATGGAGTCATCATCCAGTACCCGCTGCCGAAAGCGTTGGAGGGATTCCAACGATCGATAGAGCAACAGGCCAAATTCCATGCCCAGCATCCCCATGATGGAGGCATAGACGGTGCCTAGATCCCACTGGTTCAGTTCGATCGCGAGAATTTGGTGATCTGCCAATAATGTCCAGGGGGCATCTTCCCAGAGTTGCTGTGCCTTGTTCAGAAGTTCCTCGGTGAACTGGGGCGGCAGATTGGGGGGCTTGCTGCCGATCGCTGTTTGGAAACTTTGGAAAATTTCATCGATTAGCGGCAGATCGGGAACATATTCCAAGGTAATGTCGAGTTCCTGCAAAATCCCCCGCAGATAGAATTGCATCTCGCGATCGCGCACCACAATTTTTTGAGGTCGTGCAGGCTGGGCGGGACTGTGGGGATATTCGATCGCCCGTAACAACGTCCGTACAACCGTTTCAGGGCCTGCCGTTGGCGGCACCATATCCATGGCGCGAACAATCCCTTGGGATCCATCTACCCACAGTACACAATCCCCCTCAGCAGGGCTACTGCCCATTCCAGTATTGTCCGAAGCTAATAAGCTACTCCCTGCCGCCCCCAGCGGACGACGATCGCCTTCCCAAACGCTTGGAATCTGCGGCAAACTGAGCAGACGGCGTTGAGTAGCATGGTTCAAAGCAGTCATAGAGTCACGAATCCCAGGGGTAAAACTGCGGCGGAAATCGATCGAATCGATGGATTGACCCATCAATCTAATCCCATCAATCTAATCAATTCAATTAGTCTAATCAATCTAATCAGGTCAATCTAATGAACGATCAGTTCAACTGTCCATTCGACTGTCACTCAACAGAACTCCTCTGAGAAATCATCATAGAGAAGTCAGACAGTAGACTATATCTTACTTCTTGCCCTCTCCAATGGTGCATGTCATCCCAAGAATAGAAAGATTTCATAACAGATCTGAACAATTTATAGGTGCTGAAATCGCTGAATTTGCCAGAAGTGATTCGATTTTCTAGATTTCAAGCCAGAGAATACAAAGAGATAGTAGACGATCGGCCAAATCCCTACGATAGAATGCTAGCAAGGCATTAAAACCTTGCATTCATCAAGATGTAATGCGCCTAGATGTAATGTATTGATACAAACCTGTGAGAGCCAGCGATAGGGAGTGGAATAGTCCATGACACAAGCGACACAATCCCAGAAGGGCATTCAGATGACGGAAACTGCCCTTAATCAAGTCAAAATGCTGCGAGATCAGCAGGGTAAGGATCTTTGCCTACGGGTGGGCGTGCGAGGGGGCGGTTGCTCAGGCATGTCCTACACTATGGATTTTGAAGATAGTCAAAATATTCGGCCTGATGATGAGGTCTATGACTACGATGGCTTTAAGGTAGTCTGCGATCCTAAAAGCTTACTCTACATCTATGGTCTGGTGCTGGATTACAGCAATGCCCTGATTGGCGGTGGCTTCCAGTTCACGAATCCCAATGCAAATCAAACCTGTGGCTGTGGCAAGTCATTCTCGGCCTAGCGCGTTGGCGAACGTCAAAGCCAAGTTCAACCGGTAACCCTGCTTTGCGGATTTTAGTCAATTCGCAGGGGGGCGATCGTGCTAAGTCCCGTTGATCCCCGATCCCGTCCCAAGCTAATATCTACAGGTTGACCATTGGATTGCCTGGGGAACTGGATTGGATGGGGAACCGTGGTGATTGAGGTCATCGCTCCTAGAGGGTTGAATTAAAGAGGGTTGAACTGAGCTGAATTTATGACTCAAACCGTTGAAGAACTGTTCGATAGTGGCCTGGAACGATATAAAGCAGGCGAACCTGTGGAAACCCTAATTCCCGTGTTTCAAGAAGTCTGCGATCGCTCCAAAAAGACCAGTGCGGCTTGGACTTGTTTGTCCTGGCTATACCTGTTGGCGGATAAACCCGCTGCCGCCCTGCCCATTGCCCAAAAGGCTGTGAAGCTCAATCCCCAGGATCCCCAAGCGCGGATCAATTTGGCTTTGGCGATGCTGGATACCAAGAAAGCGGGTGTGCGGCCCCACGTTGAAATTGCCCAGCAAATCTGTATGGCGGTTTCGGAGTTGCAGGATGAAGTCATGCACAACATTGAAGATGGCCTCACCCGCAAGCCTGATTGGAAAAGCATGGAACGTGTCAAGCAATGGCTAACGGAATAAAGCTAGAGAGGCTCTCACCGTTAGAGCGATCGGTTTGACGCATGACGAAGCCTTGGGCTGCCTATTCTAGGAACGTATTCCAAGGTCAATTCTCAGTAGATTCTAGATGAATTCTCAATTGTGAGTGGGGTGGCTGGTCAAGTCACCCTCGATTTTTTGGCCTCAATTCTGCTGAGGGGCTTGCGACGAGGCGGTTGAGATCGGTTTACATAAACAACCCATGATGGTTGTAGAGATTGGCAAGGGTTGCATTCCGGGCTAAGGCGTCTGCCCTCCGTACCGCAGCTTCTGCATCTACCATACCCGCGCCATATTCATTGATGTTGTAGGCGGTAAATTGATGATAAGCAGTAGCTTGCAAAATATCTCGCACTGTGGAAGCGGTTAGTGTATTGTTTACGCTCCAAACCAATGATGCTACACCTGCTGCGCTGGGGGTTGCAAACGAAGTGCCCCACACGGTTTCCTGTCCACCGTTAAGAGTGGTTGCCAGAATGCCGGAAGTGGCGACGAGGGTGAGTTCTGGGCCATACTGCGAATACCAATGTCGATCGAGGGTTGCACCGTTGCTCCCTCCCGCTGCACCGATTGCCATCACATTGCCATAACTTCCTGCAAAGTCGGCTGGTTGCGAAACCTGATTGACGGGATGATAGGCGGAGTTACCGGAGGCAATCACAAACAGAACGGTATCAGCGTACTGTTGCATGAGCTGTGCCAACGCGGTATCAACGTAATTTTCTGTATATTCTCCACTCATGTTAATCACCAGCTTCTTGCCACGGGCTTGGGCGTATTGGATTTGTTCCAAGGCCGCTTCAGCGAAACTCATAGCATTGGTGCCAAAGACTCGGGAAATGTAGATCGCACTATTCCAGTTAATTCCAGCAATTCCGACCCCGTCGTTGGTATCTGCTGCCAAAATGGTCGTGACGTTGGTACCATGACCTTCTAAATCGATGTCAGAATCATTGGAACTGGTAATAGTGCGGCCTCCATTGAGGTCAGTGTTGGTGGGACTGTTATTGCTATCGATCGCTAATCCACTATCCGCCACGCCTAATAAAACATTCATTGAACCTGTGGTAAAGCGCCAAGCTCCGGAAACATTCATCATTTGAAGGTTCCACTGTTGGTTAAACGATGGATCATTCGGGGTGATGCTTAGGGAAATGTTACGATCGCTAAATTGTAGGGTTTCATAGCCTTGGAAATAAACTTCGTAGCCCGTTGAGTTAATCCGTAGCCAGTCAAAGGTGGTACCGCCAAAAATCGATCGAGTATTGGCACTGAATGTTACATCATTAAAATTAATATTTTGGAAATTCAACGTATCTTTGCCACCGCGACCTAGGAAGACAGAACCCTTGGTCATCCCAGAGAAGGTATGAGTATTACTTGTGAAATCGCCCAATACAACACTTTGATTGCTGCTAGAACTGAAAGCGAGCAATTCTAGGAGGAATTCACTCGATCGTGCCGTGTTTCCTATATTATCTGTCCCTTCTGCATAGATCCAATAGTTGCCAGCCGCCAAGTTGATTTCATTCAGATTGAAGAATTCCCCACTAATCACATTACCTAGTAGACTGGTGATTCCTGTCGTGTTCGATCGGGCATAAAGCTTTGTATTAGAAATGACTCCACTACTGTTCCAACTCACTTGCAAAGCGCCCTGCTGGAAAACCACATTAGCCGAACCATCACCCGATGCATCCGTCACTACAAAGTTTGTAAAAACTGATGGCAGCGTGATATTGACACTGTCCCAGTCGCGGCCTTGGCCTTGGTTGGTATTGTTGGTCTCGCGGGCCTCTAAGATCCCACTGGTACTATCGATCACCATGCCAATGTAGTAAATCCCACTGGCTAGCCATACGGCATTGCTTGCACTGGGTAAGGTTAACAGTTGGCTTAGGAGTCCCGTACTGGTAGCGCTGTTGAGGCTGGAAATCTCCTGATCTCCCAGCCAATAATCACTGGTGGTTATCGTCGTATCACTGGAGAGATAGAAGGAAACCCGGAAAGCCCCCGATCTCATGCGTTGAAGATTTTCAATTTGGAAATTGACCTGCAAGCTATTTCCGGCAATCCCACTCGTGGGTACAATGTCAAAGGTTTGTCCCCGTAAATCAGGTAATGCATCAAATTCGTTAGCTTCACCGCTCAGGTCATAGTCACTATTATTGAGATACCCATCGATGAAATCCTGCTCGGTTCCTAGATAATTAGTTCCTGAAGCCAAATTACGAGCAAAGTTATAGGTCAAGAAAGATTGGCCACTAGCGTCTACGTCATAGTAGCGATCGATGTAGACTTTACCGCGTTCCTGGGCGATCAGATCAAGACTATTGCCCACTAAAGTGGCATTGGTAATTTGGTAACGGCCATTGGCTACCGTCTCATTAAAGCCAGAATTTGGATCGACAAAGTCGCCAGTGTTATATTTACCAGCATCTCCGTAAACCCATCCTGTATAGTAATCAGCGTTGTTATTAATTCCATTATAGAAATATGTAAAGCTGTACTTGTATATATTGCTTGAAATGGTAAAGAGATTGGTTTCTGTGAATACATTCGAATTACTTAAACTAGTAATTCGTAGGCGATAGATATTGCTGGTGGGCAGATTAAGAGCGGGCAACCAACTGTAACTTCCATCGCTTTCGGTGGATGGACTAACTGTTGTATAGACTTGATCTTGGCCCAGAGAATTTCGATACAGCAGCTCAATTTTCACATTGTCACTCAGGTTATCCTGCCAGGTCACGCTATAGGCATTCCCCAAGAGTAAATTGGTCAGTCCACCAATCTGAGCATTACGTAAATAAGGAAAGTCTGCAACGTAGTAATCTTGACCAAATTTTTCTTCTGGTTTTGTAGTGCTGGTGAGGTAGCCAGTCTCACTGCCTAGGAAATTGTTGCCACTGCCACTGTAGGGCGATAGGGTTTGATTCGTTTCCCGATCGTAGTAGCTGGTTACAACAACTTTACCTAGATCGGCGACCGTTCCTTCTGTAGTGGCACCAGTAATGTAATAGCGTCCATTCAGTAATATTTCATTGTTCTGAGATGTTAAATCATAATAGTCGTTGACCTGGTATTGATTTAAATAACCATATACATACCCACTATAGCTATCTGAATTGTTGTTCAATCCGTTGGCATAATAGATAAATGAGTACTTAGTTGCGGGCCGTTCCTGACCCGATAGCATTAGGGTATAACTGCTTGGAGTATTCGCATAACTAACCTTAAGATAGTAAGTCCCTGATTGTAATGTCTGTATCCAAGTGCTGAGAGTATTGCTAGAAGAACTCGATCGCCCAATTGTATTGCCTGCTTGATCTAAAATTTCTAGTCCAACCTGTTGATTAATTGATAAATTAATATCGGTAACTTGGGTGAGACTGAACCGATAGTAATCCAGTTTGTCTACGGCATCCACCCGATCGCTCACTTGCAAGCTCCCTTTTCCAGCGCTTAGATTAAAGCCTTGTAAGCTGCCCAGATTAAACGCCGTACTGGGGCTATTTCCGGGTAGGTCAATGACGGTGGGCTCTTGTCTGCGTTGGGCCACAGCGGCGATTTGCCATCCCCCATCCACGGTTGGCAGCATTGTTGAACCGACAATTGTGGTTCCATTCATGAACCAAATTTGATTGATGCCTACAGTCTTGTGTCGCCAGAGAATATCAGACTTCCCATCCGTATTAAAATCGCCAATTCCTGCAATCGTCCAAGAGCTATCTACGACGGGGGCGACATACACGTTATTCATCCACTGGGCATTATTCATCAACCAAATGGCATTAGTTCCGCTGACAGAATTTCGCCAAAATAAATCTGTTCGACCATCGTTGTTAAAGTCTCCACTACCTACAATTTGCCAAGAGCGATCGGTAACAGTAATTAAATTTGCGCCCCCGATCGGAGTCGTGCCGTTCATATACCAAACCACATTGAAGCCGGTACTATGTCGCCAAACAATATCACTTTCACCATCATTGTTTAGATCGCAAAGCGTCGCAATTTGCCAGCCCGGATCAACAGTAGGTAACATCACATCGGTTTTTCCGTTAGTGTTCATCTGCCAAATCAGCGTCATTCCAGACACCCGATTTCGCCAGAGATAATCCAACAGACCATCGCGATTGAAGTCACTTGATCCAGCCAACTGCCAGGTTTGATCGGTGACTGTCATTAAGGCGGTTCCACCCACAACTGAATTACCTGCCATCTGCCAGCCTACATTCGATCCTGCGGTTTGATGTCGCCACAGAATTTCTGTTTGAGGATTACTATTACTCCAAAAATTTAGCGTATAGTCACTCGCTGCATTATCGGGGGTATTGGGCGTGATTTGTAAGTAGTATGTACCAGGTTCTAACGTAACGGTTAAAAGTTCTGAAGCAGTTTGACTATTAAGACTCGATCGTAGAACAGTGCCGTTGCTTTGGATAAGAGTAAGATTTACATCTGCAGTAATATTGTTAACAGAAGCACTAATACTAGCCCTAACACTAAGTTGGAATTGATAGTAATCTAAAGAATCACTAATATCTACACGATCGGTTAAGCTTTGATGATAGCTGCCAGTGTTTACCGAGAGCACCCGCGCTGTGCTTAAAGTATTGCCTGCGTTATCTGTCAACATATCTCAATTGAGGGGGAGAAAGGGCTAACTTACTCTGAGCGAAATCAAGAGGGTTTTCCCGCAGTGCTTTTACTGAAAATTCCCTGCCAACCTGCCATGAAAACCAGGAATACTCATAGTAAAATTAGATCAGAAATCACCATTTTTCCACACTTGTATGTTCCTGTTCTGAATCTAAGTTGAATAGGCGATCAGCTTGAGCGATCGCTACGGCTCCAGGAATAACGATTGACCACCAGGGGGAACGGGCTGTCAGCTTCCCCTTCACCGCAAACAGATCAACCCTACGCTATGAAAGACCAAATTATTAAAAGTCTCAACTTTATTCTGATGTTAGATTTATTTTTTGTTCTTTTTTGTTTCTTTTGGTTTGTCATTGCCTTAATGGGTCGCAATAATCAGATCAATCTTGGCTTTGATCTCTGGTATTCCCTTTGGGAACCTGTTATGCAACCTGCACTGGGCTTGTTGATGGCCGGAGCCATTCTGATCGGAGTTGTGAATTGGATTACAAAAAAGCTGAATCCAGACGCTTAGCAACTGGGCCGATACAACTTCGCTGATCAAAACTTGACCGATCGCTGTCTGTAGTTTTGTAGAACGCGCGATCGGTCAAGCTGAGCTTGAGAAGCACTTCCAACCAGCCTATCCCGCTGCCAATACCTGTTCTAATGCAGGTTTCACCGTGGGGTAACTATACTGAAACCCACTGGCTAACGTATTTTTGGGTAATACCTGCTGGCCTTCCAGCACCACCTTTGCCCCTTCCCCTAACATCGCTTCTAGGGCAAAACTCGGTACCGGTAACCACGATGGGCGTTGGAGCACCTGTCCCAAAGTTTGACAGAGTTCTTCCATCCGCACCGGATTCGGGGCGGTTGCATTGTAAATTCCCTGCATTTCTGATTGGGTGAGTGCCTGCATGATTAGAGCCACCAGATCATCCCGGTGAATCCAGGAAAACCATTGGTGCCCCGACCCGATCGGCCCTCCGGCAAACATACGAAAAGGTGTCAACATTTTGCCCAGCGCTCCACCTATGCCCAAGACAATGCCCAATCGCAAGATCACCAGCCGAGTTCCGCTCGCGGTTACCCCCTGCGCTGCCGCCTCCCACTTCTGGCAAATCTCTGCTAAAAAATCCCCCCCGCTGGACTGGTTTCATCAAAACTAGCGGTTTCGCTGGTGCCATAGAACCCGATCGCCGACGCATTTACCAACACGGATGGTTTGGGATTCGCTTGGTTAATGGCTTCTACCAAATGCTGCGTGGTAAGAATGCGGCTGTCTAATAGCAATTGCTTATGTTCCGGTGTCCAGCGGTGTTCGGCGATCGGTTCCCCCGCTAAATTTACCACCCCGTCACAACCAGAAATGGCTCCTTGCCACTCCCCTGCTGCCATAGGGGTATAGGCCACCACCGTCACCCTGGTAAATACTTGACTGGGAAATCGTTGTTGGGCTTGGTTGACATTGCGCGTCAAAACAACTACATCATGGCCTTCGATGTGTAATTGTTCAACTAATCGACTGCCCACAAACCCCGTGGCACCCGTTACAGCTACTTTCATCGTGTTGTTCTCACTCATCTCCACCGTTAATCTTACGAGATGAATTCCTGCGAACCGATCCAGTCTGTCCAGTATTGTGAAAAAGTATTGTGGAAAAGATCATCGATCCAACTAGGAGCAAGGAGGTCAAAAACGCTGTGATTCAGTGGTTTGCATCAGTTGACACCCTGGGAGAAAAAGTGGCGATCGCGGCCCTCTGGCTCGGTTTAGTCGGTATTGCAGCCACCTGTGTCAAACAATTCACCCGCGCCGATAGTGAGATGGTGCGCAAGGTGGTGCACATCGGCACGGGCAATATCATCCTCTTGGCCTGGTGGATGGCTATTCCCACTTGGGTGATCCTGGTGGCAGCTATTCTGTTTGGCGCGATCGCCCTGGCCTCTTTTTTCTATCCGTTGTTGCCCAGCATTGATAGCGTGGGACGAAAAAGTCTAGGGACGTTCTTCTATGCCCTCAGTATTGGCCTACTGGCAGTCTGGTTCTGGCCCCAGAATCTACCGGAATTTGCGGTCTTGGGGATTCTGATCATGACCTGGGGCGATGGGTTGGCGGGATTGATTGGTCGTCAATTTGGCAGCCACACCTACTACCTTGGGGGAATGAAAAAAAGTTGGGAAGGATCGCTCACCATGGCCCTGATTAGTGCAGTGATGACGATACTTGTGCTGGCCTCCATGGGAACTTCCCTCAGCCCATTGGTCATTTCTGCTCTCTTAGTGGCGATCGTGGCTACGGGATTGGAAGCCTTTTCTAAACTAGGGATTGATAATGTCACGGTTCCCCTAGGTAGCGCTGCCACGGCCTATGCCATGAGCGTAATTCTGGGCTAAATTGCTTGGGCCAAATTGCTTGGGCTAATTTGTTTGGATTCCCTTCGCCTAGCCCACGCTCAGCCTGGGAAATGATACCCTGAAGGCATTCGGGCGGAATTCTCACAGAGCACTTTCACAGAGCACCTTGTACCAACGGCAACCTGAGAAATGGGTTGGCGAGGGACAGGTTGGCGAGACAGTCCAAGAATGCACGGTTCTTCAAGAAACTTTTCCACTGCGTCATGAGTCCACAACCTATCGACCCTGGGCCTTCGAATTTGCATCCTGTGCCGTCTATGAACTCTACCGTCATTCCCATCACCGCTGCGCCGTCCTTTGCAGAACTGTCTCTGCCCCAGCCGCCTGACCCAGAACAGCTTGACAATATCAAAGCGCAACTTGATCTCGTGCTCTTGGCGCTAGAGGCGATCGCGGGCATTGGGTCTGAAGCCATGCTACAAGCGGCAACTCAGCTGGGGCTGGAATCCGTCGTGGCCGATCGGGTGGCCCTCTGGCGACTGCGGCAGGCCAGCCCCCTGCGCAAAGGCCAAGGAGGACGCAAGAAGCTGGATGTTGAAGAAGCCCGTGCCTTGGTTCTAATCAGTTGCCACTTGGCAAAACAACACCAAGAGCTGATCCGTCGCGCGGTGTCTTTGTTAGAACAATTGACGGAGCAAAATAAACCGCCCCATCAGGCATCCTTGTTAGGGGATTACTTGGATACGTTCCAAAATACCTACCAAGAACGGATGGATGAAGGGGATGAGGCCTCGCCAGAGGGTTTGACACACCTCGCCCTTAAACTCCTGATTGATTTAATGTTTTACGGAGGGAATCAAGGGGCACGGCGGCTGTGGTCTGCTTTGCTCGATCGCTCCTTAGCCCATCGCCCGACTGCTCGTCCGACCTCTGCATCCTAACCATGATGACTCAAGCCAACGTTAACAGCACGATTTTGCGCAAGTACACCCCTCCCACTTGCACGCTGGAAATTTCCGCGAAACCTTCTCCACTCGCGAAGTGGATTGGGAATACCGCGTTAAAAAATGTGCGGTTTCAGTTGAGCTTTGATGATCCCCGTGTCAGTGAAGACCAATGGGTGACGTTACGGGGCGATCGCAATCAGTTGGAAGCGTTGGCCGATGTTGTTGCCACCTATGTGCAGAGCTTTCTGAACCAATCTAGTGATTTGCTGCCCCAAGTGGCAGGTGTAGGTACGGGCTTGGTGGCAACGATCGAACCCTTGACCACAACCCTTGCTGCGCCGACCAATCCCTATGGTCTTGCCTTGCAACCGAAAGGACTGCTATCCCACACCCTGACCCTAGGGGCTTTAGCCACTGAACAATCCGGTGCAGAAATTCATCTAACTTCAACTCAGTTGGCTGATTTAGCAACTGCTTTGGATGAATATGCGGCTGATGTAACAGCTCTCCCTACGCTCAATCAACCTGCCTGGATGAACTCTCCAGCCGCTTGGGGGCGGGTGGTCGCGGGTGCTTTAGTTGCGGTTGGGTTGTCTGCCTCTATTCTCAATGGCCTGAGCCGATCGAACAATAATCCTCAAACGGCAAGTCAACCCGCCAGCAGCAGCGATCAACGCCTTGCCCTACAACCACCGCAGTCTTCGCCTTCACCCTCCCCGCTACTCTCACCGCCGGGAACGTTACCCCCGAGTGCCACCATTAATCCCGGTTCCCCGCCTCCCCCTATTATCACCACTACCCCACCAACAGGGACAACGGGCACACTTTCCGGTAGTTCTCCTAGTAACCCTGTAGGCACAAGCGGTAATAATCCTGCCGCGACAGGCCAAGTCATTGTGAGCCAAAATCCTCCCGGAACTGCCAGTTCGGGAAGTGCTCGGGTGGAGAATGTGCCGAATGCAGCCCAAGTCGGCAAACAGCCACCGCCTGTTAAGGAAGTTCCTGTCCCGTCGATCGTCGATCAAATTGGTTCTAGTAACATATCCAGTGATGAGGCAGGTGCAGTGAGTCAACCCTCTGCTGCTGCGGCTCGCAAGTCGGCTCCAACTGCTCCGGTACTAGATACCTCTCAAGCAGAAGCGGTCGAAAAATATTTTCAAAGTCGATGGAAGCCACCAGAGGGTTTATCCGAGGGCTTGGAATATGTGCTGGAGGTTGATCCGGCTGGAGAGTTGAAATCGGTAACTCCCCGCAATGAGGCCGCGACTCAATATCGCGATCGCACAGGACTGGTTGAAGGAGAACCGATCGCGCCTGCCGCTGCCGATGGGAAGAAAAGTACTATTTTTCTACGGTTAGATCCCAATGGCAAAGTGAGTGCTATTAAACAACAACTCTAATCTCACCTATCCCACGTGCTCTACCTGTGCCACTTCTGCTGTCAGGATTCGCGCAACAATCAACTATGGTGAACTTGATTACAGGTAGGCATTTCACGGTTGCAGGGATCGTCACGCCAGGATATCAAGTGGCTTCTGGGCGCTCCCTGACCAGTCCCTATCCTGCTGGAACTCTGGAGTTGCAATTGCCCTTTTTTAAGGCACGGGGATTGGATTTATCCGATTGCTTTTTGGGGACACTGAATGTGTCGATCGCGCCCCATACTTTTGAAATTTGCCAGCCCGCCCATACCTTTGCGGAGGTTCAGTGGATAGAAGGTTTTGCCAGTGAAACCTTTTCTTTCTGTCATAGCTGGGTTGTGGTTGGAGAAAGCCTCTATTCTGGCTGGGTCTACTATCCCCATCCTGAAACTAAGCTTGACCACTTTCAGGATCCTTCTATCTTAGAGATTGTGGCTCCGCTCATTCCCGATCTGCGCTATGGCGATCGGGTTCAACTTGTCCTTGATGCCCAAGAAATTGCGTTGAGGTTGTCCGGGATTGCTGAATTGGATTAATTGGACGGTCTTTCAAGCTCTCAGCCTCTGAACAAGCATCCGAAAGCATCAATTCCTGGTTAAGGGGCGTCCCTCTAACTAAATTCACTTCTGACTAACTCTATTTACTATTGAGTGCGATCTCGATCGAAGTCGCTCTGCTTGGCCGCAATTTGTTTTACAACCAGTTGGTTGGCAACCTTGCGTCTACCTTTTTGGGATTTGTTAGAAGTATTAGGCTGCTGTTTTTCCAGGTCTGTCTGTGGGGCCTCCGTTGCCTCCGATCGACTTAAGGGCGTGATTGAGACATCGATGGCATAGGATCCCGATCCTGTGATCTGCAGCTCATATTCATCATCCAACGGGAGTTGTCCTGTCCAACTCCGCGTTTGTTGAGACGCACTGTCGATCGGCTCTTGATTGGATTTGAGTAAGTTCATGACGACTCCCGAACCATCCAAGATCACGCTCATGATCTGCCCCCTAGCTGCTCTGAGGCGATAGGTTTGGGTGGGTTTATCTTGGAGGTTTCCTTGCACCAGGGCAGAAATTTCACCCGGTTTAAACAAAATTGTTTGGGTGCCATTGGCATTTAGAGCCAGATCGGCGGAAACCGTGGAAGCCACCGCATCAGATTGAAGGGTATGGGTTGTGCCACTGGGGATCGGCAACCGGAAAATCCAAGTTCCCATGCCCAGCACTACTACCAGACTGGCCAGAATGGCGGACATTGACGACACTCGGGGCATTTGGAGTGGTGGACGGCGGGATTGCGTCTTGGGCCGCGCGACGGGAGCAGTGGCATGGCTCGCAGAACCCATTGGGGGATGGTTGGTGGAATTGGAAGAGGTGCCGGGGGGAACCACCATTTGAGTAATGGGCAAGCCCGTTAAGATGGGCTGAAGTGCAACCCAAACGTCCTGGGCGGATTGGTAGCGATCGCCCGGATGCAAGGACAACATCTTGAGTAACACCTGAGCTAAGCGATCGTTGATTTGGGTGTAAGGCTGCCAACGCCAAGTCAAGCTATGGCTATCGAGCAGATCCTGGGGTTCTCGACCAGTCAGTAAAACTAAACAAGTTGCCGCCAGGGCATATAGATCGCTGTGGGGATGGACACTCCCTGTTTGGAGTTGTTCGGGGGGCGCGTAGCCAATTTTACCAACGCGAGTCATGGAAGAAACAAGGGCTAAACCACTTGTGGCCTCCTTGACTGCACCAAAATCAATCAGTACAGGAGTGCCCTGCAAAGACGTGGGATCAGGGGAGGATGACTGGGGTTGGAGGATAATATTGTCCGGAGAAATATCGCGGTGAATAATGCGACGATCGTGGAGATAGCTTAAAACGGGTAACAGTTGCCCCAGCAGTAGCAACACTTCTGACTCGGATAAGGTACGGCCTTCTGCCTTCCGTTGATTTAACCAGGTACGGTAGGTGCTGCCCTGGATCAAACTTTGGACAAGCCATAGGCGATCGTCACTCTCAAATGCTGCCTGAAATTGCGGAATTTGGGGGTGTTGGATTTGATGCAGCGTACTGGCTTCCCGCTGAAACATCGTTCTCGCTTTTTTTAGCAAGGCTTCATCTGCATAGGGCACAGTAAACTCTTTGAGGACGCACCCTTCTCCAAATCGTTCTTGATCTAGGGCAAGATAAGTTCTACCAAACCCGCCCTGACCTAAAACTTGTTGGATCAGATAACGTTGCCTAATGAGCGTACCAATGGGAATTAAGTCAGCCATGATCAATACACCGGGGATTCAACAGTTGGATCAGGGCAGTAATTCAGTAGTAGATGCAATCCCTGATGTATCATTGGTAACTCAGTTGACCCACGAGCTTCTACGGGGTATCACCCCTCACGGTATTCACTCCCAATGGTTGACATCTCGGATGACACCGGTTGGTCTTGTCAAAACTCATCCGTAATCCTGCTTGAATGCTGCGATCGCTCAAACTTCAGCCTATGGAGCCGGATCCCTATATTTACTGTCACCCTAGGTAATTCACATACGTAGTTCAAGTTTGCTCTACCCTGCTTAGCCAATCTTGCGTAGACCTTGCGTAGACATAAAGTGTGTAGAAATATGTCGAAGATGTGGGGGATGAAGACTGTTTAAAGCCTACCTTAAGGACTTCTTAAAAGCTAAGTGACCGTTTAAAAGTCGCGGGACACAGACAAAATCGGTCAGCGGTGGAGGTAAAGCCGCAATACCTATAGAGTTTTCTCAATCATCTTTGATCAGCCCTGTCTCTTGACGGCCTAGATAAGTTAAGCGACACTGACAGATAGTCGAGGCGTTACTTAATGGAATTAGTAAGTTTTGTAACGTTCCGCGTCAATTCGATGCAGTTGATCAAGATTGGTTAATTAAGTGCCTTGAATCAAGGTTGACCGATCCTAAAGCTACATCGATTCGGTTAGATCCCTTGCAAAATCTGGTGAGCGAGCAGGATGGAAACGCTGGAATTTATCATCTATCCAGATGGTCGGGTTCAAGAAAAGGTGACAGGTATTGTCGGTGCTTCCTGTGCGGAGGTGACTGCCGCGATCGAAGAGCAGCTAGGAGTTGTTCTTCGACAGGAAACTACGGCTGAATTTTTTGCCCAGCCTGTTCAGCAAAGTCAAACAGCAACCACCCACACAACCTTCAGTGATTGGTAAGCCGAAGAATTCGTGACTGGCCGCTGGCTGGTCAATGCTCTAAGGTTTGGTCACTAGTTTTTTCATCTAAGCAACCTCTACGCAACCATTGTTGTCATTTAACCGGGAACCACCATGTCTCACTTTAGTCAAATCAAGACTCAAATCCGTAACTTAGATTCCCTTAAGTCTGCACTGAGTGACCTGGGAATGGACTGGAAAGCTGGCCCATCAGATGTGCGGGGTTATCAAGGCTTAACCCACAACGCGGATGTGGTGATCGAGCAGCAAAATGGTTACGACATCGGATTTGCTTGGAATGGTAAAGAGTATGCATTGGTGACAGATTTACAGTTTTGGCAGCAGAATGGTTCTGTCGATCGCTTTCTCAAGCAAGTTACCCAACGCTATGCCTATCACACCATTTTGAATGAAGGGAATCGTCAAGGATTTCAAGTGGCTGAGCAGCAGCGTCAGGAAGATGGTTCCCTTCGCTTGGTGCTTCAGCGCTGGGGCTCTTAACGAGTTCTTCACTGTGAGACTAGTGCTGGACAAGTGCTTACCAAGTAATTGCCACTGAGCAATACTTAACAATTAGTGCCGGACTTGCATCCTATGGAGGTCAGCCCATGACCGATTCCCCCCAACCGCTTAGGGGTTCTGAAGCTAACTTTACTGAAGGTATCGCTTCCTTAGAAAATCATCGTTCGGGTCTGGAGCCGGAACTGGGAGGTGGTTTACGGGAAGACGATCGTCGTTCGGGGCTAGAGCCTGAGTTGGGGGGCATGTTTCGGCAGAAGGGCGTTTATGTTGATGAAACTACCTGTATTGGTTGTCGGTACTGTTCCCATGTGGCTCGTAATACGTTTTACATTGAGCCGGACTATGGCCGTTCAAGGGTGATTCGGCAAGATGGAGATCCTGAGGATCTGATTCAAGAGGCGATCGATACTTGTCCTGTCGACTGCATCCATTGGGTGGATTACACAGAACTCAAGCAGCTTGAGGAAGAACGTAAGTATCAAGTTTTACAGCCTGTAGGCTTCCCAATGGATCGAGCAATGATGACGTCGCAGCAACGTCGCCGTAAGCCACCCCGAAAGCGTAAACCTTAATTACCTTTATTTTCTAGACGATAGATTTTCTGGATTAATCATCTAGACGATTGGAAGAAGGCGCTTCTAACGTTTCTAGGCTGGATGATTCTGTATCTGTCTCCTCTTGACCATTCGTAGCGGCAATGACGCAGGGTAAATTTGCTCCCTTCAGTCCCCGTCTCAATCGCTCTGGAGATTGTTCGAACAATACGAAAAGTGGATAGATTTTTTCTGCCCCATCATTTAGGATGTGTTGATATTTGAGCGGCATTAACCACTCGTAATCTTTACTTAGTAAAACTTGGGTCTGTCGCCAACGTCCTAGGAGTTCAGAAAAATCTTCTTCTGGACGATGAATAAAGATAAAAATTTCGCGACCCGTTTTGACTTTCCATTCTGGATCGCACATCAATATCGCAATTTCGCAGGGAACGGGAACGGCTTCCGCTCGGGTGATATTGCCGTGCCCACTAGGCGAGGGTTGAGTATGGCGAAGTTTGGCGATCGGCAGAGGAATCGTAATCAAACTATCCTCGGGCCGACGCATACTAGGGATTAACTCCAAATAAGGCCGATAGCGTCGCAAAAGCGCGATCGCCTCACAATTTTGACTATAGGTGGCCAACAGTTCTTCATAGTCTGCTTGCTGAATAGTCATTAATACCAATCCTTCTGGAATCAGTCCATTTAGACAATGCAAAGAAGACGTCGCATTGCCTTAACCTAGTTTTTCGAAAACCTTGAACATTGGCAGATACATTGCCAACAGAATGGAAGCAACCATGCCGCCCAACAGCAAGATCATAATGGGTTCCATAATACTCGTGAGGGCTTTTACGGCCTGTTCCACTTCATCCTCGTAGAAATCTGCCACCTTCATCAACATTGCATCAATTTCCCCGGTTTCTTCCCCAATGCTAATCATTTGAATGGCCATTACAGGGAAAACCTGCTCTTTTTGCAGGGCAATGCTAATCATGCCGCCAGTTTGAATCTCACGACGGGCTTCGTCGACCGCATTGGCAATCACTTGATTCCCCGCAGTATCACGCACAATTTCTAAGCAGGTCAGGATGGGAACGCCCGATCGAGTCAATGCACCAAAGGTACGGCAAAAGCGGGCGGTTGCTGTCTTCTGGATCAAATCGCCAAACAAAGGCATTTTAAGGAAGAAGCGATCCATGGTTTCCCGCCCAACCCGTGTGTTGTAGTACTGCTTATAGGCAAATCCAACAAGGGGAACTAAAACCACCAAAATCAGTACATTCGGACTTCGCAAAAATTGGCTAATGTTCAGCATCGCTTGGGTAAAGGCTGGTAGTTCTGTACCCAATTCTTTAAAAATCCCGGCAAAGATAGGAATCAAGAAAATCGTCATGCCTAGGAAAATCAAAGTTGCCAGAACCCCAACCACCACTGGATAGGCCAATGCTGATTTGATTTGGTTCTGCAATCGCGATACATCTTCCAAGAGCTTTGCGAGTCGGTTCAACACTTCGTCCAGAACCCCACCCACTTCTCCGGCCTGAATCATACTGACGTATAGGCCATCAAAACAGTCTGGATGCTTTCGCATGGCCTCGGATAAGCTAGTGCCCTGCTGAATTTCAGAACTGATGTCCATCAGGGCTGTTTTCATCTTGGGGTTAGTACATTGCTCCGCAAGAACACCTAGTCCTCGTACCAAGGCCACACCCGCATTCACTAAGGCTGCAAACTGACGAGAAAAGAGCGCTTTGTCCTTTACGGTGACTTTGGCCATGGAAGTCTGAAGTTTTTTCAGATCCAGTGATCCAAGCCCTTCGCTCTCTTTCAACTCTTGAACAAAGAGTCCTTGATCCCGGAGGGCAGAGCGAGCATCTCCAAGGGATTGAGCAACGATTTTCTCTTTTTTCGCGTTTCCTTTAGCATCACGAACGCGGGCAACGTAGGTAGGCATGGCTCAAAAATCAGACCCAAGGTAGTGTGTGATAAGACAATGGACTATGAAGCCCGAAGGTTGCAAGGTCAGCCGCTTTAGAATGAGTTCCTAAAACTTGCATCAATCATAGTCGAGTTTTTCAGAGGTGCAACTGTTCTAGGAATTTCGAGGTTAAGGGAGAGATCTGTACTATTGACTTAACCGATCTCCCCTGCTGACCAAAGTTAGGTTCTAGTGTGCAGATCCGGCAGTGGCTCCCGCTGGTGCGCCTCCAATCAAACGATTCAACTCGTCGGGTCGAGAGGTTTTGGACATCGCAGCTTCGTAGGTGATAGCTCCCTGTTTGTAGTAGTCAGCCAACACTTTCTCTAAGGTTTGCATCCCCAATTTCCCGCCCGTTTGAATTGCGGAATAAATCTGAGCGGTTTTCCCTTCCCGAATCAGGTTCGAAATAGCAGGGGTGACAATCATAATTTCCTGGGCCATGACCCGACCATATTCACCCGGCTTGGGACTCTTTTTCGACACGAGGGTTTGGCTAAAGACCGCAACGAGGGAGTTGGAGAGCTGAACGCGCACCTGGGTTTGACGATCGGCAGGGAAAACATCAATCATCCGATCGACGGTTTGAGCTGCTGAACTGGTGTGCAAGGTTCCAAAGACCAAGTGCCCGGTTTCCGCCGCACTAATCGCCAAGGAAATGGTTTCTAAGTCCCGCATTTCCCCCACCAGAATAATGTCTGGATCTTCCCGAAGGGCTGCTTTCAAAGCATTGGCAAAACTCTTGGTGTCTTCCCCCAGCTGCCGTTGGTGAACTAGGCTCTTGATGGGTTCGTAGACAAATTCGATCGGGTCTTCAACGGTCAGAATATGCTCTGCACGGGTGCGATTGATCAAATCAATCATGGCGGCCAAGGTGGTGGTTTTACCTGAACCAGTTGGCCCCGTCACCAGAATGAGGCCCCGAGGTTTCTCTGCCATTTCCCGCACAACGTCAGGTAAACCCAGTTTTTCAAAGTTGGGGATTTTTGAGCTTAGCGCCCGCAGACACGCGGCATAGGTACCCCGATCTTTGTAGACATTGACCCGAAAGCGCGCCAAACCCCGTACCCCGTAGGAACAGTCGAGTTCCCAGTTTTGTTCTAGATTCTTCCGCTGAGTATTATTCAGCATACTAAAGATGAGCCGTTGGCATTCTTCAGAACTGAGGGCTTGATCACCGATCGGCTGAAGCTTCCCACTGATGCGGAAATAGGGAGGCAACCCCGCTGTGAGGTGCAAATCCGATCCCCCCATTTCAATCAATTGCTCCATCAAGTCTTCAATCATGAGTTCCATGTTGCTTTCTCCTGATACAAAGGGCTCTTAATCTCTAGGTTAGTAAGTGTGAAATCCTAGGTGTGAAATCGTTGAACGGGCATCGTCCTAAGTGATCGGAACCAGCCTGTAAAGTCTGGCCTGAAGGATTACCTGAAACCATGACTTTACGAATCTTGAAAACGCGGCGTTAAGCAGTAGGGACAATCTAGCCACTCCTGTTTAAGCTCGGCTGAACAAGTTCGGCAAGAGAGAACACTTTTCCGCTTGGCGCGAAGTTCTGCTTCTAAGCCCGTATCCGTAAAGGTTACCCGCTCAACTTCGTCGAGGGTCGTCAACCCTTGGCGAACCAGGTTAAGGCTGTAGGCCAGAAGGGTTTGCATTCCTTCCTCAACGGCGACTTCCTTGATCTGTTCCGTTGGAGCTCCTTCATTGATAAGAATCTGCAAACGTTCAGTCACTCGCATCACTTCATAAACCCCACAGCGACCTTTGTAGCCGCCGCCGCCACATTTTGGACAGAGCGAGCCTGAAGCTTTAGCCTCCTGAATTTCATGGGGTGTTAATGTGTTCGCTTTATATAGCGTCATCTGAGTATCCTGCGAACTCGTGAAGCCAAAGCGAGCGAGTTCTTCCTGGGATGGGCCATAGGGGATGCGGCATTCATCGCAGACTCGACGCACGAGCCGTTGGGCGACGACTCCAAGCAGGGCCCCGGACACCATGAAAGGCTCAACCCCCATTTCATCCAACCGCGCGATCGCCCCTGCTGCATCGTTGGTATGGAGAGTAGTTAATACTAAGTGACCGGTTAAGGCTGCTTCGATCGCGGTCTTTGCGGTTTCCCGGTCCCGGGTTTCCCCGACCAGAATCACGTCCGGATCCTGCCGCAAAAAGGCCCGCAGAATTGCTGCGAAGTCCATCCCTTTTTCCCGGATCACCTGTACCTGGGTTAGCCCTGCCAAGGAATATTCGATGGGATCTTCAGCAGTACTGATGTTGACCCCCGGTTCGTTCCGTTCAGCTAGGGCTGAATAGAGCGTTGTTGTCTTACCAGATCCCGTTGGCCCCGTTACCAGAATCAATCCAAAGGGACGCCGAACCATCTCTTGAACAATTTGGAGCGATTCCGGATCCTGAATCAACTTATCGAGTCCTAACTGGGTGGCAGAGTTATCCAGAATCCGTAGAACCACTTTTTCGCCGTGCTTACTCGGCAAGGTGTTGACCCGGAAGTCAATTTTCCGTCCGTCATAAATACGTCGGATCCGGCCATCCTGTGGGGCACGACGTTCTGCAATATCCAACTGAGAAATAATTTTGAACCGTGCGGTAACTGCGGGAATAATTTTCTTCGGTAGGGGTTCAAAGGCTTCTTGCAGCACCCCATCTTTCCGGAACCGGACGCGGAGAAATTCTTCCTGCGGCTCAATGTGAATATCCGAAACCCCCATTTGCAGGGCTTTGATTAGGATTTTATTCACAAGGGTGACGATCGGGGCAGCGTCTGCTTCAGCTGCAGCGTCGAGATCAACATCGCTGGAATCATCCTCTTGAAGTTCTGCGTAATCTTCTAGCCCTTCTAGATCCGCTTTAACGTCAACCCGCGCCTGTTGCTCAGCCTGCTGATCTCGGCGCATCCGTTCGTCAAGATACTGGGAAATCAGGTGGTTGTAATCTTCAAAGGTGATGACGAGGCGCTGGAGACTCAGGTTTTTGGCCCGAAGAATGCGGTTGAGATCATCTTGAGCATCTAGATTATCCGGTTCCACCATTGCCACTAAGACATGGCTTTCCGATTGGGAGAGGGGGACAAATTTGTAGCGACGACAAAGATCGATCGGAATTAGGGTATCGATGAGCTGACCAATTTGATTGGTCGAAACCTGATTGATTTCCGGATCGAGGGATTCGACCCCGTAAAGAATTTTAAGTTCAAATAATTGCTGTTTCTTGTATTGGCGAATCAGCTCCGGCGACAGCTGCTGACCAGTGATTAACTCTAACGCTTCTGTTAATGGTTTTCCAGAACGCCGACTTTCTATAAGAGCCTGCTGGAGTTGCTCCTGATTGGCATAACCCGCCTGGATTAGTTTATTACCAAAGGGCGAAAAATGATTCTGGACAACAAGGGCGCGCCGCTGGGAAGGAGAGTTCGTCATAGCTCACAAAAACTGATCTCTTCTATAGATATTGCCCCAAATTTTTCAAATCATCCCTATATCCATCCTCAGGGTATAGATTTGTATCATTTTGAGGAACAAGCAATGTAAGAAGAATAACTTTCTCGGATTGAAACTGCTCAGGAATTTGAGCAAAGTGAACCTAGCAAGCTATGCTAGTGGGTTGTTAGCGATGACAGATTGGACTTCTAGCGGGCGTACTTAAGGTTAAGTGCAGTGCGCTCATGATAGGCAATCTGGTCTATTGCTGGGAATGCGCAGAAGGTTTTACAGGGGATGATAGACATGATGGGTGAAGAAAACCAGCCGATCGGGGATGCACAGGCTACCCCTAGCAGTAGTGCTACATCAGAGTCTGCTAACGCCACATCCACGGACGCAGCACAGGCCACCCAAGAGTCTGGCTCGGTTGGTGCAGAGGCCAATCTTGAGTCGGCAAGCTCTCTTCCAGATTCCATCCCGATGGAAGAGGACGATACGGACTATGAAGCCGAGTTTATGAAGCTGCGGGCCACCTATGCGGCCAAAGAGCGGGAATGCGAAGCGTTAAAGGGGCAGGCAGATGATGCGCAAAACCAATACCTTCGATTAGCCGCAGATTTCGAAAACTTTCGGCGACGCACCCAGGAAGAACGGGAAAAGTTAGATGTTCAGGCCAAGATTGCCACTTTAGGTGAGTTGCTGTCGGTGGTAGACAACTTTGAGCGGGCACGGGCGCAGATCAAGCCTCAAAGTGATGCCGAGATGAATATTCACAAAAGTTATCAAGGGGTCTACAAGGACATGGTCGATCGCTTAAAAAAAATTGGGGTCGCTCCCATGCGGGCCGAGGGTAAAGAGTTTGATCCCAATCTGCATGAAGCAGTACTGAGAGAGCCGACCGCAGAGTATGCAGAAGGGACGGTGATTGAGGAGCTGGTGCGGGGATATATGATCGGCGATCGTGTGTTGCGTCATGCCATGGTCAAGGTGGCTGCTCCCCCTGAAGATGCCGAAGGGGATAGTGGTGCGGGGAGCTAAGGGTGGCAAGTTCACAGGAGTGTAACTCGAATTGATCCCCCAGGTGGTCTATACCTTAGCGTCGCCTCAGCGTCGCATAGGGGCAGCGGGGGATTGGAAAACAGAGTCACTGGAAACAATTGGGTGAGGTGTGGACAACTCGAACAGAACGGCAGGAGGTTCAAGGATGAAACTCCGGTCTCAGAGGTCTGAGTCAGGCTGCACCTCACCCTAGTTGTTTCTAGTTGCTTCAATGCTTTTCCAAGCGCTCTTGTCATCACTAGCTAACCATACTCACTAACCATTTTGCTAACCACTTTGATTCGTTGAGCTGAGGGATCAGCCCTCAATTCAGTGGGTGAAGAGGCGAGATAGTTGAGACTTGGTCACTAGTTTCGTTGAAATCCGCCGTGCAATCCCTCTAAATTCAGACATAATTTCAGAAAAGCTTGATCGCGTTTATGAATTTTTGCGGAATATTGCTTTATAGATAGGGCAGATAAAGTGAGCCTTGCGCTCGTTTGACGGTTCACCTTGCGTACATTCACCGCTAGATATGGGAAAAGTTATTGGGATCGACCTGGGAACAACTAACAGCTGTGTCGCTGTTTTAGAGGGCGGACAACCTACCGTCATTGCAAATTCGGAAGGGGGCCGCACTACGCCCAGTATCGTTGGCTTTGGCAAAGCTGGGGATCGCTTGGTGGGTCAACTGGCGAAGCGTCAAGCGGTGACCAATGCTGAAAATACAATTTTTAGTATTAAGCGGTTTATTGGACGTCGATGGGAAGACACGCAAGATGAGCGATCGCGGGTTCCCTATACCTGTGTTAAGGGCAAAGATAATACCGTCGATGTGCAAATTCGAGGACGGAACTATACGCCTCAAGAAATTTCTGCGATGGTTCTGCAAAAGCTGAAGCAGGATGCAGAAGGCTATCTGGGCGAAGAAGTGACCCAAGCCGTCATTACAGTTCCGGCCTATTTCAGCGATGCGCAACGGCAGGCCACCAAGGATGCAGGCACGATTGCGGGCTTAGAAGTCCTCCGGATTATCAACGAGCCGACGGCTGCTGCCCTAGCCTACGGATTGGATAAGCAAGATCAAGATCAAATTGTTCTGGTCTTTGACTTGGGGGGCGGTACCTTTGATGTCTCGATTTTGCAGCTCGGGGATGGGGTGTTTGAAGTCAAAGCTACGTCGGGTAACAACCACCTGGGTGGCGATGACTTTGATGCAGCGATCGTGCGTTGGTTGATTGAGACCTTCCAGCAACAGGAAGGGATCGACCTCTCTACGGATAAGATGGCGCTACAACGGCTGCGGGAAGCAGCTGAACGCGCCAAGATTGATCTGTCGGGGACGGTGACCAGCGTAATTAACCTGCCCTTCATTACTGCTGATGAAACAGGGCCGAAACACATCGAGACTGAGCTGACCCGGGCCAAATTTGAAGAACTAGTTGCGGATTTGGTGAAATCTACGATCGATCCGATGGAGCAGGCTCTGAAGGATGCCGGAATGACCGTCGATGAAATCGATCGGATTCTTCTGGTGGGAGGCTCAACTCGGATTCCCGCAGTGCAAGAGGCCCTAAAGCAGTTTTGTAAGGGCAAGACTCCGGATAAATCCGTCAATCCGGATGAGGCCGTTGCCTTAGGAGCAGCCATTCAAGCAGGGGTTCTAGGCGGTGAAGTGAAAGATCTGCTGCTTTTGGACGTTGCTCCTTTGTCGATGGGCATCGAAACCTTAGGTGAGGTCTTTACGAAAATCATTGAACGGAACACGACCATTCCCTGTAGTAAATCCCAAGTCTTCTCAACAGCAACCGATGGCCAAACCTCTGTCGAGATCCATGTGCTGCAAGGAGAACGCGCCATGGCTAAGGATAATAAGACCTTGGGTAAGTTCCAATTGACGGGAATTCCCCCTGCACCTCGGGGCGTGCCTCAGATTGAAGTTTCCTTTGAAATTGATGCCAACGGGATTCTCAAGGTGTCTGCTTTAGACAAAGGAACTGGACGGGCTCAAAGTATTGAAATTAGTAATACTGGTGGTTTGAGCGATAGTGAAATTGAACGGATGCGTCAGGAAGCGGAACTGTTCAATGATGAGGATGAGCGCCGCAAGGAAGTTGCAGAACTGAAAAACCGCTCGGACAACCTGTTCTACAGCTATGAAACGACTCTGCGAGACAATGGAGAATTTATTAACGACGGCTTAAAAAGAGAAGCGGCTGAAAAGGTTACTTTACTGCGGGCCGCGATCGACGATCCAGCTATCAGCTTAGAAGAGATGAGCGCACGGCTGAATGGTTTACAGCAGATTCTTTTTGAAATTGGGGCTGCTGTATATCAAGCAGGGGTTAGTTCGGGGGCAAGTACGAGTGAAGCCGTACCTGCTTCTTCCCCTACGTCTGGATTGGCAACCCCAGCCTCAAGTGATGTAGATCCCTTGGATGACTTGAGTGCCTTGGAGGAAGAAACCGTCCGGGTGAACAACGCGAATCCGTTTGCCGAAGAATTTGATTTCGATAGTGATGCCACGATTACGGCTGACTATGAAGCGATCGACTAGGGAACTTAGTACGATCGTTGTTTGATGCTTTTTTCAAAATTCTTGCTTAAATGCAGGTCGTGATCGATAGGCGCTCGCTTTTGGATCGGTTTTCCCCCCGAAAGCCAACTTCCAATTGGGTGCCTTTGTCCAATATCCTAGCTCTATGTCCCCGAAATTAGCGACGATCTATGGCGCGTGATTACTATGAGGTTTTGGGCGTCTCCCGCGATGCCGACAAAGAAGAGATTAAGCGGGCGTTTCGCCGCCTAGCTCGCAAATATCACCCCGATGTCAATAAGGAACCGGGGGCAGAGGAGACATTCAAAGAAGTCAATCGGGCCTACGAAGTTTTGTCTGAACCTGAAACCCGAGCTCGTTATGACCGCTTTGGTGAAGCCGGGGTGAGCGGAGCTGCGGGAGCGGGTGGCTTCCAAGATTTTGGTGATATGGGCGGTTTTGCCGATATCTTTGAAAGCTTTTTCAGTGGCTTTGGCGGGGCACCGGGTGCGCAGCAGACGCGGCGACGGGGTGGTCCAGTTCGTGGTGATGATCTCCGCTTAGATCTGAAAATTGATTTCCGCGATGCAGTTTTTGGCAAGGAAAAAGAAATTTCCATTAGCCATCTAGAAACCTGTAATGCTTGTAGTGGGTCTGGGGCAAAGGCGGGTACCCGTCCTCGGACTTGTTCCACCTGCTCCGGTAGTGGTCAAGTGCGCCGCGCAACGCGGACACCCTTTGGGAGCTTTACTCAAGTCTCGGTCTGCCCTACCTGTAATGGCTCGGGTCAGGTAATTGAGGACAAGTGTGAAGTCTGCGGGGGCAGCGGCCAGCACCAAAAGACGAAAAAGCTGAAAATTACGGTGCCTGCGGGGGTTGATAATGGCACTCGGCTCCGGGTTTCCGGTGAAGGGGATGCAGGAATGCGGGGCGGCCCGCCTGGAGATCTGTACGTTTACCTCTTTGTGAATGATGATGCTGATTTTCAGCGAGATGGCATCAATATTCTGTCAGAAATCAAGATTAGTTACCTGCAAGCTATTCTCGGTTGCCGCTTAGATGTGAAAACGGTGGATGGGGACGAAGAAATTGGCATTGCGCCAGGGATTCAGCCAGGAACCGTATTGACGTTGGAAAATAAAGGGGTGCCTCGGCTGGGGAATCCGGTCAGTCGCGGCGATCATTTGATTACCGTACAGGTGGATATTCCCACCAAAGTGAGTGCTGAGGAACGGGAGCTTCTGGAGAAGTTGGCCAAGCTGCGGGGCGATCGCGTGGGTAAGGGTGGCGTTGAAGGTTTATTTGGGAAAATTTTTGGCACATGAGTAACCCAGTTCAACCCAATCTGCAATTGGATTTGCGGGGTACCCCCTGCCCAATTAATTTTGTGCGAACCAAGCTGAAGCTGGAGCAAATGGCTCCCGGTGAGCTTTTGGAAGTTTGGCTGGATCCGGGCGAGCCGATCGAGCAGGTGCCGGATAGCCTGACGATGGAAGGTTACCAAGTAGAAGGCATTGATAACCTGTCGGAGTATTTCTCTCTGCGGGTACGGCGTCCGCTGGAGTCGGAATGAGGGATCTCATCTCAGAACTGGCTTCAGATGGCCAGCCGCTCCTGGGGACAGTGGTGGCCATTCAAGCCAACTACTCGTTTGTCCGGTTAGATGGAGACCGGGGAGATTTACTCTGTACTTGTCGCTCTCGACTAAAAAAAATTGGTCAGCGGGTGATGGTGGGCGATCGGGTCATGGTCGATCAGCCTGATTGGGAAGGTAAGCGGGGCGCGATTAATCAATTGTTGCCGCGTACCTCAGAACTCGATCGGCCTCCGGTGGCCAATGCCGATCAGATTCTTCTGGTGACGGCTCTCGCTCAGCCTGCTCTGGATATTACCCAACTCAGCCGCTTTCTGGTCAAGGCAGAATCCACAGGACTAGCAGTGTGTTTGGCGCTGAGTAAGTGTGATTTGTTACCGATCGAGGAACAACAGGCTTGGTGCGATCGCATTCAGGCTTGGGGCTATAAGCCGGTGTTGCTGAGTGTGTATCAAGGCAAAGGATTAGATACTTTAGCCGATCGCCTCCGCGATTCTGTGACGGTGATTTCTGGCCCATCGGGGGTAGGGAAATCTAGTTTGATTAATGCCTTAATTCCGGATGCAACCCTGCGGGTGTCTGCTGTGTCTGGCAAGTTAGAGCGGGGACGGCACACCACGCGCCATGTGGAATTATTTGACCTTCCTGGGGGCGGAACCTTAGCGGATACGCCTGGGTTTAATCAGCCGGATTTGACCTGTAGCCCAGAGCAATTGGCTCACTATTTTCCAGAGACTCGATCGCGCTTGGCCGCTAACCATTGTCAGTTCCATAATTGCCTCCATCGGGATGAACCGGGGTGCGCCGTGCGGGGTGATTGGGAGCGCTATGGGCTCTATATGAACTTTTTGGAAGAGGCGATCGCGCAGCAGGTCGATCGTAACCAGCAATCAGATCCCGATGCAGCGCTGAAACAAAAAAGTAAACGCAAGGGCGAAGTGCAATTTGAACCTCGCCTTGCAGCTAAGTATCGCCAAGAGTCCAGAAGAACTCAAAAACAGTCAATGCAAGTGGTGAAAGGTCGCTTAGAAGATTTGTTGATTGCTGAAGAGGATTAATTTCAGAACATAATTCTTCAATCACTGCATAGCTCCTAATCATCTTATATGTGATAGCGATTTAAAAGCAGTGAGAGTAGTCTTCAGAACATCTAACTAACCTCTTCAGTGAATGACTAAGAGATTTCTAAATGAAGTTGGAAGGAAACCTCCAGGAGACACCTAAGCAACGTCTAACAGGTGTACTGGGCAATGCTGAAGTATTCTCCATGGGCGCTGGAAATAGGCATTGGTAGGCTCCATTGTACTCGTTTGATAAACCCGATCGCCTGCAATTCGTTAATGGTCAGTTGAACGTCATCCCGATGCCCAAACAGGCAGATTTTTACTGATTTCGTCTGGCACGGTTCTGGAGCGATCGGTTCCGGCGGTACTGTTTCTTCTAAAGGCAATGGTTCGGTGTCGATCGTGGGTGTTTCTAACGTTGTTTGTTTGGAGCGAATGACTTGCGATCGTGGTGCTTTCGATCGGGTCGATTTTGAGCGGATTATTTTAGACTGCATTGAAGTTTCTCCTATCGCGAAACATCAACCTGTACTGAAAAATGAACTAGTGACGGGTAAGCATCTCACACAATTGCTGATCAGTCGTCAAGTCTTAAGGATTTATTTATATTTTCAAAACATGGCTAAACCGTCTATGGGTTCACCCATGGTCAGTTGAAAGCCTTGAAAACTCCAAAACACCTTGTTTGTAAAGGGTTTGTCAAGGCTACAGGACGATCGGGAGATGGACAAACATTCGATGGGGTAATTTCTTGTTCAGAAAATTCTCAGAATCTTTAATTTTAAATAAATAGACTTATCAAGAACTAACTCTGTTAACTATATTTAATAGTAAGGACTAAGTGCTTAATAAGAAATATTTGGAAGCCCAGTTTTCCATAGCCCGGTTGAAGGGAGCGCAGCCTACGAAATACTTGAAGGGGTTGTCAACTGTATTTGTAATTTTAATGGAGTATTACTAATCGCCTATGTGAAATCGGTAGAGTTGGGTAGGAATGCCTTAATTGGTGGAGCGTTGATTCATATCTTGACAGACTGTAGTAATCCTTAAAGAGACTGTTATCCATCTTTTTTGTGGCTATTGTTGGAGAGGAATTGCGTAGAAACAGTGTTGAACATAACATGACTTCAGATGATGCCTGACCGCTTGACTTGTTAGGCTGGTCTTGGGGGCCGCCATGAAAATCTTAATTGTTGAGAACGATCGCGCCGTTGCCCAATCACTTCAATGGTTACTGGGTAATCATCATTACGCGGTAGATGTTGCCGCTGATGGTGAAACGGCGCTACAAATGGCCGCTGCCTTCGAGTACCATCTGGTTTTGCTAGACGTTTTTTTACTTCCATTAAACGGAATTGAGGTATGTCAGCAACTCCGCAGAAAAGGATTCCGGCGGCCTATTTTGTTGCTGATTGGCCAGGAAGAAGTCCAGCAGAGGGCGAACACCGAAAGGGGGATTGCTGATGCCCTGAACATCGGAGCCGATGATGGAGCCGATGATTATATCGTTCAGCCTGTGGATCATGATGAACTGGTTGCCCGCATCCAGACATGGTTGCGACGGGGGCCGTTACAGCGGGGCATGGCGGCGGAGCCAGCATTAACTTGGGACCATTTGTTGCTTGATCCAACCACTCGAAGAGTTACCTATCGGGATCAACTCCTGGCTCTGACCCCCAAGGAATATGCCATCTTGGCGTTATTTTTGCGAGATCAGGAAACGGTCTTTAGTGCCCAAGGCATCCTGAATCAAGCCTGGAGTTCTGGGGAAGCTCCCGGAGAAGATGCGGTGCGATGTCATATCAAAGATCTGCGGCAGAAATTAATGGCGCTGGGTGCGCCGAAAGATTTGATCAAAACGGTTTACCGATCGGGCTATCGACTGAATCCCCTTTATGCCAGTTCAACTGCGGTTCAAGGTGATCACGCCCCCAGTGATCTTCAGGTTGACGAACGACGTTTCGTTGATGAGGAATTGCGAGATACCCTGGAGCAATTGCGATCGACCCAGGCAGAACTGCACCAAACAAATCAAGCATTGCAAGCGGCGCGCGATGACCTAGAACACCGAGTGGCCGATCGCGCCACAGAGTTGAGTCAGCGCGAGACCTTTTGGAACAGCATTTACGACGGAGCTGCGCAGTCGATTTTTGTCGTTGGTGTGACGGAAACTAACGACTTCCGTTACGTGAGCTTTAATCGGTCTGCCCAAGAGGCAACTGGGCTGAGTTTATCAGATGTGCAGAATCAAACCCCAGAGGCCGTCTTTGGCTTAGAGACCGGATCGCTGTTTCGCCAAAACTATGAGCGTTGTCTGCAAGCCGAGCACAGCATTACCTACGAAGACCATTTTATCTTCAACGATCGCCCTGTCTGGACGCTCACGACCCTGTCGCCTTTACGCAATCCCCAAGGCAGAATCGATCGGCTAGTGGGCACGGTTTTAGACATTAGCGATCGCAAGCGCCGCGAAGCCAATTCCGCGTTCCTGGCGGAAATGACTGAAGAGTTCTCGCGTCTTTCGACGGCGGACGAGATTATGCGAGCAGTGGGCGAAAAAGTAGGCACCTACCTCAACATCTCCAACTGTCTCTTAGCTGAAATTTGCGAAGGGCAGGATCAAGCCATCATCGAAGACACCTGGCATACCCCAGAGACCCCTGATGTGACCGGCATTCATCGGCTCTCGGACTTTATTACGGAAGAATTACGATGGTTAGCAAGGGCTGGAGAAACGATTATCATTCGCGATACGCAAACTGATCCGCGCACCGATCGCGATCGCTATGCTGCACTCCAGATCCGTGCCTTTGTTACCGTTCCCTTCCATCGTGAGGGTGAATGGAAATATGTATTCACGGTGAATGATTCTGTTGCCCGCGATTGGCAAGAAGACGAAATTGAGTTAATTCGCGAGGTTACGAACCGTGCGTTCCCCCGACTTGAGCGTGCCCGCGCCGAAGCTGCCCTGCGACACAATCAGGAGATGTTTTCTGCGTTGGTGGAAAACGCTCCCTTTGGGGTCTACCTAATTGATGCAGAATTTCGCCTGCAACAGATCAACCGGGGGGCTGAAGCAGTCTTCAGCAAAATCGATCCGCTAATTGGTCGCGATTTTGCGGAAATTCTCCGAATCATCTGGTCAGAACCGTTTGCCACCGAAGCGATTGATCGCTTCCGCTACACACTGGCCTCTGGTGCGTCCTACTATTCGCCCGTCATTGTCGAACAACGGGCTAACATAGACGAAATCCAATCCTACGATTGGCAGATCCACCGGATTACCTTGCCAGACGGTAGTTACGGTGTGGTGTGTTACTTCTACGATCTGTCCGACATCAAACGAGCCGAGGAGATTATCCGCCGCAATGCCCAGCGTGATGCGTTCCTCGTCACCTTATCCGATGCGCTGCGTCCCATTTCGGATCCGATACAAGTGCAGACGATCGCTACCCGGCTATTGGGGGAATATTTCGGTGTGAACCGGGTTTTGTATTTCGAGATTGACGGTTCCGATTACGTGGTCGAGCGTGATTATGTGAATGGTGCGACACCCCTGAGCGGTCGCTATCCGATCGACTCATTCAGCGCCAAGGTGCTGGAGGCACACCGCGCCGGACGCACGGTATTTGTGTCCGATCTGGCTGCCGATCCCGACCTGTCCCCAGAGCAGAGAGAGGCGTATGCGGCGATTCAGATTGCGGCCCTTCTCGATATTCCCCTAGTCAAAGGTGGCAAATTTGTCGCAGGGTTAGCCATTCACGCATCGGAGCCGCGCGATTGGACAATCGATGAGATAACGCTGAGTGAAGAGGTTGCCGAACGCACCTGGGCAGCCGTTGAACGTGCCCGTGCTGAAGCCGCCGTGGCTGCGGATTTGCAAGATACTCAACGCTTGCAGCACCTGAGTACAAGGCTAGTCACCGAAACGGATATTCAGGTGCTGTATGACGAGATTCTGACTACTGCGATCGCCCTTATGCATTCCGATATGGGCAGTCTACAAATCCTGGATCGATCGCGCAACGAATTGTGCCTGCAAATTAGCCAAGGATTTCACCCGGATGCGATCGCCTTTTGGCAAAGGGTCAGTGTGGGTGCAGGTAGCACTTGTGGTCAGGCGTTAGAGCGCGGTGAACGGGAGATTGTCTCAGATATTGAAACCTGCGATTGTATGGCAGGCACAGCCGATTTGGACTATTACCGCCTCTGTGGGATCCAAGCTGTGCAATCGACCCCGTTAATCAGCTATTCCGGACAAGTCATCGGCATGTTCTCGACCCATTGGTGCAAGCCCTATCAACCAAGCGATCGGGAATTGCGGTTGCTCGATTTACTGGCTCGTCAGGCGGCTGACCTCCTCGAATATCGACAAGCCCAGATCATTCTTCAGCAACAAATTCAGCAGGAATATTTACTCGCCGACATTGCCCAAGACATTCGTCGATCGCTCGATCTCCAGGAAGTCATGGGTCGCACCGTTAACCGGGTGCGGGAATTTCTCAAGACCGATCGTGTGATTATCTTCCGGTTTCGTCCCAATTGGCAGGGGAATGTGATTATGGAAGCGGTGGGATCTGAGTGGACCCCCATCCTATCCACCACAATTTTCGACCCTTGTTTCCGCGATCATTATATCGAACCCTATCGTCAGGGACGGGTTACCGTGATAGCGGACATTCATACAGCAGATCTAGAACCCTGCCATATTGAATTTCTGCAACAGTTTCAAGTCCAAGCCAACCTAGTGGTTCCGATCTTACAAAATGACCATCTTTGGGGCTTGCTGATTGCTCACCACTGCATCACCCCCCGACTCTGGCAACCGAGTGAAATAGCAGCGGTACAACGACTGGCGATCCAGGTGGGCATTGCTGTTCAACAGGCGGAACTGTATCACCAACTCCAACAGGAACTGAACGATCGCCAACAGGCAGAACAGAAAATTCGGGAGCAAGCCGCCCTGCTGGATATCACCTCTGATGCAATTTTTGTGCGCGACTTAGACAACCGAATTCTTTACTGGAATCGCGGGGCAGAGCGGTTGTATGGGTGGTCGGCGGCGGAAGCAATTGGGCAACTCGCCGATCAATTGCTGCAAGACCCAACCAGTACGATCGCGATGATATTACAACGACTGACAGAAACAGAAGAATGGCAGGGCGAAATCTGTCACATTACTAAATCTGGACAAGCGGTTACTGTCGCCGCGCGTTGGACATTGATGCGAGATGTTACAGAGCAACCGCAGGCAATTTTGACCGTTGATACCGACATTACTGAAAAGAAAAGCCTAGAAGCTCAGTTCTATCATGCTCAGCGCATGGAAAGTTTGGGCACCTTGGCCAGCGGCATTGCCCACGACCTCAATAATGCCCTGACCCCCATTCTTGCCATTGCCCAACTGCTCCGGATGCAACCGCCGGGTACGACGGAGGAGCGATCGCTCGAAATGCTGCAAGTGTTGGAGGAGAGTGCCAGACGAGGGGCCAATATGGTGCAGCAAATTCTCACGTTTACGCGGGGGACAAGCGGCGAACAAATCCCTGTCGAGGTGGGTTCCATTGTGCAAGAGGTGATTAACGTTATTCAGCAAACCTTTCCCAAGTTCATCACCATTCGTGAGACAGTTCCCGATCGGCCGGTGAGTCGGGTATCCGCTGATCCGACCCAACTGCATCAGGTGTTGATGAATCTTTGTGTAAACGCCCGCGATGCCATGCCGAGGGGCGGTTCGCTGACACTCTCTGTCGAAAACTTTGAGGCCAATGAAATCTTTGCTCAAATGAACCTGGATGCTCAGGTAGGACAGTACGTTCGCATTACCGTGGCCGATACGGGGATGGGGATGGCTCCCGAGGTCTGCGATCGCATCTTTGAACCCTTCTTCACCACTAAAGCGCTCGGTCAGGGGACAGGCTTGGGGCTTTCTACTGTTCTGGGCATTGTGAGAAGCTACAGTGGATTTGTTCAGGTTGCTAGCGAAGCGGGGAAAGGCACTGAGTTTAAGGTCTATTTGCCTGCCATTGAGGCTGAAGTGGTGAACTCCCATCTTCAGCAGACGCCCCTCCCCTCGGGCCAGGGAGAATTAATTTTGGTGGTGGATGATGAAGAGCACATTCTCCAAGCCACTCGCATTATTCTAGAAACCTATCACTATCAGGTTCTCACAGCAAGGAGTGGGATTGAGGCGATCTCCAGCTATATCGAGCACCAACGGGAGATTGCGGTCATCCTAGTGGATTTGATGATGCCGGATATGGATGGGATAACGGTCATTCGAATGTTGCAGCGACTCAATCCGCAGGTCAGGGCGATCGCCGCTAGTGGCCTCCTGCCCCACTATCAACACAGTCTGGAAACCCTCGGTATCCAGTGCCGATTGAACAAACCCTACACCACGGCTGATCTCTTGAATTGTATTCGCCGCCAATTGTCGCCGGGGGGGTGCTGAATGCATGTGCCCTCTCCCAATTTGGGAGAGGGTTGGGGGGAGGATCATGATCGTCTCTTACGGCGAAAACGTCCCTTGAGCGTTAGGCTCCTTGACGTTAGGCTTCGCCATAGGCATTCATCGGTAAACAGGAGCAGACGAGGTTGCGATCGCCGTAGGCATTGTCAATCCGATTCACTGCCGGGTAGAACTTATTCTCCCGTGTCCAGTCCGTGGGGAAGATTGCCTTTTGCCGGGAGTAGGGCCGATCCCAGGCATCATCGATTAAATCCATGACTGTATGGGGCGCATTCTTCAGCACATTGTTCTGGGCATCGACGTGACTGTTTTCAATGGCGCGAATTTCTTCCCGGATTGCAATCATCGCATCACAGAACCGATCTAACTCCTCCAGCGATTCGCTTTCCGTTGGCTCCACCATGATGGTGCCTGCGACCGGCCAGGAAACGGTTGGCGGATGGAATCCGTAGTCAATCAGCCGTTTAGCGACATCATCGACTTCGATGCCTGCGGACTTCTTGAACTGGCGCAAATCGATAATGCACTCGTGGGCTACGAGCCCCGCCAAACCTTTATACAGCACGTCATAATGCCCTTCTAGCCGCTTGGCGATGTAATTCGCATTCAGAATGGCGATTTTGGTGGCTTCTGTGAGTCCCGTACCGCCCATCATGGCAATGTACATCCAGGAAATCGGCAGAATGCTGGAACTGCCCCAGGGAGCCGCAGATACTGCCCCGATCGCTTGGTCTTGACCGACTGGAATGACCGTGTGTCCCGGCAAAAAGGGAGCCAAATGTGCGGCTACTCCGATCGGCCCCATGCCAGGGCCACCGCCGCCGTGGGGAATGCAGAAGGTTTTGTGCAGGTTCAAATGGCAGACATCCGCGCCAAAATCTCCGGGACGGCACAGTCCGACCTGCGCGTTCATGTTGGCCCCATCCATGTAGACTTGGCCGCCGTTGGCATGGATAATGGCGCAGATTTCTTGAATGCCCGACTCAAACACGCCATGGGTCGAGGGATAGGTGACCATCAGGGCTGATAACGTTTCCCGATACTGCTCTGCCTTGGCCCGTAAATCCGCAATATCAATATTGCCATCCCCATCGCAATTCACTGGAACCACTTTCATCCCGGCCATCACGGCACTGGCGGGATTGGTGCCATGGGCGGAGGTGGGAATTAAACAAATGGTGCGATCACGATCGCCGCGACTTTCGTGATAGGCCCGAATTACTAGCAACCCGGCGTATTCCCCTTGGGAGCCTGCATTGGGTTGGAGGGAAATCGCTGCAAAGCCCGTGACTTCCGCTAACCACTGTTCCAACTGGCTAAACAGAATTTGATATCCTTCCGTTTGCTCTACTGGGGCAAAGGGATGGATTTGACCAAACTCTGGCCATGTCACGGGAATCATCTCCGCCGTTGCATTTAGCTTCATCGTGCAGGATCCCAAGGGAATCATCGCACTGGTTAGGGATAAATCCCGTTGCTGTAAGCGATACATGTACCGCAGCAATTCCGTTTCTGAATGGTACGTGTTGAAAACGGGATGGGTTAGAAAGGCAGAGGTGCGGGCCAAGGGCGGAGTCAGGGACGAAACCGCTGGCAAGGTTTCTACCGTTTGTCCAGCAAACACTTCCAGTAAATCCAAAATATCCCGTTCGGACGTGGCTTCATCCAAGGCAATGCCGATCGAACCATCGCTAAACTGCCGTAGGTTAATTTTGCGTTCCGCTGCCCGATCGAGAATGGCTTGGGTCAGATCACCCACTTGCACCCGAATCGTGTCGAAGAAACTTTCGGAAACTAAAGTAAAGCCTTGACCCTTGAGTCCTTCCATCAAAGTGTTGGTCAAGTTGTACACCCGCTGGGCGATCGCTTTCAACCCTGCGGCTCCGTGGTACACGGCATACATGCTGGCAATTACCGCCAATAAAACCTGGGCGGTGCAAATGTTGCTGGTGGCTTTATCGCGGCGAATGTGCTGCTCCCGAGTTTGCAGCGACAACCGCAGCGCCCGTTGTCCCCGCGCATCCCGCGAAACCCCCACCAAGCGCCCTGGAATTTGCCGTTTGTAGGCATTCTTGGTGGCGAAATAGGCGGCGTGGGGGCCACCGTAGCCAAAGGGGACACCAAAGCGTTGGGTATTGCCCACGGCGATGTCTGCACCGAATTCTCCGGGTGGGGTGAGTAGGGTCAGCGCTAAAATATCTGCCACAACTGTGACTAAGCCCCCTGCTGCATGGACGAGATCGCAGAAGGTGCGGTAGTCATAAATGGTGCCGTCGGTGGCGGGATAGGACACCAGTGCGCCAAAGATGGGAGTGCTGTTATCCAAGCTGCGATGATCGCCGACGATGACCTCAATGCCGAGGGGGAGGGCACGGGTTTGAATGACATCGATCGTTTGGGGATGGCACGTTTCCGACACAAAAAAGGCTTTGGCTCCGGTTTTGTTGAGTCCGTAGCTCATGGCCATGGCTTCCGCTGCCGCTGTGCCTTCATCCAGCAGCGAGGCATTGGCAATTTCTAGCCCCGTCAGGTCAATCACCAGGGTTTGGAAGTTGAGCAGGGCTTCGAGGCGACCCTGGGAAATTTCCGGTTGATAGGGCGTGTACTGGGTATACCAGGCTGGATTTTCCAGAATGTTGCGTAGGATGACTGGTGGCGTGATGCAGTTGCTGTAGCCCATGCCGATGAACGATCGATATACTTGGTTTTTGGCCGCGATCGCCTTCAAGTCTGCTAGGGCTTCATATTCCGATCGGGCTTTGCCAATTTGTAGCGATCGCTTCAGACGAATTTCTGCGGGGACTGCTGCATCCATCAACCCATTTAATGAGTCATAGCCAAGCTGTTGCAGCATTTTCTGTACATCCGCTGTCCGGGGTCCCAAATGGCGATCGGCGAAACTATCGGTATAGGCTAGGTTGGAACTTTTGCCCGTGGCCCGGAACCCTGGGTTTCCATGGCCGTTGTTAGCATGATATTCAGCAGAAGATGATTCAGTCGGGGCTTGCAGGGAAGAAGAAATAGGCTCTGACATGGACTTCATTCTTTGGGTGTAGGGAATTCAGGTCTCTATCCGGTTGTAACAGCGTATAACAAGTTTTTACCGATCGGGAACCTATCGGTATAAAGGGATGGTAATTTTTTGGAATGGGATCCGTAAACCTTCGGAATAATAAAATTACCCTGCCTAAAGTAAATCACCCGGAACGTGGGAAGGCATCTGTAATTAAGTAATTAATTGGAGCGGTAAAGCGATCGAAAATGGCGGGGGCGGAGTCCTTCGGAATCTGATAAATCGTCCCACTCAGCTAACAGGAGTCCGGCTTGCTCGAAGGTTGCTAACTGCGATCGCGTCAGGGGAAACGGTGGGCCTGTGAGTGGATCAGTTTCCTCGCGGCCTCGGCAGATGACCAACAGCTCCCCATCCGGTGCGACCAACGGTGCGATCGCTTGCATGGCAGCAGTATGTAGTTCCGGCGGCATTGCCTGGATCGTATAAATTTCCAACACAAAGTCGAAGTGCTTGGCCCAATCGCTAGGTAGGTCAAACAGATCGGCCACTTGGTAATTGACCGGGGAATTAGGAAAGCGCTCTCGGCACCAAGCGATCGCCGTGGGAGCTAAATCAAAGGCCGTCACCTGGAAACCCCGATCGGCCAAGACTTCCGCATCGTCCCCCAACCCACAGCCGATGACCAAGGCAGACCGTCCAGTCGCAACGGGCGATCGGGTCGTCAACCAATCCTGAAACAACGGGTGGGGTTCACGATTGACCCAGGGAATTGCCTCTGGATTGCCATTGGCCGAAGCATAGAGCGCTTCAAACCAGGCTAGGGGCTGGTTGGTGTCTCGATAGGTTTGGGCCAGACTTTGTACCTGCGATCGCAGCTGTTGACGATCAACATCTTGTTGGTCAAGTTCCGGCTGATTCTCATGGGCCTGACTCATGGGGTGCCCTAGGCTCCTTCCACCATGGCACGGTAGGCATCCGCAGACAGCGCCGATTTCACAGCAGTCGCATCACTGATTTCCACCTTGACCAGCCAGCCCTCTACGTAAGGATCCGCTTCCAACTGATCCGGCGCATCCACCATGGCTGCATTGACATCAACCACTGTACCGCTGACGGGGGATTTGAGATCCTCTACGGCTTTGACGGACTCGATCGTGCCAAATTTCTCGCCTTGGGTGACGCTGCTGCCCGGTTCCGGCAGTTCCAGAAAGACAATATCGCCCAATTGATCGATCGCAAAGGCGGTGATGCCCACGGTGGCGACGGAGCCGTCTAACCGGACGTACTCATGGGTGTCGGTGTAGCGCAGATCTTCGGGGTATTCGAATGCCATAGCCAACTCTCGCGATCAAACAGTGGTCTTTCAAAAGTGTACCGCTCGTTGGGGGAATTGGGGAGTGGGAAGGTGGAAGGGTAGGGAGGGTGGAAGGGTAGGAGGGTGGGAGCTTCTATCCTCACAGGTTTCTCATCCTCTGGATCTAAGGTGATGACGTGGACTTGGAAGGAGAACATTTAGCGGCGGAGGATATTTAGCGATGGGTGTCTATGTTCTGTTGATGCTTTTTTTGGGTGTTGTCGCTCTAATTACGATCGGGCTGATATTGTTGATGGGCTTACGGTTTCATAATCGTCGCGTTGCTCGAAAAATTTGGCATCGCTTGCAATCGTCATCGCAATCTACGAAGTTTCATCCTGCGATGGTTTCTGGGTTGCCGATGCCAGTGCAGCGCTACTTTCTCCATGCGATCGCGCCGGGAACGCCGATCGCAACTTCGGTGGATCTGAAGATGCAAGGTCAATTTCGATTTAGTTTGACTCATCCTTGGATACCGATGCAGGCTAAGGAGTTATTGTCACGTCGGGGATTTATTTGGCAAGCGACGATCGGGCGGGGATTAGCGCAATTTCAGGGTGCTGATTATTACTACGAGCATCGAGGTCGTATGCAATTTGCCCTCGGAGGACTGCTGCCGATCGTGGATGTGCAAACGGCGGATACGGCGCGTTCGGCCATCGGTCGTTTGGCGGTGGAGTGGATGTGGTTGCCGACGGCGCTTTTGCCGCAGCAGGGTGTGGAATGGCGGGCGATCGATGACAACTTTTTGGAAGCGCAATTGACGATCGATGATGAACCCGTCAAACTCACGTTTCAGATTGATGCGGCGGGCAGGTTGCTGGCGGGTTCGGGGCTGCGCTGGGGCGATCAAACCGTCGATCGGCATTGGGATTATTTGCCCATGGGAGGCCACTGTGATGCCGAACGCACCTTTGATGGGTTGACAATTCCGACCCAAGTGGGCGTTGGCTGGCACTTCGGCACTGAACAGTTTTTTGAATTTTTCCAAGCGACGATCGACCAGGCTGATTTTTTTACTGCTAGTAGATTGAGTGAATGTTCACCCATGTCGGTGAGTTGATTAGCCCCGATCGAAGCGATAGGCTAGAAACGGGAATGCAGACCATTAAACGCATACAATCAACTAAACGCATACAATCAACACAACCGAGCTAAAAAACGCAATGGAACAAGCCAGTGAAACCCACCAAGTCAACTAAAACCGCGAAATCGGCGAAACAAACTAAAACCGCAAACTCCAGTCCAAAGCATTCACCTCCTGACACGATCGCCGATCGCCCCAGTAACCCAGCCGCGATGCCACCCACCAATGGGCTGTATACCCTGGATGTTTTTATTCTGGATGGGCCTGTGACGGAAGATTTTGTTGAAGAAAATCCTGAAATTTCCCGGAGGATCGAAATCCAAGGCAATCAAACCCTGGCCGATTTCCACAAAATTCTCTTTAAAGCCTTCGATCGAGAAGAAGACCATTTGTACGAGTTTCAGATTGGTGGTCAAGGCCCCAATGATCCTGAGGCCAAACGCTATGGCTTACCCCAGTCCGCTAGCCGTAGGAGAGCTAAATCCCCACCTGTGCAGGACGTGGCCAGTACCCCGATCGCTAGTTTGGGCTTATCTGTGGATGATGCCTTTGGCTATTGGTTTGATTTTGGTGATGACTGGTGGCATCAAGTCAATGTGATGTCGATTAGCCAACCGGAACCGAACACCCAGTATCCCCGGATTACCCAGCGGGTCGGGGCCAGTCCTCCCCAATATGCCGATTTTGGTTAATGCGGATTCTGGTTCAAGGCGAGCTAAGGGGCTTAGAAACTGTAGCCCACGCTGAAATGGACGCCTTCATCTTGGGCGTTATTGCCCTTGCCGCTCCATTGCACCAACGGTCGAGCATAGTCCGCCCGCACAATCATGCGGGGAATGGGCTCCCAAATCAGCCCCAGCCCGATCGAAGCCAGAAAGGTTTCGCCCGTCAGTTTGTTGGGATTGTCCGATCGGCTCCACACTGCGCCCATGTCAAAAAAAGGTACCAGTTGAATCATAGGACTGCCCGCCGCATCCCGTTTCACAACGATTCGATCTTCCAAGGAAAAGCGAACTCCGTTGTCCCCCGATCGGGCATTTTGGCGATAGCCGCGCAGGGATTGGCCGCCCCCAATGACAAACTGCTGGGACGGCAGCAAGGTATCCGGCGTCAGTTGCAGATCCAATTGCGCGATCAACAGGTTGCTGGGGCCAATCTGCTGTACCCGTTGAATTTGACCTAACCAACTAAAAAATTGGCCATCGGGCACCGCACCGGAATTGGTTGTGGCATCGAAAATATTCAAGCCCAGACTGAACTGCGATCGAAAGGCCCAAGCTCCAAAGGGCTCCCGCTTGACAAAATCCTGGCCAAACTTGAGCACCCGCGTTTTGGTCGTGCCATCGGCCTCCGCTCCAATGCCAAAGGGAAAGGGCTGGTTATCAAACAAAAATGTCTGACCATCTTGAAACGCGAGTCCCAGGGAGAGGGCAAATTCCTGGCGAGGACTGCGGCTCAACGGTTGACGATAGCTGATTTCGTATAGGGCATTGTTACTCCGAATGCCAAAGGCGGAAAAATCAGGATCAATAATTTTGCTACGGCTGGGAGCAATCCGCAGTTGCAAGGTTCCGTTCATCGGATTCAGTGGCAGACGATAGCCGAAGTCAAAGGCATTGGAGCCCCCCTGGGTCGATCGGTAATAGGACGCAGTGACTTCATCGCCCCAACCCGTCGGATTGCGGTAGCTCAGGACGGCTCCAATGCGATCGGACCCGACACTGGGTGGCGACAGGTTATCCGCTCCCACAAAACCATGGAAGGCCGGTTCTTCCTTGACCAGCACCGATAAAATGCTCTGCCCCACCCCAGTACCGGGTTTGATACTGGCTTCCACATTAGTGAATAACGGATCCAACTTGAGCAGGCGCAGTTGATCTTCGAGGGCATCTTTGTTCAGGGGTACCTTGGCTCCGAGACGGATGCGGTCTGCGACGTAGGCAGGCTTGACGTTTTCCAGTCCGCGAATATCTACTTTTTCCAGCGACCCTTCAATCACCCGTACTTTGACAATGCCATCGGTAATGGTTTGTTCTTCCAACACCGCGCGGGAGGTGATGTAACCCCGATCGAGGTATTTCTGCGTCATTTGATCGACCAGCGATCGCAGTTCCTCAAAGGTTACCGAACGGCCTTCCACGGTTTTGATCAGAGGCTCCCAATCGCGATCGGTGAAGATTGTGCTGCCCTGAATGACAATTTTGCGGACGGGAATGGTGATGGCTGGGGCTGGAGTGCTGGGCGCAGGGGTCGGCGTTGGTGTCGGCAAGGTGGGCTGGACGCTGGGTAACGGTTGCGGGGTGGGCAGGGGTTGGTTGAAGCGATCGCGATCGGTACTGGGTTTGGGCAAGGAGGTTTGCGCTCTGGCAGCAGCGGTCATCAGCAGACAACCTGCGAGATAGCTTGTTGCGAGGATACATAGCTGGGAAAGTGCAGAGCGCAGGATCATAGGAGAGGATCAGTTGAACGGGGCAATAAACAGAGAAATCGCTTGAATTTAGCTAAAAATCTTGGTTTTATCGCTAAATCGTGGCTCAATATTCCGAGGCGTAGCTTGGTTTATGTTAGCCAGCCCTAGAATACTCGAATTACAGAGGATTGTATCGGGTCATGATTTATTCAAAAACAATTCTTGTAGAGGGGCGCTAGGGCGCAGGTTTGCATAACTCTCAACGGGCTGTAGTTAAATGAATTTCAAGGTTGATTTTCCGAAATTGCCCCCCATACCGTTGTAGGATTCCCTGCCCCCACTCCTTTCTCTCATTCAATCAATATTGGCCTGAGCGGCCTACAGTTAAACCACTAGGCAAACTACTGGGCAAACTACTGGGCAAACCATAGGTCAATCTAGAGCTTCGTCATTCCATCAAGGGTATCTGCTAACTCAATCTTGCTATCACTTGTAATTCTGATCTCCCTCGATCGGGTGATTGAATGTTGTCTTGAAGTAAGAGTGAGGAAAGAGTTGTCATGCTTTTATCGTTTCAATCTCACACTCGATCGCATATCCGATCTCAATGTTGGTTTTAGCCTGTAGGCTGGTGTCAATCTTGGCATGATTGGTGCGCGATCGCAGAATCAGTTGTTGGCGTTTAAAAATTGTTTGATCTAGGTGTTTTGACCTAGGTGATTTCTGAATACTGGAACGGTTGTTATGAACTACTTTTCGACCTTTATTGCGCTGTTGAAAGACCGTCAAAGTTTTTTGGAAGAAATCCACGATCGGGTGCAACTGGGGCATAAAATTACGGCATTAATGCTCTGTAGTTTTCTGTGTTTTGCGGTGTATGGTGCGATTATTGGCTCCTTTCACAGCCCATTACAGTCTCTTTCTTCAGCAATCAAGCTTCCTGCTCTATATCTGATTACGCTGACGGTGTGTTTACCGGCACTCTATGTATTCAACGCCCTGTTTGGATCTCGGAAAACGATTGGCCAGCATTTTACCTATGTGCTGAGTGCTGCATCGGTCATTGCTCTACTCCTGTGCGGCTTTGCACCTGTTACAATGTTTTTTCTGATGACGTTAAGTGTAAAAGATTATTCTTTCTACTTGCTGCTTAACGTCACTATTTTTGCCATTACAGGTATTTTTGGCATTTCCTTTCTCTATCAAGCGATGCGTCCAGTGGTGGATGGAGAAAAGGATGAAAATGTAAAAATCCGGACGAATATCCTAAAATTCTGGTTGGTTCTCTATGGCTTTGTGGGAAGTCAGCTAGGCTGGACGCTACGCCCCTTCTTTGGCTCGACCAATAGCTTTGAGTTGTTTCGCCCGAAGGAAGGTAATTTTTTAACGGGGGTTTGGACAGCGCTTCTCCATGTACTGGGTGGTGGCTAGTGTCAATAAGAGTGACTCAATAAGAGTGACTCAATAAGAGTGACTTAATTTTCAGGTGAGCCACGCAATTGTCCGATGAAAGCAGTGCGGAGTGCAGGATGGAAAACACGGCTCGATCGTTGATGATGACCTCCCGAGAGTTAGAAAAACTGTGTGGTAAGGAGGTAAATGATCTGTTTGTGGGAGGAATTTGTCGTCCGTCCGTTTTCCGCAAGTGGCAAAATTTTCTAGCCTTTGCGGTGCTGGAACTTGCAGTGGCGGGAGTTTTGCTGATTTTTAGCTTGGTGATCAGTCTAGGTGTTTTTCGAGGAGCGCAGGACTTAAGCCAGGGAGCCAACGCGATCGCGTTTATCTGGGTCAGTGGGAGTTTGATGCTATTCGGACTGATGGCCTGGAATCTCTGGATGGTGCTGGCAAGAAAACCCTTGCGAATGTTAATGCGATTGCTAGATGAAGTCGATCGATATAACGAATTGGTTAAAACGATCGATGTCATGGAGCAAATTCAGGCCATCACCCCGTCCCCAGAACGTAGCCACGATCGGAGCATTCTGTTAACAGCGATTGAACTCACTAGAGACAGTCTTGTATCAGGGTTAATGATGGAACGGATTTTGCGAGAGAATCGGGGTTTACTGGCTCGTCAACAGGACTTACTGACTCACTTGGAAAATAATTGGACACATTTAACGGTGCTGGAACTACAGGATCGGGCGCAAGGATATGCTGATATGATGCAATCCGCGATCGAGATTGGTCAGTTTGTCAGAGCGGAAATGCAGCAGGCAGCGTGCGAACCACTCAAGGATTGACGGTTAAACAAATTGATAGGACTCAAACCAAGGAAAGTGCAGATGGCCTAAGGTTAAAAAATCAATCATAATATGCATCGTAATAATGCTACCCAATGCGCGATAACGCCAAAATAGCCACATCCACCCTAGGGACATGATAAGTAAGAAAACAGGCATGATTAGAGCGGGTTGATGTTTGGGTAATACATTTACCCAAAATAAAGCGTGAATAGCTCCAGAATAGAGGGAATAACTCAAGAAACCCAAACCAAAAATCTTCCACGGACTTTGAACATTCAATTGCTTGCCAAGCCAGCAACCGAGCAGAAACCAGAATACAAACATCAATTGTTCTAAGGTGCCATTGACTAGGGAAAAGACGCCTAAGTCAGTCAATTGATAGGTTCCAGGGGTTTCTTTGTGGGTTAACAAAATATAATTAATCGCTGCTAATCCGGTAAACGCCCAACCCAATAATACCGATCGAAGATATCCAGATTGCTCAGTGGTCTCTAACTGGGGGCTGAGCAATCCAGGGATTTTCTGCCGTGTGACCATTAAGAGAACTGCGGCTAAAAGACAAACTAACCAATAGAGCCAAATTTGTATCTCGATCGCCATTGTTGGTACATCCTGTTTTGCTTGTTAGGAACTGCGCTGATGGTTCAGGGAAAATCAAATCATAGGATGCGAACGGTGCTCCAGCAGCTTTATGATGGTGGTTGGCGTAGACCGATCGTCAAGTTCACTGCATCCTTTGGCACCATTGAGATAAATAAGCCAAATTTTCCTAACTCCATCACCGCTTCATCTCCAGCTTGAACGGTAAAGGTAAATTGATGCAAGAGGATTGCCAGGACAATCGTCATTTCATGGAGCGCAAATGTTTCACCTAGACATCTCCTTGCACCATCACCAAAGGTCAGTGGTAGCTGCTCAGCTTGGGCTTGGGGCTGATTCAGAAAAGTTCGTAGGGGACAACCCCGAGCTTTTTCATCGCCGGTGGCTTGTCGCAAGTCTAAATATCGTTGCGGCTGAAACCGATCGGGATCGCTTCCATAATAATCAGAATTCAAGTGGAGCGGGTGTAAGGGAATGCCAATGACCTGATTGCTTGGAATCGTCCACCCTTCCACAATATCGGGTTGTAAACTCACTCGCTGTAAACCTGCCATTGGAGGATAAAGCCGCAGGGATTCAACAATCGCAGCTCTCAAGGTCGGCAACTGAGGCAGGTAGGAGGAGATTACACTGTGCTCTTGAAAGAATTGATCGACTTCCTGTTGAACCTGCTCTAGTAACTCCGGATGACGGGCTAAGAGAGCTAGGGTAAAGGTAACGCTGGTTGCAACCGATTCGTACCCGTTGACAATAATGGCGAAGAGATTATCCCGAATTTCTCGATCGGTAAACGGTTGAAGATCTGTTTCGGTCAATTGGGTTGCTTGTAATAGTAAATCGAGAAGATTTTCAGGCGGAGAACATGGTTGAGATTGCAGGGCTACTCGACGCTGTTGAATCAGTTTGTAGAGAAATTGGTCAATCCGCTGGAAGGTCTGGGCGAGCTGACGATTTTGGGGCAAGGGCAAATACTGCCACCAAGTCGTAAACTGGTGCAAGGGATGGTTGCTCTGTTTGAGGATGAAACGAATATCCGCTAACGTGTCATCTACATCACCCTGTAATGCCCGAAAGTCAGTGCCTAAGGCCGATCGGCCAATAATGTCTAAAAATAGAGCATTACAGTCTGGATAAATATTATGGTGTACGGGGCCTACGGTTGCATTGATCTGCGATCGCCATTTCTCTGCAAGTTCCTGGGCACAAGTTACAAAAGTGCCATAAAACTGTGCGACTCGTTGTGGGGTAAAAAGGCTTTGCATTAAGCTGCGCTGCCGTTGCCATGCAACTCCATTATTCGTTAAGACGCTTGTCCCATAAAGTTTTTGAATAATGATGTTGGGGCGAAATTTTTGATAGTTTTTCTGGTTGCCAACGAGAATGTGTCGTGCCATGGGGAGATTCGTGATGGAAATTTGGTGTCGCCACATCCAGAAAATTTGAACAATTTCCCCTAACTGCTCATGAAAACTGTGATAAGCCGCTAAGCGATTATCTGCTTGGTAAACTTCAACTAGGTTGCCAAGCAAAAGTTTTGGATTGCGTAAAGGAACAGTTTGTCCGTCTTGGCGGCGAACTTGTAGGTGCGATTGATCGACGATCTGAAAGTACCACCTGCGCAGTAAGAGCCATCCGAAGATGGGAGTCAATCCAATGATGATCGAGATAATTGAAATTGCATGCATTATTACTCTCCATCAACCTAGGGTTTAACGAATTCAGCGTTGAATGGATTTCGCTACACCTCATTGTAGGATGGAAGCCTTGTTCTTGAAAGGTTGCTAGATTTTTGGTAGTGAAGTTAAAGAAGCGATCGTAGGGTTTCCCCCAGAAATTTGTACTCTGATAAAGTATTGTAAATCTGGGCCGAAATTCGAATCAAGCGTTGAGGTGCTGCGGGAAAGGGAATAATGGGTACTTCTAAGTTAAAGCCTTGCCAAAGGTGTTGATACAGTTCTTGCGCATCCCCATCCGGCAGTGGTAACGTTGCCATTGACCCTAGCATTTCATCAGGACAGGGTGTCGCAATCTCTAAAATTTGGCTGAGTGATTGCCTTGCTGTGATGGCTAAATTGTGGTTGTGTTCCATTAAGCCTGTCCAGCCTGTGGGAAGGAGTGAACCCAGATACTCGATCGCCTTTGGCACAGAAAGATAGGCGGTTGGATCGCCGGTTCCCATCCAGTCAAATTCCAAATGGAAGCGAGATCGAGTCGTGCGGGGATCGTTTCTGCCATGGCTGATGGTGGTGGGATGGATATTAGTCTGACGATCGGGTTGGACGTAGAGAAAAGCTGCCCCTTTGGGTGCACAGAGCCATTTATGGCAATTTCCAGTGTAGTAGGTAGCACCCAGCGATCGTAAATCTAACGGAATCATTCCAGGGACATGGGCTCCATCAATTAAGCTCTCAATGCCTTGGGAATTCAGTGTCGCAATGATTTCAGCAATCGGCAGGATTAAGGCTGTTTGACTGACGACATGATCGAGTAAAACTAAGCGCGTTTGATCAGAGACTTTGCTACATACAGCCTGGACGATCGTGTCTGGCGATGCAACTGGAAACGGAATATCTGCAATGACGATCGTGGCCCCCGATCGTTCTGCAATGTAATTTAAAGCATTACGACAGGCGTTATATTCCTGGTTGGTGGTCAGTAGTTCGTTGCCCGGTTGCAGGTTAAGCGATCGTAAAACGGCATTAACGCCAGTGGTGGCATTGGGCACAAAGGCCAGATTGGTTGGATCGGCTCCCACAAAGTTTGCCAACACAGATCGGGCTTCATCTAGCCGTGCTTCGATCTCTCGCCCTAGGAAGCGCAGGGGCTGCCGTTCGAGTTGCTGACGCAGGTGTTGTTGGTAAGCTAGAACTTCCCGTGGACAGGCCCCAAAGGAACCATGGTTGAGAAAAATAATCTCTGGGTCCAGTGTCCAGGCTTCCCAAAAGGGCGATCGATACATAGGAGATAAATGGGTGATTCGGTAGGTGGAAAGAATTTGGTGTCTGTCAGTTAGGTTCTGCTAGCTAGGTTTGTTAGCTAAGCCCTGCAATTCTAATTGATATCCCTTGCCATAACTCTTCATTGCGTGGAACTTCTTCCATGAGGTTTCTGTAAATTTACGCAGAAGGTCTACCATGGAAATCTTGATTTTGCGAGGATAGAGTCTAATCTACCAACAAAATAATAGGCTCAGTTCTCTTGTAACTTGGCTACGTATTTCTATCCTGCTTGCCCCATGCAGTAAGCGATGTTCTACAGATAGTTAATATCTATGATGTCCGATCAATCTCAATCCAAAGCCCCCCAGATTGTGGAGAGCACTTCACCGGAGCCGAACGTCAGGGATGCCTACACCTCAGACGCCAATGCTTCTACGTTGGAAACTGCGCCTACTGAACAAAAAGCCAGTATTCGCCTACATCATTTAGATGGAATGCGGGGCCTTGCAGCGCTCTATGTCCTGTTACACCATGCCTATCTACAGGTTACTTGGGAGCCGGAGAAGATCCAATTACCGGCTTGGGTTTGGGCTTCTAGCCAGTGGTTAGAGTGGGGCAACTTTGCGGTAGTCGTATTCATTATTCTTTCGGGCTATTGCTTAACGTTACCGATCGTTCAAAGCCGACAGCTAAAACGCGGATTTTGGCACTACATTAAGCGACGCGCTAAGCGGATGATTCCGCCCTATTATGCTGCTTTAGTTGTTTCCTTGATTTTGATTGCACTTCTGCCCATTCTGCGTCAACATTCTGGCACCATTTGGGATGCGGCTGTTCCAGTCAAGTTGGGACATATTGTTACCCATGCTTTATTGCTGCACAACATTTTAGGTGGGATTGCTCGCATTGATTATCCCCTTTGGACAATTAGTACAGAATGGCAGTTGTATTTTGCTTTACCGTTGGTTCTATTACCCCTGTGGCGGCGATTTGGCTTAAAGGTGATGCTTGGAGTAGCGATCGTTGCAGGTTACTTACCCGTTATTCTTACGGGGCATTTGCCGATTGAAGCGATCCATCATAAGCTTGCAGAAGTTAAACTTTGGTATTTTAGCCATTTTGCCTTTGGGGTAACTGCTGCTGTCATCAGTCGATCGCAAGATCCCAAAATAGTTACTCTACGATCACGGTTACCTTGGGGTTGGATGAGTGCAGGGATCAGCAGTCTAATTATTGCAATCTGTCTGCCGCAGTCGCGAGATGCCCTAGCTGCGTCGGAAATGAGCACTGATTTCTTGGTTAGTCTTGCGGCGTTTTCTTTCTTGATTTATGCAAGTCAACCCCGATCGAACTCTGTTGCCCTAAATATTTTGAATCATCCTTGGATCTTCAAGCTAGGGATTTTTTCCTACAGTTTATATTTAATCCACGCACCGTTCTTAGCTGCATTTGATGTCTCGCTACTCACCGCAGGATTTTCTCCGATTCAACGACTGGTACTCGATCTGACCATAGCACCTGTTTTGATTATCGCGATTGCCTATGGTTTTTACTGGTTAGTAGAGCGCCATTTTCTGAATAATCCAGCCGACAAGAAATCAATGCCCACAGCTTAATTTTTGTGATAGTAAGAGTGTTCCTAATCAGGGAACTGCTGATTGTTAACTGATAATTTTTATTGTGCGGCTGAGCCTTGCTCATAATGTTATGAACATGATTCAGCCGCTATCATTGTTGGGCTCTTATTTGAGGTTACTAGTTCTATAATCGTGAGAACTGTAATTGTTATTTTGCACCTCAACTTTTACTGCTAACTTCTATTGCCAATTGTCGCTCATTTCCATGAGTTTTTCCGGGCTAATCAGTCCTTTCCCCCGATGGGCCAAAATTGCTTGGAAGGTTGCAAGACTGTGGCCTTGGGCTTTGGCTGCTTGCAATTGTTCAATGAGCTTGGTCGCTTTTGCTTTGCCAATGTAAGGTTCAAGATTACGGCGGACTTGAAGGTGAGCCGCAGGTTCCGAAATTCGATCGAATGCCTGAAACATTGGTAATGGCACAGGAACTCGATCGTCTAAGGCTTGTAGCACAGTGGCGATCGATCGCTGAAAACTTTCCTGGTCTAATACTTTACGTTCCAGCATTTCTAGACGTTTTAAAACATTTTCCATGGGTAGGAATTCGCTGGGTGCGGAGGATTGAGCAACGGTTGCAGTAGAATTGCTAGGGCGTAGCAGTGCAATTTGTTTAAGGGCGATCGCTTCGTTTTTCGCACTGATGATGTAGACCGTAATGCGTCCTGGGAGTTGTTGATCAAATTCAAGCGCTTTCAAATAAGCATGAAACTCTAAATGCCCAGAAATTAACTCGTAGTTTTCAAAGTCGATTGGTTTCACTAACAGAACACTGAGCAATGCTCCAGCTTCGACAATCTGGTGTGCCAAGGCTTCGATTTCCATTGCATGGGCTACTGGATCAAAACGACTTTGATCGGTAATGTGGATACTTTCTAGATCCAGTGTTTGAGTGATTGATTTCATTACTTGGCTCCTACAATCCCGTCATTGTCATGATTTCTTTAGTCAAGGCTTCGAACTCTTCTGCGGAAGCAGAGTGGGGTTTATAGTCAAAAATCGACTGTGGATCGGGAATGTCGAGATCCCCCAGTTCAACTACTCGTTCTAAAGCTGCCGATAGATCGCGCCGCTCATAAATTCGAGTGTTTAACAAAGGAAATTGATACCGCTCCTCAACAAGTTTCTCCATCTTGGGTAAAGTATGCTTGATAAATTTATCAATCGTGCTGACCTTGGAAGCTAAGACACCCAAAACTTCGATCGGTTGACGATTCATCATTTCCCGAAACTCATTGAGTCCTTCCAAAAAGGTTCGCACATTATTCAATCCTTCATTGGCAAACGGACGTAGATCTGAAGGAATCAGCAGATAATCACTCGCTAATAGAGCAATTCTGGCAAAGATGTTTAGCGAGGGCGGAGTGTCAATGATAACAACATCATAGTGATCTCGTACTTCGTTCAGTTTAGACAGTAACCGAGTTTGTGCTTGAGGGGAGTCATTTAACTCAGCCTCTTTCGTCGTTAAGCTGATGTGGCTGGGAATCACGTCAACCGCTGGAAAAGTGAAGGATGACTTCTGAACGACTTCAGGAATCGTAAACTTGTTGCGCTCGATAATGACGTGGTAAATATTACGGTCTTTGATATTGTCTGCGGATTCGTCTTGGAACTTGACCAATCCAGTGGCAAAAGTTGTGTTGGCTTGGCTATCTAGATCAATGACTAAAACCCGTTTGCCTTTTTTGCACAATCCAGCCGCAAGATTAATCACCGTTGTGGTTTTACCAACGCCACCTTTGTTGTGATAGACCGCAATAACTTTCATGGTTTTTTCCGTGGAACTCGAAGATAAAGACTGGACAAGCGTGGTCGGATGATCCGGGGTCACGATCGCGGGTTCAGGAGTAGCATCTTGGTCAGGAAGCACCTCGATCGAGCCTTTTCCGACTAACTGCCGTAGTTGGTCGAGATGCATCGGCACCTCTCGACCGGGAACCTGTAACCGGAGTTCTAATTCCTCCGCAACCAGTTCGTAAACCCGCAACATTTTGCCATTGGTTAGTACCCCATAACGCACACCCAAACTGCTGAGGTAATGCCGGAGTTTGCGTCGATGCCGATCGAGATTTTGGTTAGGATGCTTCGCCTCGAAAATCACCTGAAGTTGATCGGACTTCCCAATGACATTCCCCGCAATCGCTAGAAAATCTAACCGAAAGGCACCAAAGGTAATCTCCTGATGCCAGCTTTCCGGCGGATAGCCCAAGCTGGGCAACAAGTACTGCACAATGAACTTACTTTCGACCTCAGCCTCATTCCGGCATTGCTCAGGATTATAAAATTGCGCTGCTTCATTCACAGACTGACTATCCGTTGAATATCACCAATTCCTGTTATCTAGTAAAACCGCTGTCTGAAGTATGACAGAAGTCACCAGATCGATTGATTATTTTGCAAAAAACAACTGCGAGTAAACTATACATCACTCGCAGTTATCAGTTATTTAGTTAAACTCCCCAGGCAAGATTCGAACTTGCGACCAATCGGTTAACAGCCGACCGCTCTACCGCTGAGCTACTGAGGAACGTCTCAGACCTTTTATATAGTAACCAGAACTTCCCAATTACGCAACCCCCTTTTCAAATTTTTTCTTGAGAAATGCTTGATTGACTCAATAGCCCAGAACCTAGGGGTGAAACGGCTCTGATTTTTACTCGACCGCCATGGTTGCAGAACTGAGTTTTTACAAAGTTCGCGTGTGAACAAACCTCAGATGCCAGTCTTTCAAAGAAAGCCATCGCTGAAAGAATTCCTTCAATTTCTGAAGATGATTTACTTACCGTAACGGAGCCGATCGAGCTTAGCTTGGGCCTCTGGATCCAAAGAATTCATTAAAAAACGGCCTGAAGATTTCTGGTTTGGTTTTTGTTGACGTCGTACATGGCTGACGGTGAATTCAACTTCGTTGGCCAGTTGCTCCGCCGACATCCACTCTGCACCATAGCCAACGACGGTTAGCTGTTGTGCCCGATCGTTCGTTGCGACAATGATCCGTTGATGAAACTTCCGAATATCGTGACGAAAGTCAGCGCAGGATTTTTCAATGTAAGTATCTGCCGTTTGACCGTGATCGGTGTAGTGAATGGACAAAAAGCGAGTGATGATTTCTCGATTACTAGGGCTATTACGATACTGGGCATCAAACACCAATTGGGTATCGTAGGCATTGTAAGCCGCAAATCCTGCCATCAGTTCAGTTAAATGGCGTCGGGCTTCTTCCAACCCTTGCCGATCGCGAATTTTTTTCAAGTCACGCCAAGCGCCGACTATGTTATAGCCGTCCACCAAAAGAATCGCTTGTGGGGCGGGGCGCTTTGACATTGCACCAAAAAAATCAGTGAAGAACTTGACATTTCTACATAATGCCATTCCTCACTGATTCTGTATACCGATCGACCTAAGACATTTGCAATATATGGTGGAGTCACCCAAAAAAACTCATTAGAGAATTTAATCCCTAACCCGCAAATTTTTCATCCGCAGTCGTTTCCAAATCCAATAACCGTTGTCTTAAACGGGCCGGATTCCCCTGATCAATCATCCTGCCTTGATGCAGCAAAAAAGCCCCATCACAATAGTTCAGCTCGTTCAAACGATGGGTAACCCAAAGGGCTGTGATTCCCCGTTGCTTGACCAGTCGCTGTACCTGGGCAACGAGTTCTAATTGACTATCTGGATCCAGTAAAGCCGTCGGCTCATCCAAGAGCAAAACATTACAGTGACGGGCAATAGCTCCTGCGATCGCCACTCGTTGCTTCTGACCGCCGCTCAGGGCGTAAATCGGTCGTCGCTGCAACTCTAACAGGTTGACTGCGGCTAACGCCTCGGCAACTCGCTGGTGTACTTCTGGCGTAGATAACTTTTCCTCGACTAAACCAAAGGCAACATCCGCACCCACCGTCGGCATGACTAATTGATGATCGGGATTCTGAAACACAAATCCCACGGGTGTTTCTAACTCAATATCACCCGTTTGTTTGGGCAATAAACCTGCCAAAAGCCTGAGAAGGGTAGACTTTCCACAGCCATTCCCCCCCAATAGCATCCAAAACTCCCCACGGGGCACCTCCAGGGAGCAATCATCCAAGACTGTTTGTCCGTTGCTCCACTGGAAGTATAAATTCCGTACTGAAATCGCCGGTGTCATTTAGGACTCGGCCACTGCGAAGAATCCCGGTGTGCGTCCAGAGGTTCCGCCACTGGTTTTTTCGTAAACCTGCACAGCACAAATGGCGCTATTGAAAACCGCTACTTTTTTACCCACCTGATGGTCACAGGTTAACTCCAGCAGTTCGATCGAACTGGATTTCATTGCGCTGAGCACTCGCTGATAATCACCTTCGGCGTCGGCTTTTTCTTTCTTTTGTACCGTTAGGGTGACGGGGGTTTCTTTGAGTGTCAGTTCCAGAATAAACATGCATCGTCCTCTGATGTCCGGACTCTAGTATGACAAATTCTTAGGGAACACGAGTCAAAAGCTTTCTCTCAGTTAAGCCATTTCCTTAGCAATCCCTGAAAACCCAGAACAAAAATAGAATTCGCTACAAGGGCTAATGGGTCTAGGCTTCAGCTTTAGGAAAAGCCTGGAATGTAACGAAATATAAAAAATCTTTCTCAGAATTCTCGATCGAACCCTAGCAGTTTCTAGAAAGGTTCTCCTATAATTCAAGTAAAGAAACGTAAACTTTTGGTCAGAGTTTTTTAACTTTCGACGAAAAGCTTGCTGGAACTGATCCAATTTCTTTGGAGAACACCCGTATGACTATCGCAATGGGGCGTCCTT
>MUGG01000153.1 GCA_002148405.1 Alkalinema sp. CACIAM 70d | reverse complement strand
CCCCGTGGTAACGCTCTCTAATCGCATGGTGGCGGGGAACCGGGACCAAGAATCCTCGGGATTTGCTTGGTGGTCGGGTAATGCTCGCCTAATTAATCTTTCTGGTAAGTTGCTCGGTGCTCACGTAGCTCACGCAGGTCTCATCGTCTTCTGGGCTGGTGCGATGACCCTGTTCGAAACCGCGCACTTCATCCCTGAAAAGCCCATGTATGAGCAAGGTTTAATCCTGCTTCCTCACCTCGCAACCCTAGGTTGGGGCGTAGGCCCAGGTGGTGAAGTCGTTGATACCTTCCCATACTTTGTTGCAGGTGTATTGCACCTGATTTCTTCGGCGGTTCTCGGCCTGGGTGGGATTTACCACGCAGTTCGTGGCCCCGATACCCTGGAGGAATATTCCACCTTCTTTGGCTACGACTGGAAAGACAAGAACCAAATGACCAATATTATTGGTTATCACCTGCTGATGCTGGGTGGCGGTGCTTTGCTCTTGGTCGCTAAAGCCATGTTCTTCGGTGGCGTATACGATACCTGGGCACCCGGTGGTGGTGACGTTCGTGTGATTACGAACCCGACCCTAAACCCTGCGGTAATCTTTGGCTATCTCACCAAGGCTCCCTTCGGTGGCGAAGGCTGGATCATCGGGGTGGACAACATGGAAGACATCATCGGCGGTCACATTTGGATCGCGTTGATTTGTATCTTCGGTGGTGTTTGGCACATCCTCACCAAACCCTTTGGTTGGGCGCGTCGTGCGTTCATTTGGTCTGGTGAAGCTTACCTTTCCTACAGCCTTGGTGCACTGTCCATGATGGGCTTCATTGCTTCCGTCATGGTGTGGTACAACAACACGGCTTACCCCAGTGAATTCTTTGGCCCCACTGGCCCTGAAGCGTCCCAAGCGCAAGCTATGACCTTCTTGATCCGTGACCAAAAGCTGGGTGCTAACGTCGGTTCTGCTCAAGGCCCCACGGGTCTGGGTAAATACCTGATGCGCTCTCCCACGGGTGAGATCATCTTCGGTGGTGAAACCATGCGTTTCTGGGACTTCCGTGGTCCTTGGTTGGAGCCTCTGCGTGGGCCTAACGGTTTGGATCTGAACAAGATCAAAAATGATATTCAACCTTGGCAAGTGCGTCGGGCTGCTGAATACATGACCCATGCACCGCTGGGTTCCATCAACTCGGTGGGTGGCGTAGCAACGGAAATTAACTCCTTTAATTACGTGAACCCCCGCGCTTGGTTGGCAGCTTCCCACTTCATCCTGGGTTTCTTCTTCTTGATTGGTCACCTATGGCACGCTGGTCGTGCTCGGGCTGCGGTTGCAGGCTTTGAGAGAGGGATCGATCGCGAAAATGAACCCGCACTGTCTATGCCTAACCTAGACTAATTAACTAGGCTGATGCTTCAATCTGGTTAATCTGTTTAGTTTAGAAAAAAGGCTCCTATTATTAGGAGCCTTTTTTATTAGGAGCTTTTATTGGGAGCTGAAATATTTGAGTCTTCCAAGTTGTTGGAAGGAGGATCAATGCGATCGTGCATGATAATGCGCTGTAATTCTGGCAATACTCCATGATTTAGTAGCTTGACGATTTAGTAGCTTGACTATCTTGCTGTACCTGCAATCCAGCGAATTCACGCTTTGTTCACATTCACGCTTCGTTAAGGAGCATTTTTGTTAGGGAGTATGTAGAAAAATCGGCGGGTTGCAATCCAAAATAGGCTTTTCTCCAATAGTCTTAGCTACAGCGACGCCTACAGCAATAAAAAAGCTTTGCAACACTGCAAAGCCTTAGGTGAATCAATTGATGGAACCAGTGGTCAAATGTCAATTAACCATCCTAGATAAGGATTACCACTTCAGTAGATTAAATTGCTCCATATCCACCGTGTCGCGATTTCGGTAGATTGCAAGAACGATCGCTAGACCTACAGCAGCTTCTGCAGCAGCGATCGCAATGACAAAAGTTGTGAACACTTGGCCTTTGATGTCCTTCGGATCTAGATAGTTAGAAAAGGCCATCAGGTTGAGGTTAACCGCATTCAACATGAGCTCGATCGACATCAAGACCCGAACAGCATTGCGGCTTGTGACCAAACCATAGACTCCAATGCAGAACAAGGCAGCAGCAATCAAAAGAAAATACTGGAGTTGCATCAGTTGAATTCCTTACACTTCAAGGACAAGTCGAGAGGGATAAAGGTGAAACCATGAGAATCAGGAGGACAGCTACTTAGACTCAGCTTTTCCAGAAGCCACCAGCTCTCGGGGACGCTCGGGCAACATGAGCGCTTCATCTTCACCCTTCGAAGACCGAATTTCTGGAATAAACTCTCGACGGGCCAACACGATCGCGCCGACTAGTGCCATTAACAGGAGGACTGATACCAACTCAAAGGGCAGCAAATAATCACTGAAGAAATGCAGGCCGATCGTCACGATGCCACTATCACCCACCGGGACTGCGGAAGAAATAGCCCAAGGCGTTGAAACAATCATGGTTCCCAACAGTGCAAAAAGACCGATACAAATTAATGCGGTTGCCCCTTGGCGCACAAGTAACCCTTTGACTGGCTTGAAGTCTTCACGCTTGTTAACCAGCATGATGGCAAAGAGAATCAAAACGTTAATTGCGCCAACATAGATCAGAATTTGAGCAGCTGCCACAAAATCAGCATTGAGCAACAGATACAGCCCTGACATGCTGATGAAAACGCCCCCCAACAAAAATGCTGAGTAGACCACATTGCCTAATAAAACCACCCCGAATGCAGATCCCAGCATCATTACCGCTAGGAGGCCAAACGAGACGATTTGAACGCCTTCTGCTAGATTCACAATTTTTGCTCCCTCTCAAACCAGTCTTAAAACAGTTACGAAACCCCAAATCCAGCTAGATTTTACTGAAAATCAGGTGTCCCTGAAAAATTAGGCAAAGACTTTGCCCTATTTTGACTCATCCGTCGTAGTCGGCGATTTTGTCAATGTGGCTGCAATTTCCTTAGGCCGCTGACCAGCCCGCTGAGAACCTGCTGGTAAACCATGGGGATCCACAACGCCTTGCGGGAGGTAAGCAAATTCTCGCAGCGGCGTCACCATTGGATCATTGGTCACCTTGTAGGGCAAGCGTCCTAAGGCGACGTTGTCATAGTTCAACTCATGGCGATCGTAGGCCGCCAGTTCGTACTCTTCTGTCATGGACAAGCAATTGGTGGGGCAGTACTCCACGCAGTTACCGCAGAAAATACAAACTCCAAAGTCAATGCTGTAATGACGCAGTTCCTTTTTCTTCGTTTCTTTGTTAAATTCCCAGTCTACGACCGGCAGGTTGATTGGACAAACCCGCACGCAGACTTCACAGGCGATACACTTATCAAACTCATAGTGGATCCGCCCTCGAAAGCGTTCTGAAGGAATGAGCTTTTCGTAGGGATATTGGACGGTCACGGGTCGCCGTTGCATGTGGTCAAAGGTAACCGACAATCCTTGGCCGATATACTTTGCAGCTTGGACGGCTTCTTTGGTGTAGTCGCTGACTTGCTTAAGAAACTTCAGCATGGTTCACCTTCTATCATTCACCTTGCAAGGGAAACGGAATACGGAATCAATCACAGAACTCTAGCCACCAAAGGCTACGGGGAACGCGAGTTTCAAACCCGCTGTAACCAACAGATTCACTAAAGAGACGGGCAACAGGAATTTCCATCCTAGATCCAGCAGTTGGTCAATCCGAACGCGAGGTACTGTCCAGCGCATGAGAACCGCTAGAAAAACGAGAGCATAGGCTTTGATTAAGGTCATCACGATGCCGAGAGACGCGGTAATCACCTGTAACCAAGGGGTAGCTTCGCTAACACCAATTAGATTTGCCAACCAACTGACGGGAACTGGAGACTCCCAGCCACCTAAGTACAGAATCGCAACCAATAGAGCAGAGAGGGTGAGGTTAACGTAGGAGCCCAAATAGAAGAGGGCAAACTTCATCCCGGAATACTCCGTTTGATACCCAGCGACCAATTCTTCCTCAGCTTCCGGCAAGTCAAAGGGCGTCCGTTCACATTCTGCCAGCGCTGCAATCCAGAAGATGATGAAGCCGACGGGTTGACGCCAGATGTTCCATCCCAGAAGCCCATAGCCCGACTGCTGCTGCACAATGTCGATCGTGCTCAGGGAGTTGGACATCATGACGATCGCCAGCACCGACAAGGCCAACGGGATTTCGTAGGCTAGTGACTGTGCTGCGGCCCGCAATCCGCCTAAGAGCGAATACTTATTGTTGGAGGCATAGCCCGCCATCAACAGACCGATCGGGACAATGCTAGAAAAGGCAATCCAAAGAAAGACCCCCATCGTCACATTGGTGATCACCAAGTTCTGGCCGAAGGGCACAATTAAGTAGGATAAAAATACTGGGATCACCACAATCATGGGACCCAAGGTAAATAGCAAGCGATCGGATTTAGCCGGAATCACATCTTCCTTAAAGATCAGCTTCAGGCCATCCGCAAGGGGCGCAAGAATTCCCAAAGGGCCGATAAATTCTGGGCCAATCCGTTGCTGAGCTGCCGCTGAAATTTTACGTTCCAGCCAAACGGCTACCAAAACGGCCACCGTTGAGGCAACCAGCATAATTAACATAGGTAGGGGCATCCACAGCGCCTTGGCAGCACCTGCCGGAATTCCCAAACCCCGAAGCGATTCAATAAACGTTCCTTGAAGATCAATTCCTGGGTTCATTGCTTCCCACTGGCATCATCATCAGTCCGTACCACGGGTTTATCTAGTTAACTCAATTGGTCAAGGGCGATCGCTCAAGCTAGGTCGATAAACTCCACTGACCAGTATATCTTCCTATCGGGGTCTGAACTGTAACCCATGCAAAGGATTTGTCCCTAGGTGAGGATTGGGAAAATACTTTGGTTCCCAAATGTCTGACGTTCCTACACCCGTTGAAGGCTAAAAAAATAAACCCCCAGATTGCGTCTGAGGGCTGGAGTTCCTGAAAATCGTCACGCTTTCATCCTGACAAGTTTTCCTTTTTTCGTGAAGGGGGGCGTGACCCATCAACGAAGGGTTGCAAGACAACCAAACCCCTAGAAAGTGGAACCCCCGAGTTTGCAAAACTCCTAAAGAACAGCGGGTTAGGCTCGACTAGCTAGTCTTTGTTAGGTCAAAACATCTAGGCAAAAAGCTGATTTATCGCTGTTCGATCGGAACGTAAGGAGCACTGTGAAGACCTGTATAGATCTGAGTTGGTCGGAAAATTCGGTTTTCGGCTAGTTGCTCTTTCCAATGAGCTAGCCACCCCGCCGTTCGGGAAATCGCGAAGACGGGCGTAAACAAGTCCGTGGGAATCCCCAATTTACGGTAAACCAGGCCCGAGTAGAAGTCTACGTTGGGATAGATGCCACGGTGCCCCAATTTTTCTGCGACAACGTGCTCCATTTCCACCGCAATATCGTAGTACTTGTCCTGACCAAACTTGTCAAACAGCTGCTCTGCCAATTGCTGTAGAATAATTGCCCGTGGATCCTTCACCTTGTAAACTCGGTGACCAAATCCCATAATCTTTGTCTTGTGCTCCATACAATGCTCTAGGTAAGGGCGAACATTTTCAACGGAGCCAATCTCTTCCAGCATAAGAATTACTTCTTCTGCCGCCCCTCCATGGAGAGGCCCTGCCAGGGTGCCCACTGCTGAGGCAATCACAGCATAGGGATCCGTTAAGGTAGACGCGGTCACCATTGCAGAGAAGGTAGAGGCATTAATCGTATGTTCCGCATGCAGGGTCAAGCAGACATCAAAAATATGGGCAGCTAAGGGATCTGGCTCTTGTTCATTCAGCATGTAGAGAAAATTTGCAGCATAGCCCAAATCATCTCGGGGTTGGACTGGATCGTTCCCCTTTCGCATGAGTTGAAACGCCGCTACCATGGTGGGAACCTTGGCCAATAATCGCACGACGGCGGCCCGAATATAAGCTGGATCATCTAAGGCTCGACGCGAGTAGAAAAGTCCCAACGCTGCGGCACAAGCCTGCAAGGCATCCATGGGGTGACCACTTTCTGGGAAACATTTCATCATGTCCCGGATTCGGTATTTCAGCCGTCGATGGTACCGAATTTCGGTTTCAAATGTTCCAAGATCCTCTGCATTGGGTAACTCATTCCAAATTAAGAGGTAGGCTGTCTCTAAAAAGGTACTTTTCTCAGCAAGTTCCTGAATAGGGATGCCCCGATACTCCAGAATTCCCTTCTGCCCATCCACAAAACTGATACTGGATTGGGTTGCGGGAACGCCTTCTAAACCAGCGCGGTATTCGCAAACTGTCATAGGGACACCGTCTTACTGCAACATTTCAACTATATGCAGTTAAGTTATCAGATTTTACCGGAGGATGGGGGAAGAGTCTGGGAGAAAGCGTTGTATGGATTTCCCTGCGATCGAGAAATGTCAACAATTGCCCAAATTGCCCAAAAGTTGCCCAAAAGCACACTGCTGTCTCAGCTTGATTCAGATTAACCGGGCTTTGAAGTTACCAGATTTGAAGTTGCTAGCGTAGATTTATGCTGCAAGTTGGGATTGCTAATGCAAGTTGGGATTGACCCTGCTATCTCGATAGATATTAAGGTTGGCTTTTTTAGGTAACTTCGAGATCGCATATCATATTTAGTCCAGGATAAGCGGCTCAAAAATCAAAAAATGATAAAAAGATTTGCCGTTTTTTGTAAAAGGCAATATTATGAAGTTATAAAGATTGACAATTCTCTTCAGTTATCAATTGAACGCACCAAGTCGTCCACGCCAGTCCTGAAACTTAGCTCGCCCTCCAACGTCTGGGCGGCACAATCTGGGTTGGTTCAATTTGGAATACTGGTGACTTTTGTCCTTCCTCATTAAGGAGCTATATGCCTCAGAGACATTCCTACCGTCGGTCTCACCAAGATAGTCAAGAATCCAATCGAACCTTTGCCCATCGAGAACCCCATCCTGATAAAAATTGGGCCGCCTCGCAACGGAGAGCCCATCATTCCCCGAAGACAAGTTTGACTCAGCTCATTGAACAAGACGCGCCTCTAGGGAATCACAATCATCTCGTCTTAATGTATGGCCCGTTCCAAGCAGAGTGGGCTCCAGAAATTGGGCAAGGGGTCGCGACTTGGTTGAAAGATTGTATCCATAAGCATGGCATTCCCAGTCTTGTTCGGTTTGACTATCGTCGTAGAGCCCAAGTCTTCCGACGTGATCAGTTTCAACCTTGGTTTGATCAGCTAATGAAGGCTTCTTGAACAGCCGAGCGAGAGTATTTTTACAGCATTTGCACTCCGGTTGCAGTGGCAAAACTATAATTTAGAGCCTCTGGTTAATCGGTATGCAGCTTCAGAATCATAGATTCAGTGCTCAGAACTGCATGAAAGTGCTGAAGTTAGTTTTCTGGCCCAGCCGTTGATCTGCACAGTACTTCCTCAATCCCGGTCAGATTAGGTTAATGACCAGATTGAGTTCATTCCTGGGGGTATGCAGGAACTGGGGGAGTCGTAGAATTTTAATTTGTCAGGTGTTAAAGGGTTAGAGCGATTGTCTCTAACCCTTTGGTGTATCTAGCGGAAACTCAAGAGGCATCAGCGGTAGCCATGAATTGTGATCTTCTTCTTCAGGGTGGGCATGTGTTGGTAACGCCCGATCGTACGGTTGTGGCTGATGTTGCAATTTCCCAAGGACAAATTGTCGCGATCGTCCCGCAGTCACTGAATAGTGCCGAGGCAATCGATCTGGAAACCGATTCAACCCAAAATTCAATTACTGCTCAGCAGACCTTAGATGTGACTGGCAAACTGCTCAGTCCGCCTTTTGTGGAATCTCATATTCATTTGGATTCCGCATTGACGGCAGGCAATCCCCGTTGGAATCAAACGGGAACCCTATTTGAAGGCATTGAAATCTGGCGCGATCGTAAACAAAATCTTTCGCTCGAGGACGTGAAACAACGGGCAATTGCCACCCTCAAGCAACAGGCAATGCAAGGGGTACTCTTTGTGCGGAGCCATGCTGATGTCAGTGAACCCAGCCTAACGGCTCTCCAAGCTCTTCTGGAAGTGCGCGAGGCCGTCCAAGATTGGATGACTTTACAAGTAGTGGCCTTTCCCCAGGATGGAATTTACGGCGGCCCTCAGAATGAAGCTTTGTTGGAAGAGGCTCTCAGGCAGGGGGCTGATGGCGTGGGGGGCATTCCCCATTACGAGTTGACGCGGGAAGATGGGGTACGATCGATCCACCGAATTTTTGAATTGGCTGAACAGTACGATCGCTGGATTGATATTCATTGTGATGAAATCGACGATGACCAATCTCGCTTTCTAGAAGTCGTTTCCGCCTGTGCGTTGCGTCGGGAGATGGGCGATCGCGTAGCAGCCAGTCACACGACAGCCTTTGGTTCCTATAACAATGCCTATGCCTTGAAACTGCTAGGCTTTTTGCAACGATCGCGGATTCATTTCATCGCCAATCCGTTGATTAACATTACCCTGCAAGGGCGTACCGATAGCTATCCAAAACGACGGGGGGTGACTCGGGTAAAAGAGCTATGGCAGGCAGGTTTGAATGTTAGCCTTGGCCATGATTGTATCCAAGACCCCTGGTATTCGCTGGGAACGGGCAATATGCTAGACGTTGCGATGATGGCGATTCATGTTTGCCAGATGACAGGTACGGCGGAAATTGATACCTGCTACAACATGGTGACGTGGAATGGGGCTAAAACCCTAGGTGTTGCGGATCAGTACGGCATTGAGATCGGTCAGCCTGCTAATTTACTTGTACTGGATGCCCGCGATCGCTACGATGCCCTGCGGCGTCGCGCGACGATTCAGATGGTGATTTCCCGAGGCAAGATTCTAGCAGAAACCTCTCCCTGCAATCCTGTGTGGCTAGGCAGAGAATAAAGAATCTGGTACAACGGACAAGATTCCTGTGTCGCCATTTGTTTACCCCTTGGGGCAAGGTGGGAATTCACGGGAGAACCTCATTGTCCAGGAAGTTGTGTATGCAAGGTGCTACTCGATCGTCCGATTTCTCCAAATCAACCTATTACTGGGGGTTGCTCGGAATTTTCATAATTTCCCTCTGCCTGCGATTTTGGGGACTAGAACGACTCAATACCTTTGTGTTTGATGAAGTTTACTATGCCAAATTTGCCAACAATTACTTGACGAAGACGCCCTTTTTTAACGCCCATCCTCCCTTGAGTCAGTATTTAATTGCGATCGGGATTTGGATCGGTGAAAAACTACCCTTTGGGGACGGTATCACTAACGCCTTAACAGGTTCAGTGATTAAAACATGGAGCTACCGTTGGCTGAATGCGCTGACGGGTTCAATGGTTCCTCTCGTGCTTGCAGGGCTGGTTTATCAACTCAGCGATCGGCGACGATTTGCCTTGCTTGCAGGACTTTTTGCTGCGTTAGATGGATTACTTCTAGTTGAATCTCGTTACGCGCTTAATAATGTTTATCTTGTGTTGTTTGGATTACTAGGACAAGTTTGTTTTCTATTTGCAGTTCGTGTTGATGCAGCCTTTAAAAAGTATCTCTGGCTTAGTATGGCGGGGTTTCTCTGGGGTTGTGCCGCATCCATTAAATGGAATGGCCTTTCCTTTTTACTGGGAATATATGGCCTTGTATTGGCAGCTTGGTTGCTCAAAGGATTTTTTCACTTCATAAAACCACCTAGGTCTATTCATCCAACGCATCCAGTCACCTCAAATTCCACGGCTGTCAACCACCGCAACCTTTCAACCCCATCATCGGCTCCATTATCAGCAGCATCCACCGCGATCGAGGGGCCAACGCCCTCTATCCCTCACTTATTCTCTCTGCCCCAAGCGATCGTCCAACTACCTCCCCTTGCGCTCATCTTAGGATTACTTGTTTTGCCGATCGCGACTTATCTTGTGCTTTGGTTGCCCCATTTGCAACAAAATCCCACCCCTGGTTTGTGGGAGATGCAACAACAAATTTGGAATTACCACCGGGGCAAAAATGTGATTGGGCAGGTGCATCCCTATTGCTCCAATTGGATCAGCTGGCTGATGATGAGCATCCCCGTCGCTTATTTTTACCGAACGGGCGTGAGTCCCTACGAATTTTTACAGCCTAATGCGCCATCTACTGGAGCAGCGACTCCTATTTATGCAGTTCATGCGATGGGGAATCCCTTTCTATGGTGGATGTCTACGATCGCGATTATCTTTACGATCGTTACGTTCCTCTCTCAGTTGGGTAAAGGGATTTCTACGGTCAGCGGGACGTCACCTCAGCAATCATCGATTTTACTTTCCAACCGATTTTGGATTTTGCTTTATCTTGTAGTGAATTACGCTGCCAATCTTCTTCCTTGGATGAGAATTAGCCGTTGTGCCTTTATTTATCACTACATGGGAGCTTTAGTTTTCGCCCTGATTGCCTTAGCGTTGTGGATTGACCTAGCACTGCGGAACCCTCAGCCGCCCTTTCCGAAGATTGCTAAGGGAGTCATTAGTCTCTCGATCGTTGGATTTATTTGGTGGATGCCCATTTATTTAGGCTTGCCCTTATCTCAACAGGACTACCGATTGCGGATGTGGTTTGATTTATGGATTCAGGGCCACCCTGTCCAAACCACATCCAATCTAGAAGCGATACAGATCAATCTTGATGCTTAGCTCTTGATGTTTAGCTCTTGATGCTTAGTTATCGATGCTTAGTTATCGATGCTTAGTTATCGATGCTTCAGCAGGAGACGATAGACCGGATCACCATCTCGCAGTGTGGCTAGTTCCCGCTCCGTTGGAATAGCCATGGGATTCGTTTCTAGCCAGTCGATCGATTGCAATTCAAAGGCAGGGTGATTGCCAAAGCGATCGCGCATTTCCTCGGCAACTTCTAGGACATCGGATTGGATAAAGACCTCGGTTCCAGGGGTCATAAACTCGGCTAAGTCCTGTACCAAGGGGGGCTGAACGACCCGTCGCTTATGGTGCTTCTTTTTAAACCAAGGATCAGGAAACTGAATGGTGACCCGTTGCAATTGCCCTGGGGGCAAAGATTGTAAAAGCGGTCGTAGGGTTTTGTTGGCGTTGCAGGCTAAGAAATGTAAATTTTTCAAGCCCTGGTCATCCCGCCATTCATTGGCATGAACCACGAGAGGCGATCGAATTTCCAATCCCAGGTAGTTCCAAGCTGGATCCACTTGAGCCGTTTTTTGTAAAAAACGACCCTTGGCGCAGCCAATATCGAGGTGGAGCGGACGGAATAAGTCAGCGTAAACTGACCGCCAGTCGGGGATTTCAGTTGGTTGTTGGTACTTCAGGGCCAACGGATTGACATGTTCACGAACCCGGATCAGGGACATAATCTTGAGGCCGTATACGTAGGACTTTGGATAGAGGACTGCTACATTCCGAATTCCTAAGTTACCACTTGAGACCGTTGCTAGAAAATTTGGGAACCCCTTAACTTAGAGGCAGTGGATTTCTTTCGTGCTGACACCTTTCCCTGTTCTTGAAATTAGTCAGTGAAGTTCTATGAGCTTGAATTTTCGCTTTGCAGTCGTCAGTGACATCCATGCTGCCTTGCCTCACACCATTTGGCAGCACCCCAGTCGTATGCATTTAGTAGAAGTGGGAATTCCAGCTCTAGAAGTGGTGTTAGAGCGGTTAAGTGATCTTGAACTCGATTTTTTATTAATTCCTGGAGATTTAACCCAACATGGTGAACCGGACAATCACCAATGGATGGCACAACGGTTGGCGCAGTTACCCTATCCGGTTTATGTGATTCCTGGTAACCATGATATTCCGGTGATGGAAGCGAATGAGCAGTCGATCGCCTATGCAGAATTCCCTCACTTTTATCAAGCGTTTGGCTACGAAGATCCCAGCCGCCATGATTACAGTCAAGTCATTTTTCCAGGGGTGCGATTAATTGGGTTGAACTCCAATACCTTTGATGCCCAAGGCAAACAGGTGGGACGACTGACCAATGCCCAACTGAGCTGGCTACAAGAGGTGCTTGCTCAAGCGATCCACGAGTTTGTCATCGTGATGATCCATCACAATGTTTGTGAGCACATGCCCCAGCAATCCGATCAACCGTTGGGCAAGCGCTACATTTTGGAAAATGCGGCAGAGTTACGGCAGCTTCTGCGGGCCCATAACGTCAATTTGGTTTTTACGGGCCACTTACACATTCAAGATGTAGCCTATGAGGATGGCATTTACGACATTACCACTGGATCGTTAGTCAGCTATCCCCATCCCTATCGCGTTTTTCAATTTCAAACCGATCGCCAAGGTCGCCACTGGCTCCACATGGACTCAGGCCGGGTAGAAGCAATTCCTGAATGGCAGACCTTGGCACAAGATACCCACCGCATTATGGCCGATCGCAGCGCGTCCTACATGCTGCAACTCCTAATGCAACCGCCGCTGAATTTATGCCAAACGGAAGCCGAAGCGCTCGTCAGTGATTTACAACAGTTTTGGCCTTCGGTTGCCTGTGGTGACGCAGTTTTTGATTTTGCTCACTTCCCAGAACCAGCCCGCAGCTATTTTGAAGCCTTTAGCAGCCATGGCGCGATCGATAACCACGCATTCTTGGCCTTGGGTGAAACTCGCGCTGCTGCCTGTAGTTTAAAAGCCTACAATTTGCAGCCCCTCAGCCTATCTGCCCGATCGCTGCGTTTCCAGGCCAAGGTAGAAGCTGGCGCTCCTGAGTTGACTTGTCTCAACATCGTAGGGCATACTGGTTAACTGGCGTTTATTTTTGCTCGGATCAGGTCTTGACCGAAATGCCTCATCCGCATTCGAGGGGCTACCTGTACGGCAGTTTAAGGACAAAGACAATGGCATACGCAATTATTGAGACTGGCGGTAAGCAGATGCGGGTTGAGCCCGGTCGCTTCTACGATGTAGAGCGCTTGGTCGGCGACGCAGACACCGCCATTACGATCGACAAAGTTCTCTTTGTCAGCAACGACGGTGCAATTACAGTCGGTCAGCCCACCGTCTCTGGTGCAACGGTGCAAGGCAAGATTTTGAAACAGTTCCGAGCTAAAAAGGTGCTGGTTTACAAAATGCAGCCTAAGAAAAAGACCCGTAAAAAACGGGGGCACCGCCAAGAGCAAACCCGTCTGCTGATCGAGTCGATCACCGTCGGCGGTCAAACCATTTCTGCGTAGAAGCCTGCGCAGAGGTCGCTCCAAACGTAGACCGTTAGAACATAGGTTGTAGGCGCAGATTCGTTGACAACCTAGTCAAGACGGAAAGCTTTTGAAGTTTTTCAGCAGATTTGAGAGGAAACCATGGCTCATAAGAAAGGTACAGGTAGTACAAGAAACGGTCGCGACTCTAATGCTAAACGCCTTGGCGTGAAGCGCTATGGTGGCGAAGTGGTCAAAGCGGGTAATATCATCGTCCGTCAACGCGGCACGAAGATTCACCCCGGTAATAATGTCGGTCGCGGTAGCGATGACACTTTGTTTGCTCTCGTTCCTGGCGTTGTCACCTTTGAACGCCTAGGTAAGAGCAAGAAGAAAGTCAGCGTTTACCCCGTTGAAGGCTGCGCTAGCTAACTGAGTTTTACTAGCCAACTGGATAGGGCAAAACTCAGATGGTTAGCTAGGTTAATCCCTAGCTCAATCATCGCTCTGTCCCATTTTTCACTTGAGAAACGTGCAATCTAGCGAGGAAAGTTTCCCAAAGCTTTTCTCGTTTTTGTTTATTTGGATTTTGTTGGCCGGAAAGGTATCGGTCTGGCGTCTGTGAAGCTTGGTCGTTCTGTAAAGCTAACCCTCAATTGAGAGAGGCCACGCTACACTCAAAGACGAGTAACGTAGTGAGGCATCTGGCATGAGGGACGACAACGGAACCCTTTTTGAGCGATGGGTCGCCCCCGTACTACAGCATTTCTTTCTCGATCGGGATGAACTCCAAGCCCATCGAGATAGCATTGATTGGGAGAGCGCGTTGAGCTACTTAACCAATCCCCAGGTGAGCTATCCCCGTTACTACCGCGAATTTTCATGCCACGGATTTGTGGATGGATATCTTTGCCCCGAGGCGGCGGTCGCCTATGACCCCATTACGCAGTATGCCTTACCCCCCAACGAAGACTGGGTTAGGCAGGGGGTGATTGATGCGATTCAAGGCTATCCTACCCGCATTCTTGATTTGGGCTGTGGCACCGGGTCTACAACCTGTCGGCTCAAAGCAGCCTTTCCGAATGCTGAAGTAGTTGGATTAGATCTATCGCCCTACATGCTGGTCATGGCTGAACAGAAAGCCTTGGAAGCCGACCTGAACATCCACTGGCGGCAGGGTAAGGCCGAGCAAACCGACTTTCCAGACAATTCCTTTGATGTCGTGACTGCGTCATTGTTACTGCACGAATTGCCTCCTACGATCGCCCAAGCAGTCCTACAGGAAGCCCATCGATTATTGCGATCGGGCGGCGAAGTCATCATTCTAGACTGCAACCAAAAAGCCCTACGTCAGACGCCTTTTCTGGCCAATTTCTTTGAAGAACCGTTTTTGCGGGACTATGCAGCTGAAAGCTTGGATGCTTGGTTGGGGGCGGCTCAGTTTGGTCTTGTGCGCACGCAAGATCACTGGTTAGTGCATCAAATTAGTCGGGGGGTTAAAGGGGTTTACCAGCCCAACCCCGAGGAGCCGTTGTTTGCAGATCTAGAAGCCTTGGAAGATCTGGAATGGGCTACAGGGTGAGACAATTGGGCAAGTGCATTCGGGCAAGCGCATTTGGGCAAGCGCATTGAAAGGTATGAGGGCATTGCAAGATATTAGTTATGACTTTAAAAGCAGTTTTATTTGACTTTAATGGCGTCATCATCAACGATGAACCGCTCCATGCCAAGCTGGTTGAACAAATTCTGCTGGAGGAAAACCTAATCCTGAAACCCGGTGAGTTTAAGCAGTACGGACTGGGGCGCAGCGATCGCGCTTGTTTTACGGATCTGTTCAATCTACGGGGTCGGGTTTTAAGTGAGTCCTTGCTAGCCTCGCTGATCCAACGTAAAGCAGAAGCCTATTTCAAACAGTTAGCTGAACTGGAAAAATTGCCGATCTACCCAGGCTTGGAAGATTTTATTTTCAAAGTGCGCGCGGCTAATTGCAAACTCGCGATCGTCAGTGGGGCTTTGCGATCGGAAATTGACTGGATTCTTCAGCGCAGTAATCTTCAAGCTTGTTTCTCAGTGATTGTTGCTGGGGATGACATTGCTACTAGCAAACCTGACCCCACGGGCTATCTGTTAGCGGTCGATCGCTTAAATCAGGAATTTCCTGACCTGCATTTACAGGCTGCGGACTGCCTAGTGATTGAAGATACCTTTGCTGGCATTCAAGCTGCTAAAAATGCTCAGATGCCGGTTGTGGGTGTGGCCAATACCTATCCCTTTCATATGATGCAACGACGGGCTAATTGGGCCGTAGATTATCTGTCAGATATTGAGTTCGATCGCTTACAAGATTTGTACACAAACCCAACTGCGGCCTAATGAAGCAGTGGGTCGGACGAATGGGCAATCAGCGGTATAGCTGCTAAATAACGTAGCTGACAAATAGCAAGGTCAGTCTAGATTGCAAAATGTGTAGCCCAATCTAAATACGGGCACTATAGAAGAACATTTCCCAGGGCTTCCATGTATCTGCATGTCTACTCAGAAACTTCCCCTTGATGCCTTGCAGAAAATTCGGCAATACATTAAATCTGTTGTTGTTCTGCCGGAATCCGAAAATTATCCTTGCAAACTCCCGAAGGCAGAAACAGCGAATTCCAGCTTTGTTGCCCCCGAACCCGACTCCTTAGCAGGATTGGGCGATCTGTTTCGGGTAGGTGCCACACTTGAAGAGGGAGTGCCTATGCCTAATGACCAAGGGCGTTGGTTCATTAGCATTATTGATCCAGGTGTGGTTTTTATGAAGCTGCCGGGTCTATCGCTACAACCGGGATTTCGCTTAGTCACCTATCTTTACCGGTTAGGAGAAGAAGGCTGCGGTAAACTCTGGGCCGTTCCCGAACACCTCAGTTCGACAGCCCAATTAGAACAAGCCCTCCTTCAAACCCAGAAGGTTGACGCCCCCCCCCATCCCGAAGGTGCATTAGAGCATTGGATGATGGCCGTTCAAGGCGATCGTAGTCCTGCCTCCTTTCTGATTGCTTCGCTGTTGCGCCGGGAACTCAATGAATTGGGATTTGTGGGGAAAACAGCCTCTTGGAGCAAGCACCAGTTAATTAGTGCGGTGCCCCAGCAGTTACAGTGGCAATGGCGTAATGAGCCAATTAAAGATTTGTCTCCCAAGGTGAAGGTGTTACCCGATGGGCGGGCAGTGGTGGAGTTTTTCACCTGTCGCTTAACGCCTTCGATCGCGCTGTTTCAGCATTTAGACCAATACAAAGCCGATCAATACATTGCCCAAAGTATCGATCGGCCTGTTGCGGTGGGTGAGCGGCGGAAATCTGCACCAACGGCTAGTTAACCCATCTCCGTTCAAGCTTTATAAATCGCGATGGGTAAAGGGCTTGGCATCTTTCCCCGCATAGGTGGCGGCGATATGACCTGCGCCGACCATTTGATATTGGTAGGTGACTAAACCTTCTAGACCCACCGGGCCACGGGGTGGCATCTTTTGGGTGCTAATGCCGACTTCTGCCCCGAACCCATAGCGGAAGCCATCGGCAAACCGGGTGGAACAGTTTTGATACACCCCTGCTGCATCAACTTGACTCATAAAGGTTGCGGCAGCGGCAGCATCTTCCGTCACGATCGCTTCTGTGTGACGGGAGCCGTAGGTATTAATGTGATCGATCGCATCAGCCAGGGAATCCACGATCCGAATAGCCAAAATGAGATCGCTGTATTCCGTGGCCCAATCTGTTTCCGTGGCAGGCTGAATTCCCGGCAAAATCTGTTGCGTTGTAACATCGCCCCGCAATTCCACCTGTTTGGCCTGCAATGCCTCAGCCACTTGGGGCAGAAACGTTTCGGCGACCGATCGATGAACCAGCAGGGTTTCGATCGCGTTGCAGGCAGCGGGATATTGGGTTTTCGCATCCACGGCGATCGTCACTGCTTGGGGCAAGTCTGCCGCTGCATCGACATAGAGGTGGCAAATGCCGTCAGCATGGCCTAGCACCGGAATCCGAGTATTTTCTTGCACAAAGCGCACAAAGGAATTGGAACCTCGGGGAATAATCAGATCGACGTACTGATCGAGCTTTAACAAAGCCAAGGTTTCCTCACGGGTGGTCAGCAATTGCACACTATTGGGATCCAATCCGGCTGCCTGTAACCCTTGGTGAATGGCCTTAACCAGCGCCTCGCAGGAATGAACCGCTTCTTTGCCGCCCTTGAGAATGACGCCGTTGCCTGACTTGACTGCAAGACTGGAAATTTGCATCACCGCATCCGGTCGCGCTTCAAAGATCACCCCCAGGACTCCCAAGGGACAGGACACCCGCTTCATCACCAGTCCCGCGTCCAATTCCCGATGGATTTGCACTTGACCAATGGGATCCGGGAGTTTAGCCACATCCCGTACCCCCACGATCGCGCTTTGCAACTTGGCGTCATCTAATTTAAGGCGGGCATAGAGGGAAGAGGAAATACCCTCCTGTTGGGCTGCTTCGCAATCCGCTTGGTTCGCTGCCAAAATTTCAGTGGCGTGGTCCGCGAGAGCGTCGGCGATCGCGTGGAGGGCTTGATTTTTGCTCTCCGTAGATTGGCCAGCTAACGATCGAGCGGCGGCACGGGTTTGTTGCGCCAGGGTGAGCAGGGCGGGCGGGGCCTGAAGAGCAGTCGTCTGAAGGGCAGTCATAGGTGCGTGATGGAAATAACGTGATGGGGATGTCGTAATGGAAATAACGTGATGGAAGTAGCGTGGTGCAATTTTATCTTTTTAGATTAGCGGTTTAGGGGAATCTTTGTTAAGGTGAAGTCATTATGAGTTTATTTAAATACAGGAGTTCTTCCCATGGTACGGGTTGAAGCTTTACCCCTCGCCCAAATTCGCCGTCCTTTGCCCCGGAGCAATGATCCCACTAAGGTGCAGGCACTGATGACCTCGATCGCGGAAATTGGCTTGCAGGAACCGATCGACGTGTTGGAAGTGGAGGGTGAGTATTACGGGTTTTCCGGGTGCCACCGCTATGAAGCCTGCACAAGATTGGGGCATGAAACGATTCTTTGTCGGATTCGGCGGGCACCTCGATCGGTTTTACGACGTCACCTAGCCTAATTGCCAGGGATCGGCAAAAACCGTCTGCTTAAGAGTTAGACCATGTTCCGACGTTGGCACTACAATCAAAGGCGTAATTTTTGGTGTGTGGCTCGAATGGTGATCCGTTTGCTGCGTCCGGCTTCCTGTTTTGTGCTGGTGGGTTCCTTCGCGATCGGGGGAGTAGTTCCAGTCACCCACGCCCAAGCCCCCCAAGATGTTGAGCTGCAAATTGGCATTATTCAACGATTTGGCGATAAAGGCGCTAAGGACAAGCTGACGTTACAAGCCCTACCCGGCGATCAACTCACCATTAAAATTCCCGCCAATGAGGGTAAGGTACAAACCCTAACGACCAATACGTTAACCCTGGAAATTGCGCTTCAGCCATTGCCGAAGCCACGGGTGGAAGAGAAGGTAATTTTTAGCACCCATCGGAGTTTTGAAACGGCAGAAGAGCAGGCTTTGGAATGGCGCAAGCGGGGTATTGAAGTAGAAATCGCCCAGCCCGATCGTTGGCAAGTCTGGGCCAAACGTAGCGTCTACAAAACGCCCACGGTGCGGCGCATGCTGCTGCAAAATCTGCAAGCTCAAGGTATTCAAACTGCACAGATTGAAACCCAAACGCTTCAGGAAGTGCCTCGGGCAACCTTTGTTGTCGGCGGACTCAAATACACCCGCGATCGCCTTGAAATCTCCTCGGGTAAGGGCATAATTCAGGTCGATCGGGACAAAGACGATGCACCCAATCGCACCTTTGCGGGTAGCCTCAAGCTGCAACCTAATGCCTATGGCACCTACAGCTTGGTCAATTTAGTGAATCTAGAAACCTACCTGCGCGGCGTAGTGCCCTACGAAATTGGCACGGGTGCACCCAAGGCTGCGATGGAGGCTCAGGCAATTTTGGCCCGCACCTACGTTTTGCGCAATCTGCGGCGCTTTGGCATTGATAATTATCAACTCTGCGCGACAACCCAGTGCCAAGTTTACTTTGGACTCAATGGGGTCACCACAGCCACGGATCAAGCAATCGCCACTACGCGAGGCTTGGTCTTGACCTATAAGAATGAGTTGGTAGATGCGTTGTATTCCTCGACTTCGGGGGGAGTAACGGCTCCGTTCCATGAGGTGTGGCGAGGGACTGAGCGACCTTATCTCGTCGGCAAAGTGGATTCGGTCAATGGGCTATGGAACTTAATGGAACGCCCGTTGGCCGATGAGAACAATCTGCGGGAGTTCCTCAAACTAACCAAGGGCTTTAACGAATCTGAGGAGTCCGGCTACTTCCGTTGGAAGGTGGAAGCATCCCTAGAAAAAGTCACCCAAGATTTACAGAAGTATCTCAAAAGTATTCGCCATCCCCTGGCTGGTTTTAAGACGATTAAGGATATGCAGGTGGTGGAGCGATCGCGGGTGGGTCGCGTCATGAAAATGGCAGTGCAAACGGATTTAGGCTTTGTGGTTTTAGAAAAGGATGATGTGCTGTTGGCCTTTGAATCCCCCAATAGCATGCTGTTTTATTTCGATCCCATTCTGGAAAAACCGCGCAAATTGAAGGGGTACACCTTTGTTGGGGGGGGCCTAGGTCATGCGGTTGGCCTCAGTCAATTTGGTTCCTATCACTTGGGTAAACAGGGCTACGGCTACGATCGCATTCTTAGCTTCTATTTCCCAGGCACTCAAATTCAACCCCTCAATGCTTCGATCGCCTTTTACCGAGAACCGACTAAGCCCTAGGCGATCGCCATATTATTCCCTCGATCAAAACTGCCCCGATTGAACGACTTTAATCAGGTTCAATCAGGGCATTTGTTTTGGCAGGATCAAGATGAATCGTCAAAATTGACCGTCAAACTGAGGGATCGTGTGGGGTCTCCCGACTGGTTGACCCTATTTCCCTATTTTTTGAACGGTCTTACCCAGTCGCGTAATTGTTCTGCTGCTACTTCCCGGCCACCTAGGCCAAAGGCAATCGCGATCGCCACGGCCACCGCGCCCAGAAGCAGTCCAAAGGCAAGGTTGACGATATTAGTGGAAACGCCGGCTCGCTCCAAGGCCATCGCCCCTGTAAACGCCAAAATGACAATCCGCGCCGTATTGGCCAATGTCCCCGACTGCGGCACCCCAGAACTGCGGATCAGCCGTGCGGAGAGATTAGCAAAGTACATTCCTACCGCAAAGATTAAAATACCGACTAGCACCTGACCTGCAACAGCCAGTACAGACATCAATACTGTTTTCAAGGCTGGTAATTGCAGCACGTCCACAGCCGCGATCGTGGCGAATAGGATGATGCCGACCAGCACCACAATTCCCGCGATCTCCGAAGGCGTTTTGACAGTACTGACTGCTTCGATCTCCGACTCGGGATAGGTGGGAATTGCCGATCGGGGTTCGGGTTGAATACCCAGAATGGTCAGGATGTTATCAAAGCCAAAGCCTCGCAGTAGGCTAGTGACCAAATCTGCAATAAATCTACCAATCCCATAGGCCACGGCCAAAATTAATCCCGCCATAAAAATCTGCGGGATCGCATTCAGCACCTGATTCAGCATGTTAGTAGCAGGATCGGCGATCGCTGGAATCTCCAAGGCTGCTAGGGCTGCGGTGGCGGTGGGAATCAGAATTAGAACGTAAACTAGCAAGCCCAGGAGGGAAGAAAGCGACTGTCCCGTGGTCGATCGGCTCAGACCCACCCGTGCGCCTACCTGATCAATCCCCGTAGCCGCTGCCAAGTTAGACACAATGCCTCGAACAATTTGTGCGACAAACCAGCCCACTCCAGCGATGATGCTCGCTTTCAGGATTTTCGGGAGCGCCGCTAAAACTTCATTCAGCAAATTCTGAACTGGAGCTAAGGGGCCTTGCAGTCCCAGGACATCCAGCACGATCGGTAGAAAGAAAAGAAATACGAACCAATAGAGGGCATTGCCGAGGGTCTCACTCAGGACGATCGGGTTTTCGCTAGAAGCACTATTCAGGCGACTATCTAGCTCAAAGGATCGAGCAGCTTGGATGGTTAACCCTTTAACCACCGTGGCAATCACCCAAGCCAACGCCATGAGTAGCGCTGCTCCCCCTAGCTTGGGTAGGTATTCAAAAATGATGGAGAGAAAGTTGTTGAGCGGCTGGGAAACGGTGGTGAGGCCAAAAAAGTTAAGCACCGCCACCAACGCCAGAATCATAATGATCCAGAAGGTGATCCCGCCAGCGATCGCCTCAATGTTAAGACTGGACTGAGGGGAGCCCGCAACCCAATCTGCCAAACGATTATCGAGATTCGTCTGTTTGAGGAGGCCTTTAACGATGCTGGACACCCAAAGGGCGACCAACCAGCCCAGAAAAAGAATTGCGACGGCAATGAAAATGTTGGTCAAGATGCTGAGCCAGTATCTACCATCAAAATTCAAGGATTCGAGTGCCCCTAGGAAAGTGACACCGCTGGGAGTGGCCCATTGCGAAACAATATCCATAATTTAAAACTTCTAACCATGACGGACTGCACAAGCTTGCGCTGTTGTGGGGACAATGGAGAACGGGAGTTGCAGTCAACGGGAACTCAAGTCAGAAAGTTACTGCTGAGAGAGTACAAAAGCTAGAAAAAGGGTAGGGTTGTTGCTAATAGGGTACTGGTTTGGCCCGATCTGGGAAAGATATTATTAATACTAAGCAATATAATCGTGATATCTTATCGATGCCATAAAGAAACTTCTATTTTATTCACAAGATTATCGAATGACATCTATTTGTTGACCTCGCCTAATCCAACACCATCCAAAACGAGCTTTAATCCGATCGCCTGTCGGGGGAACAGTGGACGCATAGAATTCCATAGACTACCAAGTGGAGGCATGCCTGGATGGATGAACATGGCTGGGTAGATGAACATGCCTGAGTGGATGAATGGGGATGTGAATTTATCAGCAAATCTCTAATTGATTGCAGATGAGTGAGACCGTTTGCATACACGTTATGCGCCACTGAAGCTGTGATACAGGTCAGTGATTCAAGTGATTTTTAACGATATGTTCGGCACTAAACTAGCGAAGAATTTATATTGTTCATTCATAAAATCAACTATTTCTTCAATCCAATTTTCCATCAATCTTCGCTAATTGATTGCATCTCCACTTTAGTTGTCTTCTAAAGTGGAATCCCAGCATCTAAAGTTGTGTCTTTACTAGTATTTTCAGCGCAATCTTCCAATGCCCGATCGGCAAGTTTTTGAGCAATCCATCCTAATCAACGCTAGTGCTGCTGTTGTTGAACAATGCTTTACCAACCTTGAGTTAATGCATCGTTGGCTAAATCCTGCACTGCGATGTCAGCCCCTTGGGTCTTGGAGCACTGCGTTGGGCAGTGAAAGTCTCTTTATTGTCAAAGTTCCTTTACTTAATCCCACCCTGCGTAATCGAGTGGTTGAACGACAGCCTGGGTTGGTTGTGTGGGAATTTGAAGGATTTTTCCGAGGCCGCGATCGTTGGGAATGTCAGCCTACCCAGCAAGGAACCCTGTTGCTGAACCGCTTTGAGTTTGAGATTCCCAATCCCTTGGTGCGTCTTGGCTTCCGTTGGTTCGCCTCGCGCTGGACAGCGGAGGATATGAAAACACAACTGCGCCGCTTAAAACGAGTGGCGGAAGAGATGCATCAACGATCGGGTGTCTAGTCCCCAAAAGATAGACTTTTTTTCCCTCTTATCTCAGGATAGATACAGGGGGTTCCACCCCTCAAGCTTGTGATGCAACGACATCCATGCTGTCGCCATATCCTCCGAACATGGAGATCGGTGGGCGACGCAATGCTTGGAATTTCTGCTAATCAGTCAAATTAGACCTGGGCAGGATCCCATCTCGAGAAGTAACCTGTCAATGGACAAAAATCTTCCGGAAATCCTGGATAATCCGTGAAAATGCAGATAAGGTTGTTCTTGTCACTTGACCTAGAGGGAGAAATCAGTTCATCCTATAGGCAACCTCACTGATTGAAACAAATTACAATCGGTATAGTAAGCTTCATAAAAATTAATGGTGTTTCACCTTGAACTTCTCAATCCGCCAACTCCAAACTGGTTTGATGCAGACCTTTGCCTTTGATTCGATCGAGTCTGCCCTTGCTGACCTCAAGATCGGAAAGGCAGTCGTGGTTGTGGACGATGAAAATCGAGAAAACGAAGGGGATGTCATTTGTGCAGCCCAGTTTGCCACACCAGACATGATTAATTTCATGGCAGTTGAGGCACGCGGCCTGATTTGTTTAGCCATGACGGGCGAACGGCTCGATGAACTCGATTTGCCTCTCATGGTCAGGGAAAATACAGACACCAACCAAACCGCTTTCACCGTTAGTATTGACGCCTCTCCAACCCTTGGGGTCTCTACGGGAATTTCAGCAGAGGATCGCGCCCGTACCATTCAAGCGACCCTCGATCCTAAAACTAAGCCAAGTGACCTGCGCCGCCCCGGACATATTTTTCCCCTCCGATCGCGGGATGGCGGGGTTCTCAAACGGGCGGGTCATACGGAAGCCGCAGTCGATTTGGCGGAATTGGCGGGACTGTATCCAGCGGGCGTCATCTGCGAAATTCAGAATCCCGATGGATCAATGGCACGGCTTCCCGAACTGATCCAGTATGCGAAAATTCATGGGCTAAAAATTATTAGCATTGCAGACTTGATCAGCTATCGCCTCAAGCATGAACGTTTTGTTAAACGGGAAACCGTGGCTAATTTGCCGACGCAGTTTGGCGAGTTTCAAGTCTATGCATACCGCAATATTTTGGATGGATCGGAACATATTGCGATCGTCAAAGGCAATCCTACAACCTTTGCAGATCAGCCGGTCATGGTACGGGTACATTCGGAATGCCTTACAGGCGATTCCTTAGGATCGCTGCGCTGCGACTGTCGGATGCAGTTGCAGGCAGCGATGAAGATGATTGAGCAGGCAGGTCGGGGCATTGTGGTCTATCTGCGGCAGGAAGGTCGGGGCATTGGCTTGGTGAATAAACTCAAAGCCTACTCTCTGCAAGATATTGGACTGGATACTGTGGAAGCCAATGAACGCCTCGGATTTCCAGCAGATCTGCGGGATTATGGCGTTGGTGCGCAAATTCTGAATGATTTAGGGGTGAAGCAAATTCGCCTCATTACCAATAACCCGCGCAAAATTGCGGGTTTGAAAGGCTATGGCTTGGAGCTGGTCGATCGCGTTCCTTTGCTGATTGAAGCCACCAATTACAATGCGAATTATCTAGCAACAAAGGCCGAAAAATTGGGCCATATGTTCCTGCGCAACTATTTGGCGACCCTTTCGATCGCTTGGGCCGATGAGCCACGATCGTTGGCAGAGCGCTATGAACGGCTAGAAAAATTAAGGTTTTTAGCTCGGGGCTATGGCCTGATGCTGCAAGAAGAGGTTCGCCCCGTTGCCGCAGCATTAATGCCCCAGGCTTCGTTAATCGTCAATCTCGGGACTGAAGATGCCGAAGGCAGTAATCCTAATTGGTATGAAGATCCTAACCATCCCGACAGTGAGGCTGTCATTGGTCTATTGCGGCAATTGCCCCATTGGATGAATATTGGTCAAGTTTCTTTCCTCGCGTCTAACGGCTCTGACCCCTTGACGGGTTTGCAGGTGCAATTGGAACGCGAAATCCATTTGATGAGTGACCTCGAAGTCACCTTAAATCACCTGAAACCTCAGGTCATTTACAACTTTGTGCGTCCTTAGTTTAACCGGATCGAATGGGTCAGAATGGTACAGAACTGGATGGCTGACTTGATGGGTTGCAAGTTGAAGAACTGAAGGAGCTAGCTCACGATCGCAGTATCCACGATCGCAGTATCCATGGGTACGAGGTTTTCAGACTCAATCAACAAGTCAGTCTTATCCTGAAATACGACTAAATCAAACCAGAAAGTGGTTCCCACCCCCACTTCACTGATGATGTGGACTTGGCTATGGTGTTTGTCGTGGATGATATTGCGGACGATCGAAAGACCTAGTCCCGTACCTTCCAGGGTATGAACCCGGTTTTCCACCCGAAAGAACCGCTCAAACACGGCTTCTTGATCCTCTGGATCAATGCCAATTCCAGTATCACTGACTTCAACGCGGACTCGCTGGGACTGATGATCCACATCGCATTCATTCAGCAGAGAGGCCCGAATCGCGACCTGTCCCCCGGAACCTGTAAATTTCATTGCATTACCAACCAGGTTGGCAAACACCTGCACCAGCAAATCGTAGTGCCCCAAAACGGGTGGTAAATTGTCTTGAACATCTTGAATCAGCGTAATGCCCTTATCTTTGGCATTCAACTGATAGGTGCGGAGGGTTTGCTCGATCGTTTGGTTTAAATCCACCGCATCCAAGGTGTAAGTGCGGGAAGACTCCAAGCGCGACAGATCCAAGACATCATTGACGAGTCGGGTGAGACGATCGGTTTCCCGGTTCGCCGTTTCGAGGAAGTCCCGCTGTTGTTCTGGTTCCAAGGCGTCGCCATATTCGTACAGCGTTTCAATGAACGATTTGATATTAAACAACGGTGTGCGTAACTCGTGGGACACATTACTGATGAATTGACTCTTGGCTTCATTCAACTCAGCTTCACGGGTGATATCTTGCACCGTCAGGGCAATTCCCTTAACATTCTCCCGTGCACTATCCAAGACGTTATTCAGCAGGATACGAATGGTGCGTTGGGTCGGTTCCTTAAGCGTGATTGTAAATTCCGCTTCTTCCTTTAATTCGCCCCGCACCAGTTGATAGAGGGGTCGCGTCAGTTCTGCCTGTACCGCTGCTGGAAAAGCATAGAGCACATTTTCGCCTTCTACCGCTTGATTTTCCCAACCAAAAATCCGGCGCGCCGTGCGGTTAGCTAAGACGACTTGAAAGTCGGTGTCTAACAAAATCGCTCCATCGGCGATCGTCGAGACTAGCGTATCCAGTTTGGCCTTTTCAGCGGTGAGTTCTTCAATATTTTGTTCTTCGTAGCGCTCCAGCTTTTCTGCCATCACATTGAAGCTAGACATGAGCGCCAAAAATTCTCCCCCCAAGGGCAAATCTACTCGCTGTTTAAAGTTGCCCTTAGCAATATTCTGTACCCCAACCAGTAATTCCTTAATGGGCTTGGTAATGGTCAGTGCATTAAACACCGCGCCCAAAATCACCATAACCCAAATCGAGACAAAGACGGCGGTGGTGACATCCCGTGTCAAGTGGGACGAGGCAACGGCGGTGGGATTGGGATTCGTCCCGATCGCCAAGACTCCCAGATACTGCCCTTCGTAGACTAACGGGACAAACACGTCGGTCACTTCGCCGTCAGGGGTGAGATGCTGGCGCACCATGGGCAAATCCGATCGCTCCGAAAAATCATCCGGCAACTGAATGCGCCGTTTGATGGTTAAGGAATTTTGAACCTCGGAATCAGAAAAGGGAATGCCAAAAAAGATATTACCATCCGGATCCGCGTAGAGCATGTAGCGAATACTGGCAGTACTGCTGTAGAAACGGTGGGAAAAGCGAGCCAGTTCGGATTTATTGTCCTCCCCCAGCAGCGGTGCAGCATTGGCGGCTAGCAATAATCCTAAGTCGCTGCCAAAGCGGGTGTCGTTGAGTCGTGCGTCGTATTGAATGGTATTGACTGCCCAGAAGGTCAAGCCACTCATGATTAGGGACACGACTAGCGTAGCCACCGCCATCAACTTGGTCTGGAGGGTAAAGTCTGACCACCAGCGTAACAACACATTCCGCAACGTTCTGAGAATTTCCACCAGCGTTTTTCGCCTAATGCTTCTGTTACTTTCTAAGATACCAGCTAGAAATTATAGGTGATTGGCCGATCGAACGGACTGGAGTCTCAGTCTTGTCATCTAAGGGTCGAGGTCTAAGGCTATGCCCCGAATCGAATAGTCCAGCAACTGCATGGGATGGAGGACGGGTAGCGATTTGCCTTGCAGGACTAAATGCTTGGAAATTTGCACAAAGCAGCCAATGTTGGCGGAGGCAATCACCTGTGCACCCGTATTGGTCAGATTGGTTACCTTTTGTTGTCCCAGTTCCGCAGCCACCTCCGGCTGGAGAATGTTGTAGATGCCCGCGCTGCCGCAGCACAGAGCTGCATCGATCGGTTCCCGCAGTTGCACCCCAGGAATTTGGCGCAACAGTTGCCGGGGCTGAACGCTGATCTTTTGGCCGTGAATCATGTGGCAAGCATCTTGATAGACCAGCGTTAACGGGGCAGTTTGCAACGGTTGCAGCGGAACCGTTAAGCCCACATCCGCCAGAAATTCCTGCACATCCTTAACCCGATCGACAAAGGCCTTGGCCCGATCTGCGTATTGCGGATCATCTTTCAGAATGTGGTGGTATTCCTTCAGCGTGTGGCCACAGCCAGAAGCATTGATCAACACATAGTCCACTCCAGCCTGATCAAAGGTGTCAATCATTTGCTTGGCCAAGGTTTGAGCCTGAGTCTCTTCGCCTTGGTGGTGGGACAGGGCACCGCAGCAGCCTTGGCTTTTAGGAATCACGACTTCGCAGCCATTAGCAGTTAACACGCGCACCGTTGCGTCATTCACCTCAGGATTAAACAACCGTTGCACACAGCCCAAAATCAGCCCCACCCGATAGCGTTGCTGGCCCACCGCTGGAACCACTTCCGGCAGTGAATCCTGAAAGGCTTGGGGGGAAACCTCCGGCAGCATGTCTTCCATAGCCGCCAATTGGGGGGAAATGCGTTGGAGCAGTTTGAGCGATCGCACCCACTTTTGCAATCCGGATTTCTGGTACAGCACCACAGGCCGCAGGAGTGCCCGCAACCGCTCGGGATAGGGAAAGGTCTGAAAAATTAGGTTCCGCAACAGCTTTTCAGGCAGCGATCGAGGATGGTTACGGGCCACCTGCGATCGGGTCGCCTCAATCAACTGGTTGTACTGCACCCCGGAAGGACAGGTGGTGACGCAGGCCAAACAGCCCAAACAGGAATCAAAATGCTGCACCGTCGCTGGAGACAGGGGAATCTGACCTTCATTCACCCCATCCATCAGGTAAATCCGACCACGCGGCGAGTCCATTTCCGTCCCTAGGATGCGGTAGCTGGGACAGGTGGACAGACAGAAACCACAATGGACGCAGGCGTCAATCAGTTTCGGATCGGGCGGATTTTGTGGATCGAATCCCTTTAAGGTTGCCAACGCATCACTGATTGAGGTGGATGCTAAGTCGATCGGAACGCTTGCCTGAGTGGGTTCACGGGTATCACCGATCGAAGGGACGATCGAAGTCTCTGGTGCTTGCATGATTCTGCTCCGTTTCCTTAAATTCCACCGATAAACCGACCGGGACTGAACAGTCGCTGCGGATCAAATTGCTGCTTGATGGCTTGCATCATGGCCAAGGCGGCTCCGCGCTCTCCCCAGATATCCATTTGCTGTTTCAGGGCGATCGGCGCTTCTTGCACGGTCAAAAATCCACCGGCGGCTTGACAGGTCGATCGGGCGGAGAGCAATTGCGTCGATCGAATCGTGGTTGGCAAAACGAGTTGACCTAAGCCGCTACCCAAATGGAGCCTTGCGCCGAACCCCGGCAATTGCGTTTCCCATTGCAGGAGTTGCGCAATCGCCCCTGAGGACTTCATGCCTATTTTGCAGGTTATGAGATCGGTCTGATCCGTTGGAGCCATACATTCTCCTAAGCGTCTCCATAGATCGCCTTCCGTTTCCGAGGGCACGATCGTGGCAGCTAAGCCGAAGGTCGTCGCCAAGTCAACGCAGCGCTGACTCTGTTCCTGCACACTTTCGCGAATACTTTGGAAGCGTACTAGGAGGGCCATGGCGTCGCCTAGCTGGAGGTGGGAACTGATACGGGCTGAAATCGCATCCAGGGCGATCGGGGTGAGGGCAGAATTCAGTAAGGTTTGCGCGGCTTGCTGAATCCGATCGGCAGCCCCGGAGAGCACCACCGTTTGTACCGTTTCTGGAATCGGATAAACCCGCAACGTCACTTGAGTAATCACGCCCAAGGTGCCATAGGAGCCTGTTAACAGCTTCATCAGGTCATAGCCCGCTACGTTTTTCACCACGCGCCCACCCGCTTTAACAAGCTGCCCATCCGATCGCACAAAGGTCACCCCCAGCACCATATCCCGCACACTGTTGTAGCGATGGCGCAGGGCTCCCGTATCCCCAGTGGCGATGATGCCGCCGATCGTCGCCCGATCGGGATAGCTGGGGTCGATCGCTAAAAACTGCCCCGCAGTGCCTAAACTTTGTTGTAATTCCGCAAAGGTCAATCCCGCTTCTACCGTGACGGTTAAGTCCCCCATGGCATGGTCAATGATGCGATTTAAGCGGGTTGTGCTGAGACAGACGATCGGCCCAGCGGCGTGAACCAAGCCACCCCAGCCCAACTTGCTGCCCTGGCCCATGGGCACCACTGCACAGCCCAAATCCTGAGCCCGCACCACCATGGCACTCAGTTCTTCCAGGGTATGCGGCGTCATAACACCGACTATCGTTTGTTGGGGAGCCATGGCTTGATGCAAGGTTGCTTGACGCTCTGGGGGCAGATCTGCCCAAAGCTGCATCCGATCGCCGTCCCACGTTGCTGCCAATGTTGCTGCCAATTCTTTCACGATCGTGTTTTGCACGTGTTTTGCACCGCTCCACTCTTTAGATCACTTGATCTATATCTAAGATCGCCATCCATTAATTTACCGTTTTCCTGGTACATCCACCTGTTTCCGTGGGCAAGCTAAAACTATCTCACCGTAATTTTTCTGCGGACATTCCTCTTCGCACCGTTTAGCAAGTAACCGTCAGATAGACGGAATAGCCTATCTACTCCATTCACCAGCTTGTCCTTTCCCACTGCCAATCCACCTGTACTCCATGGGTTAGCCTATGCCCAAGCTCCAGATCCTGATTGTTGAAGCGGATGATATCCTTGCCCGATCTGTCAAAACCCGGTTATGTCAGGCAGGCTATGAGGTGGTGGGACAGGTGGCGGAAGGTAAGGCTGCGATCGTGCAAGTGCAGCAACTGTTACCTGATCTTGTCCTCATGGGGATTCAACTTCAGGGAGATCTTGACGGCATTGCTACGACCGAACAAATTCAGCATAATTTCCACTGCCCCGTGGTTTACTTAGCCCAAGATTTCTCTTCCCCCACCTTTGAAAGAGCCAAGGCAACGCAACCCTATGGCTATCTCCGCTCCTCCTGTTCCGAGGACGAACTGATCGCAACGATCGACGTTGCGATCGCACGGCACCAATCCGAAACTGCGCTGCGGGAATCCCTACAGCAACAACAAGAACTCTGTGAGGTGCAAGCCCGTTTTGTCTCTATGGTGGCCCATGAGTTTCGTAATCCTTTGAATTCAATTTTGTTCTCTACAGAGCTATTAAACCGGTATGGGGCACAACTGGCTGACGATAAACGAGATGCCTACTTTCAGCGAATCCATGGATCGATTCGACGGATGCATCAATTATTAGATGATGTCTTAACGATCGGGGAAGCCGAAGCGGGCAAATTGTCCTACCAGCCTCAGCCCTTGAATCTGCTTCAGGTCTGCCATGAGATACTTCATGATCTTCAACCACCCGAAGAGTCTACCCATCCTGTGGTTTTTACGTACTCGCCTGACTGCCTCCAGAGCCGAAATACCCAATATTGCTTAGATGAGCGCCTTGTACGCCATATTTTAGGGAATTTACTATCCAATGCAATTAAGTATTCTCCCCAAGGTCAAAGTATTGTCTTTGACTTAGTGTGTAGAACAGAGGAAGTAGTCTTTCGGATCCAAGATCAGGGTATTGGTATCCCGATCGCCGATCAGGCTAAGCTCTTCCATGAATTCCACCGCGCCAGCAATGTTCGCACGATTCCCGGTACGGGCTTGGGACTGGCGATCGTCAAACAATGTGTTGACCGCCATGGTGGTCGTGTGGAATTTCAAAGCGAGGTGGGTCAAGGAACGACGTTTACGGTAACTCTACCGTTGGCGCAGACCTTGCTACACCAACCGTCTTCAGTGGTTGCTTAATTCCAGGTACTACTTGCAGTCGGTTTCCTTTAGGTGCATCTAGAACTATGAAGACAATTTTGGTGATTGAGGACGATAAAAACGTCCGGGAATGCTTGATTGATTTGCTTGAAGTCGAAGGATTTCAAACGATCGCGGCCTGTGATGGGCCTACGGGACTACAGCTCGCTCAGCAGCAACAACCGGATATGGTGCTGTGTGATGTGCACATGCCGGAGGTTGATGGCTTTACTGTCCTGCATCAAATGCGCCAGAATCCTGATACATCAGCGCTGCCGTTTATTTTTCTGACCGCTCGTACCACCAAAGCGGACTTGCGCCGAGGCATGGAGTTGGGAGCAGATGATTATCTGTTTAAGCCCTTCACACCAGAGGAGTTATTCGCAGCCATTTCAGCGCGATTAAATAAGTATGCAGCATTAACTCAACAGTTGAATGCGGGTGCCACTGGGGGAGAAGACCTCAACAATCGTCATGATGGGTTGTTGAATTACTTTTACCAAGAACTGCGCAATCCGTTGTCCAATTTGAATGTCGTGATTCACCTATTGCAGCAGGAAAACCAAGACTGGCAAACGATCGCGACTAACCCAGACTACGCCAAGGAATTGGCTATTCTGCAACAGGTACGCAACCTCCGAGAAACGTTAGCGCCTGAAAGTGCAGCCTTACTGGCGGAATGCCCGATCGCAGCGGTTCTATCCCACACACACCCCCTCGCAGCCTAGCGGACAGACTGGCTACTTTCAAGCAAAGCGGTCACCAGTGAATACTGCCCATTGAAGTTGCACCCCCTGAAAGCAAGTCGAGTTTTCGTTGCATCAAGGGGGCGTCTCGATCGGCATTAGCCGCTAATCAATGCTTCGACAAATTCATAGCTTGAGAACGGCCGGAGATCTTCAATCCCTTCCCCCGCACCAATAAAGCGAATCGGTAAGCCAAGTTGTTGAACCACCGCTAAGGCCACCCCCCCTTTCGCCGTTCCATCCAACTTCGTTAAAACAACTCCGCTCAACTGAGCAGCTTCCGCAAAGACCTTGGCTTGCTGGAGACCGTTTTGTCCTAGGGTAGAATCCAGGACAAGCAACGCTTCAACATTGGCCCCTTCCGCTTTTTTGTCAATGATGCGGCGAACTTTGGCCAACTCATCCATCAGGTTTTTCTTATTCTGCAAACGACCAGCGGTATCCACCAGCAGTAATTCCGTGCCCCGCGACTGGGCTGAAGTAATGGCATCAAACACCACTGCCGCTGGGTCGGTATTCTGGCCAGGGTTGGCGATGACTTCCACATCGCTACGTCGTCCCCAGACTTTCACCTGCTCCACCGCCGCTGCCCGGAAGGTATCTGCCGCTGCAATCAAACACTGGTAGCCGGACTTGCTGGCCACATGAGCAATTTTACCGATCGTGGTGGTCTTACCTGCGCCATTGACCCCGGTCATTAACCAGATATTCAGCTTATCTTTTTCCGGGCCAAAGCCACGTTTGAAGCCGCCTTCCCGCACAGGTTGTTCCAGCATGTCCCGCAGAAGTTGCTTAAGGTAGGCGATCGCCTGATCTGGTGGCAGAGCTTCTTCCCGTAATTTACTCTGCAATCCTTCAATGATCGCATCCGTGGCAGCAACCCCCACATCGGCTTGCAGCAGCAGGGATTCAATTTCCATCACCGCATCTTCATTTAGCGGCCCCTGCCCCACGATCGCCTTAAGTTGGTTAATCAAACCCCGTCGGGTTTTATCCAGCCCTTGGCGCAACCGTTTCAGCCAAGTGATTTCTTCGATCGTAATGTCTTCAATTCGCCGACCTTGGGCCGCTAACACTTCCGCAGACCAAATGAAACCATCATCGAGATCGATCGGTTCATAGACGGGTTGTGGCGGCGTTGCAACTTTCGCTGCTGCGGGTTGAGCCACGATCGGTTCCGGTTCTTCGATCGCCGTTTCTCGCAGTCGTTCTAAGCGTGCTTCCCGATCGGCCTCAGCCCTCAACCAAAGGGGTTGAGGCGTTGCGCTTTCTTCTTCACGAGTGCCAGTGGTGACTTCCGCAGCCAAGACAGGAGTGGCCTCAGTTTCAGTCGGGTGGGTGGGGGCGATCGGGGTCACTTTTGACTCAGAAGTGATGACTTCAGAAGTCGCCTCCATTGTGTCTACTGATGTATCTGTTGCTGTATCTGTGACCGTTACATCAGTTTCTGGCTCAGTGGTTTCTGGCTGAGTGGCTTCTAGCTCAGTGGTTTCTGGCTCAGTGGCTTCTGGCTCAACCTCAGTGGCAGCTTCTGCAAGCACAGAATCTTCTTCAGCGGATTCCGGGACAGAAGACTCTTCTGCTTGAGCGGCCTGCTTTTTCTTGAGGTTTTCGTAGGCTAGCTTCGCAAAATTGAGATACTCCTCCTGGGACGGTGGGGCAGCCTGTTCACTGGTCTCGGATGGGGTCTCACTGGGTTCAGCAGCTTTATTAGTTTCCGGCTGCTCGTTGAGCTTGCGATTGAACCAGTTAAACGTCATTGACCTTACCCAAACAACTGCGAAGGAACCACTCTAAATCCTACAAGATGAACTGCTGCCGCGTTCTACTGGCCTAAGTGAGGTTTTCCGAAGGCTGCCGTGCTGGTTAGGACTGGGATGCACTCGCCTGAATGCCCCCTTTGATTTGCTCGTAGGCACGGCGGAGAACGCCATTGATAAAGCGATGGCCATCTTCTTCGCTGTAGCGTTTGGCCAATTCCACCGCTTCGTTGATTGCCACTTCTGGCGCAGTGCCTAAAAACATCATCTCTACGACGGCAATGCGCAATAAATCCCGATCGATGCCTGCCAGCCGATTTAACTGCCAATCTACTAGGGATTGATTTAATAGCTCATCCACTGTGGCGCGATCGGTTTGAAACCGTCCCAAAATCTCAAGGGCGTAATTCCGTACATCCTTTTGATTGGACAGTTGCAAAAATTCAGGAATCTCTAACGTATGGCCGAGGCGGTTAATGGCTTCCTGCGTCAACCGAATGGATTCCTTCAGCATTTCTTTTGCCGCGTCAGGATTGCTGGCGCGGGTTTCACTATCCAGCAGTTGACTATTACTCCGTTGCAATTCCGCCGAGGCTGTCTCCAAGGTATCCCGTGCCTCTGATGCCAAAGTCCGCACCGCAGCCACCACAATGTCTTGCAGGGACTGCGCATTCAGCCGTTCTGGTTTGCTGGGCATTTGGCTGAGGCTCAGAAGGGCGAGTTCACGGGCAATACGACGAGCTTGCATGGCGTGATAAAAATTGACGAGGTTCGGATTGGCTTGCTTATCTTACATTAGAAGGGTCTTCGATCGTCACGGGTTGCAAATCCCGCTCCAAAAGTTGGTTGATGGGCAGGGTGTCTGAGCCAGCGATCGCGCTACCGGGAGGCACTGTGGTTAAGGCATCAGGACTGACAATGCCACCAGAGACAATGACTTTGAAGGCATCTTCGATCGGCATCGCTAGATTGATCACCGCCGTTTCCGGTACCACCGCATACCAGCCCGTGGTGGGATTTGGGGTGGTTGGCACGAAAACGCTGAGCATGGTGCCGCTGAAGTGGGATTGAATCTCAGCGCTAATGGTACCCGTGACAAACCCTAGGGACCAAACGCCTTCGCGGGGATATTCCACCAGCACGACTCGCCGAAATTTGCCGGCTGAATCCTTGAGGACGGTTTCTAAAAGCTGCTTCAGGGTTTTGTAGACTTGTCCTGCGAGGGGAATGGCTTGGAGCACGCTTTCTCCGACTTCTAGGAGCCACCGTCCAGCAATGTTGCGAGCCATCAAACCGATCGCCAGAATGGAAACGAGAGGAACCGTTAATCCAACTAAGAAATCTAGCAGATTGACCAACAGGGGATGCAAGCCATCAAAGGGATTCAGTTGCTTCGGGATTCGGGTCAAAAACTCAATGACCCAAGTGGCGATGGTATAGGTCAGCCAGATTGTTGTCGCCAGTGGAATTACCACTAACAGACCTGCAATCAGGTCATTTTTCAGATCTTGTTTTAGGCGGTTTAGCATTTTGGTAGTGGCCTCTCCCCGCAAGTTGTCAGTGCAAGTTTGCAACAGCGATCCCGATCGCTATAAAACACAATTAGGTCAAAGCACAGTCGGTAATGTGCTAATCAGCTGAATGGACTTACCTGAATGGACTCAAGAATTGACTAAAACTCGATCTCTACATCTAGTTGTAAGACTAGTAAAGAAATGTTGCAAGTCTGAGTTAGCCTAAATTCTAATTTTGAGGCTTATGGGGATCGATTGAGAGATCTTGAATATTTCAATCGTAAATTGACTAATTTTGTAAACCTATTGTAGCTTACTTAACATTTTCTACGATCGTGCCGGGATCACTCATAGCGGGATCACTCTTGGCGAGAGCACTTCTGGCGGTATTACCTCGCTCCAAGCCCTTAGGTTCCTCAAGAGCGGCGGCAGCTTCCGACGGCAGGTCAGGTAAAGACGGGACAGGCATGTGGCGCAACTCCCAGACCTTCAGCAAAATCATGTATTCGTAAAACGCTTGGAGGGTGCACCAGGCAAACCCCGCTCGACCATCCAGAATTCCCCCCAGAAAGAAATACATGTAGATCCAGCGAACTAAGGGGCGAAAGGGAACCCGTTGCGAGAGATCTTTGAGGGCATGGCGTCGTTCAACTTCTGTTTTGCCAAAAAATAAGTTCCGCCAGTTGACTTGGCCTTGTGCCAGTTGTCGGACGGTTTCCTTCGCTTCGTTGGTGGAGTAGGTGTTGTGTTTGTCAAACCAGCGCTCAAAGCCCTTGCCTTGGGTGTAGTGGGGGTAGGTCTCTTTGAGAAATCCAGTGGAACCTTCGCACACTTCCCGTTCCGTATGGCCATAGTCCGAAAACCAAACTTTGTCTTTGCGGAACAGCCGCATTTGGTAGCGTGGGTATTGGGTGCTGTGCTTGATCCATCGGCCCATGAACATGACCCGTTCCGCCACGTAGTAGCCGATGTGTTCTGGCTGCTGGATGGTGCACAGACATTCTTGGAACAGTTCCGGTGTCATAAGTTCATCGGCTTCCAGGATGTATACCCACTCATACTTGGTGGGGATCGATCGCAGCATCCAGGTGCGCTGTTTGCCGTGGCTTTCAAAGGCATGTTGGACGACACGAACCGGATGGTTTTGGGTGTAGCGCTGGGCAATTTCAACGGTGCGATCGCTGCTAAAGGAGTCCACCACAATCACATCATCGGAGAGCAGCGCTGAGTCTAAGCAGGCTGCAATATCCAATTCTTCGTTGTAGGTGAGGATGTAGATGGAAAACATAGCTGCCCCAGCGTCACTACTCATTGTCATGTGGATCCGCAGTTTGAAATATAAAAAATGAGAATTGAGCGATCGAGGCTTTGGGGGCCTCTGGGATGCTCAATTCTCATTTCAGATTGCCCGAATTCCAGAAAGCACTAACTGGCTCAAAGCAGCGTTATCAAGACCGATTGCAGCAGCCCGAGTTACCGCTGGGGCTTGCTGAAAATACCCATTTCCGCTAAGCCAACCCAGCCAATGATGGTGTAAGCGATCGCGAACAGCAGGCTATTTAACGCCATCCGAATGCGGGTTTTAGTCACATCTGTGTTAGTTTGATCCGTCAGTTTTTTGGCTTGATCTTCCACCTTTTTGCGATTTTCTCGAATCCGCATCAATTCTTTCTCTTTAAATTCTTTGGCCATATTATTAAGGTGATTTGGATCTGCTTTCAGCTTTTCTAAATCCTGTTGAGCTTTTTTAGCCTGTTCCAATTGGTCACCTTTGAGTTGACCGCTATTGACGGCTTCGGTCAATGCCTTCAGTTCCTGATCCAATTTGGCTTTGTCCTTGACCTGATCCTGCAACTGGCCTAAGCGTTGCTGAACTTGCAACTCCAAGGTCTGTTCTTCTTGGGTCGTCTGGGCAACCACGCGATCGCGGTTATCGGAAATATCCTTAAGACGATTGGTCACCAAGTCGCCGCTGTTGAGGAAGTAGGCGGGGCTGGAAAGGAGGAAGCCCAAGCCAAACAGGCAGGAAAGCACGATCGCCCAGAACCGGCCTGTCACAAAGGGAGATTTGCCTTGGGGCGCTACGGTGCCGCTTTCTAGAAAGTAAGCAACATATAGGAGAACCAGGCCAACCAAGGGTACAAACCCTCGATCGATCGACTGACTAACGGTAGTGATCACCCACTCCTTGCTAGAAGCTTGGAAGGGAATTAAAAGTGAAAGGTAGTCTACCAGTGCAGATAACAGAATGACTGATCCGGCAACTTTGAGAATAAAGGGGGCTGAGAGGGTGGAGGTTGCTGATTTCATCGAATTACTCAAGTTGAATATAATTTCGGCACCTTAAGCGGTTTGAATCTAAGAGAGGATACCCCAATTCTGGGTCGTTCCCGACGATTATTTTAGAATCCTTGGATAAAGTTACTCGTTACGGCTAATATAGTACATTTAAACTATTCGTAGAAATACGGAATTGCCTGAGGGGATCGATCGTGGTTGAGGGGGTTAGGCTACATTACAGACACCCCATTACAGACACGACTGCTAGTCACTGTGGCTAGACCGTCCACAGTTGTCCAATCCTATGACTTGTCTAACCTAATCCAACTTGTCTACCTAAGGTTGCTGCCAGTCTACAGTACTTGTCAGGGCTCTTGGTTAAGGTAAGCCTATGAATCGCCGCTCAATCTATCAATCCTGGATAAAATAAAAACGCTGATTCTGACTGATTTGCCGAAATTAACACCCAGAGTTAATGCCCGTATTTCACTACTCACCGTATCTACGTAACCTTGACGACTTATGTCTGGAAACCGCTTTCTGCTATCTTCCGTGGCCTTTGGCATCAGTTTTGGGGTCAGCTTGGTTTTTAGCAAGGGAGATTGGGGCAAAGCTTTTGGAACGGGATGTTTGACCTTTCTGGGTAGCCAAGTTGGGGCGATCGTGGCGTCGCGTCAAGCGGAAGATGCGCTAACTTGGCGGATGGATGAACTTAAGGGCCATATTCGGGCACTCCAGCGCAAGCGATCGGAAGCATATATTGACCTGCTGGATGTAATTGAAGAACACGATCGCATTATTGCCAACATTAATTCGTTGCAATCCCAAACGAAGCAAATGAAGGCACAAAATGCAGTGAGCAATCGATCCAATCAACCGTTCCCGAGTTGGGACTTATCTGTACCGACCCAACGCCGTACTACCGCAGAAATTCAAGATTTAGACAGCAAAATTAAGGAATTAGAGCAGGAAGAAGCAGCGGTTAATGAGTCTTTAACGATCACCCTCGCGGCTAAGCAACGCGCTGAACTCAGCTTAACGACGACCCAAGCCGAACTCAAACAAGTTCAACAAAAAGTCGCCGATCAAAAGAGTCTGCAAACTCGTCTTCAAGCAGAAATTCAACAACTCCAACTGACCAAGCAACAGCTAGAGCAGCAGCTCACTCAAGTGCAGGAACAAGTGGCGACGTTGGAACAATATCGCACAGAACTCGATCGCTTAGTTTCTGCTGCGGAACCGACGCGCCAACAGGTGGAAGCTGGGGCTCAATCTCTGCAAGGGGCAATCGAGCAGCTTCAGCAACAGATTCGCTCGCTCCATGGGGAACTGGGGCAGTTAGAGGATCAAATCTTAGAACGGCGGACACAGAAGGAAGATCTCGATCGAGAATTAACCAGCCTACGCCAACAGCAACAGCAGTTGTCCGCCTCTGCTATGGCTTCCCAAACCGCCAATTCCGCCTCAACGCATTCATCCTTTGCCACTGCTTGGCAGGGCGCGATCGCCCAAAATGGTCATCCCGGCAGTCACGCCCCCTCCACCCCTGATCCGGCAGCCCCGATCGACCTCGACCTAAGCCAAGCTGCCCTAAGTCCCGACTGGATTACCTTCGTTCACCAGTTGCCCCATTACGAATTACAAGCCCTATGTGCGATCGCCCAGTCCACCAACCCTGCTAGTACGCTCAAGCAAATTGCCGAATCCAATTTGACAATGCCAGAACTGCTGATTGATGCGATTAATGAACAGGCCCTTGAAGCGATCGGTGATCTCATTCTGGAAACCACTTCAGAGACGAATACACCCATCATTGCCCAGGAATATCGCAGCACGGTCGCAAAAGTAGTACAAGCCTACGAAGCAAGCCAGAAGACGGCTTAGTAAGCTGCTAATGCTTCACCTGTTGAGGCCTTCACCTTTGAGATTACCGCTAGCGATGACAGATTGTGCGCCCTATCAGCCATGCCCCAACTCCCAGCAAAGCTAAGCCTGCCCCTGATTCTGGAATTTTGCGTGGGGGTTGGGATGCCGTGCCATTGACCCGCAGAACCCAGTTGCCAGACCCAGGGGTAAGGGCAGTGGGGGGGACATAGTTCTTGGTTAGATTGACAGCATCAAAGTTACTAGGCTGCTCATCCCCATGGTTGGCAATTACGTACCAGGAGCGATTATCCACTGAGTTTAATGTATCGATCGTTGCGGGAAGCTGCCCCCGCAGTTGATTGCGGAACAAGGCTCCTACGAAGAAATGACTGCCTACATCCAGCTGAGTGGGTTGAATATCGACGGTGGTAAAGGTGAGGCTATCGGGATTGGTGATCGTCGTTTCTGCCTGGGCTAGAATCTGCGCATCATCGGGCCGCCCGTCATTATTCGGATCACTGTATAGAAAAAGACTAATGGGATAGGGCCGAGTTTGCCAGTCAGATAATCCTGTATACCCTGCCCAGAGTCCTGGTGCCCCCCAAGTCAGGGAAATCGATTTGAGGAGATCGCCGCCTTGCTCCACCTGATAAGAGTTCATCCACATCCAATCTCCCACAATCTTGCCATCGTAGTTTGCATTATTGGGTACGATGCCCAAGGGATAGAGATCTTCAAGTAAGGTCTCTCCGCCGATATCATCGAGCTTGTAGGTTACAGCAGCTTGACTGCTCGGTGCCATTGCAATCCCGAGCACCCCGATCGCGGCTAGTTGAAATACCAGTGAAGATAAGTTGAACCACCTTGCCATCTCTCTTTCCTCAAACCACTGCAAAACCTTGTTCCTGTTTTCTTAAATCTTTCGAGGTCAACTTTTATGCCAGTTCAACATCTGACATTGGATAGATTTGCATCTGAGTCCCAATGGTCTACTCTTATGATTGCCCTACTGTTTCAAAAAATCTTCAATTAATTGCTTTTGATGCTCAGTTGGGTCTATGCACTGGCCTCCCAGCCCTGATCCCTGGGAAATTTCAACCGGATTCCCTGACGGGTTGACCTAGATCATTCGTAATAGCGGCACTCCTAGCAAAAGCACTAATCTCTTACTTTCCCTCAGATGGAAAGCAGTTTTTGACTAGTCTGTAATGGCTCTGGGTGAACAGTTAGCAAAGGCATCGTGCAAGCAAGCAGCAAGAGTTTATTCCTAGCCTCCTATGCTGTCTGAGAAAGCGCTCAACGCTGTAACGACTCAGTTACAATCAGCGCAATAATGCTCAGCGCAATAATGTTCTACTAAAGCGCTTAAATAATTTTGAGAGTGTAGATGCGTGAATGGCCAATCCCTTCTGGAATAGGCAAAAGGAGTGGGAATAGATGGTTCTGGCTTGCACTCTGTAATATCAGGGCAGGCAGAACGAATCATCCAATAATCAACAGGAGAAACACAAGCTGAAAATTGAACGCTAACGAAGGCAATGGTTCAGTCAGACTTAATGGTTCAGTCAGACTTTATCAGTCCCACTGTCAGTCAAACTCTCCACACCCTTAGCAGTTCACGGGTTGATTCACTGTATTAATACGTATACTTCCTATTACGGATATTCACTTATTGTAATTCGTTACAGGGGGTATCGGCATTTCTGCCTTACCCAACTTAGTTCCAATCCTCCTAACTTAGTTAAGTAAGTTAAGGCGATCGTTTTGTCCCCAACGCCCTAAAAGAGTGCCCCGTACCATCATTTATCCTCTGACTAGGTAGAAATTTGAAGTACTCCTCTGCTTGACTGTAGAACTGTTGTTTTTCTTCACCATTTAGGGGCTCAAGTTAACCTCTTCTCCAGTTAATACAGCAAGTTTTGTTGCAATTCCGGTGCGATTTGGTCACATTCTTTCTAAATTTTTCCAGAAAATCTGGGTGAGAAGTCATGCTGAAAGGAAGAAATTTGTGTAGACTGAACCTCTCAGATGCCTAACTCCCCTTAGATTGAGGTGTGCAATGACGCAAACCAAACTCCCAAAACGCATTTCGACGGCCTTAGTCAATGCTTTGGGATCGGGCGTAGTCCCTCGTCTTGGGGTGGAGCACATTGCGGTGGGGCGCGATCGCGAATTGGCGACCCTCAGCCATGACTTAAGCAATATTGAAGCAGGGGGTGCTAGTTTTCGGTTTGTGATTGGACGCTATGGGGCGGGTAAAAGCTTTTTGCTGCAATTGCTGCGATCGCAGGCCCTAGAGCAAGGGTTTGTCGTGGCTGACGCGGATATTACGCCAGAGAGACGGCTGGCCGGGGCTGGGGGTGCGAGTGTGGCCACCTATCGCGAATTGCTACACCACCTGTCTACTAAAAGTCGTCCCGATGGGGGCGCATTGCAAACCATCCTAGAACGCTGGATTGCGGCAATTCAAACCCAGGTAGCTCAAGATACGGGCAAGCGACCCAATGATGAAGGGTTTGACCGTGAAGTGGAGGCCAAAATTCGAGAGGTGACTCAGGATGTGGCGGATTTGGTGAATGGGTTTGAGTTTGCCAACGTCATCATTGCCTACTGGACGGGCTACCGCAGTGATAATGAAATGCTAAAGGAATCGGCTTTGCGCTGGCTGCGGGGGGAATTTGCCACGAAAACGGAGGCGAAATCTGCCCTAGGGGTGCGGGTGATCGTAGATGATGAAACTTGGTATGACTACATTAAACTTTTAGCGAAATTTGTGGCAGACATTGGTTATAAAGGCTTGATTGTCCTATTGGATGAGGCGATTCATCTAACCAAGATTACTACCACCGTGACCCGCCAGAATAACTATGATAAGTTGCTGGCCATGTTTAATGACACGATGCAGGGCCGGGTTAGCCATCTGGGAATTATCGTCGGGGGGACGCCGCAGTTTCTCGAAGATCCGCGTCGGGGACTGTATAGCGATCCGGCTTGGCAGCGGCGCACGAGTCAGAATCGCTTACTGAGTCAGTCGGGCTTAACAGACGCGATCGCGCCCGTGGTGAGGCTGGAGCCGTTGACCTCTGAGCAATTGCTGCAACTCTTACAGCGCTTAGCGGAAATCCATCGATCGCACTACGACTATGCCAAGCCTGTTGCGACTAAGGATTTGCAGCAAATTTTGCAAACGATGACCGATCGGCTGGGGGCAGAAGCGTTGCTGACTCCAGGGGAGTTAGTGCGAGATGTGATCGGTGTATTAAACGTGCTGCACCAGAATCCAACGCTCTCGGTGAGTCAGCTTTTTCAATCTGCGTCTACCCACTCCACGCTCAACAAGTCCTCAGCCCCAGCTCAAATTGATCCAAAGTTGAAATCAATCCCAAGGTCTACTGTTTCCTCAGAGTTTGCAGAATTCACCCTATGACCTCCTTCCCTTACAGTGGACGATCGGGGCGATCGACCCAGTAATTGATCAACCCAACTGACGCGACGGGGGGCTGGAATATCACTAAACATTTGTCTGGCCTGTTGATAGTAGCGCTCCGCCTGTTCCCAATCCTCCATTTGCTGGCAGGTGAGGGCTAACTGGGCATAGGCTTTGGCGAGGTCACATTTTGCACCGATCGCCGTTAGTAAACTAATTGCTTTGAAATGGTATTCCCGAGCCAACGTGAGGTTGCCTTGCATGCGATAAATTTGGGCGAGGCCATGGAATCCCTTGGCGCGAATTTGGGAAAATTCCTGTTCCTCGGCATAGCGGATTGTTTGCTGATAGGCTTGCAACGCTTGATTGTACTCCTGTAAATGGCGATAGGTATGGGCTAAAAAAAGACGACTGTAGCCCCGTCCCATCATCGAAGCTGATCGATCGGGGGCGGTGAAATCAATGCCTGCGAGTTGTGATCGGGCTGCGTCGGGTTGATCTTGGCAAGCGTAGAGATAGGCTAAGCAACAGGCTGAATACAGCCGATATCCTTCCGATTGCAACTGTTCCGCTAAATGGTAGGTCTGTCGAAATAACATCAATGCTGTTTCAATATGCCACAACTCCATCAAACAGAGTCCTAAGTTCAACAGCGAAGATAGCTTTAAATCTTCACTACGGTTGTGTTTAGCAATATAGTGAGCCCGTTGGTGAACTTCGATCGCATTCGTTAAATCTCCTGCAACCCGGTGAATGTAACCACAAAGATTAAACAATAGTCCTAACCGCGTATCATTCAACAGGTGTGGCGCAATACGATGAATCGCTTCGCTAATCTTCTGGACTTCACCGAAGCGATAGAACAACCAACCAAGTTGTAATTGGCCACCCCAACGGCTGGGACGTAGAGTAATCAATACATCACAGGCTTTGTCGTAATCACTAACTTCTAAATAGTGATAGTAGGCTTCGAGAATTTGTAAGGCATCTTCAACCCGATCGACGTGGGTCATGGAATTCAGCCAAAATTCAGCGAGCTTACGATGGGTCATTTCCCAACTGGAACGATCTTCCCGTAGCCGCCTGCGAGCTTCCATGCGCATCATGGGATGTAGCCAAAATTTACCATTGTCTCGGCATTCCAGCAGGGAGCGATCGCGCAAACATTGCAAAATCAGAGGATGCCGCTGAAGGTTGGCGACATCCCACAGCAGACATTCCACGCCTTCTCGGGGCACATGGGAAATTTCCTGGTAGCGATAGGCTCCCAAGCGGCAAAGCAAACGGTAGGCTTCCGGGGCAATGCGATGCAAATCATCAAAATGACGCGCTACTAAGCGCTGAAGTTCGCCACTGTGGAGCAAGTCGCGATTACCATCCTGCCAAGCCGTCGCGACGTCTCCCCCCAAGTCCTGTTGGATCTTGGTGGCTAAAATCCTCATTGCTAGGGCATTACCCGCCCATGTCTGCCACATTTCTGTCAATGCTGGAGTGTGAGCCGTCAGTTGCGATCTTTGGAAATAATCCTGCCAAGCGGTTAATGGTAACCCCTCCACGGCCAAAGCATCCAACTCTAAGCGTTCCTCATGTAACCGGGTGCGACTAACTAAAAACGTTACAGCTTTGATATCTGGATCAGACAATGTTTCTAAGAGTTGCACATAATCCCGACAGTCGGGTACAAATCGAGAATCGCCATCCAAGGCCGTATCGAGATCGTCAATCAGAATACCGACAAACTGTTGGGGATCGCTTAGCCTAACTCGCAGTTGCATCAAGTTAAGCATAAAATCACGGCCTGCTTTGTCCCCGAAGATCTTACTCAACCAATCACTGACTAAACTTTTGGCGCTGGTTAAATGCTCGGGATCGCTGCCCATTTGGAAGATTAAGGTTTTGGTAAACGATCGCCGTTCCAAGTATTTTCGGACTAAGCGCGTTTTGCCCAATCCGCCCTCTCCATGAATCAAAATAATTTTGGTACCGCGATCGATCAGGGTATCTAATTGGGCAAATTCAGGATCACGGGGAATCCAGAGCGTATCTGTTCTACAGGAACTACTGTTTCCGACACAGTAGTGGTGGGCATAGTTGCTCAGCACCGCGCGAAAGTTTCTTTTGTTCACGGGTTGGCTCAACTTTTGCCCCAAGACTCGAAATAGCTTGGAGCCTTCTTCGCGAATGTGACTAGGACTGTACCCTAACTCCATCTCTTCATAGGTACGATTTTCCCAAGCACAGCGAAAAATATCTTGGTGTAAATTGCTCAAGGGTTCGCCCATGGCTTGATGAAATATCTCATTCATTAGCCTTAGCGCTTCATCACACTCCATATCGTCCGCTAAGTATTTCTTCTCCTTAATCTAACGATTTGATTTTCTTTTTTCCAGACGCAGATCACTCCAAAGTTTGGAAAACAGCACAAGATCCGACAAAACCCGACAACTCCCAACATTTCAGGATTCTGGGGTACCCGAAAGATCCGACAGGATCGGATTGTCTTATCTGTAGTATCTGACGACAATCTAGTTATTAGGGAAACGATAGCTGGTGAACAGATCGCTTATCTTGGGTTTTCCTAACAGATGCTCTCGACTTTTCGGTGAGGAGTCAAGACTACAAGGATTACTACGGAGGACCTCAATCATGACTCAGGATTTACTGCAAACTCAGCCAATGGCATCCAGGAATGGGGACTCTCAAGCGGTGGGTAAAGGGTCTCCGGCGGTCAGAGATTGGTTCAATTTCCTAGGCCAACTCCACGATCGCCAAGATGCAACGGAACAACGCCTGACTCGCTTAGAAACTCAACTCCAGTCTATTGTTATGACTATGCAAACCAAGGAAACGTTCCCCGCTGCTCGTAGCTACCGATCGCTCCACGCAAAACCCACCCGAGAATACTCGGCCCCTGTGAAGCTCTCTTTCCTTAGTTTAAAGTGGATGTTCTTCTTTGTGAGTGGACTTTCACTCGTTTTGATTTTCTCCGCCGGATTTGGGGCTGCTTCTCCAGCGATCGCCACCTGGATGGGACTCATGAAAACACTACTGACGCCGTTAGCCGTCCTTGTCCTCATTGGTTGGTTTATCACGGTGGTTCAGGAATCCTTTAAATAAGGATCCAAGGGGGGCGGAGTGAATCCCTCTGTCCCCGACCCGAACTTTTGTAACGAAACGTATACGCCTTCTCAGAAGCGGTTCCGTCATTCCCTATGATGGTCTACTAATGAACCTTTCATTGCTCTACACAGTTGTTTACAAAGCACAGTTGTTTACAAAGCTCGTTTGGGGACATGAATCGTTCTAATCTGAAATAAATAAGCTAACGCCGGGGGTACCTAATTGCAGGGGAGCCTCGGGTGAAAGTCAGATTTAACACCGTAGATCCGTAGGGAGCTTTAGAATCCGATGAGTGTTAAGGCAAGTGGTGGAAGCTCTTTAGCACGCCCGCAACTTTATCAAACCGCCGCCCTATCTGCGATTTCCCAAGCTGAGCAGCAAGATCGCTACTTGGGGCGCAGCGAACTGGAACAACTCACCCAGTTCTTTGCATCCGGTGCGAAGCGGCTTGCGATTGCAGAGGTTTTGACGCTGAACTCTGAACTGATCGTATCCCGTGCTGCCAACCGTATTTTTACGGGGGGTTCACCAATGGCTTTCTTGGAGAAGCCGCCTGCTGATACCCCAACGCTCACGATCGCAGGAACGGTTCTGGACATGCAGGAAAGCATGAAACTCGGAACCGCAACCTACGCTGGAGCAGCAAGCAGTGGGGGTGGCTTCTTTGGTGGCTTGCGATCGGTGGTGTCCGGTTCCAGCACTGGCCCCATTCCTGCCGGATTCCGCCCGATTAACGTGGCCCGCTATGGCCCGTCTAATATGGCCAAGTCCCTACGCGACCTAAGCTGGTTCCTGCGCTATACGACCTACGCGATCGTGGCCGGAGATCCCAGCATCGTCGAAGTCAACACGCGCGGTCTACGGGAAATCATTGAAGGCGTTTGCTCGGCGGCAGCAACCATTGTTGCGCTGCAAGAAATGCGAGTGGCAGCGGTGGCTTACTTCCGAGGTGATAATGAGGCCGCAGAAATTGTGGATCAGTATTTCACTGTCCTAGTGAATGAGTTCCAAGCCGCATCCCCCTCGGATAAACTGCGTCAACGGCCCTCTTCCGATCTGCAAGGCTTGAAGCTGCCCCAGATCTACTTCAACGCTGCTGAGCGTCGTCAAAAGTTTGTCATGAAGCCCGGTTTATCCGCTTCAGAGAAAAACGAAGTGGTGCGGGCTGCCTACCGCCAAGTGTTTGAGCGCGATATCACCCGTGCCTATTCCTTGGCCATCTCTGACTTGGAATCCAAGGTGAAGAACAACGAAATCTCCATGAAGGAGTTTGTTCGTCGCCTCTGCAAGTCTCCGCTATACCGCAAGAACTTCTTTGAACCCTACATCAACAGCCGTGCGCTGGAGCTGGCCTTCCGGCATATCCTAGGCCGGGGTCCTTCCTCTCGGGAAGAAGTTCAAAAATATTTCTCGATCGTCTCTTCCGGTGGCCTATCTGCCTTGGTGGATGCCTTGGTGGATTCCATCGAGTACGCGGACTACTTCGGTGAAGAAACCGTCCCCTATCTGCGCGGTCTGGGTCAAGAAGCCCAGGAATGCCGCAACTGGGGGCCACAGCAAGACCTGTTCAACTACAGTGCGCCCTTCCGCAAGGTGCCTCAGTTCATCACCACCTTTGCGGCCTACGATCAGCCTCTGCCGGAACAGCACGTCTACGGTCGCGGTCACGATCCGATCGAAAACCAGTTCGGTGCAATCTTCCCGAAGGAAACCCGCAACCCCAACAGCAATCCTGCCCCCTTCGGCAAAGATACCCGTCGCGTCCTGATCACCCGTGGCCCTGGCATCAACAACCAGCTGGGCAACCCCGGTGCCCGTGGCGTCAACCCCGGTACTTTGGGGCCCAAGGTGTTCAAGTTGGATCAGCTGCCTAGCTTCACGGGGATTTCCCGCAGTGGGATTGGGGGCTTCAAGTCACCGTCCACCAAGGGCATCAGCACCAAGTTCTCGGAAAGCTCAGCTCAGAAAGTCATCCGTGCTTGCTACTTGCAAGTGATTGGGCGTGATGTTTACGCAGGTCAACGCCTGACCGTGGATGAAATCCAACTGGAAAATGGTGATATCAGCGTGCGGGAGTTTATCCGTCGCTTGGCCAAATCTGAGTTGTATCGCAAGCTGTACTGGACGCCGCTCTACGTCATGAAGGCGATCGAGTTCTTGCACCGTCGTCTGTTGGGTCGTCCCACCTACGGTCGTCAAGAGACGAACAAGTACTTTGATATTGCATCCAAGAAAGGCTTCTATGCCGTAGTCGATGCGATTCTGGACACTGAAGAGTACTACCAAACCTTCAGCGAAGACACCGTTCCCTACGAGCGCTACATCACCGCTGCGGGCTACTCCGCTCGAAACAACCGGGTTGGCTCCATGGGCGATCGCCTGCTGGCCAAGACCACTTCCGAGGAACCGACTCCACGCTTTGTCGCTCTGGGCGAAGTCACCGAAATGCGGACTCAGCCCGACATTGCCTTCCGCTCCAACCAAGGGGTTACCAAGAAGCGGGTTCAAACGAAGGTCTTCAAGCTCACCAGCTTGGCCGACAAGCCCAACCTGGAAGTGGTTATCAACGCGGCCTATCGGCAAATCTTCGAGCGCGACATTGCGCCTTACATCACCGACAACGAGTTCACCGTCCTGGAAAGCCGCCTGCGCAACGGCGAAATCACCGTCAAGGAGTTCATCGAAGGACTGGGTTCGTCCAAGCTCTACATTAAGGAGTTCTACGCACCCTACCCGAACACCAAGGTGATCGAACTGGGTACTAAACACTTCCTCGGTCGGGCTCCGCTGGATCAAGCTGAAATCCGCAAGTACAATGCCATCCTGTCTAGCCAAGGCTTGAAGGCGTTTATTCATGCCATGGTGAACAGCCCCGAGTACCTGTCGGCCTTCAACGAAGATACGGTTCCTTACAACCGTTATCTGACCCTGCCGGCGGCCAACTACCCCAATACCCAACGGCTGTACAACAAGCTCACCAAGCAAAACAAGCGCTTGGAAGTGCCCAGCTTTGATCCCGTGACTTCTAAGATAGATGGGGCAAGCCTGCCGCTGACCGCCAGCGCGATCGCGGCAAATAATGAAGCGGTTCTGGCGGGTTCCGCTCGGATGTCTGGCGCTAGTGCAGCGGCTGTGGTCAGCCAAGCACCGACGAAGATTGTACGCCTGTCTGTGGATGGATCTGCGGCAGTGGCGAATGCTGTCTACGCTCAGGTGATGGATGTGCCTGTGGATGCGATTCCGGCTGAGTTCCGGCTAGCCGCTGGGGAAGCTCAACTGGCGGAAGGTCTGAGCGTGCGGGAGTTTGTCCGGGCAGTGGTGACTTCGGATGCCTACACGGCACGGTTTGGCAAGTTCCCCGTTGCTAAGCAAGCTGAACTGCTGTTCCGTCATCTGTTGGGTCGGGCGATCGCCACGGATGTGGAAAAACTTCAGTACAGCCAATTGATCCAAACGGAAGGGTTGGCGGCTGCGGTGGAAGCGTTGCTCAATACCGCTGAGTACAATCGCTTCTTTGGTGAAGATGTGGTGCCCTACAAGCGCTTCCCCTCTTTGCCCGCTGACATGGTGTAAGTTCAACTCCCTTGGAATCTGACTGTTTAGCTCGATTCTAAAATTAGCCCCTAGACGGTATTCGTCTAGGGGTTTTCTGTGGTTAGGGGCCGATCGCTGGGAACCTAAGCAACCCGTTTTTCTAGGTACTGACCAATCATTTGTTCTTCCCCGGCTCGGGAAATGATGGTTTGGCGGGTGCGGTATTTGCTACCGATGAGTTTGACTTCTTCTTCAAATACGGAGCCTTGGTATTCGGTGCGGAGGCAGAGGGTTTCCGGGTTGGTCATGAAGAAGCTGGCGACGATCGGCTTGGGGGTGGCAAAGCCGCGATCGCGGTACATTAATCCGTCAGCAATGCCAAACAGGGTGGAGCCTTTAGACATATTTTTGCCCAGGATGGAATTTTTGCTATCCCAGGTGACGCTGGCACCGCAGGTCATGTAATCCACATCTTCCAAGTCATGCAACTGTGCTAAGTGCCGCAACTCATCGCAGCCCTGCTCTAGAAACTGAACCGTAATCAGACTTTCGACCTCCTGGACTTCTCCGTCGGGCAGCGTGAAGTAGCGACGTTCCGATCGCCATTGCCCCGAGGAACTTTTAAAAAATTGGGCAATCAGATCGTCGCCCACCGCATTGCGTTGCAGAGTTAAATTCACAGGCATCCTTCCTTGAGAGAGTAGAAGACACGACTTCGGTTAGGAAATCATCACTTACTGGTCACAATTCTTAATATAAATCCAGATTTGTGGCGTAGCAATTTCTACAAATTATTGACAAATTTGCCAAAACAGTGATCAGTTTTTCTAAAGTCTACCGATTGTCTAAATTTGTCTTCCAAATAACTAGGGTGGTTTCCCGATCGACGGCCATTTTGGGCCGGGGCTGCGTAGGATAGATGCATTCCTGTCTGGTGCAATCTAAATCGGCTATGGCGCTTCTCCAAGTAACTCATTTGCAAAAACATTATGGGAATCAAGGAAAACGGATCCGAGCAGTGGATGATGTTTCCCTTAACTTAGCGGCGGGGGAAGTCCTGGCGTTTCTGGGGCCGAATGGGGCGGGTAAGACGACGACGATTAAGATGATTGCCGGGTTGATTGTACCCGATCGGGGGCAAGTGGCGGTCGTGGGCAAGAATCCCCATCGGGATCCATCGGCGCTACGATCATTGGGGGCGGTATTGGAGGGCAATCGCAATCTCTATTGGCGCTTAACCCCCGAGGAGAATTTGGAATATTTTGGGGTGTTGCGGGGCTTGTCGGCGCGGGAGGCGCGGCTGCGAGGGCGGCGGTTGTTGGAGCGCTTTGAGTTAATGCACAAGCGGACAACGGTGGTGCAGCAGTTATCCCGTGGGATGCAGCAAAAGGTAGCGATCGCGGTGGCGTTAATTCACGAACCGCAGTTGATCTTACTGGATGAGCCAACTTTGGGATTGGATGTAGAGGCGACGCAAACGGTAAAGCGCTTGGTGCGGGAAATTGCGGCGGAGGGACGGGGCATTTTGTTGACGACCCACCAGTTGGATATTGCGGAGGAGTTGAGCGATCGAGTGGCGGTGATTCGGCAAGGGCAGATTGTGGCAGAAAAGCAGACGGCGGAACTGATTCAGGAATTTTCCAGCAGTGCCTACCGAATTGAACTAGAGCAATCGATCGGGGTCGATCGACAGGCTAAGTTGGCGCAGTTGGGCTTGGAGATCGATCTATCATCTCAAACGTTGCATTTAGCAGATACGGAACTGTTGTATGCTGTGTTGGCGATTCTGCAACCTTTACCGATTCTGAGGATTGAGCGCGATCGGGCGAATTTGACGGATATTTTTCTACAACTGGTTCAGGAGCAGGCGAGTGGCGAAGGGTAAGGGTATGAAGGCGAAGCGATCGACGCAGGTTTTAGATATTTTTCGACTGTTTTTGGCGGAGTTTAAGCGGGCTTGGATTCAGTTTAAGCGCTATCCGGCGGAGTCGATCGGGGGCGTGTTTATTATTACGTCGGTGTTTTATGGTTTGTTTTTGAGTGCGCAGTATATTGCGGGGCCGATTCAGTTTGGCGATAAGTTGGATAGTGTGATTGTGGGGTATTTGCTGTGGTCGTTGTCGATTTTTGTGATTACGGATATTGCGGGGACGTTGCAGAGTGAGGCGCAAACGGGAACGCTGGAGCAGTTGTTTTTAACTAGCTTCGGGGCGAGGACGTTATTTCTGGTGCGGGCGATCGCGGATTTGGCGATTCAGTTGATTTTGCTGGGCGTGATTTTGTCGATCATTATGGTGTTGACGGGGCGGTATTTGTCGTTTCCGATCGCGCTGATTTTGCCATTAGGGACAGTGTTAATGGGGGCCTATGGTTTAGGGTTTGTCATGGGTGGCATTTCGCTGTTGTTTAAGCGAATTCAGCAGGTGTTGGCGATTTTTCAGTTTGCGTTGTTGTTTCTGTTGACGGCTCCGACGGAGGAATGGTCGGGTATTGGGCATATTGTTGGGTATTTTTTGCCGATGAGTCCGGGGGCGGGGCTGTTGCGGAATTTGATGGCGCGGGATGCGGGGCTGAATGGTGGGGCGTTGGCGATCGCGCTGCTGAATGGGGCGGTGTATCTAACGATCGGGCTGCTGCTGTTTGGTTGGGCGGAACGGGAAACGAAGCGTCGTGGCAAGTTAGGAGGGTATTAGGGGTGCTTTTGGGGTTATTGGATGCGGCGACGATCGCGCTGCCGGAAAGTTTGCTGGGATTGTTTGGCTTGGGCATTGTGACGGGGGCGGTGGCTGGTGTTTTGGGGATTGGGGGAGGGTTGTTGATTGTTCCGGTGTTGAGTTTGTGGGCGATTCCGTTGGTGCAGGCGACGGCGACGAGTTTGGTGGGGGTGTGGCTGAGTGCGGTGTCGGGGACGGTGCAGAATTGGCGTAAGGGTCAATTAGATGGCCGATCATCGATCGTGTTGGCGTTGTTTGGCATGGTGACGGCGTCGTTGGGGGCTTGGGTGGGGAAGGTTGTGTCGAATGCGGCGATCGCGTTTAGTTTTGCGGGGTTGATGTGGGTAATTATTTATTTGATGGATTTGAAGCAGCGGTTGAAGGCGCGGGAAAAGGCGCAGACGCAGGAGCCGATCGTGGGGCCGGATGGGAGTCGATCGCGGTTGCCGCAGGTGGCGGGGATTGGGTTAGGGGCTGGTTTTTTGTCGGGGTTGTTTGGGGTGGGTGGGGGCGCGATTATGGTGCCGTTGCAGATGTTGTTTTTGGGGGAGCCGATTAAGTCAGCGGTGCGCACGAGTTTGGGGGCGATCGTGTTGATTGCGATGAGTGGGTTGGTGAGTCATACGCTGAATGGGAATGTGTTGTGGTTGCCGGGGATTGCGATCGCGTTGGGTGGGATGTTGGGGGCGCAGTTGGGGACGCGATTGCTGAATCGATTGTCGTCGAGGGTGGTCGATCGATTGTTTCGAGGATTGCTGGTGGTGTTGTCGATTTATATGGTTTGGAAGGGGTTGAGTAGTCGTTAAAGGGGGCGTAAAAACCGGGTTTTTTAGAAAAACCCGGTTTTTGGAGAGTAGGCGCGATCAATGGTAAGATTCATAGCCCACAATTTTTAGTACAAGCAATAATTTCTCTGACCAACTTCACTCTTAAAAATCCGACATCTACTGGCATTGCTTCTGGTATTCCAGAGTCAGTAGTAGTCCAGCCTAATCCCCAGTCAAAACAAGGTAACTCTCCTGCTGTAGAGTAAAGAGGATTTTTAACAAGATCTTGGTAAAGTGCCCAACTTCCCCAGCCTCGATACCATCCAATGCACCGCCCAAAAGCGTTCCAATTTTTACTATTCTCCTCACTTGGGCTACCACATTCCTGCCATATTTTCCTTTGTACAGAAAACCCAAACTTACCATCGCTATAATTGACCCAAAGTTCATCAATAGTCTGTAATACTTCACAGGAGAAACCTTGCACATCCTCAGGCCGGAGTGATTGACTAGACTCCTTGTCTACCATCCTTAGCATTAGCCGATAGGTTTCTTTATCTGCTGCTTCCCATTGGCCAGCCTGTAGTAATTTCTCTAACTTTGTATACTGTGAGTCTTTAGCTACACTTTCCAGGCGATTGATGATATCGATCACGTCAGGACTGAATTTTTCAGGTCGTGGGTACTCTCTTAAACAAAGGATTGCGAGTTCAGAAGCCTCACTTCCCAGTTCACAAGCCTTTTGAATGGTCTGATCCAAAAGTTTTGGACTGAGTTGAGCAGTATATAGCAGTACAGTCTCTCGCCAAACAGCCTGATTCCAGTTTTGTAAAACTAGTTGATTATTGTGAGCAGCTTCCGCATCATCAGCCTCTGCTAATTGAGTAGCTGCAAAGAAACCTTGGAAACTTAGATGCGGGAACTCATATTCGCCAGGTTCTCGCTCTACTAGGAGTTCACTGACCTCCACAACCTGCTTCAAAAATGCTTCTGCGTTTACATCTTCCCGCTGTAAAATCTGATGCTGACTTAATATTTTTAGTAATATTTCATGTTCAATTTTAAGTTGATTTCGTTCTATTAATCTGGATGCAATTGTTTGTAAAACTTTTTGACTTTTCTCAAAGGGCAAAAGCATCCGAATTAGCCGTGCTTTTGGGCGATCTTCTAGTTGAAGTTTGCAAACTCCTCGGTAGAGATCAATACGATACCGAGGTAGCTCTACTGATGGATCAAAGCGATGGAACGTTACCAACATATTCAATAGCAAAGGATTTTCAGCTAGATAGCCCAGTTCATTCCGTCGTTGCCTGAGTTGACTCAAGAGATGTTCGACTCGTTCTGTAGCAATTTCCTTCGCATGGCGTAATTGTTTCTCACTCCGAAAACACTGCTCCTGACAGAGATACCAGCGATGAATAAATTCCTGTTGCTGTTGTAGATTGAACTTCTTGACAAAAATCGGAATTGCAGGCCGTTGCGCTACATAATCCGTAAACCCCGCAGGCCGCGAAGTCACAATAAACACCGACTCCCCATACTCCTGCATTTGTGCCGTAATCCAACGGCTGACTGCTTGACGGTTTCCCTCCGGAATTTCATCAAACCCATCAAACATCACCAGCGCCGGAGCCGATCCTCGCCCCGCCAAAAGCTTCTCTGCCCATTGATCAGGCGGTTGTAACGGTTGATTCTTAGACAAACTGGGAACATACACTTCTGTGATCAAGTTCGGTAAACTGGGTGGCTGAGATTGCGTGAGGTGTTCTGTTAAATCTCGCAGCCGCAGTAGGACAGGAACCAACTTAGGCGCATGGTATTTTCGGTGTTTCCGTTGGCCATAGATCAGCGCAACATGGCGCAGCAACGTGGTTTTACCCATGCCTCCCTTCGCCTGAATACTCATCTGGCGGAATTTCCGATCCTTGCGCGATCGTGCCAACAAATGCCAGATACTTAAATTTTCCGATCGCAGGGCTGCATCCTGCTGTAACTTGGCAATTTCCCGAGGGTTATCAAGATTGGCCCAAGCTCCGCTCAAATCCAACGGCACAAACACTTCTTCCAACAGTGGAATCGCCGTGCGATCGGGGTTGAATCCCTCCGCTACAAACTCCTCACATAACCGCGCCTGCTGCCGTAAATACTGCCCCTCAAAGTCCGATCGCACCGCTGACCAACCATTGCACAGCCCTTGTTCTACTCCCGCAATCGTCCAATCCAGCAATTGATCTAATTTTGGAGCCAGCTTCTTGCCAATCTTGATCGCAATCAAAATCCCAGCGGCTCCCGCCCAACACCATCCCGCCTCAACCCATTGCCCTTCCTTCGCCTTCGTAATACCCACAAAGCTCAAGGCTCCAGGTACACCAAACGTCACCAGCTTAGTATCCAGTAACTCAAACACCTTCTCGATCGTGGTAGGCGAATATTTCGAGGATTCTTCTTCTGGCATAGGGCAGCAAATGGGTCGATCGACACTTTTCCCTTAGTCTACCGATTCCACCCTGCTAGTTCCAGAATTTCCTGCCTTGGATTGCCTCAAAGCTGCTGCTGCACCCAACGCCGAAAACTGACCTCTGCGGCCACCTCATCCAAAAGCGCCGTTGCCAAAAATTGATAGAGATCGGTTTTTGCAACCAGGGGAAACGTCGGAGAGCGATCGCGCGCTTCATACCCACCCTCCACCAAACACAAAATCTGCCATTCTTGCCCATCAAACCGCCAAAACTCCGGCACCCCCATGCTGGCGTAAAGCTGATTTTTATGAATATCAGTATGCGTAATATCCACCTCCACCACCAAATCCGGTGCCGGATCATGATCTAAATCAATTTCATGATCCGCAACCAACGCATAATTTTGAATGTAATAACCATTATCAGGTTCAGCACTTTTGAGTAGGTCTGCCCGATCGAGCGTCGTCGATCCCAGCGTTTTCATTTTCATTCCCAACTCAACCACCAAAATCCGAATAAACAGTTCAATCAGCCTTGCAGAGCGCTCATGTTCTTCCAGCGGCATGGTGATTTCTAGCGTTCCGTTGTCATAGATGAACCGGGCATGGGTGCGCTCAGTCAGCAATTGCCGGATTTGCTGGAACGCAGGCCAATCCAGATCGCGAAAGGTAATCCGCTTTTCACCAACAATTTTTTGGGGGGACGCTCCGATCGCCATGGAAATGACCTCAACTCAATACGAATTCTCCACCGATCACAGTCGAGCAAGTGATCTCATTTCCGTCGATCGCCTAGCTTCGATCCCCCCTAGCCCCCCTTCAAAAAGGGGGAACCGGACAAAATATATTCAAAGTCCCCCTTAATAAGGGGGATTTAGGGGGATCGTCTCTCCGCGATCGACGCTTTTCCCTCAGTCTACCGATTTCCCCACAACTGTTCCAAAATTTCTCTCGATCGACTTGTCTTGAATTCCCAGCGTTTCCATAATTTCTGACACAGAGACTTGGCGAAGTTGCGCCAAACTCGCTAGGGCTGCCAACCGTTGCGCACCAAACTCTTCAATCTGACAACTGAGTTGAATCAGCGTTTGATATTCCGCCTCAGTCAACGTTTCAGCTTCCCGTTTAGCCCGTAGCGCTTGATATTGGGCACGCAGTTCCGCCGGAAGGGGCTGATTGATGCGATCCAGTAAATGCGCTTCCTCCGCAGGCAAAACATGGGCCTTGCGCTGGGTTCGCAACGTAATCACCTGTTGCAGCAACTTATCCAGATCCGTTTCATCCAGTTGATGGGCAGCTTTGATTAATTCATCAAGGCTCATTGTCCGCAAGCCACAAGACATTAGCCCCATTATAGTCCGCCCCCAACAGCCTTTCCTGCCCCCAACCCCCGATCGACATTACAAACTATCTCGGTACGGTTGACAGAGTGGGACTTTCTTCGTACTGTTGTTTCTCATAGCTGAATGCAGCCGTGTTGAATAGCCCGATTGAATCAGCTTAAGACCCCGAAAATTAAAGCGCTGCCCTAGTTGCTCGCAACAACGTAAGGCAGCTAAACCCCGAAGCTGACGTGACCAGCTAGGCGGTCTGACACGGATTGTAACATTCGATCGGGCCACCCTACTTGTCCTGCGCAAAAGGGTGGCTTTAATTTTTGGGATTTCCTCCCACCCCACCATTCAGGAGAAATCCCATGTTTATTGGCTTTGACAATTCCGATCGCGTCAGCGATGCGGAACGCAAACCGTTTCGCTTTTATTTATTTGGCACTCGCGAAGAAGTCCAGTCAGCAATTAACCAGTTACACGTTTTGCGATTTTCCGATCGAGTGCGCTGGAGTCCCCCCATGCCCGTCCCCGGTTCCGACTGGCAATACGTCAGCATGATGGAACGCGATCGGGCCACGGAGTAATCTCTAAAACCCCGGTTTTCCTGAAAAACCGGGGTTTTGGCAATATGCATAACTTCGCTGGTGGTGAACTTTAATATCCAACTAGAGCAACTTCACAAATCACCTTCAACAATGGCAAAACTAATCGGGGCTGGATTGATGTTGGCAATGATAGGAAGCACAGTAACGATGCATCCTCCATCCGCCTTAGCATCCGGCAAAATCCAAGAAGGCACCTACTGGAGCGGCCTTTCTACGCCGATGATTGAAGTTTATGGCGATCGCTTCTCTGTGGATGGGAAAATGGATGAAACCCGCACGCAACCCATCTCAGAGTTAGAACCGATTCAAGACGGCATTGTTTTCTACAACGACCAATACTGGTGTCGCTCCGACATTCCGCCCTCACAAGCTCGCCTAGAAGGCTATGAAACTGTGATTTGCACTGAAAAAGGCTGGGTTTCGATTAAAACCCCTGACCCTGCCGCAAAACCGCCCGCCTATTGCGCCCAGACCGCCTATCGAGATTTTTTGGTGCACTTTGTGCGGGGATACGACGATCGCACGATCGAAACCCGTCACCATTACACTTGGCCTACCGTAGAGATTCGCAAGGCCCAGTCACCCCACAACCTGCTCACAACCCTGCAAAAGGATGATTACAGGGCATTTCGCCTAGCCATCGATCGCAATTGGATCTATGTTGCTACAAACAATCGAGCCTTTGATCTTCCAGAACGCAAAACCACTCCCGCCGATCGCATCAGATTAGACCTGGGTAAACCGCAAAGCACTGCTTTCAAAACAAGACTGAGAGCCCAACGGTATGCAATGCTCGAGTTCCGCGAGGTGAGTGAAAAGAGATTTCGCGTCGATTACCGTGAAGTGACCTATGCAAATTCGCAAGCGAATCAATGGATCGAAGCCTCTGGAGCATCAGGGGCCTATGTATTTGAGCATCGCAAAGGCTGCTGGCACTTGACCCAAGATCTCAGAAATTCCCCACAGTAGTTGCGACAGTAGTTGCGACAGTGGTTGCAACTCAGACGGGCGGGCGCTCCAACTCCCTGGTTGTTTTGATAGGATAGTCCATGGAGCGATAAGGTATTTTTCCCACCATGATGACTCCCGATCGCGCCGACTTGCCCCCCAGCCCCGATGACCTCCGGTCGGTCGCAGACCCTCGTCCCACAACCCTTGCCACCGAGTCCACCCATTGGGTTCACGTTTGCCAAGGCAAATCCTGCCGTAAACTCGGCGCAGCCCAGGTTCTCGCCGCCTTCCAAGCCCAGCCCCACTGCCCCGTCCCGATCGTTCCCGGCTCCTGCCTGGGACAGTGCGGCAACGGGCCAATGGTTGTGGTTTTACCCGAAAAAACTTGGTATTGTCGAGTTAGCCCCGCAGAAGTCCCCGCGATCGTCGATCGTCACCTGCACCAGGGCCAGCCCATCCCAGCCATGCTCTATCCCAAATTCCATCCCCCCTGTCCCCATTAAGCCCTCCCAATTAGCTCCCCCTGCCCCCACTATGGTTCCAACCTCCCGGCAAATCCTCCCTTTAATCCAAGACCCCGAACAATTGGAAGCACGCCTAAAGGAAATTCCAATGGAACCGGGCGTGTATTACATGCGGGACGCAACAGATAACATTCTCTACATCGGTAAATCCAAAAAACTACGATCGCGACTCCGGCAATATTTCAACGGTCAGGATACCCGATCGCGAATCCCGACCATGATGCGACTGGTCACAGAAATTGAAGTCATCGTCACCGACACCGAAGCCGAAGCCCTCGCCCTGGAAGCCAACTTAATTCGGCAACACCAACCCCACTACAACGTGTTGCTTAAGGACGATAAAAAATATCCCTACCTCTGCATCACCTGGTCAGAAGAATATCCCCGCATTTTTATCACCCGGCGGCGACAGATGGGCAACTCCCGCGATCGCTACTACGGCCCCTATGTAGACACCCACCTCCTGCGCAGTACCTTAGCGTTAGTCAAACGCATTTTCCCCCTGCGACAACGCCCCCAACCGCTCTTTAAAGATCGCCCCTGCTTGAACTACGACATTGGTCGCTGTCCCGGCGTCTGCCAAGGCTTAATCCAGCCAGACGATTACCGCAAAACGATGCAAAAAGTGGCCATGATTTTCCAAGGACGCACCGGAGAACTGGTGGAAACGCTGACCCTGCAAATGGAAAAAGCCGCAGAAGACCTCAATTTTGAACATGCGGCCCGTCTACGGGATCAAATCCAAGGCTTGCGCGAACTGGGCGTTGAGCAAAAGGTCGCCCTCTCCGACGACACCGTTTCCCGCGATGCGATCGCCCTAGTCGCCGATGATCACCATGCCTGCGTACAGTTATTCCAAATTCGTGCGGGGCGGCTCGTGGGACGGCTGGGTTATGTCGCCGATGCCCAGTCCGGAGAACCGGGAGCCATTTTGCAGCGGGTCTTGGAAGAACATTTCCAAACCGTCGATCCGGTGGAAATTCCTACGGAAATTTTGGTGCAGCACGAATTACCCGAAGGCGATATGCTGGCGGCGTATCTGAGCCAAGCCAAGGGCCGCAAAGTCTCGATCGTCCATCCCCAGCGGCAATCCAAAGCGGAACTGCTGGAAATGGTGGAACGCAACGCTGCCTATGAACTGGCTCGGACTCAACGGGTGGTCGATCGTAATAACCAAGCCATGCAGGACTTAGCGGAAATTTTGGATTTACCGGAATGGCCCCGTCGCATTGAAGGCTATGACATTTCCCACATTCAGGGTTCCGATGCGGTGGCCTCACAAGTCGTATTCGTCGATGGATTACCGGCCAAACAACATTACCGTCACTTTAAAATTAAAAATCCCGATGTCCGTCCGGGTCATTCCGATGATTTCGCTAGCATGGCCGAAGTGATTACGCGACGGTTCCGTAAGTATGCCAACGCCAAAGCTCGGGGAGAACAGATTCGCCGTTGGAATGAATCTTCGGTTCTAACGCGGCAATCCACTTCGTTTTCCGATTTTCCCGATTTAGTCATGATCGACGGTGGCAAAGGCCAACTTTCAGCGGTAGTGAACGCTCTACGGGAGATGAATTTACTGGAAGAAATTCGCGTCGTCAGTTTAGCCAAACAACGGGAAGAGATTTTTCTGCCGGGGGAATCCCTCCCGTTAGTCACCGAGGCGGAACAACCGGGGGTGCAATTGCTGCGGCGATTACGGGATGAAGCCCACCGCTTTGCCGTCACATTCCACCGCCAACAACGCAGTAAACGCATGCAACGATCGCGCCTAGATGAAGTACCGGGACTGGGCCATTATCGCCAAAAGCAACTCCTCGCCACCTTTCGATCGATCGATTACATCCGCGAGGCAACGGTGGAGCAGTTGGCGGCAGTGCCGGGAATTGGCCCCAAAATGGCCGAGCAAATCTATGAATATTTCCATCCCACTCAGGAAGAAGCCATATCCTGAAACCCTGACATTTGCGAATATTTCCTCACAAGATTCTCAAATTTCTCCCGTAGCGTCAGGGGTGAATGGTTGCAACGCCCGGTAATCCCCCTACATTACCGTTGAGGATTTTGATTATGAATATGGCAAAGGAGCACATCCACTATGGACTGGAGCACCATGGTATTTTGCAACCCGGCATGGTGTATTGGAATCTTTCGGTACCAGCCCTCTACGAAGAAGCCATTCGACGCCGGGAAGGTGTGCTCGCTGCTTCAGGGCCTTTGGTAGTGCGGACGGGACACCACACCGGTCGATCGCCCAATGACAAATTCATTGTCCGGGAAGCCAGTACGGTGGACGAGGTCTGGTGGGGCAAAATTAACCATCCCTTGAGTGAGCACCGCTTTGAGTCGCTCCATGCGCGGATGCTGGCCTATTTGCAAGGGCGGGATTTGTTTGTTCAGGATCGCTTTGCAGGGGCTGACCCGGCCTATCGCATTGGCGTGCGATTTATTACGGAAATGGCTTGGCAGAGTTTGTTTGTGCATAACTTGTTTATTTCCCCCAGTCATGAAGAGGTTTTAAACTTCGTTCCAGATTTCACAGTGATTGCATTGCCTAACTTCCATGCGACACCTGAAATTGATGGCACCAATTCCGATGTCTTTATTGTGCTAGACTTTGAACGGAAGTTAGTGTTGATCGGTGGCACTAGCTATGCCGGAGAGATGAAGAAAGCAATCTTTACGACGTTGAACTATCTGTTGCCCCATCACCATGTCTTACCAATGCACTGCGCGGCCAATGTGGGTCAGGATGGTCGAGTGGCGCTGTTTTTTGGCCTGTCGGGAACGGGGAAAACCACGCTGTCCGCTGATCCCCAGCGCACGTTGATTGGGGATGATGAACATGGCTGGAGCGATCGGGGGATTTTCAATTTTGAAGGTGGCTGCTATGCCAAATTAATTCGCCTGTCGCCGGAAGCGGAGCCGGATATTTATCGAACGACCCAACGCTTTGGCACGATCTTGGAAAATGTGGCGATCGATCCGCTAACTCGGCAGTTGGATTTAGACGACGGGAGCTTAACGGAAAATACGCGGGGAGCCTATCCGATCTCATTTATTGAAAACATTGATCCCGCCGGAACCACGGGCCATCCCCAGGATATTGTGTTTCTGACGGCAGATGCCTTGGGGATTTTGCCGCCGATCGCGCAACTGACACCGGAACAGGCGATGTACCATTTCCTCAGCGGTTACACATCCAAAGTAGCCGGAACGGAAAAGGGCTTGGGCCATGAGCCGGAAGTGGTTTTTAGCGCCTGCTTTGGTGCGCCGTTTATGGCGCTGCATCCCCATATCTATGCCGATTTGCTCGGGCAAAAGATTGTGCGGCACCGTGCTCGGGTGTGGTTGGTGAATACGGGCTGGACGGGGGGCAGCTATGGTGAGGGCGATCGCATGCCGATTCAGCAGACGCGGGCGATGCTGTCTGCGGCATTGAGTGGAGCATTGGATCAGGTGAAAACAATGGTTGATCCGGTATTTGGCTTTCGGATTCCGATCGCCTGTCCTGGCGTAGATGCTAAGTTGCTAAATCCCCGTCTGACTTGGAGTGATCCGGCCAATTATGATTTACAGGCGTTGAAGTTAGCGCAACGGTTTGTCGATAATTTCCGGCAGTTTGAGGCGGTGGTCAGTCCTGAGGTTCTGAAGGGTGCGCCATCTCTGACACTGCAACCGGAGTTAGTTGCTATGCGCTGACTTTGATCGTCGCTAGGGGCGAAGTACGGGTGCTAAATAATACAAGAAATAGCGGTTTAAAGTACGGATTGACAGAGCCGCTATTTCTTCGTAGGGTAGTCTCTCATAGCGATCGCCATGGACATCCTTCTTTTAAAACGGGTCGGCATGAAGCATGGGGTCGCTGGGTTCCCAGGAATTTAGGGCACTACTCGGGATTGCGGTAACAACCCCAAGTAGCTATCCCCCTCGCTGGTCGAGCAGCAAGGAGGCTTGATGAGGATTTTAACATCTGACCGAGCCACTCTTGTTTGTGATGTCAAACGGGGTGGCTCTAAATTTTTGGGCTTTCTTCCGCAGCCCTCATCCCCGACCCTTCTCCCACGCGCGGGCGAAGGGAGCAAGATTGCAGCAGGGATGGGATTCACTACAAACAGGAGAAGCTCACATTATGGCGAAAGGTTCTAGCGATCGGAATGATCGCTCGATCGAACAGTTGTATCCATACTATCGGTTACAACTATTCGGCACTAAGGAAACAGTAGAGTCAATCATTAACCGATTGCATTCGATCGGATTTGTAGACAGGGTGTATTGGGGAAAACCCATGCCTGTACCCGGTGTGGAAGGAGAATGGGTTAGCGTGTTGCAGCGGCGTTGGTAAAGGCTGAGGCGTAGGTGTCCCGCAGGTTTGCTTGTCCTGTAGCCTGTGGGCCCCTTGACTAGGGCGATCGGGGGTTTAGTGAAAGCAGCGATCGGGGTAGTTGAGAGCGATCGTGTATTTTCTCCCTCATCTGTGTGATGCAAAGTTCGATCGGCTTTTCAGATTGTTTTATGGGCAGTCGTTCTGAATTAAATCTTTAGAAAATCTTCCTTACTAGCCCAGCCGAACCCGTCGTCGCACCTGACTGGCAATGCTAAACTGGTTTCAGCAAAATCAACTCCCAGCAGGTGAACTTTGCGTTGGGCGTCACAGGGAGGGAAGGGAGTCGTTTCATGTCCAAGAGAACTGATACCGCCTCAAAACTGATTCATGCTTCGGCATCGACGATCTACCAAGCGTTCGCGACACCAGACGCAATGGAAGCGTGGTTGCCGCCCCAAGGGATGACTGGAAAGATGCTCGCGTTCACGTTCTGCGAAGGTGGTGGATATCGCATACGACTCACGTACAACGAAACGCAACACACTCTGGGAAAGACATCAGAGGATGCTGATGAGGCAGAAGTACGATTCGTTAAGCTAATCTCAGATGAACGCATCGAACAGGCAGTCACCTTCGAAAGCGACGATGCAGCATTCTCTGGCGAGATGCGAATAATCTGGTTAATGGAGCCAGCACACAGTGGAACTCTCGTGACGGTTTGCTGCGAGGATGTACCAGTTGGAATACGAACAGAGGATCACCAAGCGGGCTTGATGTCAACACTCGACAATCTGGCTGCATTCACTGAGAGAGGCGAGTGAATAACGCCCAACAATCTGCTTGCATACCTACCGTACAGATTTTCTTGGTTGAGTTCGATAAGTTATTAGCGGTGGGTGAAGCGGAACGCTAGCTGGCTATCGATTACTGTGATCGGTTTTTCAGCCAGCCACAGCCTATTTCTGGGTTTGGGCAAAGTGAGGTACAGTGAACTTCCGGCGGTAGTCTCCTGGCGTAATCCCTGTGATCCGTTTGAATAATCGTCGGAATGAGGCTGCATCTTCATAACCAACACTCCAACTGATCTGATCAATCGATGCATTTGTTCTCTCTAATCGACGTTTTGCATCCTCAACCCGCAAATGTTGCACGTAGGCGATCGGGGAATATCCTGTTGCCTTACTAAAACGCCGTTTGAAGCTCCGTTCTGGGATACCAGATTGTTTAACGGCTTCAGTGATCGGAGCGGCGATCGCAAAATGCTCAGACAGCCAAGTTTGAGTGTCTCGAATCATAGCATCTTCATGATCAATAGGCTGATCAAACATTAGGTAGGGAGCTTGTCCATCACTGTGCCATTGCAAAGCAAAGAACTTAGACATGGCTTGCGCTGCGGTAGGGCCAACATATCGTACAACCAAGTAGAGTACAAGGTCGTACCACGATGCAGATGCTCCTGACATAACAAATTGGTCATGATCTCCAGCAATGACTAAGATCTTTTCAAGGCGCAAATGAACTTGAGGAAAATTTTGCTTAAAAGTAGAAGCAAAAGCCCAATGCATGGTTGCCTCTTTACCATCCAGTAACCCGGTTTCAGCTAACAACAATACGCCGGAACAAGCCGAACACAAGGTTGCGCCCTGTGAATGCCTCTCCTGTAACCACTGAACCAGACCAGGATAACGTCCCGTTTCCCATTTTCCATGTTCAACCATGACAGAAGGAACAATCACGATGTCGGTGTAAGTAATCTCTGTGAACGGACGTTGAGCATTAAGGGCCAATCCACTGGCAGTGATAATTTCTTCCTGCGTAGGTGCCACAATCTCGACTTGAAAGGGGGCAGTTTTGGGCAGCGCGTCGTCGTAAGTGCTCAGGAGAGAAAATGAATTCAGCACATCATAAATGCCACTTAAGGTAGAAAACATAGAATCGGGAATCGCAACAATACTGACATGAGTGCTATTCATTCTCTTCACTCCAGTGATCTTTATAGCTCTGGCATAAATGAACCGAATATGGCTATTTTGCCACTCGACCCAAGGCTTTACAAGCGCCACACTTAAAAATGCAATGAGACGGATGGCACGGCATCTCAAGCTTCATCTCGAAGAATATCAATCTCGGAGGATACCCCTATGACGGTCGCTGAACAAAAGATAAATGAAGAAAAACTGCATCAATTTCTTGAGCGTGTGGTGAACGATCTCGCTGCTAGTTCTGGTGGTGTGATGGTTAGCCTGGGTCACAAGCTAGGGCTTTATCAAGCAATGGCTGGAGCCGGCCCTTTAAGTTCTATAGAACTCGCCCATCGAGCAAACTGCGCTGAACGTTACGTGCGTGAATGGCTCAATAGCCAAGCTGCTGGAGGATATGTCATTTACCACCCATCTAGCAACACCTACGAACTGACTCCAGAGCAAGCAATGGTATTGGCTCATGAAGATAGCCCGGTGTTTATGCCCCCTGCGTGGGAAGTTTCTGCTTCAATGTGGCTAGATGAGGAGAAAACCATGCATGCCTTCAAAACAGGTACTGGTGTTAGCTGGGGTGATCACCACAGTCGCCTGTTTTGTGGAGTGGCAGCGTTTTACCGCAATGGTTATCGCAGCAGTCTAGTACCACAATGGCTGCCTGCCCTAACGGGTGTGGAAGCGAAACTGCAAGCGGGTGCGAAGGTTGCGGATGTCGGCTGCGGTTATGGTCATTCTACGCTGCTGATGGCAAAAGCCTATCCTCGATCGCGCTTTTGGGGATTCGATTACCATGCTGAATCCATCCAAGCCGCTCAAGACCAAGCTCAACAGCAAGATTTGCTCGCTCAGGTCACCTTTGAAGTGGCATCTGCACAGGGATACCCTAGAGAAGGCTTTGATTTGATCTGCTTCTTTGATTGCTTGCATGATTTGGGCGATCCAGTGGGGGCCGCAAAATATGCTGCTCAAGCCCTAGCGCCTGGTGGCACGGTCATGCTGGTTGAACCGTTTGCCCACGATCGCGTAGAGGATAATCTCAACCCGGTAGGTCGCCTCTACTATGCAGGATCTACAACGATTTGTTGTGCCCATTCTCTTTCTGAAGCAGTTGGACTTGCCTTAGGTGCACAAGCAGGCGAGAGACGACTAGCACAGGTCTTTAAGGAGGCTGGCTTCACAACGTTCCGACAAGCCACTGAAACCCCTTTTAACTTGATCCTAGAAGCTCGCTTATGACGATGTGAGGATGATCCAAGATAGTTACTGACCCAATTTTGGCAGACACGACCTCCTGAAATTGGGTTGTTTATTTTTGAGAAAGACTTATCTTAAAGAAGTAACATCACTTCACAACCAAACGCTAAACATGAGCGCCAGCTAATAAGCGCGCTGTACCAGAACGTATCAAGGTTATCGGTGGAAAGCAAAAGTTATCTGCGTCCGGTGAGCGCTTGTTATGATGACTGCCCAGAGAAAAAAACCTTTCCATTCTCTGTCTTTCCAGCATTTCAGCTTACGTTTCAGAATTATGGTAATTACGATCGCTCCCATGATCGCAACATCAATGTTATTCGAGACTCGACGCGGACTTGTCGATCGAGGTTTTTGCGACATTGATCCGTTTGTTTTCCCAGCCTTCGATCGAGGTTTCAGCAACAGCGATCGACTCATTTACCCAGAAACTCGTCAGCACAAGTCGAGACAGACAAGCTACTGCTCCTCCTTCTGAGTACGAATGCAACCTAAAAAACTGGATCCCACTTGATGATTCGTAGGATCCAGCTTACTCAATTTATTCAATTGTCTCAAAACAAAACATTCGCTTCGAATTGAACCATCGTAACCATTCAACCTTGAACCCAAAACAGATCTGCTAAATATATCAGGATCCAACTCTGGGTCATCTATTTAATTGTGATGGAGCGTATCTTCCGAAGTCCGTTGGGCCTTAATGGATTGAAGCTGCTGGAGAAGGGAGTCAGCTTCGGCCTGAAGATGCAGGAACTTGACCTGCTGATCTTCGTTGTAGAGGGCACGCATCCGTTCAACCACACGATCGCGACTAGAAGATTCAGTTAAGGGGGCAGATGTCATCATCGTTTTAGTCATGTTGCTTACTCACACCGCGTTTTTATCTTAGCTCAAGCGTCAGAGCAAATTGTATCTTTATGTTGCATTTTTCCCACGAATGTGGAGTTTTGTCCATATCGAGTTTCGGGGTTCTTTACAGTTCTTTACATTTTTCCATACCCTCCCTGCAATCTTCAGCGGAGATCACGAGGCCGGATGCCCGATCGGGGTAGACTAAGATCTCCTACCGTACATCCTCTAGTTGAATTCAAGCACTTAAGACCGTGACCCTAAGCCTGTCTGCCAATGAATCCAGTTTGCGTCAACCTGTCGCCCAAACCTGGAATGGGTTGATTGATGCCTATCGGCGCTATCTTCCTGTGACAGATTCAACGCCGATCGTCAGCTTGTGTGAGGGAAATACCCCCCTCATCCCAGTGCCCACGATCGCCGCAGAAATCGGACGAGGGGTTCAGGTCTATGTGAAATATGACGGTCTAAACCCCACCGGAAGTTTCAAGGATCGGGGAATGACTATGGCCATCACGAAGGCAAAGGAAGCTGGAGCCAAGGCCGTCATCTGTGCCAGTACAGGCAATACCTCCGCTGCTGCCGCCGCCTATGCCCGGCGGGGAGGACTGCGAGCCTTTGTCTTGATCCCCGATGGCTATGTGGCCTTGGGTAAGTTGGCCCAGGCGCTACTCTATGGTGCGGAAGTTCTCGCGATCCAAGGCAACTTCGATCGGGCCTTGGAAATTGTGCGGGAAATGTCGGAAACCTATCCCGTCACCCTGGTGAACTCTGTCAACCCCTACCGCTTGCAGGGCCAAAAAACCGCTGCCTTTGAAGTAGTAGATGTCCTAGGGGATGCCCCCGACTGGCTCTGCATTCCCGTGGGCAATGCAGGAAATATCACCGCCTACTGGATGGGCTTCAACGAATACCAAGCAGAAGGACGCTGTTCCAAACTGCCGAAAATGATGGGCTTCCAAGCAGCCGGATCCGCGCCTTTGGTGACTGGTGCAGTGGTGAAACACCCAGAGACTTTGGCCACAGCGATTCGAATTGGCAACCCGGCCAACTGGGACAAGGCGATCGGCGTACAGCAGGCTAGTGGCGGCGAGTTCAATGCCGTCACCGATGATGAAATTATCGCAGCCTACCGCAAGCTGGGCGGGAATGAAGGAATTTTCTGTGAGCCAGCCAGTGCCGCTTCCGTAGCAGGCTTGCTGAAGTTCAAAGATCAAGTACCTGCGGGGGCCAAGGTGGTCTGCGTGTTAACCGGAAACGGCTTGAAGGATCCAGACTCTGCTATTAAGTTCAGCGAAAATAATTTCCACCAAGGCATTGCCCCCAACTTGCAGGACGTTGCGAAGGTCATGGGCTTCTAGGCTTATTTGATCAAGCCAGCAACTGAGTGGACTGAACAAGGCATAGGGATTGAACGGAGATCAGAAGGTTCAATCCCTGTTTTTTATGGAAAAAATTGAGCGTTAGTTGGAATCTCTCATTTTTCTCAGCGTGTCCATGGCATCGGCGAGGGCGAGGGTCATGTCCTTGCGGGTACGATCGTGGGCCGCTTGTTCTTCCTTAAGGGCTTGGGTCAGTTGTTCCCGATCTGACCAGACTTTGGCCAGTTGCATTTTTAAATCTTCCATACTGACGAAGCCATCGGTTTGGGTGGCGGGATCGGTTTGGGTACCAGGGAGTGAGGAGCCTTGGTCAGGGGCTGTTTCGGGCAGAGCGCTGGGGAATGGGGCGATCGCGGGACCGGACTGAAGCTGAGTAATTTCGTGCTGCAACGCAGCAATTCTCGTCTGCATCGCTGTGACATCCTGTCGCCGCTGTTGGGCTTCGGTTTCGTACAACTGTCGCCACTTGTCAGCACTAGCGGTTACCTCCACCAGATTGTGCTGGAGATCGGCGATTTGTTGCTTGAGATCTTTAATTTCGTTTAGCCACTGGACAATTTCTTGGGACATTGGATGCGCGGCAAAGATGAAGAATTTAGTTGGCAGGAGTATTTATTGTAATCACTTCCAGTTTTTTTGAGCCTGATCTAGGACATAGGCTGAGACGTTTTCAATTTCCGCCGGGGTGAGACGATCGACGTAGGCGGACATATTGGCTTTGCCATTCGTCACCAAGGCAATAACCGCATCCAGGGTAGCCACTTGATTTTTCTCTAAGGCTTTGAGTTTCAGCGTTTTGCCCCGCCGGACAATGTTGCCGCCGCCCTCATGGCATCCCGCACAGTGCAGGGCAAAGACCTGTTGACCTTGGGTGAGATCGCTCGCTCGGGCGGGTGCTGCGGCCCCTATCCACAGGCAAACGGTCAATAGGAACAGAAGATGCAAAGGCACGATGACCCGTCGCCAGGTCGTGCAGAGGGCAGACAGACAGAGGAGCAGGGCGTCGATCGCGCAGTTGATAGACAGGATTGTGGGCATTGGGTGGGATACCTGACGGAGAAGGGGTCGTGATTGCGGCTGGACACAGCGCGGGATACAAAAGACGCGATCGTCCTAACCAATCACTATCAGATATTATCCAACCTACAAAAGCCCCAAATCAAAGATTGGACGCTAGAAAGCTGACAGAAGGGTGACGGCGAACCGCCCCCCTTATCGAGATTCAACGACACCCAGTTCCACTAAGACATGAGCGACGGCTGCTGTCCGGTTCTGGACATTGAATTTTCGATAAATTTGCTCAAGATGTTTTTTAACTGTCGTATCCCGACAGCCCAGAATCGTTGCAATTTCGTGGGAATCCTTGCCTTGAACAATCCATTGCATGACTTCGGACTGCCGTTGAGTCAGACCTAGCTGTTGAAGTGCGATCGCTGAAATGTTGTGATTGCTGGCCTCTTGCATATTGGCAGAATGGCGACACAGATTCTGATAGGCTCGCAGACAATGGGGTTGCAAAAGCCGTAATAGAAAACGATGGCGATCTAATAAAGGAAGCGTCGTACTGAACAAGAGAATACAAAGGTCAAACGACGCATTGAGCGATTCTGCCTTAAATGATTCTGCATTCAGAGCTGCATCCACCGATCCATTCTGCATCAGGGGAAGGATCAACCCCTCCTTCAGGCCGAAGGGGTCAGCGAAGATGCCAATTAATGCAGGGTCTTGGAGATCAAGACTGCCCCAAACATCCGATGGGTGATCCCCATCTATTAATAAGGGATGGGTTCGAAAATAGTCTGCGATCGTAGTTAAGTATTGCTGCGACAAACAACATCGCTGCTGGGCAAGCACGATCGCGCATTGCGGGGTGATCGCTAAGCCATAGCCAATTTCGTAGGGCACAAACCGTTGAATACCCGCTAACCAACCCTGCCAAAAGCTATGAATGGAGCTAAACCCGTATATTTCATAGACATATTCTAGTAGATTATAGAAATCCACTTCTGAAAGACGTTCCACCAATCAGCCTCCAACTAGCTGCTGAAATGCACTCAGGATATTCATTCTTGCCTAGCGATCGCCCCATCATTTCTTGACTGACGGACATCGTCCCCAAGAAATTCTTTTCAGAAATATTAATCTTGTCTGTTTCAGTTTAAGGTGCATATCCCTTTCTCCTCCCTGATGTGCAAACGAGGGTCTATTTTTTACAGCTAATTAATAACTCTATCGCGCAGCTAGATAACTTGACTTGATGGCTAGGGGAACGCCAGCTGGCTCGATTGCGAGTTTTCTCTACCTAAGGCTACTGCTATTTTCAGGAGATTACCAGACGAATTCTGGTGCGAAAAGGCTACCAATCAGCCCAAAATCAGAAATGAATGGATACTACAGTCAATTATGTGGCCCACAAGCTTTATTACAACCTTCCAGATTTATTAGATAGTCTAGAAAACTCTTGAGCCAGGGTGGGCAGCATCGATACAAAAAATTATATCGCTGGAAGATAAGACTAAGCCAGATGGTAGATGGAACAGCGCTCCCAAACCTGGATTCATCCTTGCTTCCCACAATTTTCTAATCTACTCCAATAAATTTAACAAACCAATTTGAATAGGCCGTTTCACACTGGATATTCATCAAACAGAACTTTAATCAAGAGACGTTAATCAAAATGAGGAGAAACGGTAAGGAAATCGGGGAGATAATAAGCTATGGTTTAACAGGAGAACATCAGGGCCAATCTCAATACTATCGATTTAACGACCGTCAATCTAACTACCGCTTTGTCCGCAATTCCATAAAAGCCTTGATGAGTCTCCATTTACTCCAGGATTGAACAACTTCATTAAAGAGATGGCCCTCCTCAGCCGTGGAAAGCCTCAACAGCGTGATAGTACTGAAACCCAAAAAATTGGGTCTTTATTAATACTCAGTATTAGAATGTCAATAAACTTGGCTAGTAGTGCTGAGTGCAATCCATATCTAGTCAATTGAGAGATAAGGTGGCTGATATTGGCACTTTATTAACGTTTAAAGGTTGTCAAAGTTACCTTGCTTATTTTTAGAACAAGCTATGCTACGCCAAAAAACGTATTGATGGGATGGGAGCCCCATGATTTGATAGAGAGACCATGCAAATCTTGATTGTGGAAAGTAAACTTTTATGAAAATAAAACGAGAAACATCTCTTTTACATCGACCGATCGGTTAGCGTTACTTAAGTATCTACACATTAGTACCTTCGCGTTAGCATCTTCGCGTTCATATCTTCGCGTTAGTATCTTCGCATTGGGATCTTCACTCAGTTAGCCTGTTTTTGCCTGAAAATAACGCTAAATCTTCGGTTTTGAACGTTAAGATAACCAATACTTCTGTGACAGAAGGCATTGCTGAACCTTCCTGTTTTGATTTAGGAAGTTCATACGCTTTCAATGAGTTTTAGTACGGTGGATGGGAAGACATTTAGCTGAGACAGGCTTAGCTAAAACACATCTTTACCAAAAACTTGTTTGCACTAAGTGACGTTAACCGTTCTATAAATTGAACGTGATAACTATAACACTTGAACGACTGCGATTTTAGCTACGGTGAACTAGTTACATCTGAGTTCCTTGATGCATTGCATCTTGTGACATGGAGGAGTGAGCTATGATTTTTTCCGGTGTGGCTGATTACGTTTCCATTGGTTGAATGACATCGAGTATGTTGGATTACATCAAGCATATGATTTTCTCTTCATAGCCATTCTGTGTTCTAAATTATTACACTCCTCATGGAGAGACTTCTGTAGCTTTGATTGACATTAGAGACACCGATTGTGTAGATCTAGGCTTCTGTAATATCCAGATCGATTAATTGTCCAGAATTATGACATGAGGTTGGGTTCATGACTCGAAACTTGAGTTTCGCTGTACCCGGACAGGCTCGGCACGCCTCCATTGATTCTTCACGCATTGATTCCCCACAGGTTAATTCTCCACATTCGGTTTTACAAAAGTTTTGGGTAAGCATTGCGGATTTACCCCTTGAATCTTTGGCAAACATACCCTTTCAGCAACGAGCCTTTGCGATAGGTGACCTGCTGTATGAGTCGGGCCAAGCATTAGAACTATGGTTGATTTGTGAAGGACGCGCACGGATTTTGACACCTGATCCCCAGCAAAATCGGGATGTTTCGATCGCCTTGTTGGAAGCGGATGACTGCTTAGGGGGAGAGGCTTTAGCCCCGGAGGAGCACTTGTCCTACCGTGCCGTTGCTGCTAGTGCAGGGTTAGCGGTAGTTTGGACAGGCGAAGCCTTACGATCGTTGCTTGCTCAAAGTCCATCATTACAGGCCCATTTAAAGCAACAGCACACCGACTGGCAGCAATTAGCTTTCTTCAAAACTCAAACGGATTTGGGTTCCCGTGGATTAGCGACTCGTACAGCCCTAAATCGTGTCCCTACAAGTAGTCGGCAACTACAACAACTCTTTGCCCATCTGAACCCGTTGGAACTGCCAAGGGGAGAGTTGCTGCAAGCGGTACCGGGCTGTTGTTGGTTGTATAGCGGAACGATCGCTAGCCAAGATGAGACCGTACCAGCCCCAACGATCGGTCAGCAATGGGGGTATCCTAACCCAGTTCCTGAGGCATGGATAGCAGCCACGGATTTGCTGCTGTATCAACTACCGTTGGATCGATGGGAAACCGCGATCACGATCGTGCCGCAACTGGTTCCTAGCGCTTCCAATCATTCAAATCCTTCTGACAACGCCCCTACCCCCTCTACTCGATCCCATCGTCGAACCGATCGGGCTCCCCAGCACTCAGCAGAGCTACAAGCAGCTACCCCACCAGGCAGCCAGCCCAACCTCCCAGCCCCGTCCTCCCAGTCTGCGATAACACCGAGAATCATCGAGTTTCCGAAACCTAAACGTCGGGGACGGCAGCGTTTATTTCAGGGCTATCCTTTCATTCAACAACAGAGTTCTTCCGACTGTGGCGTGGCCTGTCTCGCGATGATTGCCCAGTATTGGGGACATCGATATCCCCTGCATCAACTGCGAGAGTGGGCCAGGGTTGGACGATCGGGGGCTTCTCTCCGCAACTTAGCCTTGACCGCTGAGCGATTAGGGTTTGTCAGTCGGCCTGTACGAGCTAGTTTCAACCGGATCATTGAACAGAGATCGCCTTGGATTGCCCATTGGCAAGGTGAGCACTATGTCGTGGTGTATCGCGCCACACCCCAATCTGTTTTGATAGCCGATCCGGCCTTTGGAAAACAAAAACTATCCCGAAAAGCGTTTTTAGAGAACTGGACAGGTTACGCACTACAACTTGAACCGACCGATCGATTACGAGAAACCGAATCTAAATCTGGGCAATCTCTAGGAAAATTTGGCCATCTGTTATTGACCTATCGCGGCGTTTTAGGCCAAATCATTTTTCTTTCTTTGTTAATTCAAGTATTTGGTCTAATTAGCCCACTCTTTACCCAAATTATCCTCGATCGGGTCGTTACTCAAAAAAGTATCTCGACCCTTAACCTCTTTGCGATCGGGCTTTTACTCTTCTCGATCTGGCAAATTGGATTGGTTGCAGTTCGTCAATATTTACTGGATTATTTTTCCAATCGCTTAGATATGACGTTGGTGAGTGGGTTCATTCGTCATACTTTAAGCCTTCCGTTGAAATTTTTTGAGGATCGGAATGTTGGAGACATCATTACTCGCATTCAAGAAAACAGTAAAATTCAACAATTTTTGATTCGTCATGCAGTTTCCACTTGGCTAGATGCTTCCATGGGAATCGTCTACTTAGGTTTGATGTTCTATTACAACTGGCAGCTTACATTACTCGTAGTGGGACTACTCCCACCCATGATGATTTTAACGTTGCTAGCAACACCATTTTTAAAGCGGCTCTCTCGGGAAGTCTTTAAAGAAGCTTCGGAGCAGACTTCTTTAGTCGTGGAAATGATGACTGGGATCGCAACGGTCAAAACAGCCGCGATCGAACAGGAAACCCGATGGCGTTGGGAAGAACGGCTAGTCAGATTATTGAATGTGCAGTTCAAAGGTCAAAAATTAGCCAATGGACTTCAAATCATGAGCGGTTCGATTAATGCCATTGGCAGTACCGCTTTGCTATGGTACGGAGCAGGCTTGGTGATTCAAGAACAATTGACGATCGGTCAATTTGTAGCCTTCAATATGCTGATTGGGCGCGTGATTGGGCCAGCGTTATCTGTGATTGGGGTCTGGGACGAGTTGCAGGAAGTCTTGATCTCGGTGGAGCGGCTCAACGATGTGTTTGCCAGCACCCCAGAGGAAGTCGCCGGACAACCGCTCATGGTCTTACCCCCCATTCAAGGGGAGGTGGTTTTTGACAATGTGACGTTTAATTATGATGGTTCTGGAGATCGTAATATCCTACAGAACCTGTCGTTTACAGCGCAAGCAGGACAAACGGTGGCGATCGTGGGTCGGAGTGGTTCTGGCAAAACCACCCTCGTCAAGTTATTACAACGGATGTATCAGCCAACCAATGGACGTATTTTAATCGATGGACATGATTTACGTCATGTATCACCACCTTCCCTACGATCGCAGTTGGGCGTCGTGCCCCAAGAATGTTTCTTATTTTCTGGAACGATTCAGGATAATATCTTAATTTATCGTCCCAATCACACGTTAGAAGACATTATTGACGTAGCGAAGTTAGCAGAAGCCCATAGTTTTATTCAAGATTTACCCCTTGGTTACAATACAAAAGTGGGAGAGCGAGGCACGAATTTGTCAGGGGGACAACGCCAACGCATTGCCATTGCCCGTGCACTACTTGGAGATCCCGCAATTCTCATTTTGGACGAAGCCACGAGTTCCCTAGATACTGAATCTGAGCGTCGTTTTCAGCAAAATTTAGAACGCATTAGCCGAAATCGTACCACGTTTATTATTGCCCATCGTCTATCGACAGTTCAGCGAGCCGATTTAATTTTAGTCCTCGATCGAGGGGTATTAGTCGAACAAGGTACCCATGAATCGCTGATGGAACAATCTGGCTTATACTATCACCTTGCCCAACAACAACTGAACCTATAACTTGCCCGTTGCCTGATGAGATCAAAAGCTTTGGGATATGACTCTTCTCAACTCAAGCTCTTAACTCGAAACAAATTCAATCAACATCATTAAAGAATTGAGTAAGCGAAGAACAAAAATGCCAATTTGGCAGATCCCATTGAAAAGGATGAATAGGATCTAAATAGCAAGAAGTTTATGCAAAGTTTGCGCAATCAACTAAGCGCTAGGTGCGAAGCAAATCTCTAGCATGAATCATATCTTTCAAAGAAATTATGCAGCAAATTCAGTTTAGGTTTTGTATTGCCAGTTACTTTATTTAACACACTTAAATTCAGTAGGATTTGGAATAATTTCATGTCTCTATTTAATATTCTTAAACCATTCAATTGATCGATTGTTCTAGTCTTGAGTCAAACATACCAATTTCAGCATTTTACCCGTAATTATTTCACCCTCAGCATCAATCAGTTTTCCGCCCTACTTCCTACTAAAAATATCCTATGCTCACACTTAACAAGCCCCTAGTGCAAAAACCTGAAAAGCCTGCCCTTGCTGTCTCGTCAGCCCCAGAAACTTGGTCTCCTGCACTCCAGACGGTTCTAGATCAGCCTTCTTCTCGCCTTCCCCAGCAGCTTCTGATCATGGGGATCTTATTCACAGGCGCATTTACAGCATGGGCTTGGTTTGGACAAATTGATGAAGTTGCCCAATCTAACGGTAAACTGATTCCTCAAGATGCAGCCTATAAGGTCTATCCGATCGAACTGGGTAAAGCGGCAAGGGTCATGGTTAAGGAAGGTGATACTGTCAAGCAAGGAGATTTATTGGTTGAATTTGACACTGAAATGGATGACAAAGAAGTCGAACGGTTGCAAACCGTAATCCAGTCCATGCAGGCAGAGTTGCTTCAAACCGAGGCAATGATTGAGAAAATTCGCCTCCAAGCTGATAATCGAGGGGCGATCGCAGAGACTCAAATTTATGCCCACCAAGCAACTATTGCTCAAAACCAGCAAGCCATTCAAACAAGTCGTTCACTTCTACAGCAACTCCAGGAAGATGCAAAAGCCCAGCAAGCTCGGTTAGCACGGTTACAGCCCCTAGCAGATGAGGGAGCCATTTCTCGAGAACAGTTATTTGGAATGGAGCAAGGATTGCGAGAACGAACGCGATCGATTACTGAGAATGAAGGAAACTTACAACGAATTGAAACAGAAACTTCACGATTGCAGTCAGAGATGGAACAAAAACGCGGAGAAGCACGGCAAGTTGCCTTAGAATCTCAAACTGAAGCAGAACAATTAAAAATTCGATCGACGGAACTCCGATCTAAAATTAGAGAGTCTGAAGTTCTTCTATCAACTGCAAAAACCAAGCGAAAGCAACGGTTTATTTATGCACCTGTGGGTGGCAATATTTTGAGTCTAAAACTTACAAAACCTGGTGAAGTCGCACAGCCCAATCAGCCGATCGCAGAAATTGCACCCACTGGTAAGCCTTTAGTGTTATCCACCCTTTTACCCAGTCACGAAGCGGGATTTCTCAGTCAAGGAATGCCCGCCAAAATCAAACTCGATGCCTATCCTTATCAGGACTATGGCATGGTGTCAGGAAAGGTTTTATCAATTTCTGCGGATAGCTATCCTCAAGATCCAATTGGACAGGTATATCGTGTAGATATAACCCTCGATCGTCATTACGTGCAAGGCCAAGGTAAAATCATCGATCTCAAACCCGGACAAACCGCCAGTGCAGAAATCATTACTCGTCGCCGTCGGATCATAGATTTGCTGCTCGAACCGTTTAAGAAGCTACAAGGAGAAGTTAATCTTTAAAAGGAACTCAGCATTTGACTCACGAAAATAACGGGTTGACTAGTTCATTGATTGATTCTTCAGCTAGAGTTTCTTTCCCTTCAAAATCGTATACAAATTATCAATTTCATCCTGTAGCACATTCACTTTCTCGTATCTAATTGTTTGCATTAGTCAGACGGACTCATCAGTTAACATTTTGAGGTGCTGAGTTATGAGTTATTCATCCTCCAATCAAGCCTATACTGCTTCCAATTCCTCAGGGCGTCTTGATCGAGCGATGCAACCGGAACAATTTTCCCAAGTCTTAGATGCAATTCTCGCAGGCAAATATTCTTGGGCTTGCGTTTTGATTCTCCGGTTCGCTGGATACAACCCTCTACACTACATTCCCTACCGTACCTACAATCGGATTGTCAAAGATAATACGGCTCCTAAAAAGAGGTCATCCAGTGACGATCGTATCCATCAAGCGCCTATGAATGGTGAACAGAAGAGTTTAAGCTCTATTCAAGATTTACATTTTCTAGACCAAATCCGAGAAGAATCTAATTACTTAAATGGAGGCAAGTGCTTCTTTGGCTTAATTGATTTTGCTTCATCGTTGAGGGGTAGACACTAGTTACTTACTCAATCATTCAACAGTAGCGAATCTGCCATAATGGCATTTTACAACTTAGAAAATCTTGTACTCTGTAGCTAGAGTCAAAAGCAGCTTCTATACCTTGAAGCAATGCTGATAGCCACAATACAATGGATAAAATTTAAGAGCAAAATTCAATGAGTACATTGTTTCAGTGAACAAAACTCAGTAGATCTAAAGAAACAAAATTGTACGAATAGATTGGGATTAAATCGCTCTAAATTAGGAGAAAAAACATGATTCAAGATTTAGATTATCAAGAAAAAATTGAGCTATCACAGCATCAGGGACTTAACACAGTTCAGGGAGGCCTCTATGCCCGATCGAGCGGCAGTACATTAACCACCAGTGGAGGAAGTTTTTCGACGACGAGTTCCTTTGCTTTAGGGCTGCAAACATCTACAATCGCCTACACCCAAGCTGTTGTCCTGTGGCCTTCGATGAGTCTTGCCTGGGGAACAGCGTCTTCCCAAGCTAGCAATTAATTGGATGAAATAGAGTCTAAATACTCCCATCCTCATCGATAGTAGTTGTCTAGTCTAGAGAGGCAAGTCATGCAATTTATTCTAGTAAAATAGAACATTCATGACTGATCTCAAAAAACTTTACTGAGGTTACTATGCAATTTATTTAGGAAAAGTCAGGCGGTTGTTTGGAATGATCGAACATGACAGAATACAAGCTCACTCAGAAGAAATTATCAATTTCTTAAAAAAAACATTTCAGTATAGAACAGTCAACCAGTCTGTTCTTCAGCAAAAGATAATTAACCAAGCGGCATACGATCGAAAAATCTCAATTGATGATTCAGAGATACAGGCAGAAACGGAAAGACAGCGGAGAGAACACCATCTAGAGAAAGCTTCAGACACCTTAGCTTGGCTATCCGATCAACAGGTCACCCCAGAAGAATGGGAAGCGGGTATTCGCGATCGACTACTGACAGAAAAGCTCGGTGAATCGATGTTTCACAAGGAGGTCGAACATTTTTTTGTAGAAAATCGGTTAGACTACGATCGAATTGTTTTGTATCAAATCATTGTTCCCTATGGCCCCTTGGCTCAGGAAATTTTTTATGAAATTGAAGAGGATGAAATGAGCTTTTATGAAGCAGCCCATCTCTATGATATTGATGAAGATCGACGGCGGCGTTGTGGGTTTGAAGGAGTGCTTTATCGATGGAGCCTCAGTCCACAGCTATCAACAACTATTTTTCGCACACCTGTAGGCAGCGTTGCTGAACCCATTCAGACCGATCGGGGATATCATATTTTGCTACCTGAAGAAATGATAGTTGCAGAATTAAATCCTACCATTCGCAAAGAAGTGATTCAGCGATTGTTTCAAGATTGGTTGAATAGTGAAATGAATTATCAACTGTATAATGCTTGAAATAGTATCTGAAGTAGCACTTAAGCAGTCGTCAAAACGGTATTTCAAGCAATTTCAAGCTCAAACAATTTCAAGTTCTACTTAATCATTACGCTGTCATTGGTTGGTTTAATCGGTTTAAAATGAATTTATTTTTTCTAGTCTCTAGAGCGATTTGATCCTCGGTCGAGATTATGAGCATTTTAATTCTAGGTAGTCCAGAGGACGATCACGCATCTCATTTACACCAGCGACTCAACGATCGAGGGGTTGCGAATTATTATCTCGATACCCGTTGGTTTCCTAGTCGTATTTCAGTTTCTTGGTCACCTAAAACGGGAGGTGGATTATTAAATTTAGGGGAGATTAAGCTACCACTCGCCACGATTCAGAGTGTATTTTGGCGAAGTTTTTTGGGGGTACAAATGCCCCATTTACCTGATGGGCAACAGGCTTTCGTCGCTGAACAAGATGCGATTAGTTTACTCCGATCGATTCTGCAAGTGGAAACCATTCATTGGGTCAATTCTTGGGTAGCCTACCAATACCATAAGGAAAAGCCTCGGCAATTGAGGGCGGTGCATGAGTTAGGCGTTGAAATTCCAGCGACCCTAGTCAGCAATGATCCGATTGCGGTGCAGACCTTTGCAGCGGCCTACGAGCAAGTTATTTTTAAACCTGTGTATGGTGGGGCACATACCCAAACGCTTACGTCAGAACACTTGCACCCCGATCGCTTAGCCCGAGTTCTTAAGATTGCACCTGCAACGTTTCAAGAATATATTCCAGGGACAAATGTGCGGAGCTATGTGATTGGGGAGCAGGTATATTCTGCGGAGGTGCGGAGTCCTCAAGTAGACTTTCGAGAGGATGAGCAAGCGGAAATTCTTCCTATGGAAATCTCGGCATCCATGCAGGCGCAGTGTCGTGCGATTGCTCACTGTTTGATGCTGGAATGGACTGCGATCGATTGGCGGGTGACGCCATCGGGGCAATTCTTTTTCCTAGAAGCGAATCCCAGTCCCATGTTCATCTATTTTGAACAGAAAACGGGTTTTCCAATCACTCAAGATTTGATTGAACTTTTGGTTCAATAGTTGATTAAAATTGCCAGTTTGGCATTTGTTGTTTTGCAATCAAGACTATAGTTTAAGTGTTGATCATTAGAGGAACAAAAATGATTAATCATCCATTCAGTTTAACGTTAGAAAATTTAGAAGATTTGGACTTAAATTTTGAAGAGGTTATTGATTTAAAGAGTCCAGATGCAATACATGGGGGGATTTTGCCAGGAGGATGCGTCATTACTAGGGGCTGGGGAGAAATGGGCGGTTACTGTCCGCCGCCGCCGATTTGCATTAAGCCACCGATTTGTCCGATTCCGATCGATCCGCCTATCTGTGAACCGCCTTCTATTCCCAAATGCCCCCCAGAAGTAACTACGCTGGCGTTAGGTGAAGAAGGTGGCGGGTGTTTGATCTACTAGGTATTTGGTCTGCTAATTGAATAGAAAGATTACTAGGAATCCCCCACCGCTCTCCTGATAGATGAATGATTCTGGGAACAGTTGGTGGGGGACATTATTGTGTAAAAGCGAATGGCCTTTTCAGGCTATTGGGCTCTGGTTTTCCCGTTTTTAGGGAGAATTTGGGAAAGCCTTACTCCGTAGCCCGATCGCGTTCCATCATGCTGACGTATTGCCAGTCGGAACCGGGCACGGGCATCGGCGAACTCCAGCGCACTCGGTCGCTAAATCGCAAAACATGGAGCTGATTAATTGCGGACTGCACTTCTTCGCGGGTGCCGAATAGGTAGAAGCGAAAGGGCCTACGATCGGACTCACTGGCGCGATCGGCGTGATCAAAGCCAATAAACATGGGATTTCTCCTAGATGTTGTGATGGGAGGAAATCCCAAAAATTAAGACCACCCTTTTGCGCAGGACAAGTAGGGTGGCCCGATCGAATGTTACAATCCGTGTCAGACCGCCTAGCTGCCGTAATCAGCTTGGGGTTTAGCTACCCTTTGTTGTTGTCAGCAACGCTGGGTAGCGCCTTAATTTTTGGGGTCTAGCTGATCAATCGGGCCGTTTAACACGGTTGCATTCAGCTATGAAAACTAAGCCTAGGGGTAAACTGGGGCGCTGTCAACTATTTTGCGATTGTTTACAATGTTGTGATGTTTGGTAATGTGGCATCTGACAACATGGCGCGGAAGGGAAATGGCTGCGTTAGGATAAAAATCTTGATCAGTCGTAAACGGTATGATTCTCATCCTGCACAGTCGCGCTAACCCGGAACAAATGCGGGCAATGCTCGAAGCCTTGGGTGTTTATGTTAAGTTGGTAGCGGACATCGATCGCAATATTTTGGCGGGAGGTGGAGAGCTACATGCAGACTGTGAACAAGTCTTGCTGAAAAATGGAAGCCGTCAGACTGACCTTTGGGGTGCTGATTGGTATCCGTTTAACCAGACCGTTGGGTATGAATCAATTATCAACATTCGACCCAGTGCCAATAATCGATCGATGGAAATTCAAGATCCAATCATTCGATCTAAAGTGAATGATATTATTTATCGTTTTTTGGGTGGTGTGCAATGGCAATAAATTGGGACACCTTAAAACAACGCTATCTTCAGTCCGATCGCGCTGCGCAATTAGAAAGTATTACGCTGAATTTAACTCGTATTCAGACTTTAGCGAATAGCATTGATGATGGGCAGGTTGCAAAGCATTTGGTCAGAGAAAGTCAGTTTTTTATTGAATGGACAGTACCGACGATCGACCTTGAAACGGAGATTAGTATTGCGACAGAATTAGTTGATCTTCAGCGGGAACTGAGTGATTGGAAATTAGATTGGGAAAAGCGTTGGACAAGTGCTGAAGATCGGATTTCTTTGGCTACGAAAGCGCAACAGTGGTGCGATCGACTACAAGTTTACGCAATGTAATATCCAGGAAATCCCAACGTTATTGATCGAGTACGTTTTGATTAGGTTGGGGTTTGCTGGGTTCCGCCAGAATATTGGTATCGAGAAGATAGCGCATGATTTACCATCGAGGTTCTTAGTTTACTGGGGTTTGATCTCGGACGGTTGCCCAAATATCCTCGGCGTTGGGGTCAAGTTCTTCCGGCGACATATTTCGGCGAAGTTCGTCGATCGCATCTACGATGGTCATTTTCTGAGTGGAGGCTTCGTCAACGCCTTGAGATGGGAGAGCTAAGCTTTGGGCAATGACCTGAATGAGACGAATCCGTTCGTTACGATCGAGCATAAGCAGTTCTTGCTCTAGTTCCTGAATCGTCATAATGATTCTCCCTCAAGAGATCGACTGCTCTATTCTAACCTCTGCTGACACGAACATCAGTTCGTACTGATCAGGTTAAACGACTGGTATATCATTCGATCGTGGAGGAAGTTATCCTATGGAACGACTAGAGCAATATCGAGATATTATTACAGCACTTTTGGCTGAATATGCTGGGGGTGAAGTGGTACAGGCTGATTCAGAAATTCAGACTATTTACGATCGCGATCGTGATCATTATCAGCTAGTGAGTTTGGGATGGCAAGGGAATCGACGGTTTTATAGTGTGTTGATGAATTTGGATATTAAGAATGGGAAGGTTTGGATTCAGCGGAATGAAACCGATCGATTGACTGCGCAGGCGTTGGTGGAGCGGGGAGTGAGGAAGGAAGATATTGTGTTGGGATTACAGCCGGAGTATGCCAGGGCGGATACAGGCTACAGTATTGCCTAGAATGCTTTTTCCGCCTTCAGCATTCCTACTTCCGCCTTCAGCGTTCCTACTTCCGCCTTTCCCCTACGGCCATTGCCTACAAATCCGCTTCATCTCTTCCACAATCCCCCGCATTGTGCCTTCACCGCCTAGGTGCAAAATCGCTGGATAAAGCGTTACTAAATCCCCCAGCAGGTCTGCCCGTTTGCGGTGGGCTAGCAGGTGCAGGTAGGATTTCCAGTCGGTGTGCGGGAGGGAGGCGAAGGGGAGGCGGGGGAGGGAGCCGCTGAGGGCTTTGGCGAGAGACGGTTTGTGGGAGATTTCGATGATGGCTTGGTACAGGGTGGGGAGAAAGTCTTGGGGAACAGATTTGGCTAAGTTGCTCAATACATCTACCCGCCAGTATTCATCCTGAATCGATCGCGCCGCTTCTAATAACTGAGTAAAATCTGCATTGTCGATTTGCGCCAGACGACTCAATACATCTGCCCGCCTGTATTCATCCTGAATCGATCGCGCCGCATCTAATAGCTGAGTAAAATCTGCATTGTCGATTTGCGCCAGACTGCTCAATACAGATGCCCGCCTGTATTCATCCTGAATCGATCGCGCCGCATCTAATGCCTCAGTAAAGTA